>CP099617.1:105000-705000 GCA_024072375.1 Sphingomonadaceae bacterium OTU29LAMAA1
CGGAGCGTTCCGTAAGCCTGTGAAGCGATCTGGTAATGGGTCGTGGAGGTATCGGAAGTGCGAATGCAGACATGAGTAGCGATAAAGAGGGTGAGATGCCCTCTCGCCGAAAGACCAAGGGTTCCTGCGCAAGGCTAATCCGCGCAGGGTGAGCCGGCCCCTAAGACGAGCCCGAAGGGGGTAGTCGATGGGAACCACGTTAATATTCGTGGGCCTGGTGGTGTGTGACGGATGGTGTGTGTTGTACGGCCTTATCGGATTGGCCGTGCTTCGAAACTGTTCCAGGAAATAGCCCCACCGTATAGACCGTACCCGAAACCGACACAGGTGGTCAGGTAGAGTATACCAAGGCGCTTGAGAGAAGTGTCCTGAAGGAACTCGGCAAATTGCCTCCGTACCTTCGGAAGAAGGAGGCCCTCACAGCGCGCAAGCGTTATGAGGGGGCACAGGCCAGGGGGTAGCGACTGTTTAGCAAAAACACAGGGCTCTGCTAAGTCGGCTTCAAGACGACGTATAGGGCCTGACGCCTGCCCGGTGCCTGAAGGTTAAGTGGAGGGGTGCAAGCTCTGAAATGAAGCCCAGGTAAACGGCGGCCGTAACTATAACGGTCCTAAGGTAGCGAAATTCCTTGTCGGGTAAGTTCCGACCTGCACGAATGGCGTAACGACTTCCCCACTGTCTCCAGGACATGCTCAGCGAAATTGAATTCTCCGTGAAGATGCGGAGTACCCGCGGTTAGACGGAAAGACCCCGTGCACCTTTACTGCAGCTTCAGAGTGGCATTAGGAAAGAACTGTGTAGCATAGGTGGGAGGCTTTGAAGCGACGGCGCCAGCTGTCGTGGAGCCATAGGTGAAATACCACCCTGTTGTTTTCTGATGTCTAACCTCGTTCCGTAAGCCGGAACAGGGACCCTCTGTGGCGGGTAGTTTGACTGGGGCGGTCGCCTCCTAAAGAGTAACGGAGGCGCGCGATGGTGGGCTCAGGCCGGTTGGAAACCGGCTGTTAGAGTGCAATGGCATAAGCCCGCCTGACTGCGAGACTGACAAGTCGAGCAGAGACGAAAGTCGGTCATAGTGATCCGGTGGTCCCTCGTGGAAGGGCCATCGCTCAACGGATAAAAGGTACGCCGGGGATAACAGGCTGATAACCCCCAAGAGCTCATATCGACGGGGTTGTTTGGCACCTCGATGTCGGCTCATCACATCCTGGGGCTGGAGCAGGTCCCAAGGGTTTGGCTGTTCGCCAATTAAAGTGGTACGTGAGCTGGGTTCAGAACGTCGCGAGACAGTTTGGTCCCTATCTGCCGTGGGCGTCGAAATTTGAGAGGAGTTGACCCTAGTACGAGAGGACCGGGTTGAACGTACCTCTGGTGTACCTGTCGTCGTGCCAACGGCGCAGCAGGGTAGCTATGTACGGACGGGATAACCGCTGAAAGCATCTAAGCGGGAAGCCTCCCTCGAGATAAGATTTCATAGGACGGTCGGAGACCACGACCTTGATAGATCGGATGTGGAAGTGCGGTAACGCATGGAGCTAACCGATACTAATTGTCCTATTCGCGCTTGAGAGTCTCACACCATCAATGACAACACTGGGTCCAACCCAGCGTCAGCGACGGCGTGGATGAACATGCTCGACGCCAGAATATAAAACCTCGTGATTTTCACACAAAGGTGCATCGATTTTAGAACCCATCACAGTGCAAGCTGTGATGGATAAAGCCCAAACCACATCAAAATATCACTTTGATGTGCATGTCGTATCCGCCCGCTCCATTGCCTGGTGGCTATAGCGTCGGTGTCCCACCCGATCCCATCCCGAACTCGGCCGTGAAACCCGACTGCGCCAATGGTACTATCGCTCAAGCGATGGAAGAGTAGGTCGTCGCCAGGCATTGAAGCCGGCGGATACAAACATACAAAGCTTGGAACCCATCCACATGTCATCTGGTCCAACCAGACACCAACACCCCCGCATACACGCGGGGGCGTTGCCGTCTAAAACGACCGTTACCCGCGTCGAAGTACCACTTCGATGCACCACGTCGCGGGGTGGAGCAGCCCGGTAGCTCGTCAGGCTCATAACCTGAAGGTCACAGGTTCAAATCCTGTCCCCGCAACCAACGGTATCGCAAAAGCCCCAGACCCCACGGTCCGGGGCTTTTGTGCGTTTGGGTACAAGCGCTGTCGACAAACACCAGCATCCGTATCGGTCGAAATCGGATATGATGAATGCCGGGGCGCCGGGATGCGCTTGCCGCGACCCCGAAAGGGGGCCTAGGCTCCGCGTGGTGACAATGCGTCGGCCCCGTTCTGCTTTTACTGGCGTCATTCTAGTCGTCATCGCGCTGTTCGGGATCATTGCCGTGTCCGGCTGGCACAGTGCGATTGTGCATGATGACGATGCCATTCATGCCTCCTCGGTCAAGCACGACCATGCGCCATCCGATCAGGGCGATCCGGATGCCCCGATCCATATTCTCGCCCATGCGATGGGCCAATGGGTATCGATCACGGGGCCGCTCGCTCTTCCGATCGCGACCGCAATGGTCGATCGGAACTGGTCGCCACTGGCGCAAGCCTTCCGCAACGGGGTCGACCCTGCCGCGCTGTTGAGACCTCCGAGGAACTGAGATCCGCCGGCGCCGGTCGCCGACATCCCATTTCCTGGAAGGACCATCATGATGAACGGCCAATTTCGCCGGCGTCGCGCGTTCGCGCTCGCCGGTACCCTCTTGGCGCTGCCTTCCGCAGGCACGGCCTGGTCTCAGACTGCGCCGCCGTTTGCCCAACTCCTGAATCAAACGCGCGACGCGCCTCACGTCGCGATCCTTGAAGCCGATGTCGCACGCGCGCGGGGCATTGCCGGGCAGGCGCGGGCTCGCCCAAATCCGTCGATCAGTCTCTATGCCGAGAATTTCGTCGGTGACCTTACAGGCAATGCGCGCGATCAGCAGCAGACGACGTTGCAGATCGATCAACCGTTCGAACTGGGCGGAAAGCGGTCGGCACGTATCGCTGCGGGTGAAGCCGGTATCGCCGCCGCCACCGCCCGCAGCCGGCACGGACGCCTCGTCTATGCAACGGAACTGGCCCAGGCCTATGCACGTGTCGAGATCGCCGACCGTCGGATCGGTCTTGCCGAGGACGAAGTCGAGGAGGCGACGGCGGACCTGAAGGTCGCACGCGCTCTCGTTGGCGCCGGCAAGGAAGCCCGCCTGCGTCAGGTGCACGCCGAAACCGAATTGAACACGCTCGAGGCGGAACTCGAGACGGCGAACGCGCAGCAGACCGCTGCACTTGCCCGGCTGTCGGCGCTGGCGGGCGTGTCGACCGCGTTCACCGGCATTGCGGAATCGCTGCTCGATCGCCTCGATGCCCGCACCGTCACAGGGCCGATCGACCCGATGCAGACGACGATCGTGCGCGTCGCGGAGGCCGAGCGGGAGGCTGTAGCCCGCGCGGTCACGGTGCAACAGCGGCTTGCGACCCCCAATGTCGTCGGACAATTCGGCGTGCGTCAGCTTCGGGCGGCCAGCGGGCCAGCGATCGTCGCGGGCTTCTCGGTCCCGTTACCGTTGTTCGACCGCAACCGCGGCAATATCGCCGCGGCGCAGGCGGACTTGCAAGCCGCCGAGGCAAGGGCCGCGGCGGCCCGGCTCGATGCCGAGGCTGGCACCCGTGCCGCGCTCGCGCTGGTTCAGGCCGCCGATCGGCGAGCGACAGCCGCCGACCGCGCGATGCGAACCGCGAACGAGGGATATCGGCTCGCGCGGATCGCCTATGAGGCGGGCAAGGCACCGCTGATCGAACTGCTGGCGGCGCGTCATAACCTGGGCGCTGCGCGCGGCGTCATTCTCGACGCTGCGATCGCCCGGCTCGACGCCCGCGCCGGCTTGGCCCGTCTTCAGGGTCTCACCATCATCGGAGAACCGGTCCAATGACCGACAGACATCGCCTCTATGCCGGGGCCGCCATCGGGCTGGTTGCCGCCGCTACACTCGGTTTCGGTGCCGCGCGCCTTACCCAATCCTCGACGTCCCCATCCGTCGCGAAGCCGGTCGAGGCGTCGCCACTCGCCCCGCTGGACTCGGTCGCGATGACGCCGCAGGCGATCGCGACATCGCAGATCACGATAGCCCCCGCCGACACCGGAGACATCGCCGCCGCGATCCTCGCCTCCGCAACGATAGAGGCGATGCCGGATGCCGAGGCGGTCCTGACCGCGCGCGCGCCAGGGACCGTAATGCGCATCCTGTCGCACATCGGTGACCCCGTCCGCGCCGGGCAGACGCTCGCATTGGTCGAAAGCCGCGACGCGTCGCAGATCACGGCCGATCGCGAGGCAGCATCGGCGCGCGTTACGCTTGCCGCACGACAGCTTGCCCGCGAACGCACGCTACTCGATCAGGGCGTCAGCGCGCGCGCCGATTTCGAATCCGCGCAGGCCAGCCTCGCCGTCGCCCGGGCCGACGCACGTCGCGCCAGCGCCGCCGCAGGTGCCGCGCGCGTATCCGGGGATGGTCGTTCCGTCGCGGTCGTCAGTCCGGTCGCGGGGCGGGTGACCCGTGCGAGCGCCCATCCCGGCCAGTTCGTCGCCGCGGAAACCGAGCTGTTCCGCGTGGCCGATCCACGCCGTATTCAGATCGTCGCCAGCGTACCCCCTGCCGATGCCGCCCGCATCCGGGCCGGTGACCGGGTGACGCTGACCACCAGCGATGGCCGGACGATCGAGGGGCGGGTCCGTGCATCGACGGGCGTGGTCGATCCGCAGTCCCGCGCCGCGACCATCGTGGTAACGCCGATTGCAGCGGCCGGCATTCTGTCACCGGGCCAGCTCGTTCAGGCACGCATTTTCGCGACCGCAGGGGCGGCGCGGAATGGCATCGTCGTGCCGCAGGAGGCCGTTCAGACTCTGGGGCAGCAAAGCGTGGTCTTCGTCCGCACGGCGACGGGCTTCAAGGCTCGACCGGTCCGCATCGACAGCCGATCGGGTGGCATGGCCGCGATCGCCGGCGGGCTCGCCGCAGGCACGCCGATCGCGACCGTCAATGCCTTCCTGTTGAAGGCCGAACTGGAGAAGAATGCGGGAGGCGAGGAATGATCGACCGCATCCTTTCGGCCTCCGTGCGCATGCGCTGGCTGATCGCCTTCCTCACGCTGCTCGTCATCGGTTTCGGTGCGTGGCAGATCACCAGATTGCCGATCGACGCCGTCCCCGACGTCACCAATCGACAGGTGCAGATCAGTACCTTCGCCCCGACGCTGGGGCCGGTCGACATCGAGAAGCAGGTGACGTTCCCGATCGAGACGGCGCTGGCCGGCATACCCGGCCTCGAAATCACGCGGTCGCTCTCGCGCAACGGCTTCAGCCAGGTGACGGCCGTCTTCACCGACGCCACCGACATCTATTTCGCCCGCGCGCAGGTGACCGAACGTCTGGCGCAGGCAAGGGAAAGCCTTCCCGCTGGCGTGCAACCCAATCTTTCGCCGCTCAGCACCGGTCTCGGCGAGATATTCTTCTATTCGGTGGCCTTTCGCCATCCCGACGGCAAGGGCGTGCCGATCGTCGACGGCAAGCCCGGCTGGCAGTTGGACGGCAGCTATCTGACGCCCGAAGGTGCGCGACTGACGACCGAACTGGCCAAGGCAGCCTATCTGCGCACGGCGCAGGACTGGATCATCCGGCCGCAAATGCGGACCGTCAAGGGCGTCGCCGGCGTCGATTCGAACGGCGGCTACGTCAAACAATATCTGGTCGAACCGAACCTCAACGCGCTTGCCGCCTATGGCCTCTCGATCCCCGCATTGGCGGATGCTCTCGAGCGCGCCAACCTGTCCACCGGATCGAATTACGTCCGGCGCGCCGGTGAGAGCTTTCTGGTCCGCGCCGATGCCCGCCTGAAGTCGATCGACGACATCGAGCAGGCGGTCGTCGCGACCCGCGCCGGTGTCCCGGTCCGGGTGAAGGACGTCGGGCAGGTCGTGATCGGCGGTGCGGTGCGTACCGGTTCCGGCAGCCGCATGGGCGCGGAGGCGGTCATATCGACCGTGCTGATGCTCGTCGGCGAGAACAGCCGGATCGTCGCGACCAGCGTGGGCGAGAAGCTGACCCTGATCAATCGGACGTTGCCGCCGGATGTGTTCGCCGAACCCGTCTACAACCGGTCGAAGCTGGTGAACGCGACGATCGCGACCGTCGAAAAGAACCTGATCGAAGGCGCGCTCCTCGTCATCGTCGTGCTGTTCCTGCTGCTCGGCAACGTGCGCGCCGCGCTGATCACCGCGGCCGTGATCCCGATCACCATGCTGATGACCGCGGCGGGGATGAACGGGCTGGCCGTGTCCGGTAACCTGATGAGCCTTGGTGCGCTCAATTTCGGGCTGATCGTCGATGGCGCGGTCATCATCGTCGAGAACGCGCTGCGCCATTTCGCAGAGCGGCAGCACGCAGAGGGCCGCCTGCTCACGCTGTCGGAGCGTCTGGCGGTGACGACCGCATCGGCACGGGAGATGATACGGCCGACCGTGTTCGGCCAGCTCATCATCTTCCTCGTCTTCGTGCCGCTGCTCACCTTCCAGGGCGTCGAGGGCAAGACCTTCTCGCCGATGGCGATCACCCTGATGCTGGCGCTCGCCTCCGCGTTCGTGCTGTCGCTCACCTTCGTGCCGGCGATGCTGGCGATCGTCGTCACTGGGCGTGTCAGCGAGGTGGAGGTGCGGCCGATCCGCTGGTTCAAGGCCCGATATGCTCCGGCGCTCGCCACCGCCATCCGTCGCCCCATGCCCTTCATTCTGGGCGGGGTCGGCGTGTTCGCCATGGCGGTGCTGTGCTTCGGCTTGCTCGGCGAAGAGTTCATGCCGCAACTCGACGAGAAGGACATCACCGTCACCAACTTCCGCGTACCGTCCGTCTCGATCGATCAATCGACGCAGATGCAGCTCCGGATCGAGGATGCGCTGAAGACACTGCCCGAGGTGGCGCTGGTCTTTTCCAAGAACGGCAATGCCGATCTCGGCACGGATCCGATGCCGCCCAACGCCTCCGATACCTATGTCATTCCCAAACCCGAAAGCGAATGGCCGGCGGATGTCCATAGCAAGGCCGACATCCTGCGCCGGATCGAAGCGCGCATGAAGCCGCTGATCGGCAACCGGACGGAAATCCAGCAACCGATCCAGATGCGGTTCAACGAACTGATCGCCGGCGTCCGGTCCGATGTCGCGATAAAGCTTTATGGCGACGATCTGGAACAGATGACGCAACAGGCCCGGCGGATCGCCGCGGCGGTTGGTAGCATTCCCGGAGCGGCCGACGTGAGCGCGGAACAGACGGACGGCGCACCGACCTTCGACGTGAAGATCGACCGGCAGGCAGTCGGCCGATACGGGCTCACCGTCGAGGAGGTGGCGAACACCGTATCGGCTGCGCTCGGCGGTCGCGAGGCCGGGTTGCTGTTCGAGGGCGATCGCCGCTTCTCGGTCGTGGTCAGACTGCCCGACGCGCAGCGCGACGATGTCGATGTGCTGGGATCGATCCCCGTCATGCTGCCGGCTACCGATGGTCAGATCGCCCGCTCGATCCCGCTGCGCGAGGTCGCCCGGTTCAGCTACACCGAAGGGCTGAACCAGATCAGCCGCGAGAATGGCAAGCGTATGGTGATCGTCCAGGTCAACGTGCGCGGACGGGACCTCGGCGGGTTCGTTGCGGAGGCGCAGGCGAAGATCGCCAGGATGCAGCTCCCGCCCGGCATGTTCACGGCATGGGGCGGCACGTTCGAAAGCCTGCAATCGGCCCGTTTACGGCTGACCATCGTCGTGCCGATCTGTTTCCTCGCGATCTACGCGCTGCTCTATGTCGCGCTCGGCGGCTTCGTGCCGGCGCTGATCGTCTTCAGCGCGGTGCCTATGGCATTGGCGGGCGGCGTGTTCGCGTTGCTGCTGCGCGGTATCCCGTTCTCGATCACGGCAGCGGTCGGCTTTATCGCCTTGTCCGGGGTCGCGGTCCTCAACGGCCTCGTGATGATGAGCGCGATCCGCCAGCACCGGGCGGATGGCGAGGACGAGGATCAGGCCATCGCCGACGGTGCGATGGAGCGCGTGCGTCCGGTCCTGATGACCGCGCTGGTGGCCAGTCTGGGTTTCGTGCCGATGGCGTTGGCGACCGGCACCGGAGCGGAGGTTCAGCGGCCTCTGGCGACCGTGGTCATCGGTGGTCTCATCACCTCGACCGCGCTGACCTTGCTGGTGCTCCCCGCGATCACGGCATGGGTGTCCCGCCTGACCCCGGCGGCACGGCGATGGCGGCAAGACGGGACGGCCATCCCGCCCGCCGTCGCGGCGCCCTGACGCTCGGATCGCCGCGCCGGCAGCAGCGATCGATGCGGCGTTTTGCAGGCGCCATGCGTTCGGTACGGACAATCAGGAGAGCTATATGACCGACCGACCCGTCGACGCCGCGCCGCCAGCAACGCTGGCCGACCTGCCGATCCAGCCGACGGGATCCGGCGTCGCCGACCTCGAAGTCGCATATGAGCAGATGACGCTCGCGGCCGACGATGCCGACATCCGTGCGGATATGCAGGATGGCGAGGCCGCGGCGGAGGCGGCCGCACATCCCAGTTGATCCGCGCACCGGTCCAATCAGCTAAATCTGCATCAAGTCAGTCGCTTCGGCGCTGGTCTGACGTCTATCATGCGTTAAGCTTGGGGGATACCGGCGACGGCACCGGCTCCCGGCGTGCTGATGGATGGAGGCCGCTCTGGATTTCGAACTACCTGCCATCGTCTGCATACCGGCGCGTCGCGAGCGGAGGATGTTGCCGGCCCTGCTGCAAAGCCTGACGCAACTGCAGGTCGGCGCCCGGCGAACAGCGTTCTGCTTCTATCTGGACGGCCGCGACGATGCCGGCGAGGTGCTGCTTCGGAACGCGGCCGCGACGCTGCCGGGCCGGGTCCATGTCATGATCGGTGAGGACCATCCGGAACCGAATGCGGGGCGAGCCCGGCGCGCGGCAATGACGTTCGGCCTGACGCTGACGGCATCGGAAAACGCGCTGTTGTTCACCACCGATGCCGACAGCCAGCCCGCACCGGACTGGATTTCGGCAGGTGCAGCCGCGCTGCGGGTCGCGGACGTCGTCGCCGGGCTGATCCTGCGGCAGGATGGTACGAGGGACCGGGACCAGACGCGGATCGAGCGATATTACGATCGCCTCCATGCGTATCGCCGGCGGATCGATCCGGTGCCATGGGAGGCGGATGCGACACATCATTTCGGGGGCGGCGCCAACATGGCGATACGGGCAGGGGTCTACCAGGCGATCGGCGGCTTTCGCCCGTTGCCGTCGGCGGAGGATGCGACGTTGCTGGACGACGCCGCCCGTGCCGGCTTCCGGGTCCGTCGGGACGCCGCGATGATCGTCCACACCTCGTCGCGGCGTGACGGCCGGGCGCGCGGTGGGCTGGCGGGCGCGCTGCGATCGCTGGATGGCGGAGAGGTGCAGCGCGTCGCGCATCCCGATGGCGCCGCGTGGCAGGCACTGGCGCAGGCGATGGCGCGTCGCAGCTACGCCGGCATCGACGATGCGGCGGTCCGTGCGACGCTGGGTGCATTCATCGGGCTGAGCGGGGACCATGTCCTCGGCGTTTCGCGGGACTGCCCGACTGCGGAAGCCTTTGCGGTGCGCGTCGTGCCCGCGCCGCCGATGGCGGGACATCTGGTGGCGCTCGACGAGGCCGAGGCGGCGTTGGCGGCGCTGGAAGACGGATGGTGCGAGGTGGCGGCGTGATCGACATGACCACGCTGTTGCGCGATGCGATCCGCTCGCACGATTGGCATCGCACGCCGGCGCGCGATCCGCAGACGCCGGCGGACGCGCTCGCGGTGTTGAGGCCGCTCTACGCCATGGGACGACACGACCTGCCGCTTGGGCGGTTGCTGGAGGGGCACGTCGATGCCGTCCAGATCGTCATGCGCCATGGCGATGCCGGGCAGGTCGGGCAGCTTCGTCGCGCGCTCGCCGACGGCGCGATGCTCGGCGTCTGGAACGCCGGTCTGACTGACGAGCCGCTGATCCTCTCTGGCACGCGGCTGCATGGTGGCAAGAGCTATGCCTCCGGCGCCGGCGTGCTCACGCATGCGCTCGTGACGGCGCAGGCCGATGACGGAACCCGGTTGCTGCTGATCGATCTCGGCACCACACCGCCCGCGATAGATCGCGGCTGGTGGCGGACGACGGGCATGCAGCGATCGGAGACGCATCAGGTACGCTGGCTCGATGCGATGGTGTCGCCGGAATCCCGTATCGGCGGCCCCGACGTCTACGCGCGCGAACCGTTCTTCAGCGGTGGTGCCTTGCGCTTCGTCGCGGTTCATGCCGGCGGGATCGCCGGGCTGTTCGATCGCACCCGGGACCATCTCGTCGCGACCGGCCGTGCCGACGATCCTTTTCAGGCCGCGCGACTTGCCGAATTGTTCTGGCTTGCGGATGCGGCGGCCGGGGTGGTGCGACACACGGCGATCGACGGGTTCGACTTCGAAGGGGAGGCGCGTCTGGCGCGCGTAGCGGCGGCGCGGCTGGCGGTAACCGACATGGCGGAACGCGCGATGGCGGTGGCGCAGAATGCGGTCGGGCTTGCCGGACAGTTTGTCGCGCATCCGCTGTCCGCGATGCTGGCCGATCTCGCCGTCTACCTGCGCCAGCCGGCACCGGATGCGCAGCGGCTGCGCGTCGGACGGGCGGTTCGCGACGGACTTCTGGTGCCGGCGCTATGAGATTGCCGCTCGCCGGTGTCCGGCACGCGCTGATCGTGGCGCCGCATCCCGACGACGAGGTCATCGCCGCCGCCGCCCTGATCGCGGTGCTGAAGGCGAGGGGCAGCCACGTCGCCGTCGTGATCGTGTCCGACGGCGCCGCCTCGCATCCCGGCAGCCGCCGCTGGCCGCGTGGCAGACTGATCGCGGAACGGCGGCGCGAAAGCCTGCGCGCGCTGCGCCGTCTCGGGGTGTTCGCCGGTGACGTCCGGTTCTTGGGACTGCCGGACGGCGCGGTGCATGATCATGCCACGACCTGTCGACGTCGGCTCCGGAATATCGCCCTCGCCATGCGGGCCGATCTGATCGTCGGTCCGGCGATGACGGATTCGCATCCCGATCATCGGGCGGTCGCGCGTGCGCTGCGGACGGTGCGGTCCGCGTCGCGCAGGTTGAGCTATCAGGTCTGGCCCGCCCGTGGCCGTGAACGGGCAAGGACCCGGTATGTCCGTGTGCCGGGCGGCTGCATGGCGAAGCGATCGCTGATCGCGGTTCACCGGACGCAGTTGGGCGCGATCCGCGACGATCCCGCCGGCTTTTCGATCGCACCGCACGAACTGGCGGCGTTCGCCCATCCGGTCGAGGCATTCGTCGAGGCGATGCGATGACGGCGATCGATCTCGGCGGTTTCGGCGACAAATTCGCCGCCGATGCGGACCCCTGGCGCACGTTCACCAGCCACGACGAGGCGGTGAAGCGCGCGGCGATCCTCCATGGTCTGGGCCCGGGGCCGATCGGCCGCGTTCTCGAACTCGCCAGCGGCAATGGCTCCAACAGCGTCGCCATCGCATCGTGCGCGCTGCGTCTCGACGCCACCGAGGGCACGCCGGAGGGGACGCGGCTCACTGCCGGGGCGCTCGTGCGATGGCCGCGTGCGCAGGCATCCGTTCTCGCCCTGCCGGCGCTGCCGCCGCGCCCGGTCTACGACGCCATCGTGGTGGCGGAAATCCTGTATTACCTGTCGCCTCGCGTGATGGCCTCGGTCGCACGGATGGCGGCGACGGCCCTGCGTCCCGGCGGATGCCTGATCCTCGCGCATCACAAGATCGACTTCTACGATTTTGCGCAGCATGCCCGCGGCATCAACCGCCGGTTTCTCGATCGGTCCGGATCGCGCTGGCATGCCCGCATCGTGCGCTCCACGGCACGCTGGGAAGTCGTCTCCGCCCGGCTCGCGCGCCCGGCCGTCGAATAAAGAAAGCGCCGCATCCGGAGGATCGAAGGCGGGCGTGATGCATTCATGATGCCGCATCGAAGGATATCATCATGTTACGTTCGCTTCTCATCGGGCTGGTCGCCGGGCAACGGGGGATCACGCCGCTGGCGGTGATCGCAACGGCCTCGCGCCGCAAGGAGATCGCGGCGGACCTGCCGCTCCAGACGCTCATGCTGCATCCGCTGGTCGCCGCCGGGACCGCGGCGTTCGCCGCGGCGGAGATGGCGGGCGACAAGATGAAGACCGCGCCCGACCGCACCGTTCCGATCGGACTGGTCGTGCGCGGCGTCACCGCCGCCTACGCCGGCGCCGCGCTGGCGCCCCGCGACCAGCGGGTGCTGGGCGCGACGCTCGCGGTCGGCGCGGCGCTGGCATCGTCCTACGCCGGCCTCGCCGCCCGAAAATGGGCGATGCGGCGTTTCGGCCAGACCGCCAGCGGCTTCGTCGAGGATGCGCTCGTATTCGGCAGCGGCCTCGCCCTCGCCAACCCCAGGTTGATCACCGGCAGGACCTGACGGACGCGCCGGATTTCGGCTGGCTCCCCACGCCATCGCTGCTATCCCGGCACTATGAACGCGAACGATCGCCCCAATGCCGACACGCCGCCGTCGGCGGCCGACCCCCGGATCGCCGCGCTCGAATCCTACGCGATCCTCGACACGCCTGCCGAAGCGGACTTCGACGATATCGCATGCCTGCTGAGCGAGACGTTCGACGCGCCGATCGCCGTCGTCAATTTCGTCGCGGCCGATCGCCAGTGGTTCAAGGCGGAAATCGGGATCGGCGCACGGGAACTGCCGCTCGACGTGTCGATCTGCGTCCATGCGATCCTGCAGGGCGACATGCTGGTGGTGCCCGATCTGCGCGCGGACGAGCGGTTCGCCGCCAATCCGCTGGTGATCCCGGACGACGGACTGCGCTTTTACGCCGGTGCCTTGTTGCGCAGCACGTCGGGACTGCCGATCGGCACGGTCTGCGTACTCGATCGCGCGCCGCGACCTGCGGGTATCACCGACCATCAGCGCCGCGTGCTCGACGTCCTCGCCCGACAGGTGATGACCCAGCTCGAACTGCGCAAGGCGCTGCGCGAGGCGGCGTTCCGCGCAGACGAGATCGCGCAGGCGGTCGCCGACCGCGAGGCGGTCGAGACGGCATTGCACCAGGTCGAGGAACGCTACCGACTGGTCGCCCAGGCCACCAACGATGCGATCTGGGACTGGAATTTCGCGACCGGTCACGTGACGTGGAACGAGGCGCTGGCGGTCAGCTACGGGCATGCGCTGGCGGATGTCCGGCCGAACGGCGACTGGTGGCTGGACCATATCCACCCCGACGACCGCAGTCGTATCGATGCCGGCATTCATGCCGCGATCGACGGCGTCGCCGCCAGCTGGAGCGACGAATACCGGTTCCGCCGCGCCGATGGCAGTTACGCGACGGTGCTCGATCGCGGGCATGTCATCCGCGACGATGCCGGCCGCCCGCTCCGCATGATCGGCGCGATGCTCGATATGTCGGAGCGGCAGGCGGGCCGCGCCGCACTGGCGATGAGCGAGGAACGGCTGCGGCTCGCGACGCAGGCGGCAGAGGTCGGCTTCTGGGATGTCGACGTGGTGAATGACATCCTGATCTGGCCACCGATCGTAAAGCGCATGTTCGGCATTTCGGACGATGCCCCGGTATCGATGCAGGATTATTACGAGGGCGTGCATCCCGAGGATCGCGACGCGACCATGGCGGCGTTCGCGGCCGCCTGCGATCCCGGCCGTCGCTCGCAATATGACGTCGAATATCGCACTATCGGGCGCGAGGACGGCGTCGTCCGCTGGGTCGCCGCGAAGGGGCGGGGCATGTTCGATGCCGACGGCACCTGTATCCGGGTGATCGGCACCGCCATCGACGTGTCCGAACGCCGGCGGCGGGACGAGGCGCTGCGTGCGAGCGAAAAGCGGTTGCGCTTCACCCGGGCGCTCGACGAGGTGTTGCAGGCGGCGAGCGACGCGCCGGACGCGATGCTCGCCGCCGCCGGATTGCTGGCGCGGGATCTCGGCGCCTCCCGCTGCGCCTATGCGGATGTGGACGCCGACAACGACCGCTTCATCATCCGCGACGATTATGTCGCGCCGGGGATCGAGAGTTCGGCGGGCATCTACAGCCTCGATCTCTTCGGCTCGCGCGCGGTCGCGGATATGCACAACGGGCGCACACTGGTGGTGCGGGACGTCGCGGGCGAGCTTGCCGTCGCCGATGGCCGCGACATGTTCCTGTCGATCGGCATCGGCGCGATCGTCTGCTGTCCGCTGGTGAAGGACGGGCGACTGGTCGCGATGATGGCGGTGCATCAGGATCGTCCCCGCCAGTGGCGCACGGGCGAGATCGAGCTGGTCGAAACCGTGGTCGAACGCTGCTGGGCGCACGTCCAGCGTGTCGGCGCAGAGGCGCGGCTGCGCGAAAGCGAGGCCCGCTATCGGACATTGTTCGAGGCGGTGGATGTCGGCTTCTGCGTGATCGAGATGAAGTTCGACGGTGACCGCCCGGTCGATTATCGCTTCGAGGAGGTCAATCCCGCCTTCGAACGCCAGACCGGTCTGGTCGGCGCCGCCGGCCGCTGGGTCGGATCGCTCGTCCCCGATCTCGAACAACACTGGTTCGATACCTACGGCAGGGTCGCTGCCACCGGCGAAGCGATCCGGTTCGAAAACGGATCGGCGGCGATGGGACGCTGGTTCGACGTCCATGCCTTCCGCGTCGGCGCCGCGGGCAGCAATCGCGTCGCCCTCCTGTTCAACGACATCAGCGCGCGCAAGGCGGCGGAGGATGCGTTGCGCGGCCTCAACGAAACGCTGGAACAGCAGGTGTCGGAGCGGACGACGGAAATCCGCCGCTATCACGACATCGTCGAGGCGACGGCATCGCCGATCTGCGCCTTCGACACCGAATACCGGATGATCGCCTTCAACACGGCGCACAATGTCGAATTCCGGCGCGTAAACGGCTTCGATTCGAAGATCGGCGACGTGTTCCCCGATCTGTTCATCCCCGAACAGCGGGTCACCATGCGGGCATTGATGGCACGGGCCCTGACGGGGGAGCGGTTTACCGTGATTGCGGCATTCGGCCGCCCCGAACTGGGCCAGCCGTCGTGGGAAATCACCTACACGCCGCTGCGCGACGAGAGCGGCCGGATCATCGGCGCGTTTCACATGGCGACGGACATCACCGACCGGCTGCGGGCCGAGCAGGACCTCGCAGCGACGCATGAGGCCCTGCGGCAAAGCCAGAAGATGGAGGCGATGGGCAGCCTGACCGGCGGCGTCGCACATGATTTCAACAATCTCCTGACGCCGATCGTCGGCAGCCTCGATCTCCTCCAGCGCAAGGGGCTGGGCGGCGAGCGCGAACAGCGGCTGATCGCCGGCGCGATCCAGTCGGCCGAGCGTGCCCGGACGCTGGTGCAGCGGCTGCTGGCGTTCGCCCGACGCCAGCCGCTCCGCCCCCATGCGGTCGATATCGGGCTGCTGGTGACGGGGATGGCAGATCTGGTTGCGAGTACGTCGGGGCCAAGGGTCCGGGTCGAATGGGATGTCGCCGACGGCCTGCCGGCGGCGCTCGCCGATCAGAACCAGCTCGAAATGGCGCTGCTGAATCTCAGCGTGAACGCGCGCGATGCCATGCCGGACGGCGGGCGGCTGCGTATCGCCGCGCGGACGGCGGACGTGGCCGGCGCGCATCGCACGGGCGTCACGCCCGGCCGGTACGTGGTGCTGTCGGTATCCGATACCGGCATTGGGATGGACGCGGACACGCTGCGACGCGCAGTCGAGCCGTTCTTCTCGACCAAGGGCATCGGCAAGGGCACCGGTCTGGGGCTGTCGATGGTGCATGGACTGGCCGCGCAGCTCGGCGGCGCGCTGACCGTCGACAGCAGCGTCGGATCGGGGACGACCGTCGAGCTATGGCTGCCGAGCACGCAAGAGGTGCCACGCGGACCGGAGACGACGGACGCCGCTACGACCGGACGCCCGCCCGAACGTCGCGCCGGGTGTGTGCTGGTCGTCGACGACGAGGATCTGGTGCGCAACAGCACCGCCGACATGCTGTCCGATCTTGGTTATACGGTGGTCGAGGCGGTATCTGCCGAAGACGCGATCCGGCGGCTCGACGATGGGCTGGTGCCCGATCTGCTGGTCACCGATCATCTGATGCCGGGAATGAACGGTACGGAACTGGCGCGGGTCATTGTGGCGCGGCTACCGCGCTGCCGTGTGTTGATCGTGTCGGGATATGCCGAAGTGGAGGGAATCGCACCGGACCTGCCGCGGCTGGTCAAGCCGTTCCGGCTATCGGACCTGTCGGCGGGCCTGATGGAGGTCAGCCGTCCCGCCGACGCTTGACGTCGTGACGAGACCACCGGCGGCCCTGGCCCTGGCCCTCGCCTTGGCGGAGCCGGCAAGCGCCGACGCCCATGATATCGGCCATGGTGCAGTCCTGGTCGTACTCACCGTCAGCCGAGCGCGATGCGCACGCCAAGGGCTGCGATCAGCGCCAGCGGCATCGCGACGGCGCCGACCCGCAGGAACTGCCTGAAGCCGATATCCTGCCCCTCGCGCCGGATCGCCTGCAGCCACAGGATCGTCGCAAGCGACCCGGTGATCGACAGATTGGGGCCGAGATCGACGCCGATCAGCAGGCCGTCGACCACCAGTTGCGGCGGCTGCGCCTGCGCGACCGCGGTACTGGCGACGAGGCCGGCGGGCAGGTTGTTCATCAGGTTCGATGCGAACGCCAGGATCGTGCCCGAAACCGCCGATGCCTGTACCGGGTCGGCCGACGCGATGCGGATCGCATCGGCGATCCCACCGATCACGCCGGTGATGTTCAGCGCCTCGACCAGAACGAACAGCCCGGCGACGAGCGGCAGGACGCTCCACGAGACGTCGCGCAGCAGCGACACCGGCGACGAGCGGGCGATGGCGCAGACCGTCAGCGCCGTGACGACACCCGCGATCGCGGTGGGCAGCCCGAGCTGGATGTCGCATGCGGACGCCACCAGCAGGACGATAGCGGTGGCGACGATGCCGATGAAGGCGGCCTTGCCCCCTCTGGTCAGCGGCGTCCGTTCGACCTCGCTGATGCAATTCCCCGCCAGCCGTTTGCGCTCGAGCCGGCGCAGCACGAGAAAGGTGACGGCGATCGATGCCAGCGACGGCAGCGCGAACGAGGCGAACCACTGCCCGAGCGGGGGCATCCTGCCGCCGTACAGGACCAGATTGGCGGGGTTGGAGATCGGCAGGACGAAACTCGCCGCGTTGGCGATCAATGCGCAGGCGAACAGAAGGGGCAGGGGGTCCGCCTTGGCCTTCTTCGCCGCCGCATATACGGCCGGTGTCAGCACCACCGCGGTGGCATCGTTCGACAGGAACGTCGTGGTGACGATGCCGGTGACGTAGACCAGTGCGAACAGACGTGCGGTCGATCCCCGCGCGTGGATCGCCGCGCTTGCCGCGACCCAGTCGAACAGGCCTTCGGCACGGGCCACCTCGCTCAACAGCATCATGCCGATGAGGAACAGATAGACGTCCAGCCCCTTGGCGATCGCACCGGCCGCGGCAGCCACGGGGATCAGGCCGGACAGCAGCAGCGCCGCCGCACCCGCGACCGCCCAGATCGCTTCCGGCCAGCGGAATGGCCGCGCGATCACGGCGGCGGTCGAGGCGGCGCAGATCGCCCATGTCGCCCCGGTGGCGAGGATCACCGCGGCGTCCCGTCCGGGCGGGGCTGCGCGCGATGCGCGGGCTCGACGCCGGCAAGCGCCGGCATCGGTGTCGCCGACCGGCTCAAGCGTGTGTGTCCGGCATGGCGACGAGGTACAGGACGAAACCGGCGGCGGCGATGCCGGCAAGCGTCAGGAAGCCGGCGCTGTATCCCGCCCAGACGATGATCGATCCCGCCAGCGTCGCGGACAGCGCCGCACCGAGGCCGAAGACGCTGGACACGACGCCCTGGCTGACGTTGAACCGGCCGGTCCCTCGGGTGAGATCGGCGACGATCACCGGGAACAACGCACCGAAGATCCCGGCACCGATGCCGTCGAGCGCCTGTACGCCGACCAGCCACCATGGATCGTTCGAAACCGTATAGAGCGCGCCGCGTGCGGCGAGAAAGCCGAATGCCACGAGGAAGATCGGCTTGGTGCCCCAGCGTTCGGTGTTGCGGCCGACGACGATCGCGACCGGCACCATCACCAGCTGCGCCGCGACGATGCAGGCTGCGGTCAGCGACGTCGCCTTGTCCGTGCCGACGGTGCGGCCGAGCAGCTGGCTGACCGAGGTCAGCATCGCCGCATTCGCCAGATGGAACGTGAAGGCTGCTGCCGCGAAGATCATCAGCGGCCGGTTCTCGATCAACGTCTTCCAGCCGCTCGGTTCCTCGCAGCCTTCGTCCGGTTCGCAGTCGAGGCCGCGGGCGACGGCATTGTCGATGTCGTCGTTGTTCAGCCGCATCGAGACGACGATGCTGGCGACGGTCAGCGCGGCCATCAGCCAGAACACGACCACGGGTCCGAACGACCAGGCGAGCACGCCGGCCAGTCCGGCTGATACCGCGTTACCGGCATGGTTGAACGCCTCGTTCCGGCCGACCCGCTTCGCGAACAGCTTCGGCCCGACCAGTCCCAGCGTGATGGCGGAGATCGCGGGCGCGAAGATGGCGCCGGCCGCCGCGGCGATCGACTGGGTGATCGTCACCATCGTGAAGCCGGAGACGAGCGGCAGCGACAGGCTGCCCAGCGTGACCAGCAAGGCGGCGGCGATGACGATCCGCGGCTTGTTCCCCGCACGATCGATCAGGCCGCCTGCCGGCGTTTGCGACAGCAGGCCGACGATGCCGGCGATGGTCAGGACCAGTCCTACCGTCGCCTCGTTCCAGCCGTGCGACGGACCGCGCACGACCAGCAGATAGATCGCGAGATACGGTCCAAGACCGTCGCGGACATCGGCCAGGAAGAAGTTGAGGGCATCCAGCGTTCTGGCCGGCGTATGTCGCTTGCCGGACGGTCCGGTCGTATCGGGCGTGATCGCCGCTGATGCCATGACGTCTCTCCAGCTTGGGCGCGCACACGACGTGGCGCGGCGGTGCGATACGGTACGCCGGCGCCGGCAACCTGAACCGGGCCGTTCAGGTCCGGTTTACGATGCGTGTCGCCGGGGTCATCGCCGGGACGTCTATACGTCGAGTGTCATGATCAACTCCGGCGATGGCGGCGCACAACCGCGCGGATCGTGCGTTGGTTCCGAACCGGGCCGACTGTGCCATCCCGTCGGGCTCCGCCGGGCACCGCGCTCAGCGCTGCGTCGGCCCCCCGAACCGGACGTCCAGACCGTAATCGGTCTCGACCCGAACCGAATCCAGCGTCGCGCGCTGCTCCGCATTCCCGACGACGACCGTGGCCGGCGTATCGAGATAGACCGGCGCATCCTTGCGCAGCGGCAGGATCGACAGGGTCAACGGCTGGCGCAGCGAGGCATCGAAGCGGCGCAGGTTCACCTGCCAGGCGCGGCTGTCGTAATAGCGGTCGTCGATCAGCGTGCTGCCGACGAACAACCGGCCGATATCGCCCGTCCAGCGCACGACCAGTCGCCGGTCCTCGGTTGCGGGCGGGGCGGGGGGCACCGCCAGCGACCATGCCGCCGATGCCGCGAAGCTTTCCGGATAGGGTTCGACCGCCGCCTGTGCCGGGCCGCCGATGCGGACGGGCGGCGCGGTGCCCGCATCGCGCAGCGGCGTGACGGTCACCGTGTCCCGCCGGGCACGCGCCGTCGCGCGGTAGCGGACGAACAGGCCATCGGCATCGCCCCGGCTCAAGGGCAGGCTGGCGGTCGTGCCCGCCGCCGCGGGGAGCATCGCGAACGAGAAGGCCGGACTGCCCCGCGACACGAGATGAAGGCCGTCCGCGGTCGGCGCGATCTCGTGACCGGTCATGACCAGCCGTTCGGCACCGGCGATCCCGACCTTGCTCACCTGCCGCGCCTGATCCTGCGTCAGGATCAGGATCCGTTCGCTGCGGCCCTGCCGGTCGACGACCTCGACGATCGCACGCGTTCCGGGCGTAAGCCCCTCGACGATGAAGGTTTCGCCTTCCTGCCGGACACGCGCACCGCCGGCACGCACCCGCGCCGCGGTGATGGCCAGGCTGACCGGAATCCCCGGCACCGCGTGCAGCACGGTGACATGGCCCTGCGGCGTGGCGATGCCGGTCAGCGGCTGCGCCGTCGCCCACGCGACACGCGCCCCCGTCTCGCCCAGCGGCAGGTCGATCGGCCAGATGAAATAGCGCCCCGCCGGAATGTCGATCGGGGTCGCGGGAAATGTCACCCGCCCCCGCGGCAAATCCACCGCGAAGCGGACGCCGCGCTGCACGGCGGCGGGATACTGACGGATGTGACTGTTGTAGAACAGGAACGCCTGGTCCCCCGCGCTGCGCACCGCGAACCGCGGCGTGGCGAGATCGCCGGGCCCGGCCGGCACCACATCGGGCTTGCGCACCGCCATCGGCGCCAGCGCGCCACCCCATTCCTGCAGGAACAGGTGAAACGGCCGGACCGCCGGCAGCACCGGATTGGCCGCGCCATACTGCCCGAACGGCGCCTGAAAGTCGTAATCCACGATCGGCAGGTCGTTGTATCCGCCGATCGCGGTCTGTTCCTGCAACGTGGTGGTGCCGATCGCGTTGCGGCCGCCGTGATACATGTAATAACCGTACAGGTTGACGCCGGAACCGAGCTGCACCGGCAGCATCGCGGCGATGTCGTCCGGCTGCATCACCGGCCGCCGCCGGTACATCGTCGGGATGCCGCCGCCGTATTCGGCCCCCAGGAACGGCGTGTGCGCGAGGTCGCCGTCCGCATCGCCGGTCCGCCCCCCGCGCGTCTGCGCCCCGAGATCGCCGCTCACCCGGCTGCCGAAGCGAAACGCATAGGTCTCCTTCGGCGCCAGCACCTTCGCCGTCTTCGCCCACGGTTCGTCCGGATAGCCGCCGAACACCGGCGCCACCTCGCGACGCGGGTATACCGTCGCATCCCAGCCGGTCACCGTATACAGCGGCACGTCGAAGCCGAGCCGGACCGCCATCGCCTTCAGCGTGGCGATATGCCCGGCGCCCTGCCGGGGCCCGCGCAGATTGTATTCGTTCTCGATCTGGATGCCGATCACCGGGCCGCCATCCTTCCACAGCATGCCGCCGACCTGCGCCCGCGCCTGTGCCCAGAACCGCTCGACGTGGCGCAGATAGGCCGGGTCGTCCCCCCGCGTCGGCATCGACCGGACCACCCAGTCCGGAATCCCGCCATAGCGCACCTCGGCATGCACCCACGGCCCCAGTCTCAGGAACACCTTCAGCCCGTGCCGCCCCGCCGCCGCGACGAAGGCGCGCAGATCGCGATCGCCGGACCAGTCGAAACGCCCCTCCGCTTCCTCGTGGTAGTTCCACATCAGATAGGTCGCGACGATGTCGACCCCGGATGCCTTGATCTTCGCCAGCTCGGCATCCCATTCGTCAGCCGGCGTGCGGACGTAGTGGAACTCGCCCATCACGGGCAACCACGGCTTGCCGTCCAGCGTCAGATACTGGCTGTTGATGCCGATCGTGGCGCCATCGGGCGCGCGGGCGGTGCCGAGCTTCAGATAACCCGTCTCCGGCGTCGGCACCTTGCCGCGCGCATCGACATGCAACGTATCCGCAGCGGAGGGCTGCGCGACCGTTGCCGACAGCGCCGCGATGATGGTCCAGCGTCGGGTATCCGCCATGATGTGCGATCCTGCTCCTGTGCGGCATAATTACCTGTTATGTCCGACAATAACCGGCAGGACCGAACGCGCAAGTGCCTGATCGCGGACGCGAGCCTACGGGTCCGGCTGCGCCCCGAACGACAGCGCCTCGGCCGACCCGACCTGCTGCTCGCCGCCGAACAGCTGGTCCAGCCTTACCTTGATCTCGTCGCGATACGTTTGCAGCGACGTGCGCCGAGGCGCCGCGACCGAGACCTCGTTGGCGATCGCATCCTTGATCCGCTCCAGCGCCGGTTCGTCCAGCACGTTCGCGTTGCGCAGCTCGACGCACAATTGCACCAACCCAATTGCAGTCGCCTGCGCGCGCAGGCCCACGTTCATCACATCGAAGTGCAGGCGCTTCTGCTTTTCCATCGACAGGGTCATCGATCTCTCCTCTCGCCGAGCGCCATCGCCGCGTCATCGCGCAGGGGCGTTCGTTCCAGAGAGACCAACGATCCGCCAAGCGCTTGGCTTCAGAGCGGCCGATCCGATACTTTCGTTGTCACGGTCGTGAAGCGGAATCCGCCACCAGGCGTTGGAGGCATTCCTGCTGGTAAGCGGGGTGCCGGTATCCCGATACGGCTGGTCGTCGACTATCGGCGCAGCCTGGAGTGGAAGGCGAAGAGCCTGAAGACACGCGAGAACCAAGGCCGCCACCTCAAGTTGATCGCCGACGTCCACGGGCACCGCACCGTGAAGGGCGTGCGACCGGTCGCCGTGTACAAGATGCGTGACGTGATGGCGGACACCCCGGGCAAGGCGAACGTGTGGCTGAGCGTCTTCGGATCGCTGATGCGTGACGCGGTCAAGATCGGCATGCGCGACGACAACCCGGCGACCAACGTGCCGATCCTGAAGATCGGCGAGCACGAGCCGTGGCCGGCCGACCTGCTCCGCGTCTGCCTGGAGGAGGCGACGCCCATGACGCGCCTTGCGATCGTCACCGGCCTGTGTTCCGGCCAGCGCATCGGCGATATGGTCCGGATGCAGTACGGCTGGATCAAGGACGGCATCATGGAATTCACGCAGGCGAAGGTCCGGCGAGGCGGCATCACGAAGGACGTTGCCGCTCCGATGCATCCCTTCTGGCTCGAGGAGCTCGCCAAGCTGCCGCGTCGATCGGTGACGTTGCTCTACGAGCGGTCCGGTCAGCCGTTCAAGACGACGGCCGCCATCCAGGAGCGGCTGCGCTTCCTCATGAAGGTGTCAGCGGTGCAGGAGGTGCATGCCGACCTCGTCGCGCGCGAGCTGATCGCGGAGGAGGCGACGTTCACGTTCCACGGATTGCGGAAGAACGCCTGCTGCTATCTGTTGGAACGCGGCCTCAACGACAGCGAAGTGGGCGAGATCCTCGGAATGTCGCCCGAGATGGTCCGGCACTACGGGAAGCGATCCAGAGCGCTGATGATCGCGCACGGAGCCGCCGATCGCATGACCGGCGGACTTATTGCTCCGATCCGCCTTGTGGCGAACCCTTAGCCTTCAAGCTGTAAAAGGCGTTGGGGTCACGATGCTTAGTCGAATGGAAGTCCAAAATGTTACGCGACACCAAACGCTGGAGCTTAGCCTTCGCGGTATGCCAATAGGTAGTGCTTAGAATGCGAAGCGCATCGCTGACGTTAATCGCTCCGTTTTCGATCACGTAGTTCACAATCTTGCGCTCATCGGAGTCTAGCGAAAACGACAACGCTTCTCCCAGCGCCCGATAAGCTTCCGAGTCTAGACTGTTTGTTCGGTTCGCGACCTCATTTTTGAATGTAACCGACACGGAAACATCACTGCCCCGGAATGACGGTTTTGGCAGCCTGGCCTCATCCATCTCACGAAATATGCGGGCAGTACCCTCGCTGATGCACCGAACTTCGCCATACTCGCGTAATACGAACATAAGGAAAGGGTTGCGCGGTTTGTGGAAGAGGTTTTCTGGAGTCACGGATGGCATGAAGGCTCCGGGACTTTCCACTTCTAAATGATCATCAAACATGCGCACAAAGACAGGCGAGTTGCGAGCGTGATACGACCTGTGGCAGATCGCATTGACGATAGCTTCATACCAAGCATCGCGCGGATACTCGGGGACACTAAAGAATTTTCCGTTTCGGAATTCTGTAAACTCGCGCAGGTTGGCATCTAATGCCACGGCAGTCTCTTTGATCACGTCAAGGATCGTCCCCTCGATCATTCGATCTTTGATGACGTTGTACTGCGAGCCTGTCTTTGCCTCCGTACCATTATATCGGAGGAAGTGGACGTACGCCCCAGGGAAAACCTGTTGCGCATCCGTTGCGAACATAAGAGCGCAAACATTGTTGGGTACAAAAATCCCATTCGTATATCGGCCAAGCCGAAGCGACTGAAGGATTTGTTCGCTTGCAACATCAGTCGAGACCTCGCGGGACTTGCGGATACGACTGACGAAGTTGGCCATGTCCTGAAGGCGGAAATCGGACGGGTAGGAGAGGGTGGTCGCTTCCAGCTCAAACGACCGCTCGCCTTTAGAAATGCGGATTTCTTGCTTCTCCGCGTCAGTAAGCCGCCTGCTTTTGTCCGCCTGTCGAATGTAAGCCTGATCGTTGGTTAGCGAGACAAGCCGACTTTCGACGTAGTAAATTCTGATGAGAATGAGGAAGTCGTCCTCCCCAGATTCATTCAGTATGTCCACCCGGCGAGTTTCGAAACGACCGTCCGGACAATTGTCGCGGCCGCCACTCTCGATCTCCTGAAGCTTGTGTTCGGCCAGACGCTTACAACCAGTGACGCGGCCGTCTTTTTCAATTCCAACCGCTACCACGCCGCCTTCAACTGCCGGACCGTTCCCGAAGGCCGATAAACACACCGCGAGCCCATTCGCATCGATGCGGCCCGATTTACGGTCAAACCGGGTATCTTCAGTTAGACGGCAAATGAAGGCGGGATCGTCTGACTCGAAAATTTGGTCCGGCTTGAACAGAGCGTCCAGCCGCGGCTTTTCGAGTAGATCGAGGAACGAAAGCTGATCCAAATTTGATAACTTTCGAAAAGCTTGAGCGTGCTCGAGTGATAACGTTGTTGCGCGCAGTTTTCCTTAACGATTGGTTCACCTGGTAAAACAACGAGGGCGCGAGGCGCGCCAGCAGGTTAGCTGAAGAGGTGGACGATCAACAAGGGGCAAATGGCGGATCGTAGCGGGAGCAACCGATCACCAGCAGCACGCCAAGAATGGCTATTTTCTGCTGCTGGTGACCCCTACGGGAATCGAACCCGTGCTTCAGCCGTGAAAGGGCCGCGTCCTAACCGCTAGACGAAGGGGCCAGCGGGGGTGCTGCTAGAAGAGGGTCGGCGATCGGTCAAGGGGCGTTCGCATCAATTTGCCCATGCGGCGTCCTCCAGATGCAATTCGGCGGCGGGGCGGCTGCCCCAGTCGTCGATCTTCGCGCGGCCCGCGAGCCACAGCTTGCGGTGCGGTGCGGCGCCCAGCAGCGCCTGGCCGAGCGCGCTATCGGCGGCGCGAAAGGCGACGGCCTTGAAGCTGCGACCATCGTCGCCCGCCACGATCGCGCGGACGTGGCCGTTGCCGACGATGTCCGACTTGATGATCCGCGCGGGGCCGACCGCGATGCGCGGTGCCGGCCAGCCCATGCCATAGGGGCCGCCGACATCGAGCGATTCGACCAGTGCCGGGGTGATCCCGCCGGGCGCCAGCACCGCATCGACCAGCAGGGCGCGATCCCCCATCGCGCGATCGATGCCGGCCGCGAGCCGTTCCTCCAGAAAGGCGGCGAAGGCCTGCACCTGATCGGCGGCGATCGTCAGGCCGGCGGCCATCGCATGGCCGCCGCCGGCGATCAGCAGGCCGTGTTCCTTCGCCGCGAGCACCGCCGCGCCCAGGTCGACGCCGGCGATCGACCGGCCCGATCCCTTGCCGATGCCATGCGCGTCGATCGCGATGACGATCGCGGGGCGGCCCAGTTTCTCCTTCAGCCGCCCGGCGACGATGCCGATGACGCCGGGATGCCATCCGTCGCCCGCCACCACGACGACGCGGCGGTCGTTCGGGACGCTGGCTTCGGCCGCCTGCTGCACATCGCCCTCGATCATGCGGCGATCCTCGTTCAGGCGGTCGAGCTCCTCGGCGATCGTGCGCGCCTCGTCGGGATCGCGGGTGGTGAGCAGGCGGACGCCCAGATCGGCGCGGCCGACCCGCCCGCCGGCGTTGATGCGCGGGCCCAGCGCGAAGCCGAGGTCGCTGCATGTCGGTGCGCGCGTCAGGCGGGATGCGGTGATCAGTGCGGCGAGGCCGGGGTTGCGACGCTGCGCCATCACCTTCAGCCCCTGCGCGACGAAGGCGCGGTTGAGGCCGCGCAATTGCGCGACGTCGGCGACGGTGCCGAGCGCGACGATATCGAGGTGATCGATCAGCCGGGGCTCGGGCCGCCCGGCGAAGAAACCGCGGGCACGCAGCGTGCGGATCAGCGCGGCGGCGAGCAGGAAGCAGACGCCGACCGCGGCGAGGTGGCCGTGCGCCGCGCCCTCGTCCTCGTCCAGCCGGTTGGGATTCACCAGCGCGTGCGCGATCGGCAGGGTGGCGGCGCATTTGTGATGGTCGACGACGACGACGTCGACGGGATGCGCGCTCGCCGCCGCCAGCGCGTCGAACGCCTGTGCGCCGCAATCGACGGTGACGATCAGCGATGCGCCCTCGCTCGCCAGCCGGACCAGCGCCTCGCCCGACGGGCCATAGCCCTCCAGCAGGCGATCGGGGATGTAGGCGCGCGCCTCGATCCCCAGATCGCGCAGGATCAGGATCAGCAGCGCCGCCGATGTGGCGCCGTCGACGTCGTAATCGCCGAAGACGGCGACGCGCTCGCCGGATTGTACCGCGTCCGCCAGCCTTGCCGCGGCGCGATCCATGTCGCGGAAGATCGAGGGGTCCGGCATGAACGCGCGGATCGAGGGCAGGCGGTGCTGGTCCAGCGCCTCGCGCGGGGCGCCGCGGGCGAGCAGCAGCTGGGTGACGAGGTCGTCCGCACCGAAGCCGTCGCGCGCATCGGCGGCAAGCGCGCGCCATCGCCATGGCTGGCCGAGGATCGAATGGGATACGCCGAGAACGGGGGGCATGCGGTCAGTTCGTCCGATAAGGTCTCGATGCCCCCTTAGGACGGCCAGGCGAGCGGGGTAAGGGCCGGACGGCGGTGTGTCGGCGTGTCGGCGTGTCCGCGTCTTAGCGTTTCAGCCACGCATTCTCGCGAAACCATTTGGTGACGATGTACTTCGTGCCCTCGACCACCGCCGTGCCTTCGTGCAGCGTCTGGACGTTGGGAGTGCCGTCCGGGTTCATGTTGTTCCACGCCAGCAACAGGCCCCGCCGTGGCGCGACCTTGAACCCCGCCTGCGGAAACCACGTCGCGCCGCCCTCCGCGACATCGTTCAGGTAGATCATCGTCGTCCACGTGCGCTGGCCGCCAGAAGCCTGCATCTGCTGCCAATAGCTCTCCGTCTCGTGAAAATAGTCATGATGCGCCCGAAACCGCTGCCCAGGGGCGTAGCGCTGGCCTTGTAGCGTTTCGCCATGTTCCGGCGGCAGTCCGAGCAGTGCGGCGATGGCCTCGTCGATCGGCTGCACTTCGGGCGCGTAGCGATTCATGTCGCAACTGTCGCTGGTGCGGAAGTCGGGATCGTTGCGATCGGAGAGCAGCGACGAAGGGCGCCGGTTCGCATCGATCGTCGCGATGAGCGTGTCGCACTTTGCGGCATTCAGAAAATCGAGCTGGTAATAGATCTGGATGCCCGAAACCTCGGCGCGGACCATGTCGGGATTGGCGTCGAGCCGGCGGCCGACATCCACCCCCATCTGCTGGCGGCGGGGGGAGGGGGGGGGCGCCTTCTTGCGAGCGAACATGACGGGGAGATGCCGATCCGCGTCGCCAAAGACAAGACATTATACCGCGTGATTACGAGACGAGGCCCGACGTTCCCGTCGAGCCCCTTCCGTCTGCGATCAATCAAAGATGCCGTAGACGCTGTCCACGACCTGGCCACTGCGAATATCGACCAGCAGCGCATCGTCGTAATAGCGTACCCAGCGATAGGGGCCGTACACCTCCGGCAGACGATAGTCGTAGGGATCGTCGATCCAATAATTCTGGCTGAACAGGATCGACGACAGCAACACCCCGACGGAGAAACGGCGATAGCCGTAACCCCAGCCCGACGGCGCATAATAGCGCGGCAGGCGATAGGCGCTGCGGTTTATCTGCCGATACCGGTTCCAGTCGTAGCGGGTGTCGTTACGCCAGCTACGGTTCCAGTTATTCCCGCGGTTGTCGAGCCGACCGGCGTTGCCACGCCAGCTGCCGCGGAGCTGCCCAAAAGCTTGGCGCTGATCGTAGCCGTTGCGGGTCCGGTCGTTCCACTGCCGCGCACCTTCACGATCGCTCCACTGCCGCGAGCCATTGCGATCCCGGTCGCCCAATCCGCGGGAGTCGTCGGGACGATCGAAGCGGCGCTCGTCCTGCCGGTCGGGACGGCCCTGATCCACCCGGCTCTGATCGAAGCGGCGACGGTCGTAGCGGTCCTGTTCCGCGCGGGGCTGGAGGATCTGCGGCGTATCGGCACCTCGGCGTTCGCGCCAGCGATTGCCGCCATCCGCGTTTCGGTCCTGACCGGTCCATCCCTCCCGGCGGCCGTCGCCGCCGCCGGACATGTCCGGACGCGGCCGGTTCTGGTCGCGCTCGCTGCGCTGCCTACCGAAGTCGCGGGCCTGCGGGCGTTCGGTTCGCACCTGCGCCTGCACGCCGACCTCGGCTGACCGGTCGGGACGGGCGGCGCGCTCGCCCCATTCGCCGCGGCGGCCCTGACCACGCTCGCGGCCGTCCTGCTCCTGCGCCTGCGCGGCGATCGGCATCAGCATCGATGCCGCCAGCAGGGCCTTGATCACGCTCTTCATGACGCCTTCGTCCTCAATCCGCCGGCGCACGAGCCGGCTCCGATGTTGGGACCTCCTTGCAGCTCTGGCGGTGTGCCGAAGCTGAATTGGTTCGTCAGCGTTCCGAAAGCTTGTCGCGGGGCGGCGGCACAAGTGCGGGTACGAGTCGCGCGGCGTCGGCCGGATCGATGCCGGGCCGAACGCCAGCTGGAATCGTCTCTTCCCCGCGTGCCGCCCGACCTGCCCGCTGGATCGCCTCGACCATCCGCGGATAGATACCGCAGCGGCAGATGTTGCGGATCGACGAGCGGATATCGGCCTCGGACGGGTCGGGATTGCGCTTCAGCAGGACGGCCGCCGCCATTACGATGCCGGGGATACAGAACCCGCATTGCGGCACGTTCGCTGCGATGAATGCGAGTTGCAGCGGATGGTTGCGTTCGCGCGACAGCCCCTCGATCGTGGTGACGTAACTACCCTCGACGCTGCCGATCGGTGTCTGGCACGACAGGCGGGCGTGGCCGTCGATCTCCACGATGCAGGCGCCGCAATGGCCGGTGCCGCAACCATATTTGGTGCCTGTCAGGTTGGATGCGTCGCGTAATGCCCATAGCAGCGGCGTGGCGGGATCCAGCCGGTATTCGACGGGCTGGTTGTTGACCGTAAGGCGCGACATGATGCCTCTTAGGCGAAACGCGCCGTTTCGATCCAGACGATTGCGACGACGCTGCGATGATCCGACGTTGGCGGTCATGACGCTTCCTACGCTATTCGTGCCGCATGGCGGTGGCCCCTGTTTCTTCCTGGACCCCGCCGGCGGGCCGCCCGATCGGATGTGGCGGCCGATGCAGGCCTATCTTGCCGGTCTGATCGCAGGTCTGCCCGAACGACCGCGAGCGATCCTGATGATCTCGGGCCATTGGGAGGCGGCAGACCTGACCGTGCACGTCGGCGAGCGTCCCGACCTGCTGTTTGATTATCATGGCTTTCCCGAGCACACTTACCGGTTGCATTGGAATGCCCCTGGTGCGCCGGACGTCGCGCGCCGTGCAGCGCGGCTGCTGCAGGATGCCGGGCATCGCGTCGGCGAAGAGGCCGCGCGAGGCTGGGATCACGGCATCTTCATCCCGATGATGGTCGCAAATCCGGCAGCGGATGTTCCGTTGGTGCAGATGTCGCTGCGCGCCGACCTTGACCCCACCGCGCATATCGCCGTCGGTGCGGCACTGGCACCGCTCCGCGACGAGGGCGTGCTGATCGTCGGATCCGGCATGAGCTTCCACAACTTGCGTGCTCGGGGACCGCAAGTGACGCCGGTCGCCGCGGAATGGGACGCGGCACTGATAGCGGCCGTGACCGATGCGGACCCCGCGCGGCGCAGGACGCGCGTGGCGGCATGGGACCAGCTGCCCCACGCCCGTTTCGCGCATCCGGAGGCGGAGCATCTGCTGCCGCTGATGGTGGCGCTCGGGGCAGGCGGGGACGCGCTGGCAATTTGCGACTATCGGGACGTCGTGATGGGCTGGGCCGTATCCGGTTTCCGTTTCGGCTGAACCGCTTGCCAGCGTGGCCCGCGCCCGCCTATGCGGCGGGCAAACGATCCTGAGAGGCTGCCGACATGGCGATGCACGTCGATACCAATAACAGCGCCGCGTCCGGCGACGCATCGCACGGCTATGATGCGCCCGATCTGCGTATCTTCGTCATAGCGCTGTTCTTCATCTTCGGCGGCATCACCAGCCTCAACGACATCATCATCCCGAAGCTGAAGGAGCTGTTCACGCTCGACCATGCGACATCGATGCTGGTCCAGTCAGCCTTTTTCCTCGCCTATGCGCTGTTCTCGCTGCCGGCCGCCGCGATCGTGCGCCGCGCCGGGTACATGCGGACCGCGTCGATCGGCCTCGTCACGATGATGGTCGGCTGCCTGTTGTTCATTCCGGCGGCGCAGAGTGCGCGGTTCGAAATGTTCCTGGTCGCGCTGTTCGTGCTGGGCGCGGGCATCACCATCGTGCAGGTGGTGGCCAATCCGCTGATCTCGCTGCTTGGCAAGCCGGAGACCGCGTCCAGCCGGCTGACCTTCGCGCAGGCGTTCAATTCGCTCGGCACGACGATCTTCCCGCGCGTCGGGTCGACGCTGATCCTTGGCGGGCTTGCCAGTGTTAGTGCGGCCTCCCTGAGCGGCACCGCGCTGGTCGCCTATCGGCAGGAAGCATCGCAGGTCATCGTCCACACCTATCTCGGCCTCGCCGTCGCGCTGGCGGTGATCGCCGCAGTGGTCTGGACCCGCCGCAACCGCCTGAAGGAAGAACAGGATCGCAGCGGCAATATCTTCCACGCATTCTCTCTGCTGAAGCGCCCCCGGTTCGCGATGGGGGCGGCCTGCATCTTCCTGTACGTCGGTGCCGAGGTGGCGATCGGCTCCGTCATCGTGCTGTACCTGATGCAGTCTTCCGTATTCGGGATCAGCGATCAGGCGGCGGGCAACTACGTCGCCTATTACTGGGGCGGAGCGCTGATCGGACGCTTCGTCGGATCGTACGTGCTGACCCGTATCGCACCGGGCAAGGTGCTGGCGGCAGTGGCAACGGGCGCGATCGCGCTGATCCTGATATCCGCCAACTCGACCGGCGCGCTGTCCGGATACGCCCTGTTGGCGATCGGCCTGATGAACGCGGTCATGTTCCCGACGATCTTCACGCTGGCGAGCGAAGGCCTCGGCAAGCGCGCTGCGGAGGGTTCGGGTGTGATTGCCACCGCGATCGTCGGTGGTGCGATCGTGCCGCCGCTGACCGGTATGATCGCCGACAAGACAGGATCGATGCAGTTTTCGCTGCTGCTGCCGGCGATCTGCTATGCGATCATTCTTGCCTATGGTCTGTATGCGCGCCGTTCGGCGGTGGAGGTCGAGCGCGCGGCCTGATCGGTCCGCGTAGGGATCAGTGCCCCAAGCCGCCGATCTCCGCGGCCGAGAAACCCAGATCGGCGAGGAATGCCGCATCGTTTCTCACGTTCGCCATCGCGGGTGGCGTTGTGCCGCTGACCGAATAGCGTGGGGCGGGGGCGGGCTGGGTCACCCCGTTGGCCGTCGTCATCGAGCGGCGATGATCGTTCTGAGGATGGACGGCGGCTTCGTCGAAGCCCAGCACAGGCGTGACGCATGCGTCGCTCCCCGCAAAGGCTGCGACCCAGGCGTCGCGCGACCGGGTCAGGAAGCGGGCCGCCAGCGCATCGCGCATCTCCGGCCATGCGGCGGGATCGAACTGGCGGTCCCATAGCGGATCGTCCAGTCCGATCACCCGGCGGAGCGACGCATAGAACGCCGGCTCGATTGCGCCGACCGCAAGCCATCGCCCGTCCTGCGTCGCATAGGTGTCGTAGAAGGGGGCGCCGCCGTCGAGCAGGTTGGTGCCGCGCGCATCGCTCCACCGGCCCATAGCGCGAAAACCCCAGATCATGCTCGCCAGCAATGCGGAGCCTTCGGTCATTGCGGCGTCGACCACCTGACCCTCGCCAGTCCGCTGCGCGTGCAGCAGCGCGGCCAGCATGCCGAATGCCAGCAGCATGCCGCCACCGCCGAAATCGCCGATCAGGTTGATCGGCGGCACGGGTTTTCCATCTGCCGTGCCCAGCGCGTGAAGGGTGCCCGACAGAGCGATATAATTGATATCGTGGCCCGGATCCTGTGCCATCGGACCGTCCTGTCCCCAACCCGTCATGCGACCGTATACGAGGCCCGGATTGTCGCCGATCAGCAGGTCGGGACCCAGACCCAGCCGTTCCATGACGCCGGGACGAAACCCCTCGATCAGACCGTCCGCATCGGCGGCGATGCGGCGGACCGCAGCGATACCTTGCGGCGTTTTGAGGTCGAGCGCGATCGACCTGCGGGAGCGCAGCAGGGGGTCTCTGGCGGGATCGCTGAAACCGGGCTGCACGCCGCGATCGATGCGGATCACCTCCGCACCATGATCGGCCAACATCATGCCACAGAACGGTCCGGGCCCGATGCCCGCCATTTCGACGATGCGCAGGCCGGCGAGGGGCGGTGGTGCCAAGCGATCTCTCCCGTTTCGCCTGAAGCTAGCAGGCGATCCGTCGAACACAACGAAGGTTATGGTGCGCGTGCAGCTTGCCGCGCCGCGCCGTCAATCGCCCGAACCGAGGCGCGGCGCGGAACGATCCGTCGCCAAATCGGCATCCGAGAAGCGGATCGGTGTGCGCAGTCCTTTGATAGGTACGTTGTCCAGCACCATCGCGCGGGCGGCGATATGCGGATCGTTCAACGCCTGCGCTACCGAATTGATCGGACCGGCAGGCACACCTGTCGCGTCCAGCCGGGCAAGCAGATCGTCGCGCCGGAAGCGCCGGGTGGCCTGCGTGATCGCAGCGAACAGCGGCTCGCGATGTTCCAGACGCAGGGCATTGGTCGCGTAACGTGGGTCGGATGCGTCCAAATCGACGACCGCGCAGAAGCGGCGGAACTGGCCGTCGTTACCCACCGCAAGGATAAACCAGCCATCGGCAGTCTCGAACACGGCATAGGGGCAGACGTTGACATGCGAATTGCCGACGCGGGCCGGCGATACCCCGCTGGCGAAGTAATTCGCCGCCTGATTGGCCAGAACCCCGGTCATGGTGTCGAGCAGCGCCATGTCGATCTGCTGTCCGCGTCCCGTCCGCTCGCGCATTGCCAGCGCTGCCTGGATGGCGATCACCGCATACAGTCCGGTCGTGATATCGGCCATCGCGACGCCGATCTTCTGCGGCGCGCCGTCGGGATCGCCGGTCAGGTCCATCATCCCGCTCATGCCCTGAACGATGAAGTCGTAACCGGCACGCGGGGCATAGGGGCCGTCCTGCCCGAAACCGGTGATCGAGCAATAGACGAGGCGCGGATTGGCACCCGCAAGGCTGGCGTAATCCAGTCCGTATTTGGCGAGACCGCCGACCTTGAAGTTCTCGATCAGGACATCGGCGTCGGCGGCGAGCGCGCGGACGCGGGCCTGCCCTTCCGGCGTGGTGAAATCGATCACCAGCGAGGTCTTGCCCCGGTTGCACGCATGGAAATAGGCGGCGTCACGCGTACCGTCGTCATTGTAAACAAACGGCGGTCCCCACGTCCGGGTGTCGTCCCCGGCCGGACTTTCGACCTTGATAACCTCCGCACCGAGATCGGCGAGCACCTGTCCCGCCCACGGGCCGGCGAGGATACGCGCGAGTTCCAGAACCTTCAGCCCGGCGAGGGGGTGCGACATCGCAGCGGCTATCAGAACGCCGCGATGCCGGTAATCGCGCGACCGAGGATCAACGCATGCACATCATGCGCGCCTTCATAGGTGTTGACCGTCTCGAGATTCATGACGTGGCGCATGACCTGATATTCGCCCGAAATGCCGTTGCCACCGTGCATGTCGCGGCTGGTGCGGGCGATATCCAGCGCCTTGCCGACGTTGTTGCGCTTGATCATCGACACCATTTCCGGCGCGAACCGCCCCTCGTCCATCAGCCGGCCGACGCGTAGCGCCGCCTGCAGTCCGAGCGCGATGTCGGTTTCCATGTCCGCGAGCTTCTTCTGGTAGAGCTGGCGTCCGGCGAGCGGCGTGCCGAACTGCTTGCGATCGAGGCCATATTGGCGCGCGGCGTGGAAGCAGAATTCCGCCGCGCCCAGCGCGCCCCAGCTGATGCCGTAGCGGGCGCGGTTGAGGCACCCGAAGGGTCCTTTCAGGCCCTCAACGTCCGGCAACAACGCGTCTTCGCCCAGTTCGACGTCCTCCATCACGATCATGCCGGTGATCGATGCACGCAGCGATAGCTTGCCCTCAATCTTGGGCGCCGACAGTCCCTTCAGCCCCCTGGTGAGCACGAAGCCGCGGATTGCGCCCCCGTGCGCGTCGGACTTGGCCCAAACGACAAATACGTCGGCAATCGGGGCATTCGAAATCCAGGTCTTGGTGCCGGACAGGACATAACCGCCCTCGACCTTGCGGGCGCGGGTGGTCATGGCGCCGGGATCCGAGCCTGCATCGGGCTCGGTCAGGCCGAAGCACCCGATATATTCGCCGCTCGCCAGCTTGGGCAGAAAGGCCTGCCTTTGCGCATCCGATCCGTAGGCGTTGATCGGATACATCACGAGGCTGGACTGCACGCTCATCATCGAACGATAGCCCGAATCGATGCGTTCCACCTCACGCGCAACTAGGCCGTACGCCACGTAATTGGCGCCGACGCCGCCGAACTCCTCGGGAATCGTCGGCCCCAGCAGGCCCAGTTCGCCCATCTCGCGAAAGATTGCCGGATCGGTGTGCTCGTGCTGGAACGCCTCCACGATGCGCGGCGCCAGCCGATCCTGCGCATAGGCGCGCGCAGTGTCGCGGATCATCCGTTCGTCTTCGCTCAGCTGATCGTCGAGCAGGAACGGATCCGCCCAGTCGAACTTGCCCATGCCGGCCATCATCGTCTCCTTTTGAAGGTGCGGTACGAATGATCCGTGCATCCGGCAAGGGCGCCGACGCTACAGGCTGGTCCGGACGTCGAGCAATTCGGGGAAGAAGCGCTGTTCGACGACGCGGGCCAGGTACGGCACGCCCGCGGTGCTTCCGGTGCCGGTCTTGAAACCGATCACCCGCTCGACCGTCTTCAGATGGCCGAACCGCCACAGCTGGACGTGATATTCGAGGTCGACGAGCTTTTCGGCGAGTTCGTACAGGTCCCAATAGGCCGCGGGGTTGCCGTACACCGTCGCCCAGCACGCCTCGATCGACGGCGATGCCGCCGCGGTGCGCGTGAAATCTCGTTCCAGCCGGTCCGCCGACACCGGCAGTCCGCGCCGGTGTAGCAGTCGCAGCGCCTCATCGTAGATGCTGGGGCGGGCGAGTTCGTCGAGCAGCCGCTGCCGAACGTCGGCCTCTTCGAACACGTCGATCATGGCCGCGTTACGATTGCCCATGATGAATTCCAGCTGGCGATATTGATCCGACTGGAAACCCGAACTTTTGCCGAGGCTACCGCGCATGGCGGCATAATCGGCGGGTGTCATCGTCGCCAGCACCTCCCAGGACTGGATCAACTGCGTCTGGATCCGGCTCACCCGCGCCATCATCTTGAGCGCGGGCGGCAGGTCGTCCGCGGCGATACGATCACGTGCGGCATGCAGTTCGTGCAGGCACAGCTTCATCCACAATTCGGACGCCTGATGGATCGTCACGAACAGCAGTTCGTCGTGCACGTCGCTGAGCGGGCTCTGCAAAACGAGCAGTTCGGGCAGGCGCAGGTAGCTGCGGTAGGTTACCGTCATTTTCCGAGCGTAGCGGATCGCGCATCAGGCTTCCAGCAACAGCGCCTCCAGCACGATTCCGTCGCCATCCGCTCCGCGGTGGCAGTGTGAGGCCACGATGTCCGCGACGATCAGGCCGGAAACCGCCAGTTCCTCTTCAGGTAACGCGGCCAGCCAGCCGTCGATCGCAGCCCCTTCGACCGTCAGCGTGCCGGACAGCCGATGCCCAGTAAAGGTGGCACTGGACCACGGTCGATCGGTGAAGACGATATGCTGCAAGGACAGGCCGAACCGGTTTGCACTGCCGGCAAGTGCACGCTTGAAACGGGCGAATGGATCGCGCTGGTGGATCATGCGGTTTCTCCGTCGATGAAGCGTTCGATTCGGGCTGCGGTGGTGGCGCCGATCGTCCGGCCGTTCATCATGTCGGTGACCAGCCGCGGATCGTTGATGGCAAGCCGGCCGAACTGGCTACGCGACATCTTGGTGTGGCGCAGATAGCGGTCGATCTTGATCAGCAGTGACATCGTTTCCCTCCGACTCCTCAGAACCTCGTTCACGATCTGTTCCCACATCTCCAACTTGTCTAGGAAAATTTCCTAGGCTATCGATCCGGTATGGAGACGGTGGATCCGCGTGCCCGTTTGCGGGATCTGGCTGCAGGGCGGGGGGACAGCCTGGCCGCGCTGTCGGCGATGCTGGGGCGCAATGCCGCCTATCTTCAGCAATTCGTGACGCGCGGGTCGCCGCGGCGGCTGGCGGCGGACGATCGACGGCGGCTGGCGGATTATTTCGGGGTCGACGAAGTCGCATTGGGGGCGGATGCCGGCCGGCCTTCGTTCAGTCTGCCGCGGCTCGACATCGCGGTGTCCGCGGGTCCCGGTGCATACGTCGATGGCGAGGTCGTGCTCGGCGCGGCGGAGCTCGACCCCGCGCTGGCAACGAGGCTCGGGCTGCGTGAGGGGGAGGCCGCGATCGTACGGGTGCGGGGCGATTCGATGGAGCCCGGGCTTGTTGACGGCGATCTGATCGTCGTCGACCGCGCACGCCGATCGCCCGATGCTCGCGGAGCTGTGTTCGTGGTGCGGATCGACGACACGGTTATGGTCAAACGCGTGATGCGAACGCCGCAAGAACTGAAGGTCATGAGCGATAATCCCGCGGCGTCACCGGTTCCGTCGGGTCGCGTCGAAATCGTCGGGAAGGTCGTCTGGCTGATGCGTCTGCCCCGCTGATCAGCGGCGGCTGTCCCGAAGCCAGATTGCGACCGCAGCAAGGCTGCCTATCACCAGTCCGCCGAGAAAGCCGATGGTCACCTGCCCCTGCATCAAACCGATGACGGCGCCGCCGATGCAACAGATCGCGATGAGGATGCCGCCCGCGGCGGAGGGGGGAGTGTCAGCCATGCCACGCCCCTGCCACGTCCCGCAGCGGGACGCCAGCGTCCCCGAATGGCACAATCGGGACGGCTCGAATAGCTGCCGGGCCGATGCGTTTACCATCGATCCCCCCGCAGGTGCGTAGATGCGGCGCCGTGGCACGAACTTTGTAAAAGACAGTGGTGCAGTGGTTCAGGAGTAACGCATGGTCCCGATGTATCTCGCCGACGCCGAACAGGTGGCAGAGGCCGCGGACCTGATCGCTGCATTCGGCGATCATGCACCGGTGGAAGCTGCGATCCGCGCCGGGCATATGCGCGATATCGGCAATTATCTGCGTTTTTGCCGTTGGCGGCAAACCGAGCGATTGATCGAGGTGCTGGCGTCGGAAGAAGCGATCGGAACGATCCACTGATTCGCGTCCGGATCGGTCCGTCCGCCCGGATGTTCGGTCAGGTTTCCGGTTAGGGGACTGTCGCACGCGACACGGCCACGCTAACACGCGCCGATGGTATCGCGTGTGGGGTGGTTCGGGCTTGGCGCGACCGCTGTGCTTCTTTTCTCTGGACAGGCCACGGCGCAGACCTTGCCCGCGGAGGCGGTGCCGCTCGACCCCAACGCACCACTGGCGCCACTGCCGGATATCGGGGTCGCCTGGCCCGATCTGGGTGCCGACGCCGGAACGGAAGCGGTAGCGCAGGCGATCGATGGCATCGCCGAGACGCGCTACGGCTGGCGGATCGAGGGTATCGACGCCGCGGAGACGGCGCTGCTACGCCAGCGGTTCGACGATCTGTCCACCCTGAATGCCAATGATGACGGAGCAGCGAATGCTGCGCAGCTGGACCGGCGGGCGCGTGAGGATGCGGACCTGCTCCAGACGCTCCTGCGTGGCGAAGGCTATTACGAGGCGCGGGTGACCACGCGGGTCGAACCGGGCGCCAAACCGCAGGTGGTGCTGCAGGCGGAACCCGGGACGTTGTACCGGTTTAAAGACGTGACGCTGGGCGGGATTGCCGCAGCGGGGGACAAGGCACCGGTTCTGCGCGAGGCCTTCGGCGTGAAGGCGCAAGACCCGGTCAACGCCGATGCGATCGTCGCCGGAGAGGCCCGACTGGCAACGCGGATCGGACAGGAGGGCTTTCCCTTCGCCGATGTCGGTGAATTACAGATCGTCGTCGATCATGCGACAAAGACCGCGACGCTCGATTTGGCCGTCGCGCCGGGATCGGAGCGACGGTTCGGGCAGGTGGTGGCTCTGCCCGGCAATCGCGTGTTCGATGCGCGTCACGTACAGGAGATCGCCCGGTTCGCGCCGGGCGATCGCTACGACGCATCGTCGCTGGATGATCTGCGGCGGGCGTTGATCCAGACCAGTCTTGTGTCGACCGTGGTGGTCAAGCCGATCGAGGGTCGCGCGCCCGGCACGGTCGATATCGGTGTCAGGCTGGAACCCGCACCACCGCGCACGATCGCCGGCGAACTGGGCTACGGCACCGGCGAAGGCGCGCGCGCGGAGCTGAGCTGGACGCACCGCAATCTGTTTCCGCCGGAGGGGGCTTTGACCGTGCGCGGCGTGGCGGGAACGCGCGAGCAGCTTGGCAGTCTGGTATTCCGCCGCAACAACTTCGGCGGGCGCGACCGGGTGCTGACCGGGCAAGTCGCAGCCGCGCACGTCCGGCGCGACGCCTATGAGGCCAAGACATTCACCCTGTCGGCGTCGCTCGAGCGACAGACGACGATCTTCTTCCAGAAGAAGTGGACATGGTCGCTGGGTGGCGAACTGCTGACATCCGACGAACGGGACGTGATCGCCGCGACGGGCGATCCGCGCCGGCGGACCTTCTATATCGCCGCGACGCCGACCATCCTCAATTATGACGGATCGGACGATCTGCTCAACCCGACGCGCGGATTCCGGCTCGGCGGGCGGATCAGTCCCGAATTTTCGTTGCAGGGCGCCGCATTCGGCTATGGACGGGTGCAGGTCGACGGCAGCGCTTACCAGTCCGTCAGGAGCGGGCTGGTGCTGGCGGAGCGGGTGCGGCTCGGATCGATCCTGGGCGCCTCGCGTGACCGGATCGCACCGTCGCGGCGTTTCTACGCCGGCGGTGGCGCGTCCGTGCGCGGCTATGGTTTTCAGGCGATCGGGCCGCGCGACATCAACAACGACCCGATCGGTGGGCGGAGCCTCGCCGAATTCTCGATCGAGGCGCGGGTAAAGACGTTAGGCAATTTCGGGATCGTGCCGTTTCTGGATGGCGGCACGATCTATACCAGCGCACTGCCGGGACTGAGCGACTTCCAGTACGGCGCCGGCGTGGGTGTGCGCTATTATTCCAATTTCGGCCCGATCCGTCTGGACGTCGGCACGCCGCTCAATCCGCAGCCAGGGGATAGCCGGATCGCCGTGTACGTGTCGCTTGGACAGGCGTTTTGACGCGCTGGCTGCGGCGCATCGCGATCGCTCTCGCCGCCTTGCTCGCGGTGTTCGCGGGCGCGCTGCTGATCGTAGACACCGACATCGGTCATCGCTGGGTCGCGGAACGGATCGGGGCGATCCGGACCGGTAACGGGCTGCGCTTCACCGTGGGGCGGATCGACGGGTCGTTGTACGACCGGACGGTATTGAAGGACGTCCGCGTCTACGATCTCGATGGCGTGCTCGTCCAGGCGCCGGCGGTGACGCTCGACTGGACGCCGTGGCTGTGGCTGCGGAACAGGCTGGAGATCGACGCACTGACGATCCCGCAGGCGACGATGTTCCATGCGCCGCACACGCGCAAGACCGCGAAGCGAGGTCCGATCCTGCCCGATGTGGACATCCGCATCGGGCGACTGGCGATCGATCGGCTGGTGCTGGCGAAGCCTGTTCTGGGGACCGGGCGCGTCGGGCGGATCGCGGGTTATGCCGATATCCGGCACGGGCGCGCGCTGGTGCGGCTCGACGCGCTGGTGGCGGGTTCCGACCGGCTGGCATTGCGGATCGATGCCGAGCCGGATCGCGACACGTTCGACGTGGACGTGCGTGCGGCGGGCTCGGCAGGCGGCGTGCTGGCCCGCAGTTTCGGGATCAACCGCGCACTGACGCTGGAGGTCGGCGGCGACGGCAGCTGGTCGCGGTGGCGCGGGAAGGCGATCGGGCGTGCCGGCGGCGTACGGGCGATCGACCTCGCGCTCGCGGCGGGGGCCGGGCGCTACACGCTGTCGGGACAGCTGGCGCCGGGCCGGCTTATCGGCGGATTGGCGCGACGCCTGGCAAGCCCGCAGCTGCTGGTGAACGGCAGCGCGACGTTTTTCGAACGGCGGCTGGCCGGGACCCTGTCGCTACGCAGCCCGGCGCTCGTGGGGGAGGTGGCGGGCGCCGTCGATATGGGGACGAGCACGTTCCGCAATATGCGGGTGCGAGCGCGGTTGCTGCGGCCGGCGGCGGTCATTCCCACGATGAGCGGCAGCGGCGTCGAGCTGCGCGGCGTGCTGGATGGCGATATCGCGACGGCGCGATTCGATTATCGGCTGCGCGCGGACCGACTGACGATCGATAGAGCCGGCATGACCGCGGTCCGGCTGGCGGGCAGCGGGCGGCTGGGCCAGCGGGTGCTGGCGATGCCGGTGCGCTTCGCGGCGGCGGAGGTGACCGGCGTCGGGGCCGTTGCCGGCGGTATCCTGCGCAACCTCCGCCTCGATGGACCGCTGACGTTGCGAGGATCGCTGTTGACCGGCGACGCCCTGTGGCTGCGATCGGACAAACTGGCGGGCCGGATCATGCTGTCCGTCGATTTCGCCAGCGGCCGTTACGAAATCGGGCTGAACGGCACGCTCAATCGGCTGTACATAAAGGGGCTCGGCGTCGTCGACCTGCGCAGCGAGCTTCGCGTGGTGCCGGGGGCCGGCGGACGGGGCACACGGATCGTCGGGCGCGGCACGGTGCAGGTGGTTCGGCTCGACAATGGTTTCCTGCACGGGCTGACCGGCGGATTGCCGCGGATCGTCACCGGGCTGGAGCGGACGCCCGACGGCGTGCTGCACTTTGCCGACATGGTGCTGACATCGCCGCTGCTGAGCCTGCGCGGTGCTGGTCTGCGGCGGCAGGACGGCACGTTTCATATCGAGGCGGCCGGGCGACACGCGAAATACGGGCCGGTGACGGTCAGGCTGGACGGCAGGATCGACCGCCCGACGCTGGACCTGGTGTTCGCGCGACCGAACGATACGCTCGGCCTGTCGCAGGTGCGTGCGCATCTGGACCCCACGGCGCAAGGCTTCCAGTGGCGTGCCGAGGGGGGATCGCGCCTGGGGCCGTTCGGGGCGACGGGATCGATCCTGCTCCTTCCGCCGGGCGTGGACGATATCATCCAGATCGACCGGCTCGCCGTCAGCGGCACGACCGCGTCCGGGCGGCTGGCGATCGTGACCGGTGGCTTCACCGGACGGCTCGGTGTCGCCGGCGGCGGGTTGTCCGGCGAGTTGCTGTTCCGGCCGGTTGGTAGCGTGCAGCGGATCGAGACGCATCTGGATGCCGCCAATGCCCAACTGGACGCGACGACGCTGCGCCGCGGGCATCTGGATGCGGTGATGCTGCTGGATCCGGCGGGAACGTCGATCGACGCGACCGCGACAGGCACCGGATTACGACAGGGCCGCCTCAACCTGGCACGGTTCGCCGGCAATGCGCGGCTCCGCGGAGGCGTGGGCGAGATGCGCGTGTCGATCGCGGGATCGCGCGGACGGGCGTTCGATATCCAGACGGTCGTGCAGGTTTCGCCCGATCGCTACGTCGTATCGGCGCAGGGAACGCTGGACCGCCGGCCGCTCAAGCTGTTGACCCCGGCCGAGATCGGGCGCGATGGCGACGGCTGGCGGCTGGAATCGACCAAGCTGTCGTTTGCGGGCGGCGAGGGTGCGGTGAGTGGACGGTTCGGCGGCGGGCGACTCGCGCTGCAAGCGTCGCTGACGCGGATGCCGCTGGCGATCCTCGACATCGGCTTTCCGCGGCTCGGACTGAGCGGCACCGCGTCCGGCACCTTCGATTACGCCACCGCCGACGGGCAGGCACCGACCGGAAAGGCGAACCTGACCGTGCGGGGGCTGAGCCGGGCGGGACTGGTGCTGTCGTCGCGCCCGATCGACGTGGGGGTGGCGGCGGCGTTATCCGCAGATCGGCTGGGCGTACGGGCGGTGATGGCATCGGGAGGCAAGACGATCGGGCGTGGGCAGGCGTTGTTGCGGCCGCTGGGTACGGGCGATCTCGCGAGCCGGATCGCGGCGGCGCCACTGTTCGCGCAACTGCGCTATCAAGGGCCGGCAGACACGCTATGGCGTCTGACCGGAGTGGAATTGTTCGACCTGTCAGGGCCGGTCGCGATCGGTGCGGACGTCAGCGGTCGGATCGGTGCACCGGTGATCCGCGGTGTGTTGCAGGCCAGCAACGCGCGCATCGAGAGCGCCAACACCGGCACCGTCCTCACCAACGTGCAGGCGAGCGGGCGGTTCGGCGGATCGCGTCTGCAGATCGATCGCTTCGCCGCCGATGCAGGCAAGGGTGGGCGGGTGACCGGCAGCGGCGGGTTCGACTTCGCGGCGGCGCATGGCATCGGCATCGATATCCGGCTTGCCGCGGACCGTGCGGTGATGATCAATCGCGATGACATCGGTGCGACGGTGACGGGGCCGTTGACCTTTACCTCCGACGGCAGCGGCGGAAGGATTGCTGGCGAACTGGTGCTCAACCGCAGCCGCTACCGGTTGGGGCAGGCGACCGCAGCGAGTGCGGTGCCGCGACTCAACATCCGCGAGATCAACCTGCCCGACGGCGGTGAGGAGGATGAAGCGCCCATCGCTCCGTGGACGCTGGCGATCAAGGCGAGAGCGGCGGACAAGGTGATCGTCAGCGGATTGGGCCTGTCCAGCGAATGGTCCGCCGATCTTGCCATCGCCGGCCAGCCGGCGAACCCGGCGATCACCGGGCAGGCGACATTGGTGCGCGGCGATTATGAATTCGCCGGTCGCAAGTTCGGTCTGACCCGCGGCGTGATCCGGTTCGCCGGGGAAGTGCCCGCCAATCCGGCGCTGGATATCGAGGCGAATGCGGATTCGACCGGTCTCAGCGCGTCGATCCGGGTGACCGGCACCGCGCTGAAGCCCGAAATCGGCTTTTCCAGCGTGCCGGCATTGCCCGAGGACGAGTTGCTGTCGCGGTTGCTGTTCGGCACCTCCATCACGCGGCTGTCGGCCCCGGAGGCGTTACAACTGGCGGCGGCGGTGGCGGCGTTGCAGGATGGCGGCAACGGTCTGAATCCGATCAATGCGGTGCGGCGCGCGGCGGGGTTGGACCGGCTCCGCATCCTGCCTGCCGATCCGCAGACCGGGCAGGGCACATCGATCGCGGCGGGCAAGTTCGTGACGCGGCGGCTGTATGCCGAGATCGTGACCGACGGGCAGGGCTATTCCGCGACCCAGGTGGAGTTCCAGGTGACGCGGTGGCTGTCGCTATTGTCGAGCATCTCGACGCTGGGGCGGCAGAGCGCCAACGTGCGGGTATCGAAGGACTATTGAAGGCCAAACGATCGCAGGTCGCTCTACTGCACACCCGCGGTCGCGGCGGAAGCTGGCAGCTGTATGGGCAGATGCCTCACGCCGTAGTGCAGTGCAGCTATGCAGTATTCCCGCCTGCGTGCGGATGACAGGATCAGGCGACGCCCGGTGCCCCGCACCAGCAAAGGCGGACCGTGACCGAATGCTTCTCGATCTTGAAGCATCGGCTAGCCGCCATAAGCGCAGCCTGTAACCGGATCGTGGTCCGAAGCCGCTCGCCGGGTGGCGAGCGACTTGCGCGCCATGTCAGCGCTTGCCGACGCGCTGCTTGCGAGCGGCGTAGCGGGCATCGCGCGCTGCCTTCATCTCGGCTTCGGTCGGAATCTTGGGTTTGGCCTTGGCGGCGGCTTCGGCAGCGGCGAGGGCTGCCGCCTCGGCGGCGGCCTTCTTCTCGGCGATCGCCTGTTCGCGGGCGGCCTGCTTGTCCGCACGCGCCTGCGCGAGCGCGGCTTCCTTGGCTTCGGCGGCGGCCTTGCGCTCGGCGACGATCGCCGGGTCCATGGGGGGCTTGGCACGCAATTTGTCGAGCGCGGCCTGCTTGGCCTGGGCGGAAAGGGCGGCGCGCTCCTGGAACGTCTGGGGCTTGTAGGCTGGCATGTGGGTCGTGATGATCCTGTCGGTTCGGGCGAGTGACTCGCGAAGTGCGGGCCGGCTCGTAGGGGTCCGTTACAGCAGAACGCCCGAATTGCCAAAAACGTGCCCGGACGACGCGCCTCGCCTTGCGGCGCGGGCGGCTGTACGGGCGAGCTTTATGCATACGGGAGTGACGCTGCGATGACGCCGCGGGAATTGCTGGGGACTGCCGAGGTGCCGGGTGGCGAGCCGCTGCGGCTGTTCCGGCGGGGCGCGGATTTCATGATCGTGCTGGAACGCAACGAGCTGATGAACAGCCGGATGAGCGGGTCCGAAGAGGCGCTGGCGACGATGACGATCGATCGCTTGCGCAATCCCGCCCCGCATCTGCTGGTCGGCGGTTACGGCATGGGGTTCACACTGCGGGCGGCGTTGGCGAAGCTGGGGCCGCAAGGGCGGGTGACGGTGGCCGAACTGGTGCCCGAGATCGTCGACTGGGCGCGAGGGCCGATGGTGGAGCTGACCGCGGGTTGCCTCGACGATCCCCGGGTGGCGGTGGAGTTCGGCGATGTCGCGGACGTGATCGCGGCGGGGCGGGGGACGTATGACGCGATTCTGCTGGATGTCGACAACGGCCCCGACGGGCTGGTGCGGCCGGTGAACGACCGGCTGTATTCGGCGCGGGGCCTGTCCATGGCACGGGCGGCGTTGCGGCCGGGCGGTGTGCTGGCGGTGTGGTCGGCTGCGAAGGATGCCGCGTTCGCCCGGCGGCTGCGCGAGGGCGGGTTCGATGTCGACGAGGTGACGGTGCGGGCGCGCAGCAACGGCAAGGGGCCGATGCATACGATCTGGTTCGCGACAGGGCGTTAAGCCCCACCCCTTCAGGGGAGGGGCTTCTTATTGCTACCTTACCCCGGCTCCCCAACGATCGTCTTCAGCTCCATGAAATCGGCGATACCGTATTTGCCGCCTTCGCGACCGTTGCCGGACTGCTTGTAGCCGCCGAAGGGCGTGCCGATCGTGCCGCTCCAGGCGTTGATCGTGACCAGTCCGGCGCGCAGCCGTGGTGCGATCTTCGCCGCGGCGGCGGGGTCGCCGGAAATGGCGGCGGACAAGCCGTATTCGGTTGCGTTGGCGAGGCGGATCGCCTCTTCCTGCGTCGTGTAGCGGGTGATCGTCGCGACCGGGCCGAACGTCTCCTCGCGCGCGATGCGCATGTCTGGCGTGACGTCGGCGAAAACCGTTGGGCGGATGTAATAGCCGGCGTTGCGCCCGTCGGGGCGTCCGGGCCCGCCGGTGACGAGGGTCGCGCCTTCGTCGATCGCAGACTGGATCAACGCCTGTATCTTGTCGAACTGGGCCTTGTTGACCACCGGTCCGATGTGCGCACCCATCTCGGCCGGATCGCCCACCGGTGTCGCTTCGAATATCGCCTTGGCGACGTGCTTCGCCTCGTCGATCTGGCTGTCGTGGACGAGCAGGCGGGTGGGGGCGATGCAGCTCTGGCCCGAATTGGCCAGCACGCCCTGCAACGTCGGCGGCAGGACGCTGGCGAGGTCCGCGCCCTCCAGCACGAGATTGGGAGCCTTGCCGCCAAGTTCCTGATGCACGCGCTTGACGGTGGCGGCGGCGGCCTGTGCGACCGCGATGCCGGCGCGTGTCGATCCGGTAAAGCTGACCATGTCGACGTCGCGATGGCTGGAGAGCGCCGCGCCGACGGTCGGCCCGTCGCCGTTGACGAGGTTGAAGACGCCCGCCGGCACTCCCGCTTCATGAAGGATTTCGGCGAGGATCATCGCACAACGCGGTGCTTCCTCCGACGGCTTCAGGATCATCGTATTGCCGCCGGCGATGGCGGGTGCAACCTTCGCGCAAATCTGGTTGAGCGGCCAGTTCCATGGGGTGATCATCGCGACGACGCCGACGGGTTCATGGACGACGCGTGCCTTGCCGACCTGTTCGGAGAAGGTGAATTCACGCAGGGCCTTGGCCGTCCCCATGATGTAGCCGAGTCCGGCGGGTGCCTGCGCCGCCTGTGCGAAGCCGATCGGGGCGCCCATTTCCTGGCTGACCGCTTTGGCGAGATCGGGGATGCGCGACTTGTAGGCCTCTATCACGCGGTCGAGCAGGTCGGCGCGTTCTTCGGGGCTGGTCTGTGAGAAGGTTTCGAAGGCGGTCCGCGCCGCGGCGACGGCCTTGTCGACATCGGCCCGCGTACCGAGTGTGATTTCCGTCACCGGCTGTTCGGTCGAGGGATCGATCACCTGATGCGCGGTGCCGCCTTCGCTCTCCACCCATGCGCCATCGATGTAGAATGTGAGGTGACTGTTCATCGCGTCGCTCTCCGTCGTTATGCTTTGCACCCGATGTGCGACGGCGACCGAAAGGTTGCAACCCGAAACGCGTGTCGGCGTTGGATCGGCGGTTTCGATGGAGTGACGGGCGATGGGTGAACGGGTGGCGCGGATCGCGCGGACCGGCGGGCCGGAAGTGATCGAGTGGGACGACTTGGACCTGCCGCCGCCGGGACCCGGCGAGGTGCGGATGCGCCATCGTGCGGTCGGACTGAACTACATCGACACCTATCATCGCAGTGGCGTCTATCCGGTGGATTTGCCCGCCGGCCTCGGCAGCGAGGCGGCCGGTGTCGTCGAGGCGGTGGGGGCGGGCGTTACCGATGTCGCGATCGGCGATCGGGTCGGTACGTTCGGGCCGTCGCGCGGCGCCTATGCGACTGCGCGCAACGTCGCGGCGAACCAGTTGCTGCGCCTGCCCGACGATGTCGACGACCGGACCGCCGCCGCCTTGCTGTTGAAAGGCTGCACGACCGAGGCGCTGGTCGAGCGATGCGCGCGTGTGCAGGCGGGGCAGACGGTGCTGGTATGGGCCGCAGCGGGCGGCGTGGGGCAGTTGCTGGTCGGCTGGCTGAAGGCGATCGGCGCGACGGTGATCGGTACGGCAGGCCATGCGGACAAGGCCGACCACGCCCGTGCGGCCGGCGCGGATCATGTCATCTTTCACCGCGACGAAGATGTCGCAGTCCGGGTACGGGAGATCACCGGCGGGCGCGGCGTCGCCACGGTGTTCGACGGCGTCGGCATGGCGACATGGGAGGCGACGCTGGCAGCCACCGCACGCCGCGGCCTTGTCGTCAGTTACGGCAATGCCGGGGGACCGGTTAACGGCATCAACCTCGGCACGCTGGCGGCCAAGGGATCGCTGTTCGTCACGCGCCCGACGCTGTTCGACTATTATGTGACCGCGGAGGAGCGGACGGCCGGCGTCGAGCGGGTGTTTTCGATGCTGCGCAACGATGCGATCAGGCCGACGATCGGCCGCACGTTCACGCTGGAGGATGCCGAGGCAGCGCACCGCGCGCTGGAGGCTGGCGAGACGCATGGGAGCAGCGTGTTCGACGTGTGAGCTGAGGCATATTGGCGGCAGATGACGCCTTTGTCATGGCGGCGACGCGATGCTGCCATCCACCCCGTCGCAATGGCGGGGCTGGAGTGTCGCCAATGTCCCAGCATCCCGTATTCTACGACGTCAGCGGCCGGCGAAAGCGGCGCTTCACCTTCGGCATCGTCGCTTTCGCGTTGCTGGTGTCGCTGTCGATCGCGGTGTTCGTGGTGTCGATTGGCGGGGTGCCCGCGGCGCCTTTGTTGCCGGTGGAGGCCGAACGCCCCGTATTCCATCGCCTCTCCGCGCCGCACGGGGTGATCCGGCGTGCCCGGCGCAATCTGGATGACTATGCCGCACGGCTGTTCGGCGGCCACGGCACGGCGAAGACCACGGCAAGCGGCAACCCGGCACTTGCGATCGCCTTTCATACGCCATGGGATCCGTCGAGCGCCGCCAGCCTCGGCCGGCATGTCGAGCAGCTCGACTGGGTGATCCCCGGCTGGGTATCCGTGACCGGCGCCGATCATCGTATCACGGTGTTCCGCGATCCGGCCGGCCGGGCGATCCTGAACCGCGCGGCGCATCGCCCGGTGATCGTTCCGATGATCCAGAACGCGATCGGCGGCGACTGGGACGGGAAGGGCACGGCGGCGCTGCTGGCCGATCCGCGTGCGCGCGGCGCGTTCCTAGATCGGCTGGTGCCGTGGCTTGCGGCGAACCATGCGGGCGGCGCCTTCTTCGATTTCGAAGACCTGCCAGCCTCCGCCCAGGGGCATTACCGCCTGTTCCTCAGCGAGGCGCAGCGACGGTTCGGCCCGCGTCGCTGGTCGGTGTCGATCGCCGCGCCGGTCGGCAACCCCGATTGGGACATGGCCGCCTACGCCCGCGTGACCGACAAGATCTTCCTGATGGCCTATGACGAGCATGAGACCGCCGGGCCAGCGGGGCCGATCGCCTCGCAACGCTGGTTCGCCGGGCAGGTGGCGAACGCCGCCCGCGGCATCCCGGCGGCGAAGCTGGTCGTGGCGATCGGCTCCTACGCCTATGACTGGCACGGGCGGGGCGGCGATGCGCTGGGCGTCGAGGAGGCATGGCAGGCCGCGCGGGAATCCGGCACCGTTCCGGTGTTCGACCGGGACAGCGGCAACAGCGGGTTCGCCTATGCCGAAGGCGGCGTGCGCCACGTCGTCTGGCTGCTCGACGCGGCATCGGCCTACAACCAGATCGATGTCCTGCACCGCGCCGGCGTAGGCAGCGTGGCATTGTGGCGGCTTGGATCGGAAGACCCGGGATTGTGGTCGATCTTCGGCCGCGATCATCGCGTACTGCCGCCGGTGGCGGCGATCGACGCGATTCCCGCCGGTACCGACGTCGATATCGAGGGAGCGGGCGAAATCCTCAAGATCGGCGCGACGCCCGTCGTCGGGGCACGGCACGCGGTCGCCGGGCCGCAGGGCGGTATCGTCGATATCCGCTTCGATCGCCTGCCATCGCCGTATGAGGTCGATCGGACCGGCTATCGGCACAAGCAACTGGCGCTGACCTTCGACGACGGACCCGACCCGACGTGGACGCCGCAGGTGCTCGACGTGCTGAAGCGCGAGGGGGTGAAGGCGACCTTCTTCATCGTCGGCGAAAATGCGCTGACCCAGCGCTCGCTGCTGCAACGCATGGTCGCGGAGGGGCATGAGATCGGCAGCCATACCTATACGCATCCCAATCTGGCGAACGTGTCGGCGGGGCAGGTGCGGTTCGAACTCAACGCCAACCAGCGGCTGTTCCAGGCGTTCACCGGCCGATCGTTGCGGCTATTCCGTGCGCCCTACTTCGGCGATGCCGAACCGACGACTGCGGACGAGATCGGGCCGGCGTTGCAGGCGCAGCAGCGCGGCTACGTCTCGGTCGGGCTGCACGTTGATCCGGGCGACTGGAAGCGGCCGGGCGTGCAGGCGATCATCGACGCCACGATCGCGCGGGTGACCAATGCTCCCGTAACCTGCGACGACTCGTCCGATGCGGATTGCAGCCGCAACGTCCTCCTGCTGCACGACGCCGGTGGCAATCGCGCGCAGACCGTCGCCGCGCTGCCGGTGATCATCGATCGGCTCCGCGCGATGGGCTACAGCTTCGTGCCGGTTTCGACGCTTGCGGGCATTTCGCGCGATCAGGCGATGCCGGTGATCTCGTCGAGCGACCAGCTCGCCGCGCGGGCCGACCTCGCGCTGTTCATCACGCTCGGCGGGCTGGTGGTGGCGCTGCACTGGCTGTTCGGCATCGCGATCACCGTCGGCATCCTGCGCGCGCTCGCTCTGTCCGCGCTGGCACTGGTGCAGGCGCGGCGGGAGGGGCGGACGGTGTTCCCCGCGATCGATCCCGACCGGTTCGTCACGGTGATGATCCCCGCCTATAACGAAGAACGCGTGATCGAACGCGCAGTGCGCGGCGTGCTCGCCAGCACCGAGGTGCGGATCGAGGTGATCGTAATCGACGACGGGTCTAAGGACGCGACGTCCCCCATTGTTGCCGCCGCCTTCGCCGACGATCCGCGCGTCCGTCTGCTGACGCTTGAGAATGGTGGCAAGGCGCGGGCGCTCAACACCGGGCTGGCGCTGGCCAAGGGCGAGATCGTCATCGCGCTCGACGCCGATACCCAGTTCGAACCGACGACGATCGCGCGGCTGGCGCGCTGGTTCGACGATCCGCAACTGGGCGCGGTGGCGGGCAACGCGAAGGTCGGCAATCGCGTCAATCTCGTCACCCGTTGGCAGGCGCTGGAATATATCACCGCGCAGAACCTGGAGCGCCGCGCCTTCGCCCGGCTGAACGCGATCACCGTCGTGCCCGGCGCGGTCGGCGCGTGGCGCCGCGCGGCGGTGGCGCAGGTGGGCGGCTATCCGCACGATACGCTGGCCGAGGATCAGGACCTCACCATCGCCATCCAGCGGGCCGGCTGGCGGGTGCAATACGATCAATATGCGGTCGCGTGGACCGAGGCACCCGAAACGATGCGTGCGCTCGCCAAGCAGCGTTTTCGCTGGGCATTCGGTACGCTGCAATGCCTGTGGAAGCACCGCTCCGCGATCGGCCGCAGTGCCCCGCGCGGGCTCGGCTGGGTCGGATTGCCGCAGGCGATCGTGTTCCAGATCCTGCTCGCGGCGATCAGCCCGATCATCGACCTCGCGCTGCTGGTCAGCTTCGCCGTCACCTATCTGGACGTGCAGGCCCACGGCTGGGCGCAGACGAGCCACGACGTCTACACGATGCTGGCATTCTGGCTGGTATTCACCGCGATCGACCTGCTCGCGGCGACGATCGCCTTCGCACTGGAACGCCGCGAGCGGTGGCGGCTGCTCTGGCTGCTGATCCCGCAGCGGATCGGCTATCGGCAGGTGATGTATTACGTCGTGCTGAAGGCGATCGCCCAGGCGCTGCGCGGGCCGATGGTGGGCTGGGGCAAGCTGCAACGCACCGGGCGGGTGACGAGCGCGTGAGCGCACGATTTCTTTACCCACGGCTTGCTAGCAACCATGCATGGTGGAGAAATCAACGATCGCCGTTCTGGCTGGCGCTGGTGTCGTCGGGATCTTGGTCGGCGTGGGTACGGCCCCCACCACTCCCGGCAGTGCTTCACCCATCGAAGCGGTGACGGCCGTGGTCAGTACCGCAGCAGTGGCGGCCGGGGTCAAGCGCGCCCGCGATCCGCAGCCGGGCGACCAATGGGGCGGCTGCAACGATGCGCGGGCAGCAGGAACGGCGCCGTTATATAGCGGAGAGCCCGGCTTTCGATCGGAGATGGACGGCGATGGCGACGGTATCGCGTGCGAGAATTACAGCGGCGGTTCGTCAGGGGGAGGAATGACGGGCGGGTTCCGCCGGCGCCGGTCACATTGACGGCGACGTCTCGCCGAGGCTGGCAATCCTTCTAATGAAGTGACGTCCGGGGGAAACCCGGATCGATTTATCGACCTGACGTTGTATACGGCGCGCTGGAGCCGCTTGCTCGCCCTGGAGCCGTCATGATCCGTCCGCTGCTGTCGATCCTCGCACTGCTGGTCGCCACGCCTGCCTTGGCGCAAGCCAAGCCCCCGCTGGTGCTCGCCGCCGCCAGCCTGCAGGAATCGATGACTGCCGCCGCCGATGCGTGGGCGAGGCAGGGACATCCCAAACCGGTCATCTCGTTCGCCGCCTCTTCCGCATTGGCACGGCAGGTAGAGGCGGGGGGTGATGCCGACCTGTTCGTATCGGCGGATCAGGAGTGGATGGATGCGCTCGCTGCCAGGGGGTTGATCGTCGCGAACACGCGCGTGACCTTCCTCGGCAACCGGCTGGTGGTGGTCGCGGCGAAGGGCAATCCGGTGCGCATCCCCGTCCGTCCTCCCGCCGCGCTGGCGCGGGTGCTGGCGGCGGGGCCGCTGGCGATGGCCGACGCACCGGTGCCGGCGGGCCGCTATGCCGAGGCCGCGCTGCGGACGCTCGGCGTGTGGACCACGGTCGCGCCCAGGGTGGTGCGCGGCGATAGCGTGCGGGCGGCGCTGACGCTGGTCGAGCGCGGTGCCGCGCCGCTCGGGATCGTCTACGCCACCGACGCCAGGGCATCGCGGATGGTACGCATCGCCGGTGTGTTCCCCGCGGCGAGCCATCCGCCGATCACCTATCCGGTCGCGCGGCTGGCGAGTTCGCGCAATCCCGAGGGTGAGGCGTTCCGCCGCTTCCTGATCAGTGCGAGGGGCAAGGCGATCTTCGCCCGCTACGCGTTCACCGCCCGCTGATGCTCACCCCGGACGAATGGACGATCGTCGCGCTGTCGCTGAAGATCGGTGGCGTGGCGATGCTGATGGTGCTGCCGATCGCCTTCGCGCTCGCGTGGGCGCTGGCGCGGGTGCGCTTCCCGGGCAAGCTGTTGCTGGATGCGATCGTCCACCTGCCGCTGGTGGTGCCACCGGTGGTGACCGGATGGGTGCTGCTGCTGGCGTTCGGACCCGCCGGACCGATCGGCAACCTGCTGGATCGCTGGTTCGGTGTCACCGTCCTGTTCCGCTGGACCGGCGCGGCGATCGCAGCGGGGATCATGGCGCTGCCACTGATGGTGCGCGCGATGCGGCTGTCGATCGAAGCGGTGGACCGCCGACTGGAGAACGCCGCCCGGACGCTGGGGGCAGGGCCATGGCGGGTGTTCTGGACGCTGACGCTGCCGCTCAGCCTGCCCGGCCTCCTGGCAGGCATGGTGCTGGGCTTCGCGCGGTCGATCGGGGAGTTCGGCGCGACGATCACCTTCGTTTCCAACGTGCCGGGCCAGACGCAGACGCTGCCGCTGGCGATCTATTCCGCGTTGCAGCAGCCCGGGGCGGAGGCGATGGTCTGGCGGTTGTCGGCGATTTCCGTGGCGCTCAGTCTGTTTGCGCTGATCGCGTCGGAATTGCTGACGCGGCGGGTACGACGGGGGCTGCATGTCCTTTGATATCCGCGTCGACAAGCGGCTGGGCGAGGCCTCGGTGTCGCTCGACCTGACGGCGGGCGAGGGGCTGACCGTGTTGTTCGGGCCTTCCGGGATCGGCAAGACGAGCATACTGAACATGGTCGCCGGATTGCTGTGCCCCGATACCGGGCGGATTGCGGTGGCCGGGCGGGAGCTGTTCGATGCCGCGACCGGTGTGAACGTGCCACCGCAGCGGCGGCGAGCGGGCTATGTTTTTCAGGAACCGCGCCTCTTCCCGCATCGGCGGGTCCGGGCGAACCTGCTGTACGGTGCGTCCGACGGCGCGGGGCTGGCCGGGGTGGTTGCGATGCTGGGCATCGGTCAACTGCTCGATCGCTGGCCGCGGACGCTGTCGGGTGGCGAGGCGCGGCGGGTGGCGATCGGGCGTGCGCTGCTGAGCGACCCTGCGTTCCTGCTGCTCGACGAACCCCTGTCCTCGCTGGATCGCGCGCGACGTGGCGAGATCATGACCGCGATCGAGCGCGTCCGCGACGAGGCCGGACTTCCGATCCTGATGGTAACGCACGACCCCGAAGAAGCGGAACGACTGGCAACCCGCATCGTACAGGTCTGAACTCTACCAGTTCCTCCCCCGCAAGGGGGAGGTGGCACGCTCGCCAGAGCGTGACGGAGGGGGAGGTAAGCAGCGCACTCAATTACCGAGTACCCCACTTACCTCTTGGGTCTCCCCCCGGCGGACCCGGAATTCAAAGCAGCTCGAATTCCTTGCGCTCGCCTCCCGCGGAACTCGTCGCCACCCACACGTGGAACGTCCCCGGCTCGACCACCCACTTGCCGTCTATCCAGAAGCGCAGGTCATCCCGCGCCAGCGTGAACTGCACCTGCTTCGACTGGCCGGGCGCCAGCGCAACCCGCTGGAACCCCTTCAACTCCCGGATCGGTCGCGTGTGGCTGGCGACGACGTCGTGGATGTAGAGCTGCACCACCTCGTCACCGGCGCGCTGCCCGGTGTTGGCGACGGTTGCCGTTACCGCGATGCGATCGTTCATCTGCGTCGGCACGACGACATTCGATACGGCGAAACGCGTGTAGCTGAGGCCGTGGCCGAACGGGTACAGCGCCTCGTTCCGCGTCTCGCGATAGCGCGCCTTGTATTCGGACAACGGACCATCGGGCTGCGGCCGGCCGGTGATCTTGTGATTGTAGAAATACGGCTCCTGCCCGCTGTAGACCGGGAAGCTCGCCGATAATTTGGCGGACGGATTGACGTCGCCGAACAGCACGTCGGCGATCGCGTTGCCGCTTTCCGATCCGAGGAACCAGGTCGCGAGGATCCCCGGCGCGTTCTTCACCGCGCCCTCCAGCGCCATTGCGCGACCGTGGCGGAGCAATACCACGACCGGCTTGCCGGTGGCTGCGATCGCCTCGGCCAGCGCCATCTGCGCGTCCGGCACGGTGATCTCCACCCGCGCCTGCGCCTCGCCCGACATCAACTGCGTCTCGCCGACCGCGAGCAGCACGACGTCGGCGCCCTGCGCCGCGGCGACCGCAGCCTCGATCCCGCCGGGGATCGCGGCCTCGACGTCCGATCCCTTCACCACCGTCACGTTCGCCTTGCGGTTGCGCAGGCCGGCGGCGATCGAGACGTTGAGCTTGGCGTCCGCCATGAACGCCCAGGTGCCGACGACATTCTCGACATCCTCGGCAAACGGCCCGACCAGCGCGATCTTCGCCGTCTTCGCCAGCGGCAGCACGTCGCCCTCGTTCTTCAGCAACACGATCGATCGCGCGCCGGCCTCCCGGCTGAGCTTGAGCATTGCCGGCGTGGAGACGCTGGTCCGCTCCGCCTTCTGGCTGACCGAACGATAGGGATTGTCGAACAGCCCGATCTGCTCCTTCAGGTGCAGCACCCGCCGGACGCCCTCGTCGAACCTTGCGACTGGCACCTCCCCCTTCTCGACCAGATCGGGGAGCCATTTGTTGAACAGGTCGGACTGCATCGCCATGTCCATGCCCGCCATGAACGCCTTCCTGGCGGCATCGCGGCCGTCCTTCGCGTAGCCGTGCGCGATCAGTTCCTCGTCCGCGGTATAGTCGCCGACGACCATGCCGCCGAACTTCCACTCGCCCCGCAGCAGGTCGGTCATCAGCCAGCGATTGCCCGATGCCGGAACGCCGTCGATGTCGTTGAATGCGCTCATCAGCGTCGCGACGCCGGCGTCCACCGCCGCCCTGAACGGCGCGAGATGCACCTCATGCAGCGTCGACGGGCTGATCTCGGTAAAATTATACTCCATGCCCCCCGACACCGCGCCGTAGGCAGCGAAATGCTTGGCACAGGCGGCGACGCGGGTGGCATCCTTCAGGTTATCGCCCTGGAAGCCGCGGACGCGGGCGACGCCCAGCAGCGTGCCGAGATAGGGGTCCTCTCCCGACCCTTCGGCGACGCGGCCCCAGCGCTGGTCGCGAGCGACGTCGACCATCGGTGCGAAGGTCCAGTGGATGCCGAGTGCGGTGCTCTCCAGCGCCGCCGCCCGCGCGGTACGCATCGCGAGATCGGGATCGAAGGCGCAGGCCTCGGCGATCGGCAGCGGGTATGCGGTGCGCAGGCCGTGGATGACGTCGCCGGCGAAGATCAGCGGAATCTTGAGCCGCGTCTGCATCGCCGCATCCTGCGCCGCCTTCGCGCCGGCATAGCCGACACCGTTGAACAGCATGCCGATCGCGCCGGTCTTGATCCGCGCGAGCTGTTCGTTCGCGCCGCCGCTGGCGAGACCCGGGTTGAACGGCACGCCGATCGGGCGGATCTGGTCGGAGAAGCAGGACAGCTGCCCAGCCTTTTCCTGCGGAGTCATCGTCGCGATCAGGCTCTCGATCCTGTCGCTTTGCGCGAACACCGGTGCGCCGAGCGTCAGCCCGGCAATGGTCGCGCCGCCGCTGAGGATCTGACGACGATCGAGGATGGCGGGCATGTCGGTGTCTCCTGCACGTATCTGTCTTGCCCGAAGCGGCTATACCCCGCGCCAGCCGAGGGCAACCATCCTGCCGCGTGCCCGGACGGCGGAATTGCGACCGAATCTTCGCCCGACCAACGCTTCGCCAAGTTTCCGCCCGAATGTGACGTCAGGTTGCGAATGTCGCCCGGTAGATCGACCGGTGGCATGGGGGTTGGGGAGCGGGACGATGCTGAAACGATGGCATTGGCTCGCGGGAGCGGCCGCACTGGCCTTGCCGGTCGGCGGCGCGGCGCAGGACATGGCGCCGACCCCGGATACCCCGCCATCGTCGACGCGGGACGATATCGTCATCACCGGCAAGCGACTGCCCGGGTCGGTGATCGGTGATGCCGAACCGGTGGCGGTGCTGGATGCGGCCGCGATGCAGGCGTTGGGCGTCACCAACCTGACGGACATGCTGCGCCTGCTGAAACCGTTGACCACGTCGGCGAACGGTAGCGAACCGGTGTTCCTGCTCAACGGGCGGCGCGTCTCGGGTTATGGTGAAATCCAGTCGCTGCCCCCCGAAGCGATGGAGCGCACCGAGATATTGCCGGAGGTCGAAGCGGCACGGCTCGGCTTTCCATCCACGGTGCGCGTCGTCAACTTCATCACGAAAAAGCATTTCTCCGCCCTGACGCTGGAGGAGGGGGCGGGGACGACGACGGACGGCGGCGGCGGCATCGCGTTGCTGCAATTCGGATCGATCCGGATCGAGGGGCCGGCACGCCAGTCGTTGACGATCGCTTACGATCGGCAGGATCCGCTGCTCGCCTCGCGGCGGCCGGTCTTTCCGGATGCCGGCAGCCTGTTCGATATCGTCGGCAACATCGGTCCGGCCGGCGGCGGCAGCATCGACCCGGCGCTGGACGCGCTGGCCGGGCGCGCGGTGACGAGCGCAGCGGTGCCCGTCAACCGGGCGACGAGGGGAACGCTCGCCGGATATGCATCCGGCGCCAACACGCCGCGCGTCACCGACCTCGCACCGTTCCAGTCCATCCCCGGCCGGGATACCCTGAAGGTCGACGGAACGCATGCGATGCCGATCGGCCGGTCGGTGACGGCATCGCTCAACCTGACGATGGAGGCGAAGCGGGGATCGGGGCTGAGCGGGCTGCCACGCATGCTGCTGCGCGTGCCGGCGGGCAATCCGGCATCGCCGTTCGGACGTGACGTGTTGCTCTACCGCTATGTCGAGGAGGCCGGCCCGCTGGTGCAGCGGACGCGCAATCTCGATTTGCATGCCGGCAGCACGTTTCAGGGTCGCCTCGAGCGCTGGGAATGGTCGGTCACGGGCAATTACGACCGGTCGCGGTCCGATGCCGCAGTGGATCAGGGGCTGGTGGCGGATGCGAGGCAGGCGGCGATCGCTGCCGGCGGCGATCCGTTCGCGCCATTCACGCCTGCCGAGATCGCGAACCGTATCGTCGATCGCAGCCGAACCGTGACGAACACCTATTCGGTAAAGGCCAATGCGAACGGCAAGGCCTTCGCATTGCCCGCAGGCGACGCCCGGATGACGGTGACGGGCGATTATGCCCGCTCGGCCAGCCGCGGAACGCTGGTCGGCGCCAGCGGGCCGGCACGCGATTTCGCGCGCGCCGTGCGGGGCGCGAGCGTCAATCTCGACATACCGCTCGCTTCGGCCGACAGGGGCGTGCTCGACCGGATCGGATCGCTGTCGGCGAACGGCACGATCGGATTATCTTCGGTATCGGATTACGGCAGTCTGGTGAGCGGCAACGCCGGCGTCACGTGGACGCCGCGCGGCCCCGTTCAGATCACCGCGTCGGTCACGGTCACGCAGCTGCCGCCCGCGATCGGCATCCTCACCACCCCGGTCGTGACGGTACCCAATGCCCCGTACTTCGACTTCGTGACCGGCGACAGCGCGCTGGTGACGGTGGTGACCGGCGGTAATGCAGACCTGATCCCCGAGCGCCGGCGGACCAGCACGGTCGGTGCATCGTGGAAGCCGATGAAGACTAAGGAAGTCCGCTTCAACCTGGACTATACGGAAACGCGGATCGAGGGGCAGACCGCCTATCTGCAAGCTGTGACGCCGACGTTGCAGGCGGCGTTTCCCGATCGCTTCGTCCGGGACGCGGCAGGGCGGTTGCAGTCGGTCGATCTGCGGCCGGTCAACCTGACGCGCGAGACCGATCGCAAGGTGCAGGGCAGGGTATCGCTGTGGCTGCCGGTAGGTCCGGCGCCCAAGCCCGCCGCCGGTGCGCCCGCCAGGGACGCGCCGCCGCCGCCGCCACCGAAGCCGCGCCCGATGATCTATGGTTTCGGTTCGGTGACCGCCAGGCTGGACGACCGGCTGGTGTTGCGGCCGGGGCAGCCCGAACTCGATCTGCTCGATGGCGATACGCTGGATGGCAGCGGCGGACGCTCCCGCTATGAGGCGCAGGGCAATCTCGGCGGGTCCTACGGGCCGGTGCAGGGCGGGTTCTATGCGCAATGGCAGGGCCCGACGCGGATCCGTAGCGACATCGCGGCATCCGACCTGCGTTTTTCGGCCAAGATGTTCGTCGGGCTGTATTCGACGATCGACGCCGCGCGATTGGCCCCGCGTGCCGGCTGGGCGAAGAAGATGACGTTCCAGCTCAACGTGCAGAACATCTTCAACGACCGGATCGCCGTGCGCGACCGCAACGGGACGGTGCCGTACCGTTTCCAGCCGGCGTTTCTCGATCCCTACGGACGGATCGTGCGGCTGTCGGTGCGGAAGCTGTTCTGACTATCGCATGCTGGCGATCAGTCGGCCCCGCTCCGTACCCAAACGCCTGCCTTTGGCGGATGACGGTCGTTATGATGCGGGATGTGACGACGGGGCGCGAGGGCAGCGCCGAACGTTGGACGTGACACCGGGGGGCGGGCTCGGGGCAGCGCATCCGTTCATGGCTGCGCGACCGTGAAGAGGGCCAATTCAGCGAATTCGGATACCCGCCTGTGCGACGATGACTGACATCGTCGTCGACCACGCACACGAAAAGGGCGGCCCGTTGCCGGACCGCCCCTTCGACACGCAATACTGAAAGAGGCGCTTAGCGCTTCGAGAACTGGAAGCTGCGACGTGCCTTCGCACGGCCGTACTTCTTGCGCTCGACGGTACGGCTGTCGCGGGTCAGGAACCCGGCGGCCTTGACCGGCGCACGCAGGATCGGTTCGAACTTGGTCAGCGCCTGGCTGATGCCATGCTTGACCGCGCCGGCCTGGCCCGAGAGGCCGCCGCCCTTGACGGTGCAGACGACGTCATACTGGCCTTCGCGCTCGGTGATGCCGAACACCTGGTTGATGACGAGGCGCAGCGTCGGACGTGCGAAATAAACTTCCTGATCGCGACCGTTGATCGTGATCTTGCCCGAACCCGGCTTGATCCAGACACGGGCGACGGCGTCCTTGCGACGGCCGGTTGCATAGGCGCGGCCGAACTTGTCGAGGATCTGCTCGCGCAGCGGCATCGTCGGCAGGACCTGCGTCGGGGCGGCGGGCGCTTCACCGTCCGTGGTGATCGCCGGAGCGGCGTTCGCGGTCGGTGCCGGCTGCTGCGTCAGCGACGCGAGGTCGGAAAGGGACTGGCGATTGTCGGTCATTATGCGCCCACCTTGTTCTTGCGGTTCATGCCCGCAATATCGAGAACTTCCGGGTTCTGGGCCTCGTGCGGATGCTCGGTGCCCTTGAAGATGCGCAGGTTGCGCATCTGCTCGCGACCCAGCGGGCCGCGCGGGATCATGCGCTCGACGGCCTTTTCGAGAACGCGCTCGGGGAAGCGGCCTTCGAGAACCTTGGCGGCGGTGATGCCCTTGATGCCGCCGGCATAACCGGTGTGCTTGTAATAGATCTTCTTCTGCGCCTTGTTCGACGTGAAGCGGATCTTGTCGGCGTTGATGACGATGACGTTGTCACCGCAATCGACGTGCGGGGTGAATGACGTCTTGTGCTTGCCGCGCAGGACGTTGGCAATGATCGACGCGGTGCGGCCGACCACCAGGTCGGTGGCGTCGATAATGTGCCACTTCTTCTCCACCTCGTGCGGCTTGGCCGACTTGGTGGTCTTCATGAGCGCCTTCATGGGCGTAGACCTTTCGGTTTGAAACGATGCACGCCGCCCCGAGGGACGGCGTGATTGACGTGGCCAATGATCGAAAGGGGGCGCCAAGTCAAGCAAACGGCGGGTTTGCTGACGGGTAAAATAATACCATGCGGGCTATTGGTGTTGCCGGCGTCCGCAGGCGTGGGCGGCGAACACCGTTGCGATCAGCAGCAGCGCGGCATTGCCCTGATGAGCGACGGCGACGTCGATCTGCACGCCGCTCATCAGCGTGGCGATGCCGAGGACGATCTGCAGCGTCAGCAAGGCGATCACCCAGAACCCGGCCTTCGATCCCGTCCGGGTGGCGCGGACGGCGAGCCACGTCAGTCCGACGCCGGCGGCGAACGCCCACCAACGATGGATGAACTGGACGACGACGGGATTGTCGATAGCGTTCCGCCAGGACGGATCGACCATCGGTACGCCGGACGGGAAGATCGCATCGCCCATCAGCGGCCAGCTTGCGAAGACGTAGCCCGCATCCAGCCCGGCGGTGAATGCACCATAGACGAGCTGGACGAACAGCAGCGCGAGCGCGGCGATCGCCACTCCGGTCAGGCGGGCGGGGTGCGCCAATGTGTTCCGGTGCAGCGCAAGGAGGTCGAGCGCGGTCCAGACGATACCGGCCAGAATGGTCAGCGCGGTCAACAGGTGAACAGCAAGACGGACATGGCTGACGTCGGTCCGCACCGACAGGCCGGACGCGACCATCCACCAGCCGATCGCGCCCTGCAAACCGCCGAGCGCCAGCAGCGCAACCAGCCGCCAGCCATAGCCGGCCGGGATCTGCTTGCGAACGGCGAACCAGATCAGGGGCAGCGCGAACGCCAGTCCGATGATTCGGCCGAGCAGGCGATGCGCATATTCCCAGAAGAAGATGCTCTTGAATCCGGCGAGCGTCATGCCCTGGTTGAACGCGGCATATTCGGGGATGCGCCGATAGTTCGCGAACTCGGCCTGCCATTGCGCCTCATTGAGCGGGGGCACGATTCCGCTGATCGGTTTCCACTGCGTGATCGACAGCCCGGATTCGGTCAGGCGGGTGATGCCGCCGATGATGACCATCGCCACGATCATGCCGGCGACGACGAACAACCACCGGGCGACGTTGCGTGGCCGGGCACGCGAGAGGAAGGCGGCACTGGGCTGAAGCATGTTTCGCATCATACGCGCGTCGGCCGGGGGTGGCCAGCGTCCGCGCCCTACATCATGGAGCGACGGTGAAGCGGTATTTCAGCTGGTTCGACGAGCGCCCGCCCCCGCCGCCCTGCGGTACGTTATCAAGCACGACGACCGAATCGCCGGGCCTGGCGAATGCGATGCGGATGATGGCGGCGTCCCGCGTCGGCTGATCGGGATCGGCGCGGGCGTCGACCTGATCGACGACCGTGTAGGCGGCGTCGGGCCGTACGCGCCAGTAATAGCCTGTACCCAGCTCGGGGGGCAGCACGATCCGGACTTCCTGACCGACGCGGGCGGCGATCAGTCGGCCGACGTCGGCCGTCCGCAACTGGAGCGGGGTGTCCGCGGTCGGTTGAACAGGCGCCGTAGCGACCGCCCCGATGGTCATGAGCAGGGCCGCGGCGATCGATCCGGACATGTCGACTCTCCAAAAGAAATCAGCGTTGCCAATGTATTGCATTCCGGGTCGTTGCCGACAACCGCCGATACCAGCGGTCGGTGAACGACGCTTCGAACGCAACGGAGGTTCGGATGGCGCAGCGGCAGGAATAAATGCCCGATGGCGATCATGTGATGTTGTAACCTGCCTCGGGCGGGCCTAGATGGTGGCGACGGATGAACGACACGACTCGCCTTATCGGCCGCTTCGGCGGTGCCGGACTCGATCGCGCAGCGATCGCGTTGTCGGGGTTGTGCGTCGTCCATTGTCTCGCGAGTGCGGTATTGCTGGCGATGCTGTCAGCGGCGGGCGGTTTGCTGCTCAATCCGATCTTCCATGAAGTGGGGCTGACGATCGCGATCGTGCTGGGCGCCATCGCGCTCGGGCGTGGCGTGATGGAGCATGGCTATGTCATGCCGGCCGCAATGGGTGCGTTCGGTCTCGGGATCATGGCGGGGGCGATGTCGCTGCCGCACGAGGGCGGGCATGGCGCGGAGACCTTGTGGACGGTGATCGGCGTCGGCCTGCTGGCATTCGGCCATGACCTGAATCGGCGCGCTGTGATCTGACATGCGGCTTGTCGTCGAAGGCGCTGCATCCTAAATCAAGATCATGGCCCATGCGCATCACGATCATAACGAACCGCAGGGTGACGACCTGACCAAAGCCGCCCAGGCGACGCTGGAGAAATCGGGTGAACAATGGACGCAGATGCGGGCCAACGTGTTCGCCGCGCTGGCCGGCTTCGCCAAGCCCGCGAGCGCCTATGACATTGCAGAGGCGCTGTCCAAGAGTGAGGGGCGCCGTGTCGCTGCCAACAGCGTGTACCGGATCCTGGATGTGTTCGTCGCGTCTAACCTTGCCCGCAAGGTTGAGAGCTCGAATGCCTATGTCGCCAACGCGCACCCCGATTGCCTGCACGATTGCATCTTTCTGGTGTGCGATTCCTGTGGGCAGACGGTGCACCTCGACGATGACGTCGTGACGAATGGTGTACGGAATGCCGCGCAAGCCGCTGGTTTCTCACCTGTTCGTCCTGTCATTGAAGTGCGGGGCAAGTGCGCCGACTGCGATTGATCGAACGCATGCCGGCAATCGACAGTCTGTCGCGAAGGGCGTAGACGCGGCGGATGTCCGAACTACCCGACACGCCGTTGCTCGATACCGTCAAGACGCCGGAAGAGCTACGAAAACTCAAGCCCGAACAGCTCCGGCAGCTCGCGGATGAACTGCGGCAGGAAACCATCTCGGCGGTCGGCACCACCGGCGGGCATCTCGGTTCGGGGCTGGGCGTCGTCGAACTGACCACCGCGATCCACTATGTATTTGATACCCCGCGCGACCGGCTGGTCTGGGACGTCGGCCATCAATGCTATCCCCACAAGATCCTCACCGGCCGTCGCGATCGTATCCGTACCCTCAGGCAGGGCGGTGGCCTCAGCGGCTTCACCAAGCGTAGCGAGAGCGAATACGACCCGTTCGGCGCCGCGCACAGCTCGACCTCGATCTCGGCGGCGCTGGGCTTCGCGGTGGCGAACAAGCTGGCGGGGACACCGGGGCGCGGCATCGCGGTGATCGGCGACGGATCGATGTCGGCTGGCATGGCCTATGAGGCGATGAACAATGCCGAACAGGCGGGCAACCGGCTGGTCGTGATCCTCAACGACAACGACATGTCGATCGCCCCGCCCGTCGGTGGCCTGTCCGCCTACCTCTCGCGCATGGTGTCGAGCCGCGAATTCCTCGGGGTGCGCGAAATCCTCAAGAAATTCGCCCGGCGCCTGCCGCGTCCCTTCCATCAGGCGGCGCGCAAGACCGACGAATTCGCCCGCGGCATGACGATGGGCGGCACCCTGTTCGAGGAGCTCGGCTTCTATTACGTCGGCCCGATCGACGGCCACAATCTCGACCATCTGATCCCGGTGCTGGAGAACGTCCGCGACGCCGAGGAAGGCCCGATTCTCGTCCATGTCGTCACCAAGAAGGGCAAGGGCTATGCCCCGGCCGAGGCGGCTGCGGACAAGTATCACGGCGTCCAGAAGTTCGATGTCATCACCGGCACGCAGGCCAAGGCGCCTCCGGGGCCGCCGCAATATCAGAACGTCTTCGGTGACCAACTGGTCAAGGAAGGCCAGCGCGACCCGACGATTGTGGCGATCACCGCGGCGATGCCGTCCGGCACCGGCGTCGATCGCTTCGCCAAGGCGTTTCCCGATCGTGCGTTCGACGTCGGCATCGCCGAACAGCACGGCGTCACCTTCGCCGCGGGTCTGGCAGCACAGGGCATGCGACCGTTCTGCGCGATCTATTCGACCTTCCTCCAGCGCGCCTACGACCAGGTCGTCCATGACGTCGCGATCCAGAACCTGCCGGTCCGCTTTGCGATCGACCGTGCCGGACTCGTCGGCGCCGATGGCGCGACCCATGCCGGCTCGTTCGACGTCACCTATCTGGCGACGCTGCCGAATTTCGTCGTAATGGCGGCGGCGGACGAGGCAGAGCTGGTCCACATGACCCACACCTGCGCGGTTCACGACAGCGGCCCGATCGCGGTGCGCTACCCCCGCGGCAACGGCGTCGGCGTCCCGCTGCCCGAGGTCGCGCAACGGCTGGAGATCGGCAAGGGCCGCATCGTCCGCGAAGGCAAGACGGTGGCGATCCTGTCGCTCGGCACGCGTCTGGAAGAGGCGCTGAAGGCGGCCGAAGTCCTCGAAGCAAAGGGCCTGTCGACCACCGTCGCCGACCTGCGCTTCGCCAAGCCGCTCGACGAGGCGATGATCCGCCGCCTGCTGACCACGCACGAGGTCGCGGTGACGATCGAGGAGGGCGCGGTCGGCGGCTTCGGCGCGCACGTGCTGACGCTGGCGAGCGACGAGGGGCTGATCGACGGCGGGCTGAAGCTCCGCACGATGCGCCTGCCCGACACGTTCCAGGATCAGGACAAGCCCGAAAAGCAATATGCCGAGGCGGGGCTGGATGCCGAGCACATCGTGCAGACCGTGCTGACGACGCTGCGCCACAATAGCGCCGGAGTGAGCGAGGGCGCCCGCGCGTGAGCGGGCCGGTCAAGGCGGCGATCATCATCGGCCTCGCCGTGGTGGTGCTCGTCGCGCTGAACATCCGGATGTACCGGGCGATGAAGGCGGCGACGGCGAAGGGGCGGGAGAACGGGGACAGTTGACGTCCACTTTCGCCCGAGTAGCGGCGACGTGGTATGCTTGCGTCATGAAGCTGACCAGGACCCCCGACGGTTATGTGGTGCAGGTGCCCGACGATGTCGTTGCGGCGCTGGGGCTGAGTGACGGTGATGTCGTGCGGGTCTCGAAGCCGAACATCATCGAATTGGTGGTTTCTCAGTACGATCGCGATAACGCGATCGCAGAAAAGAAGCGTCTCGCACGACCTCTACCCGCGGATTACAAGTTCGATCGCGAAGAAGCCAACGCCCGGTGAGCCGGGCTTTCTTCGATTCGAACATTCTCGTCTATGCATTTTCCTCCGACGCGCGCAGCCCGGTTGCTTATGCATTGCTCGAGCGGGGCGGCGTGGTCAGTACGCAGTCGCTCAACGAACTGACCACCGTCCTTCGGCGCAAGCAGAAGATGAGTTGGCCTGAAACACGGCGGCCGTCGATCTCGTTCTTAAGCAATGCCCTTCGATCGTCGTGCTCGACCTCGACCTCGACCTTCATCGGCTGGGTGTTCGCATCGCGGAACGCCAGAAACTCTCGGTCTACGATGGCATGATCGTCGCCGCTGCGCTGATCGCAGAATGCGACATCCTCTATTCTGAGGGCATGCACGACGGCCTGATCGTCGACGGGCGCTTGCGGATCGTCAATCCGTTCGCGCCCGCGACGTGAGCGGTCACCGCCCCATGTAATGCGTCTGTGCGGCTTCGGTCGCGTTGATCGCCAGGATCGATCGGGCGTCGCCGGGTGGGCGCGGATGGCCGTGGCCGTCGGTGCCGGCGCTGATGACGCGGCCGAGCAGTTCCTGCCCCTCGTGCCACCATCCGATCCCGCTCGCCGCGTTCAGATGCCCCTGCGGTCCGGCATCGACGAAATGGCTGCCCCACTGCGCGGCGAGGCTGTGCGCGCGGTCGATGCCGATCCAGGGGTCGTCGCTGGATGCCACGACGATCGATGGGAAGGGCAGCGGTGTCTTCGGCGTTGGCGCGAACGCGCGCAATTCGTCCGGCGCGCCGGGCCGATCGACGTCCGCCGGCGCGACCAGCAGCGCGCCGGCGACCGGCCAGCCATAGGGTTGCGGGCTGAGTTCCGCCCACCACGCCACCGCGAGGCAGCCAAGGCTGTGCGCGGCGAGGATCACCGGCGCCTCGGCGCGGGCGATCGATTGATCGAGCTTGGTCACCCATGCGTTGCGGTGCGGGGTATTCCACATGCCGAGTTCGACGCGTACGGTATCGGGCCGCGCATCTTCCCACAGCGTCTGCCAATGCGACGGGCCGGACCCGCCGAGGCCCGGCACGGTCAGGATGGTCGGTTGCGCGGCGTCGAAACTGGAAAATCCGGTCATGGCTGCATCTCCCTCCAGGAAAGGCGGAACGACCGGTGCTTCAGGCACACCGTTCGATACGCCCCCATGCCCATCGAGATAATCCTACCAACATGATGGGCAATAGCGATGCGGCCAAGCGATGATCGCAGGCGGCGGAGCGAACGGGGTGACGCGGAGCCCGGATTGGGGGTAGGGAGCGGCATGGCCAAGATCCGTGCTGACCAGATGCTCGTCGACCGTGGCCTCGCCGAATCGAGGACGCGGGCGCAGGCACTGATCATGGCAGGGCTGGTCTTCGCCGGCACGAAAAAGGTCGACAAGCCCGGGCAGGCGCTGGCCGATGATGTCGTGCTCGACGTGCGGGGTCGCGATCACCCCTGGGTGTCGCGTGGCGGCATCAAGCTGGCGCATGGCCTCGACCATTTCGGCTGGGATGTGACCGGCGCGGTGGCGATCGACGTGGGATCGTCGACCGGCGGCTTCACCGACGTATTGCTGACGCGCGGCGCGACGCGGGTCTATGCGGTCGACAGCGGCACTAACCAGCTTGCGTGGAAGCTGCGGCAGGACCCGCGCGTCATCGTCCACGAACAGACCAGCGCGCGCATATTGACCGCGGCGCACATCACGCAACCGGTCGATGTGATCGTCTGCGATGCCAGCTTCATCGGACTGTCCAAGGTGCTGGAGCGGCCGATCACCTTTGCCGGCCCCGGCGCTCGGCTGATGGCGCTCATCAAGCCGCAATTCGAGGCGGGGCGCGAAGAGGTCGGGAAAGGGGGCGTCGTCCGCGATTCCGCTATCCGCCAACGGGTCTGCGATGCGACGGTAGCGTGGCTGGTTGAAGCCGGCTGGATCGTCGCCGGCGTTGTCGAGAGCCCGATCACTGGGCCGGAAGGCAATGTGGAATATCTTGTCGCGGCGTCCCGAACCGGACCGCATACGGAACGATAACCATTGCGGATGCTTTACGAAGGCTGCGTGGCGCGGCAATGCAGCATCATGAGCAGTCGAGGAGCATAGGGTGAGCGGCATCGCGTCGAAAAGCCAGTTGCGCATGTCGTTCCTGCGGTGGGCGGTGGTGACCGTGCCGTTGATCCTGTTGCTGGGCTTCGCGTCTGGGCGTGCGGTGCCTTCGGGTAGCGAGAACGGCTGGTACATGGCGCTGCAGAAGCCCGCTGTGACGCCGCCGGGTATCGTGTTCCCGATCGCGTGGACGACGCTTTACATCCTGCTGGGCCTTGCCGTCGCCGTCATCCTGCATGCGCGCGGGGCGAGGGGGCGGGGGCCGGCACTGGGTCTGTTTGCGATCCAGTTCGCCCTCAATCTTGCCTGGACGCCACTGTTCTTCGGGATGCATCAGGTCGGAAGCGCTTTGCTCGTCATCGTCGCGATGCTGGTGCTGTCGATCGTCACGACGGTCCTGTTCGGCCGGATCCGTCCGCTCGCGGCGTGGCTCATGGTCCCGTATCTGGTGTGGATCAGTTTTGCCGGCGTGCTGACATGGCGGATCGGGCAACTGAACCCCGATGCGGAAACCCTTGTGCCCGCGGCGCACACGTCCCAGATGCTCTGACGCACCTCCACGCCGGGAATAGTTTTTATGCAGTCCGACAATCGCATGTTCGACGATATCGTGAAGCTCGTGAACGGCGCCGCCGGCACGCTTGCCGGGGTCGGCCGCGAAGCCGAGGCCGGCGCCCGGTCGCGTGCACGCGAATGGATCGGTGGCCTCGACTTCGTCAGCCGCGACGAGTTCGAAGTGGTGAAGGCGATGGCGGTCGCCGCCCGCGACGAGAATGATGCCCTCAGGGCGCGCCTCGACGCACTCGAAGCCCGGTCGGCTACGTCGGCCCCCGCGCCGACTCCCGTCGGCGACCCGGTTCCTACCGCCTGACACAGTTTTCCACAGGTTTATCGACAGCCTTGTCCACGACGGGGTTGCCGACGGCTTTTTGCCCCGGCAGCCTTGTCGTGCGATAAGAGGCGTAACGATGCTCGACCACGCTGAACACGATCAGGAACCCGCCGCCCCCATCGACATGCTCGAGGCTTATTACGCCGCGCATGGCTGGGAATTCGAACGCCATGACGATGAGATCGTCGCGACGGTCAAGGGCAGCTGGACGACCTACGAATTGCGCGCATTGTGGCGCGAGGACGACAGCGTCCTCCAGTTCCTGGCGTTTCCGGATATCAAGGTCACCGACGATCGTCGCGGCGGCGTTTACGAAGCGATCGGGCTGGTTAACGAGCAACTGTGGATTGGCCATTTCGAACTCTGGTCGTCGTCAGGCGTGCTGCTGTACCGCCACGCGGCGATGATCGATGGCGAGGATGAGGGCACGATGTCGCTCGGCGCGACCGAATTGCTCGTCGAATCGGCGATCGAGGAATGCGAACGCTTCTACCCCGTATTCCAGTTCGTGCTCTGGGGCGGCAAGTCGCCACGCGAAGCACTTGCCGCGGCGCTGATCGAGACGCAGGGCGAGGCTTGATTCGATGCGATTGCTGATGATCGGCGCCGGCAATATGGGCGGCGCGATGCTGCGTCGCTGGCTGGAAGCCGGACTTGCACCGGCCGATGTGACGGTGGTCAGTCCCAGCGGACGCACGATGCCTGAGGGCGTTCGTGTCGTTTCGTCGGTGCCGGACGCGGGTGAGGCGACATACGACGCCATCCTCCTGGGATTGAAGCCGCAGCAGCTGTCCGCTTTGCGGGGTGGTCCGCTGGCCGGCCACGCGCCGCGTTTGCTCGTATCGATTCTCGCCGGAGTGGAGGTGGCGACGCTTGCCTCGCTGTGCGACGCTGCCGTGGTCGTGCGGGCGATGCCCAACCTGCCGGTCGCGATCGGCAAGGGAGTGGTGGCGCTGCATGCCTCGGCGACCGACGATGCGACGCGCGACGAACTGGACCGCTGGATGGCCCCCCTTGGTCTGGTCGAATGGATCGCCGACGAGGCGCAGTTCGACGATGTGACCGCATTGGCCGGATGTGGCCCCGGCTTCGTGTTCCGGTTCGCGGATGCGCTGGCGCAGGCTGGGGCGGCGCTGGGGTTGCGATCAGATCAGGCGGCGCGGCTTGCACTGGCGACGCTGGAAGGGGCGGCGATCATGGCGTCGGATGCGGCAGTCACTCCGTCTGTGCTCGCCGATCGCGTCGCAAGTCCGGGCGGATCGACGCGGCAGGGCCTTGACGTGCTCGACGCCGACGATGCGCTCGTTCGCCTGTTGACCGAAACGCTTGCGGCCTCGGCTGCCCGCAACCGGGAAATGGCTGCTGCCGCCCGGATCGTCTGAGGACGATCCCCGCAGCCGATATCGCTTGATCAAACGGGGCCGGTCCCTACGACCGCAGCCCCTCGACCTGCGCGCGGTCGACCTCGGGGATCATGCCCTCCAGCACCGCCCAATAGCCTGATACCGCATCCTGGCCGGCGGCTTGGTACGCCTGCGACATCTTGACCCGGACCGATTCGAACAGATCGTTTTCCATCGCCATGCCATCTTCGGTCAGCCGGAGCAGACGCTGGCGGCGGTCGCGCTCACCGGGACGGGTGTCCACCAGCTTGCGGTCGGTCAGTTCGTTGAGTACGCGCCCAAGCGACTGTTTGGTGATCGCCAGCAACGCCAGCAACTCGCTGACCGTCAGGTCGGGTTTGCGGGCGATGAAATACAGTGCACGATGGTGTGCGCGGCCCAATCCCTGTGCCGCGAGCCCCTGATCGACGGAGCGGGTGAGATGGCTATGGCCAAAATACAAAAGCTCCATGCCGCGACGGAGTTCGGGCTCGCGGAGGAACTGGGCGGAAGCGGTGGGAGCTGTGGCAGCCATGTTGACCGGTTTAGACACCCACCGTACGCGTCCGCAACCCCTGAAGCCTGAGAGAATGCGATGAACCCCGCTTTGACGCCCGGCGAAACCACCGGCCCGGCCGCTTTTCGCTTCGACCCCAGCGCGACCCCGGTCGACGCCAACGAGCGGGCCGCACGGCTCGTCGATCCGGGTTTCGGACGTGTCTTCACGGATCATATGGCCGTCGTTCGCTATAACGAGCAGCAGGGTTGGCACGATGCGGTGATCACCGCCCGGGCGCCGATCACGGTCGACCCATCGACCGCCGTTCTGCATTACGCGCAGGAGATATTCGAAGGGCTGAAGGCCTATCGTCTCGACGACGGCGCGATGGCGCTGTTCCGTCCCGACGCCAACGCGCGCCGCTTCAACAACAGCGCACGCCGACTGGCGATGCCGGAACTGCCAGAGGCACTGTTCCTCGAATCGTGCCGCCAGCTCGTCCGCACCGAACGCGACTGGTTCCCCGATGTCGACGGCGGTGCGCTGTACCTGCGCCCCTTCATGTTCGCGAGCGAGGCGTTCCTTGGGGTCAAGCCCTCGTCAGAATACCTCTACATGGTAATCGCATCATCCGTCGGCGCCTATTGGAAGGGCGGTGCGCGCGCGGTGTCCATCTGGGTCAGCCAGGATTACACCCGCGCCGCACCCGGCGGCACCGGCGAGGCGAAATGCGGCGGCAATTATGCCGCGAGCCTGCTCGCCCAGTCCGAGGCGATCCGACAGGGTTGCGACCAGGTCGTCTTCCTCGACGCGGTCGAGCGTCGTTGGGTCGAGGAACTCGGCGGCATGAACGTCTTCTTCGTCTTCGAGGACGGATCGATGGTCACCCCGCCGCTCACCGGCACGATCCTGCCCGGCATCACTCGCGATTCGATCATCCGCATCGCGCGCGATCAGGGGATCGAGGTCCGCGAGGAACTCTACGGCATCGACCAGTGGCGCGCCGACGCCGCCAGCGGCCACCTGACCGAGGCCTTCGCCTGCGGTACCGCCGCCGTAGTGACGCCCATCGGCGAAGTGGCCAGCCCGACAGGCCGCTTCACCATCGGCAGCGGCGGCACCGGCCAGCTCACCCAACGCATGCTCGATGCGCTGTCGGCGATCCAGCGCGGGCGGGCCGCCGATGCGCACGGTTGGGTCCAGCGTCTAGGCTGACATTTTGCGGCGGCCTTCGCGAAACTGGCGACGGCAGGGCTTTTCACGCCCGCCGACCCGGCTATAAGGCCGCCTCCGTTGGGGCGTCGCCAAGTGGTAAGGCAGCGGCTTTTGGTGCCGCCATTCGCAGGTTCGAATCCTGCCGCCCCAGCCAATAAATTAGCTAACACGCTGATTTGTATTCATATATCATATCCCCTTGCGCTGTATTGGACATGGCGGGTGTGACGGCTCCACCTCGTATCAGCCATCGGACGACGATCCAGTCGGTGGCATAACGGACGGGCTGCGCCATGACGGCGCAGAACAGGACGCTGAAGGTGATCCTTGGCAAAGTCGGCCGATCCGCAACTCTCAGCACGATCCAGAAGGCAAATCTCTATCGCAAGCCGATTGAGGAAATGCGGGATTACCTCGAGCCAACACGATCGGCGGCGAGTGATCGCAACCTGCGACATTAGGGATTTGCCGTGGTATGGCTCGTCCCGACATTATGGTGGTTTGAAAGTATTATCGTTGCGGAGGTCAGTATGTTCATCCGGCTACGAAAAGACGCTGACGCAATTGTCGGTGGGATCCCGATGCCAATTGCTATGCACCGGTGGTTGCCACTTGCCAGCCTGTTGAACCGCGAGCCGCTACATCGATCCCAAAAATACCGGTCGCGTAAAGGGGTCGAGCGTCATCGGCACATGGTCGACATCCATCGCCGCGTCGGGCGATAATGTCGGGCGACGATTCCACACCAACGTGCCGAGCGTCGCGCTCGCCAGCATCAGTACAAAAAATAGTCCTACGCGCATCCATCACCTCAATTGCGGGACCGATTGTCCGCTGGGCGGCGCGCTGTTCGACGGGCGCAGCGTCGGGCCGCTCGGCCGGATCGTCTGATGCGCATGGCCTAGTGCTCGTCGACACCGGCTATGGCCTGCGCGACGTGGCGCATCCGCACCGTCGGCCCGATCCGCGGATCACGCTGCCGTGGCGTGCGATGCTCAACATCCGGTTGCACGAACGCGAAACGGCGATCCGCCAGGTCGAGGCGCTCGGCTATCGCGCAGACGACGTCCGCCATATCGTCGCGACGCACCTCGACTTCGACCATGCCGGCGGACTGGAGGATTTCCCGAACGCGACGATCCACGTCATGGTGCGCGAATATGACGATGCGACCGGACCGCGCGCCGGCATCGTCGCGCGCAATCGCTGGCGACCGCGGCAATTCGACGCGGTGCGGCATTGGCGGCGCTATGGCGCGAGCGGCGAGGCCTGGTTCGGCTTCGACGCGGTGCGCGATCTGGAGAGATTACCGCCCGAGATCCTGATGGTCCCGCTGCCCGGCCATACCTGGGGGCATACCGGCGTCGCGGTCCGGAAAAGCGACGAGCGCTGGCTGCTCCATGCCGGCGATGCGTATTTTTACCGGGGCGAGATGCGGCAGGCGCGGCGGCGCTCTACGCCGGGGGTGCGTGCGTATCAGCGCTTGATGGAGGTGGATGCGACGGCGCGGCTGCGTGCGCTGTCGATCGAGCGGCGCGATCCGGTCGGGCTGGAACGCTGTCAGGCGGTACGGCGGGGCGGCGCTGACCTAGCGGAAGTAACTGAATCTATGTGGCCGCCGACGCCGCGCTTTCAAACGACCGCCGCGCCGAACATAGGAGGATAATGGCCGACCACGTCCTCTACAGCTTCCGCCGTTGCCCCTATGCGATGCGCGCCCGATTGGCACTGGCTGTGAGCGGGGTGCGTTACCAGCATCGCGAGGTCCGTCTCTCCGACAAGCCTGACGAGATGCTCGCGATCTCGCCAAAGGGCACCGTGCCGGTACTTCAGACGGCCGATGGGAGAACGATCGACGAAAGCCTCTCGATCATGCGTTGGGCGCTCGACATGCGGGACCCGGAAGACTGGCTTGCGCGCGACGACCCGGCGCTGGTCGCGAGCAACGATGGCATGTTCAAGCACCACCTCGACCGATACAAATATCCCGATCGTCATGGCGCCGAGCCGGCCGTGCATCGCGACCTCGGCCTCTCGTTTCTGGAAGAACTCGAGGGCCGGATAGCTACTGCCGGGCAGATCAGCGGTAGCAGGGCGGGCCTGGCCGATGCCGCAATAATGCCGTTCGTGAGGCAGTTCGCCGCCGTCGATCGCGAATGGTTCGACGCGCGGCCGCTTCCACATCTGAAGGCGTGGCTTGTCGATCATCTCGCCTCGGACCTGTTTCAGCAGATCATGCACAGGTTTTCCCCCTGGTCTCCCGGCGAGAGGTTCGTCGTCCCTGCGGAGCATGATGCCAGCCGATCTGCGGACCGATCCTGACCGACGGATGGGCGGGGAGGCCGCGACGAACGAGCGCTTGTTTCCTACGGCTGCGAAGTGACCCGCGAACGTCGGCTTCCAGGTCGTCTGCAGGTGTTCGACGTCGGCTACGCGATCAAAGCGGACCGTCGGTAGGCGCAGCCGTCGAAGCCGATTGTGCGAGGTGCAATCCGACAGGCGCGCAACGCGCTTGTGTTTTGGGCGTCGCGCGGGCGAGAGAAGCGTTCTGCAATGTCTGGAGCCGTTTATGTCGAAGAGCATTATCGCCGACCTGTTTGCCGAGACGCTCCACCTTGCCGGTGTCGAACGGATCTATGGCGTGGTGGGCGACAGCCTGAACGGCCTGACGGACAGCTTGCGACGGCAGGGCAAGATCGAATGGGTCCACATGCGCAACGAGGAGGCGGCTGCCTTTGCGGCGGGGGCAGAGGCGCAACTGACCGGGCGGCTCGCGGTGTGCGCCGGGTCGTGCGGGCCCGGCAACATGCACCTCATCAACGGGCTGTACGATTGCAACCGGACGCGCGTGCCGGTGCTTGCGATCGCCGCGCAGGTGCCGAGCGGCGAGATCGGATCGAACTATTTTCAGGAAACGCGGCCCGAGGCGCTGTTTCGCGAATGCAGCGTCTATTGCGAGACGATCGCCGACGCCGACCAGATGCCGCGCACACTGGAAACCGCGATCCGCGCGGCGGTCGGGCGGCGCGGCGTCTCCGTCGTCGCAATGCCCGGCGATGTCGCGTTACGTTCGACCACGGGCACGCTGGCCCGATCCGCCGGCGCGTTGCTGCCGCCGCCATCGACGACGGTTCCTGCGGACGCGGACGTGGCAGCGCTGGCGGCGCTGCTGAACGGCGCGAAGGTCACGATCCTGGCGGGGCGCGGATGCCGGACGGCGCATGCCGAACTGGTGAAGGTCGCGGAGCTGCTTCAGGCGCCGGTCGTCCATGCGCTGGGCGGCAAGGAATTCGTCGAATACGACAATCCCTATGATGTGGGCATGACGGGGCTGATCGGGTTCTCGAGCGGCTACGATGCGATGATGGCGTGCGACGTGCTACTCATGCTCGGCACCGATTTTCCCTATCGGCAATTCTATCCGACGGGGGCGAAAGTCGCACAAATCGATCTGATACCGGAGAATCTCGGGCGGCGGACGGCGATCGATATCGGGTTGGTCGGCGATGTCGGGGCGACGCTGAAGGCGCTGATCCCGCGACTCACGGCGAACGGCGACGGTGCGTTTTTGCGATCCGCGCGCGAGAATTACGCCGAGGCCCGCAAAGGACTCGACGAACTGGCGGACGGCACGCCGGGGAGCGGCGTGATCCACCCGCAGCATGTCGCGCACGTCGTCAGTACGCTGGCGGACGACGACGCGGTCTTCGCCTGTGATGTCGGCACGCCGACGATCTGGGCGGCGCGCTATCTCAAGATGAACGGACGGCGGCGGCTGATCGGATCGTTCAACCATGGGTCGATGGCCAATGCGCTGCCGCAGGCGATCGGCGTGCAATCGGCCTTTCCCCAGCGGCAGGTCGTCACCTTGTCCGGCGACGGTGGGCTGGCGATGCTGATGGGCGAGCTGTTGACGCTGCGACAACTCGGGTTGCCGGTGAAGATCGTCGTCTTCAACAATGGCACGCTGGGCTTCGTCGAAATGGAGATGAAGGCCGCGGGCCTGATCGAGACGGGAGTCACGTTGGACAATCCCGATTTCGCAGCGATGGCGCGTGCGATCGGGCTGCACGGCGTGCGGATCACCGATCCGGGCGAGGTCGAGGCGGGCGTGCGCGAAGTGCTCGCGCATCCAGGGCCGGCACTGCTCGATGCGGTGACCGCGCGAACCGAATTGTCCATGCCGCCCAAGATCACGCTCGAGCAAATGAAGGGCTTCACGCTTTATATGGCGAAAGCGATCATCTCCGGTCGCGGCGATTCGGTGGTCGAACTCGGCAAGACCAACGCCGGTCTTCTCAAGCGTCTGTTCTAGGGCGAGGTCGTTGGGCCAGCATGTCGGCAATGCGGTGGATCGATCGGCCATGAGCAGTCATCTCGCGGATTGATCGGTCTCCTGCAGGTGGATCGGGATCGTCTCGCTGCCTGATGCTTGACGCCGCTTGCTCGCGTCGCGCGGGAACTTCGATCGGTGCAGACTGTTCAAACTGCTACCTCCCCGGAAACTAATCCAGGTTATGTGCCACGTCCTGATCATAGAAGACGAGCCGCTCATCGCGTTGCTGATCGAGACATTGGTGGAGGATGCCGGGGCTACATCATGGGACATCGCCGCCACCCAGGAGGCGGCCGTAGCGGCAGCGATGGCCCGTCCGCCCGACCTGATAACCTCGGACGTTCAATTGCTCGAGGGAACAGGGCCTGAGGCCGTCGCGTCGATCCATGCCGCTTTGGGGATCGGGCCAGTGATCTACGTCACCGCAACCCCGGATGCCTGCAAACCACTTTCGGCATCCAGCATCATCCTGAGGAAGCCGATGCAGACGGCGGCATTTACCGAGGCCTTTCGCGAGATGTGCTGAGGGGATGCGCGACAGTCGTGAACCATGACTAACCGCCGATACGCGCAGAGCATTCTAGAGGTGGGATGTCGTTGCCGGTAAGCCGCTTCCGGATGGCACGGATGATCCAGCTCACATCGCTGTGTCATTCTGGTCTGGCGTCGGCAGGTCGTGACCTACCGCCGCAAGCGCTCGCAACACGCGGGCGCGGTCGAGCGGCTTGATGCATCGGCAAGCATTCTCGTAGCGGGCCGGGATCAGCGCGGCATCGTAGCCGGTGACGAACACGAACGGCACCCTGGCTGCCTGCAACGCGTCTGCGACCGGGAAGACCGGTTCGGTGCCCAAAGTGACATCAAGCACTGCGACATCGGGCAGCGGACCGGCGTCGATCAGCGCAAGGGCTTCAGCGACACCCGGCACCGGTCCCAGTACCTCCGCACCCTGTTCCTCCAGCCATTCGGCGAGGTCGGAGGCAATCAGATACTCATCTTCCACCACGAGGACCCGGCGTCCCGTGACGCCCGCAACCGCTTCATTCGTCATTCCGGCCTGCCTTTGATCGGTACTGCAATCGTGCAATGCACTCCATCCGAGCCGAAGCTCAGCTCGGTCCTGGCCTTGAGCTGGTAGGGCAGGGCACGGGTGATCAGCTCCGTTCCATAGCCTCTGCGGCTGTCCGGCGCATGTTCGGGCATCGCCACGCCGCTCTCCCGCCAGTCGATGACGGCAACGTCATCACGACCCTGCGCCGAGACGGAGCAGGTCACCGCAAGCTTGCCATCGGCTTGTGCCAGCGCGCCATATTTGACGGCATTGGTGGCAAGCTCATGGATGCCGAGCGCGAGAGCCTGCGCGGCTGTCGGCGGCAGCGTCACGTCAGGTCCGTCGATGCTGATCTTGTCGGTATGGGTCGCGCCATCGCCGTGCGCGACCAACTCGGCATCGATGAGTGCACGCAGGGAGACGTCGCGGTAATTCAGCTCCGCCAACACACTTTGAACCCGGCTCAATGCACCGAGACGCTCCTCGAAGGCGTCCCTGAACGCCGTCAGCGAACCATCACTCTTCTTGATCGTCTGTCGAGCCAGTGCCTGTACGACGCCGAGCAGATTGCGGGTGCGATGCTGCAGTTCAGCAAGCAGCACCTCCTGCCGATCCTTCAACGTGCGCAGGTCGTGGATATCGGTCATCGTACCGATCCACTCCGCAGGACTGGACGGGCTGTTCAGGGGCTGAGCGCGGGTCTGGTGCCAGCGATACTCTTCGCCACCGGCGTGCCAGACACGATGTTCGACGTAATATTCGCCTGCCGCGGTCGCTGCATCCCATGCGGCGCGGGTGTGGGGCCGATCATCGGGATGGATCGCTTCGAGCCAGCCTTGTCCCAGACTGTCTTCGAAACCCACACCGGTGAATTCGATCCACTGCGGACTGGGCCAGGTTCGTTCACCATCGGGGAAGGTCGTGAACACCAGCTGGGGGACGCTGGTCGCCAGCAGCCTGAAACGTTCGTCCTGCTCGCGCTCACGTCGCTCGGCCTCGTACTGCTCCGTACGATCGCGGGCGATCTTCACGTAACCGGTGCCGTCACGTAGCGGCATCAACAGTCCCGACGCCCAGAAACGGCTGCCATCCCGGCGCTGATGCCATCGTTCGTCGAGCGCCCGTCCATGATCGTCGACGTTTCGCCGCTCGTCATCCGGTATGCCGCGCGCCCTGTCTTCGGGCGTGAAGATGGCATCGCCGCTATGGCCGACGATTTCGGCGGCGGTGAACCCGAAGAGCCGCTCTGCGCCGGCGTTCCAGCTCGTGGCGATGCCGCGCAGATCGGTGGTGTAGATCGCGAAATCGGTCGCGCTGTCGATGATCAGCTCGAGCAGCTCGTCGCGGCGGATCCGGCCTCTTGCAGCCTCATTCTCTTCGTCCAAGACACGATCTCCAGCGGAGCGATCGCCGGTAGCCGCCTGTCGACCGCGCATCACTAGACTGGATTATGGATGTTCGCCTTTGTCGGCATTGCTTGGCGAGAACGGATGACCGTTCGAAGTTTCGAGCGCGGCGGGGGCGCGAATGTCCGGGATCGTGTCTCGCCCGCGTCGTGGCCATTGGGCGGCGCGCAAAACGGCGTCGCCTGTCTCCGTTCGAGCCGACCGGTACCGTCGACGGTGCGCAGCACTCCGGCTACATGCGTTCGATGTTCTGCCGCTCCCGCGTTCCAATGTTGCTTATCGGTGCGGGCCTTCTGTCCGGCACCGCGCAGGCACAGCGGGCCGGCGTGTGGGCGAGTCGCGTGGAGGTGGCCGGACAGGCTCCGGTGGCGGGCGGCGAGGAATGTATGGCCGCCGATCTGCCGCATGGCGTCATGTCTCGATGGCCTGCCGATTGCCGGGTCGCCGACAGGGCCAGGACGGCGTCGGGGGCGTTCGTTGAAGCTGCGTGTCGCCGCGGGGGCGGCATGACGCTGACGATCCGGCGCGAACTGATCGAGAGAGGCGATCGCGATTATACCATCGTCACGACCAGCCGGATCGATGGCGCCGGGGTCGCCCCGCACATCCTGCCCGCGACGTCGCTCCACGCGCATTATGTCGGCCCCTGTTCCGATCCCGCGGGTCGTGCGGGCGTGGGCGAGGTCGGGAGGACTGCCGGTGCTCCGACGCGGCGCGCTACGATATCGTGGATCGTTCAGATGCTGGCGTTCGTCGGCTTCGTCTATGCGTCGATCAGGGGATGGCGCTGGCTGATCCATCGTCCGGCACGCAGCCGTTACGAGCGCGCCGCCGTCGCGAACATCACGATAGACCAGACGGGTGCGGCCGACGTTCCGGTCCTCGCGACCTTCTCGGGCGTGCGTGGACTGCCCTGGTGGTATGCGGTGGCGACGAACAATGCCAGGCCGTCGCTGGTCGTCACGCCGGGCGGTCTCGACTTTCGGGTGGTTCGCCGTCACCGGCGGTCGTGGGGCGAGATCGAGTGCATCGACGTCCGACAGGCCCCGGGTACGGTAAATCTCGACGTGACCTTTCGCGGGGCGTTGCTGACGTTCAGCGCCAATCTGGGGTCGGTGCCGCTCGCCGGTCATGTCCTGTCGCTGATCCCGGCTTCCGTGCCGCTGTCGGATCGGGCGGTGGCGGTGAGGGCGGGATGACCGTGCTCGTTCTGACCGGCGGGTTTCCCATCGCGCGGTAGCGGTATGGGCGACCGGAACAGTGCCTGCCGGGACGAACACCTTACGGGCTTCGATCCTGTGCTTCGGCCGGCGCGGCATGCTAGGACCGCCGGTATGTCAAAGACCCAAAGCAACGGCGGCACCGTCACTGTCGATGGCGCCATATACGATTGGCACCTCCAGCATGAACCGCGTCAGTCGGATGACGATGGCTGGAAGGGGATGACGATCGCCCTTTTCCAGCGCGATGCGAAACGGCAGGCGTGGGTGGAATTCCCGCCGCCCAAGCGGCTATTGAAGGGCCTGCCGCGCGGTCGTCTTCAACTCGACGACGCCACGATTTCGCGGTGCGTGCGCGCTGCTATGGCGGCGGGCTGGGAGCCGATGCAGCGGGGCAAGCCGGTGGTGTTCACGGTCGATGCCGAAGGCAATTGACGTGGGCGATGCGGACAACAGCCGCCCCGGGGGCGGGCACGCGGCAATCGTGAGCTGAACCTATGGCCGCTTTTCGATCAACTCGATAACCCAGTCACCTGCAAGCATGCGCTGGTCACCGGTCCGGGCCACCTCGATCGCCTGGTCGCCGCGGTATATCCGCACGATCTGGCTGCCTGTGACATCCCGCGGCGATCGACCTTCCTCTTCTGCGCGTACGGCACGTTCCCGCAGTTCGATCCGACCGGCCCGCGTGACGAGGTCGGTGACGTAGTCAGCCACATGCGGACCTGTGGTGCACTGGGCCAGCAACTGCCCGCCGAAGCTGACCGGATTGACGATGATGCTGGCGCCCGCATCGCGGGCAAGCAGTTCGTTCTCGATCGCGGCGATCGACACCGCGATGCCGGCATCGGGTGCGAGCCTGCGACAGGTGAGGATGATCAGGACCGCGGTATCGTCGCGACCGGGACAGACGATGACGTTGCTGGCTGCATCGACCTTGGCAATTTCGAGTACCTTGTTGTGGGTCGCATCGCCTTCGACCGTCGCGACCCCCAATTCTTCCGCCAGGCGTAGCCGGCCGGCGTCCTCGTCCACCACGACGATCCGGTCGCACGCATGGCCACGCTCCAGCAGTTCTCCGACCGCGGCCGAGCCCGATCGGCCGTACCCGCAGACGATGACATGATCCTTCAACCCATGCCTGACGAGGCCCATGCGCCACCGCTCCCATCCTTGCCTCAGCATGAAACTGTAGGCGCTACCCAAAAAGATCAGGAACACAAATATCCGGATCGGCGTGACGACGAAGGTGTCGAACATGCGCGCCGAATCACTCACCGGCACGATGTCGCCATACCCTACCGTCGTCACGGTGATCACGGTAAAATAGACGATGTCGAGGAAGCTTACCGCGCCATCGGTGTTGTCCCGGAGCCCGGCACGATCGATCCAGTGTCCGCCCAGCGCGATACCGACCAGCACCAGCACGGCGACACCGCGGATCGCGAGCGTCGTCAGGGGGCTGAGCCGCCCCGGACGATAGAAGCGCGGGCGTATGGTGAGGACGGTGGATCGCGCCGCCATGCGACCGGGCGTCAATGCGGGCTGTCCCGACCGGCGATGTCTCACGGACGAATGACAGGGGCGACAGGGTTCATTGCTGCATCCTCCGCGACGGGCTCGCCGCGGGCAAGGCTTTCCTCGTCGCGTGCAAGGCCTGTACGATCCGGACGCACGGTTCCCGTTCTTCATCCGGCGCTATAGCGCCATGCCTGCGGCCGGGACGGTGTGCAGCCGTGCGATATCCTGTCGCGGCGGAGCACCGAACAGCCGGCGATATTCGCGGCTGAACTGGGACGGGCTTTCGTAGCCGACCGCGAAGCCCGCAGTTCCGGCGCTCGCCCCGCCGACCAGCATCAGTCGGCGCGCCTCCTGCAACCGCAACTGCTTTTGATATTCGAGCGGCGTCATATGGGTGATCGCCTTGAAATGCGCGTGCAGCGAGGACGGGCTCATGCCGGCTTCGGCCGCGACCTCCTCGATCCGGATCTGTCCATCGAAGCGCCGGCGGATCGCCGCGATGGCGCGGCTCACCTGATTCAGATGGCTGCCGGCGGTCGCGACGTGGCGCAGCATCGGTCCGTGTGGCCCGGTGAGCAGCCGGTAGAGGATCTCGCGCTCGATCAGCGGCGCGAGTGCGTCGATCGTTTCGGGACGATCCAGCAGCCGGACGAGGCGGCAGGCGGCGTCGATCAGGTCGGGGTCGCCGGGATAGACGGCCAGTACCGGCAGATCGGTGCTGGACACGTCGCCGCCCTCGCTGACCATCAGATCGGCGAGCATCGCGGGATCGAGGTCGATCTTGCAGCAGAGATACGGCCTGTCGGGACTCGCATCGAGGACGTGGCCGACCAGCGGCAGATCGACCGAGACGAGCAGGTAATGCGCGGCGTCGTAGACCACGCTGCGATCGCCGATCGAGACCCGCTTGGACCCTTGCGCGATCAGGCAAAGCGACGCCTCGTACACAGCGGGGGTCGGCGTGCTCGGCTGATCGGCGCGGATCAGCGACAGGCGCGGCATGACGGTGGTGCAGATGCCCGTTCCATTGACGTGACGGTCGATCACGTCGGCGAGCTGGATGATCCTCTCCATGCCCGCCCTGATCGGACAGGCCGGCCCTTCCCGCAAGCGTCCGCCTCTCGTTCTGGAGGATCGGGCAAGGAGTGCGGACGATCGCTCTACCGCTCCCGCCCGTGCCGGCGCCATCTGGATGGCACCACATTTCAACGGAAAGGAAGCATCATGACGCAGAACATCGACAAGGTCGTGCTGGTCACCGGCGCATCGAGCGGCATCGGCGAGGCGACGGTACGCGAACTGGCGGCGGCGGGCGCCCGGGTGTTCATCGGTGCGCGTCGCGGCGACCGGCTCCAGGCGCTGGCTGAGGAACTGGGCGACATGGTCGCGTGGCGCGAGCTGGACGTTACCGACGGCAGCGACTTCGATGCCTTTGCCGCGGCGGCGGTGGAACGGTTCGGGCGCGTCGACGTGCTGGTCAACAATGCCGGCGTGATGCCGCTGTCTCCGCTCGCCGCGCTGAAGCGGGACGAATGGAAGCGGATGATCGACGTCAACGTGCACGGCGTGCTCAACGGCATCGCCGCGGTGCTGCCGCGCTTCATCGCACAGGGCAGCGGCCATGTCGTCAACGTCGCCTCGGTCGCCGCGTACATGGTGATGCCGACTGCGGCGGTCTATTGCGCGACCAAACATGCGGTGCGGGCGATCACCGAAGGGCTGCGGCAGGAGCATGACGAAATCCGTTCCACGCTCGTCTCGCCCGGCGTGGTCGCGACCGAACTCGGCCACGACATCACCGATCCTGCGGTCGCTGCGGCATTGAAGGGGTGGCGGCAGAAGTCGTTGACGCCGGATGCGATCGCGCGGGCGATCCGTTACGCGCTCGAACAGCCGGAGGGCGTCGACATCAACGAGGTGATCGTGCGCCCGACTGCCGCCGACATGTAGGCCTGAAGGCAGGCGACCTTCCGCCGCGTCGATCGTTGGGCGGGGCAGAGGAGAGCGTTTTCCATGTCCCGCCGTATTCTGATCACCGGCGCCAGCGTCGCCGGCAACACCGCGGCATGGTGGCTGGGCCGCGCCGGGTTCGACGTAACGGTCGTGGAACGTACACCCGCCTTTCGCGACGGTGGTCAGAACGTCGACGTGCGCGGTGTCGGCCGCGATGTCATGCGGCGCATGGGGCTGGAGCAGGCGGCGCTGGATCGGGGAACCGGCGAGGAGGGGACGGCATGGGTCGAGGATGACGGCAGCGTGGCCGCACGGTTCCTGACGGCGGATCAGAAGACGGACGGACCGACCGCAGAGATGGAGATCCTGCGCGGCGATCTCGCCCGTCTGCTCTACGAACCTGCTGCCGACCAGGCGACCTATCGTTTCGGCGACAGCATCGCGGCGATCACTGAGGATGGCGAGGCGGCGCGTGTGACGTTCGCCAGTGGCAGGACCGACCGTTATGATGCGGTGATCATCGCCGAAGGGGTCGGTTCTGCGACACGCGATCTGATCTTTCCGGGCGAGAATGCGCCGCGCTGGATGGATTTGACGATCGCCTATTTCACGATCCCGCATGCGGCGACCGATGATCGGCTGTGGCGATGGTACAATGCACCAGGCGGGCGCAGCGTCTCGCTTCGCCCCGATCGTCATGGCACGACGCGGGCGATGCTGTCCGTGCAGCACCCCGCCGGCGGCGAACAGGATTGGGATGTCGACCGCCAGAAGGCGTGGCTGCGCGAACGGTTCGCCGATGCCGGCTGGCAGTCCGCGCGCGTGCTGGATGGCATGGATGCGACCGACGATTTCTATTTCGACGTGCTGCGGCAGGTGCGGATGCCGCACTGGTCGAAGGGCAGGGTGGTGCTGACCGGCGACGCGGCATGGTGCGCGACGCCGATCGCGGGCATCGGCACGACGCTGGCGATCACCGGCGCCTATGTGTTGGCGGCCGAACTGGCGCGGTGCGACGCTATCGCTGACGGGGTTGCTGCATACGAACGCGCGATGCGGCCGATGGTCGAGGAGGCGCAGGGTGTGCCGAAGATCGCGCCGCGGTTGATGAACCCGCAGAGCCGGACGGGCATTCGCCTGCTGCACACGGCGCTCGCGGTGTCCAGCCGGCCGGCGTTCCGGAGTGTCGCGGGCAAGGTGTTCGGCGGCAACTCAGCGGAGCCCGACCTGTCCCGTTATGACGGGGCAGGCGGCCCGGATCGCGCGCTCGTCGCGACGAGACAGGGCGCGCCGTCCTTGCCGGGCGGGCTGTCCCCGTTGCTGGCGGCGGGCGCGGTCGGCCTCGTGCTGGGTGCGAGCGCCATCGTCGGACGACGCAATGCGCCGGATCCGTCGCATCCTGATATCCGACGCTGGTATCGCCGCCTCGACAAGCCCGGGTTTACCCCACCCGATGCGGTGTTCGGGGCCGTGTGGCCGGTGTTGGAGGCCGGTCTGGCGGCCGGCGGTTATCGCCTGTTGCGACGGCCCTCCGGTACGGCGCGCAATGCCGCGGTAGGGCTATGGTTGCTGAACACCGCGATGGTGGGCGGCTGGACGCAATTGTTCTTCCGCGAGCAGCGACTGGGATCGAGTGCCGCGGCGTCGGGCGCGATGGTCGCGTCCAGTGCCGCCTATGTCGCGACCGCCGCGTGGGTGGATCGACCGGCGGCGGCGGCAGGGGTGCCGTTCTTCGCCTGGCTCGGCTTCGCGACACTGCTTGCGACCAAGATCTGGCACGACAATCCGGCGAAGCGGCGATGAGCGGCGTGACCGTCTGGCACGACGGAAATTGTCCGCTTTGCCGGCGCGAGATCGCGCTGATGCGGCGGCTCGACCGGGGCGGCAGGATCACGTTCGTCGATGCGACCGGGCCGGAGGTCTGCCCATCCGATCGCGCCGCATTGCTCGCACGGTTCCACGCGATGGAGGACGGCAGAATGCTGTCCGGCGCCGCAGCATTCGCGGCGATGTGGCGCGCCATTCCGTTGCTACGGCCGATCGGTCTGCTCGCGCGGTACAGGCCGGTGCTTCGTCTGCTGGAGCGCGCCTATTCCCGGTTTCTGATCGTCCGCCCGCGTCTGCAACGCTGGCTGCTCCGGCGCGAGGCACGCGCGTGAGGCCAAGACCCGATCCCGTCGCCCCCGGACAGGAGAGCGTCTGGCGTTATCCGCGTCCCGCTATCGCCCAGCCGGGTGGCCGGCATATCCGTATCGAGCATGGCGGGATCGTCGTGGCCGATACCAACGCCGCCGTGCGTACCATCGAGACGAGCCATCCGCCAAGCTGGTACATCCCGCCGGATGCGATCACGGCGGGCCTGCTCCGCGCGTCCTCGCGGCGATCGTTCTGCGAATGGAAAGGCGAGGCGCGCTACTGGCATCTGGATATCGACGGGCAGACGCTCCGCGATGTCGGGTGGAGCTATGCCGACCCGACGCCTCCCTTCGCCATCCTGCGCGATCACGTGGCATTCTATGCGGGTCCGTTCGACAGCTGCACCGTGGACGGCGAACGGGTTCGGCCGCAGCCCGGCGGCTTTTATGGCGGATGGATCACGTCCGATCTCGCCGGTCCGTTCAAGGGGGTAACCGGCAGCATGGGCTGGTGATCGCCCCGAACAGCCTTACTCCGTCGTATCGAATGGACGATCGATCGTTCGCTGTGGCTCGGTGAACCAGGCAGCGCCGGTTTCCGTGACGTGGAAATGGTCTTCGAGGCGAACGCCGTAGCGATCGGGAACGACGATCATCGGTTCGTTCGAGAAGCACATGCCGGGGCGCAGGACGGTTTTGTCGCCGCGCACCAGATAGGCGGGCTCGTGGATGGCCAGCCCGATACCATGGCCGGTGCGATGCGGCAGGCCGGGAAGCCGGTATCCCGGCCCCAGCCCCGCCCTTTCGAGCACCTGTCGGGCCGCGGCATCGATCCGTTCGCAGGTTTCGCCCGGGCGGACCGCCGCGAATGCTGCGGCCTGCGCCTCGTGCTCGAGGTTCCAGGTGGCGCGGATGGAGTCGTCGACCCGCCCGAAGGCGTAGGTGCGGGTAATATCGGAATGATAGCCGTCGACGAGGCAGCCCGTGTCGACCAGAACGAGCTGATCCTCCTCGAGCGACTGATCGCCGGGCAGCCCATGGGGGAAGGCGGTCGCGCGACCGAACTGCACCGCGCAGAACGTCGATCCGGCGGCGCCGAGCGCGCGGTGGGCATCGTCGATGAAACGCCGGACGGTACTGGCGCGGATGCCGGGCGTCAGGATGCGCGCGGCGCGGCGCTGCACCTCGATCGTCATCGCCTTGGCTTGCTGCATCAGCGCCAGTTCGGCGGGCGATTTGATCATGCGCAGTCCGTCGATCACCGGACCCCCATCGACGACGTTGCGGTTCATGCGCAGTCGCTCGGCCATCGCGAACGGCAGCAGCGGATCGAGGGCCAGTGTCGCACCGGGCGCCGTGGCATCGCGCACCAATGCGGCGGGATCGTCATCCTCCTGCCACAAGCGGATGTCGGCTGCGATGACCAGTTCGGCCTCCAGCGAGCCGATCTCGAACGCGGGGCAGATCATGATCGGTTCGCCGGACACGGGCAGCAGCAGGGCGACCAGCCGTTCGGTCGGCGACCATGTGATGCCGGTGAAATAGCGCAGGCTGGGACCCGCGCTCACCAGCAGCGCGTCGATGCCGATCGCCGCCATCGCCTGGCGCGCCGATGCCAGCCGGGCCTGCCGTTCGGCGGCACCGACAGGCTGCGCGCGATGCGGCCAGTGCGCGAGCGAGGCGAGTTCACGTTCGATGGTCGATCCGCCGACGGTCATGACATTGCTCCTTTGCGTGTCGATCGTTCAGGCACGAGTATTTGCGCGATCCATACGTCGTCCTCCCGATCCTTGTATGACGAGGTACAATATCGTATACGATATTACAGCGGCAATGACAGGATATGACGATATGGCGATCGACTGGAACGGTGTATTTCCCGCGGTGACCACGCAGATCCGCGAGGATATGTCGATCGATCTGGCCGATACGCAGCGTGTCGTGGACGATCTGGTGCGCGACGGCGTCACCGGCGTGATCGCGCTCGGAACCGTCGGCGAGAACAACTCGATGGAGCGCGACGAGAAGATCGCAGTGCTGACGGCGATCGTCGAGGTGGTGGATGGCCGCGTGCCGGTCATCACCGGCGTATCCGAATTCGATACCCGCCGCGCCGTCCGTTACGCGCAGGCGGCGGAGAAGGCGGGCGCCGATGGCCTGATGCTGTTGCCACCGATGGTCTACGTTCCCAAGGCGCAGGAACTCGTCGCGCATTTCAAGGGCGTCGCGAACGGCGTCGGCCTGCCGATCATGCTCTACAACAATCCGCCCGCCTATCGAACCGTGATCGATCGGGAGGTGCTGGAGGCGCTGATCGAGGTCGATAACATCGTCGCGGTGAAGGAGTCCGCGCCGGACACCCGTCGCTTCACCGATATTCGCAATGCGTTCGGTGATCGCTACGTGCTGTTCGCCGGCCTCGACGATGTCGCGCTGGAAGGATTGTATCTCGGCGCGAAGGGTTGGGTGTCGGGGCTGACCAACGCATTTCCGCGGGAGTCGGTCGAACTCGTCGCAGCCTTCCAGCGCGGCGATCATGCCAAAGCCATGGACATCTATCGCTGGTTCATGCCGCTGCTTCACCTCGATGCGGAACACGATCTGGTCCAGTCGATCAAGCTGGCCGAGCAGGTGATGGGTCGCGGGTCCGAACGGGTCCTGCCGCCGCGTTATCCGCTGACGGGCGCGCGCCGGGCGGAAGTGATCGCCATGGTGGAACAGGCGGCGGCGACGCGACCGAAGCTCGGCGATACCGGCGCGCAAGACAAAGCGGCGTAGCACGCCATGCGGCACACCTTCTTCTGCATCGATGGCCATACCGCCGGCAACCCGGTCCGGCTGGTCGCTGGCGGCGCGCCGCTGCTGAAGGGCGCATCCATGTCGGAGCGGCGGCAGGACTTCCTCGCCCGCTTCGACTGGATCAGGACCGGATTGTGCTTCGAACCGCGCGGCCACGACATGATGTCGGGCGGGTTCCTCTATCCGCCCACCCGGGCCGACACCGATTGCGGCATCCTGTTCATCGAGACGAGCGGGTGCCTGCCGATGTGCGGTCACGGTACGATCGGCATGGTGACGTTCGGGCTGGAGCATGGGCTGATCCAGCCGGCGACGCCCGGCCGCCTGCGGATCGAGGTTCCTGCGGGTGTGATCGATATCGCGTATGACAGCGATGGCGGCCGGGTTACCGCGGTGCGGATCACCAACGTGCCGGCCTATGTCGCGGCCACGGGGATCGCGATCGATGTCGAAGGGATCGGCCCGCTGACGATCGATGTCGCCTATGGCGGCAACTACTATGCGATCGTCGAACCGCAGGGCGGCTACGTCGGCCTCGACATGCTGGGTGCCGCGCGGATCGTGGAGCTCAGCGGCCGCATCCGCGCCGCCGTCCGTGCCGTCTTCGAACCGGTGCACCCGCTCGATCCGACGATCCGCGGCGTCAGTCACGTTCTGTGGGCCGATCGCCCGGCAAGCGATGGGGCGGACGGCCGCAATGCCGTATTCTACGGCGACAAGGCGATCGATCGCAGCCCGTGCGGCACCGGTACTTCGGCCCGGCTCGCGCATCTCGCGGCGCAAGGACGATTGCGGATCGGCGACCGCTTCGTCCATGAAAGCTATATCGGCAGCCGCTTCATCGGCCGGGTCGAGGCTGCCACCACGGTCGGCGAGCACCTAGCGATCATCCCGTCGATCGAGGGTACGGCGATCGCGACCGGTTTCAACACGATCTGGATTGATCGCGGCGACCCGTTCTGGGAAGGCTTTCAGGTCAAGTGATCCGTTCGCCGGCGCTGGTCGGGCAGCAACGGGATTGCAGGAGAGCCAGCGCGTGAGCAGCATCGTCGTACGCACATTGTCGGAACAGGTGTTCGAGGTGGTGCGCGAGCAGATCGTGATCGGTCGGTTGGCGACGAACACGCCGATCCGGCAGGATGCGCTTGCCGCACAGCTGGGCGTCAGCAAGATCCCGCTGCGCGAGGCGCTGGCCCGCCTGGAGCAGGAGGGATTGCTCGTCAGCCATGCCAATCGCGGCTATTTCGTCCGGCCGATGTCGGCCGGGGAGGCGGACGAAATCTATGCGCTGCGGCTGAATATAGAGCCGGCCGCGGCGGCCCATGCCGCGCGCGTCGCAGACGAGGGCGCGCGGGCCGAGGCTCTTCATGCATTCGAGCGGCTGGATGAGGCGGCAGGTACCAATCTGGCCGAAGTGGCCAAGCGGAACCGCGATTTCCACACCGCGCTGGTGCGACCGGGGGGCAGGTTGCTGACGACGCATATGGTCGAGCGGCTATCGATCCTCGCCGAACGGTACGTCGTCGCGCACCTGCAGCCCGCGGGTCGGGAATCGCGGGCGCATCAGGAACATCGCGCGCTGCTGGACGGATGGCTTGCCCGGGACGAGGCGGCGCTGGAAAGCCTGCTGGCGCAGCATATCCAGGCGACTCGTGACGATTTGAAGGAGCAATTCGCCGCGGGTGACGTGACGGGCGCCGAAAACGGAGGCGCGGCCACGTCTGCTTAACCGGGCAGTGCGATATGCCGCACCGTCGAACTGATGCGGGCGGACATCCCGCAGTATCGCGATCGAAGGAGTGCGGATGCCGAAGACGTTGGTGACTGGTGCGGCAGGCTTCATCGGCATGCATGTCGCGGAGGCGTTGCTGGCGCGGGGCGGCGAAGTGGTCGGGATCGATTCGCTCAATGCGTATTACGACGTTGCGCTGAAGCACGACCGGCTGGCCGGCCTGCACGCTCGTCATGGCGACCGGTTCGTCTTTCATCACGTCGATTTCGCCGACGCCGAAGCGCTGAAGACGACCCTCGCCGTGCACGACTTCGACCGGATCATACATCTCGGCGCACAGGCGGGGGTGCGGTATTCGATCGAGCATCCCGAGGTCTACGGACAGTCGAACCTGATCGGCCACCTCAACATCCTCGAACTCGCCCGTCATCGCGCGGTGAAGCACTGCGTCTATGCCTCGTCCTCCTCGGTGTACGGCGGCAACACGTCGGTTCCGTTCCGCGTCGAGGATCGCGTCGACCGGCCCGTGTCGCTGTATGCCGCGACGAAGCGTGCGAACGAGATCATGAGCGAAAGCTATGCGCACCTTTATCGCATCCCATTGACCGGCCTGCGGTTCTTCACGGTTTACGGTCCGTGGGGACGGCCCGATATGATGATCTGGATCTTCACCAAGGCGATGTTCGCGGGTGAATCGATCCCGGTGTTCAACGACGGCAGGATGGAGCGCGACTTCACCTTCATCGACGACATCGTCGCAGGCGTTCTCGCCGTGCATGACAATCCGCCGCCCGACGACGGGCGGGAGAAAGCGGGCGGCAGTATGGCGACCCACCGGCTCTACAATATCGGTAACAACCGGTCGGAACCGCTGGGACGGATGATCGAGTTGCTGGAGGCGGCGACCGGTCGGTCGGCGATACGCCGCAACCTGCCGATCCAGCCGGGTGACGTGGTGCGGACGGCGGCGGATATCGATGCCATCGCCGGAGATCTGGGCTATCGACCGACGACCTCGATCGATGTGGGCGTGCCGAAGTTCGTCGACTGGTACCGGGGATATCACGGGGTTTGATTACCCGGGGGCGGAGCGCTTCCGCCCCCAGGCGCAACCTTGAGGACGCGTCGCCGCCCGAGCGATGACGCGTCTCCTCATCCCCTGAAAGGATGAAGGGCAGGGCCTATTTCTCCGCCGTTACCGTCGCCTTCGGCTTGACGTACCGGTCCAGCCAGTCCGTCATCTGCCACAACGTTTCTTCGGTCGATTCCAGTGCGCGATAGCCATGCGGTTCGTTGGGGAGCACCACGTACCGAACGGTTGCGCCATTGCCCTTCAGCGCCGCGTACATTCGTTCCGACTGGATCGGGAACGTGCCGCTATTGTCGTCTGCGCCGCCGTGGATCAGCAGGATCGGTGCCTTGATCCGGTCGGCGTAGGTGAAGGGGCTCATCTCGGTATAGGTCGGCGTCGCCTGCCAATAGGTGCGCTGTTCCGCCTGGAAGCCGAACGGCGTCAGCGTGCGGTTATAGGCGCCCGATCGCGCGATGCCGGCGCGGAACAGGTTGGTGTGGGCGAGCAGGTTTGCGGTCATGAAGGCGCCGTAGCTGTGACCGCCGACCGCCATCCGGCCCTTGTCCCCGACGCCGAGCTTCACCACCGCATCGACCGCGGCCTGCGCATCCTGCTGAAGCTGCTTGACGTAGGTGTCGTTCGCCTCCGCACCGCCTTCGCCGATGATCGGCATCGCCGGATTGTCGAGGACCGCATAGCCCTGCGTCAGCAGGAACAGGTGGCTGATGCCCCGCGGACGGACGAAGCGGTTGCCCTGATCCACCGTCTGCCCGGCGACCTTCGCATCGGTGAATTCGGCGGGATAGGCCCAGAGCAGCGTTGGCAGCGGCCCATCGCGCTTCACGTCATATCCGGCGGGGGTGTAGAGCGATGCGGACAGCGGCAGGCCGTCGGCACGATTGTAGGTGATCGTCCGCTGGGTGACGCCCGCGAACACCGGTGCGGGATCGGCGAAGGCGGTAACGGCCCTGGCGCTGCCGCCCTTCACCGTGCGGATCATGTAATTGGGTGCGAGCTTCGCGCTTTCCCGGCGCGTCAGGATACGCTGCGCCTTGTCGTCGAGCAGGGCGACGACCGTCTCGTAATACGGCGCCTTGGCGGTCCACAGTCGCTTTGCCTCCCCGCCCGCGAGCGGCATCGTCGCCAGAAACGGAAAGGCGCCCGCCTTGGTCGCGCCGTCGCCGGTCATGTAGACGCCATCATGCGCAGGGGTGAAGCGCATGACGGGCTTGCCCGCCGCATTGTCTTCCAGCATCGGGAAGCCCGGATCGCCGTATTGATCCTGATAATTGCGGGTGAGCAGCGGGCGTGTCTGGCCCGGCTTCGCAGGCGAGACCGCGAGGCGATGCTCGGTCCGGCTGCGCCATTCACGGTCGATCACCAGGGCGAAGCCGTCGTCGCCCCACATCGTCGTCCCATAGCGGGCAGGCGTCATCGCGAGTTCGACGGGTTCGGCGGTGAAGGGCGCTGCCTGCATCATCACCTTGTCGTGGAAGGCGATCTTCGCACGCGGATTGCCGCCGTCGAGCGCCTCCGCCCAGACGAGCGTCGCAGGCGCGTCGGACCGCCATTCCGCTTCGCGTGGTCCTTTCACGGTCGCATCGAAATCGACCGGCAGATCGTCGGCGACCGGGCGATCGACCAGGGTCTTCACCGGCTGTCCGTCGATGGTGGCGACGGCGATCTCGGTCGGGAAATAGCTGGCCGGCAGCAGATAGGAATAGGGGCGTTTCAGCCGCTCCGTCAGCAGATAGCGGCCATCGGGCGACACGCTGAAGTCGGTAATGAGACCCGGCGTCCCGATCGGTGTCGCGGTACCGTCGATGGCGATGCGGGTGAGCTGCCCGGTGAAATAATGGTCGAACAGGGCCTCGTCATGCGCATCGCCCAGCAGGTCTTCATAGGTGCGTGCGGCGGACGTGCGGCCGGCACTTTCCTGAACGACCGGACCGGTCGGCGTACTGCTGGCGGCGGGCGCCGCTCCGCGGTTGGCGGGCACGGTATAGGCGATCAGCGCCTTGCTGTCGGGTGTCCATTCGAACGGCGTTCCGAACGTGCCGTTCAGCCGGCCGGCGATCTTGCGGGCGTTGCCGTCGCGGGTGGCGATCCACAGCGACAGGCCGTCCGCCTCCTGCGCGTAAAACGCGATATGGCTGCCGTCGGGCGACCAGTCCGGCGCAGCGAAGCGCAATGCGGCGGGCAGGGAGACGGCGACCGTCTTGCCGCTCGCGACATCCTTGAAGCTCAACGCATTCAGCCATTGCACGCGCACCTCGGCCTGACCGTTGGTGGCGGGGTCGATGCGATAGCCGCCGAGGCGCAGGATCGGTTTCGACAGGTTCGCGATCGACGGCAGGTTCTCGCGACCGAGGATCGCAAGGGTCTTGTGATCGGGGCTGACCGCAACCCCCGGGGTCGGCGGCGTTTCCAATGTCCGGGCGATCGCATCGGGCGCACGGTGATAGGCGGGGCCTGGCGTCTGCGCCGCAGCGGTCGTGGTGAAGAGGAGAGCGATCAGACAGGTACCGGCGCGCATTCGTAACCCCTTGTTCTGGTTTACGGTGGTGTGTGCCATGCAGCGGACGCGGGCGCTAGGCGGGTTTCCGGCGATCTCACTCCGCGCCGAGAGCCCAGGGCGCCTTGGCCAGCGTCTTTGCCAGATGATCGATCACCACCTGTACGCGTAAAGGGCGCAGCGGGCTGGGCGGGGTGATGAGGTGCAGGCCCAGCGCTGGCACGGTCCAGTCCGGCATCGCCACCTCCAGCCGCCGGTCGCGGATCTCGCGCCAGACGAGAAATTCAGGCTGCAACGCCATGCCTTGCCCGGCCAGCAGCGCCGGATTGAGCATATCGGCGTTGTCGGTCCAGATGCGCACCGGCGGTTCAACCGTCTCCTCGCCGAACTGTGGATGATGAAACCGCCACAGTCCCCGCGTCGCGCCGCCGGTATAGGCCAGCGCATGATGATCGCGCAGTTGTGCCGGATGCGTCGGCCGGCCGTGGGCGTCGAGGTATCCGGGCGACGCGACCAGCAGGATGCGGACGGTACACAGCCGCCGCGCGAGCAACGAACTGTCCTCCAGCGCCGCGATCCGCAGCGCGAGGTCGAACCCCTCCGCAACCAGATCGACGCGCCTGTCGCTCAGGGCGAAGTCCAGCGTCACCTCGGGATATGCCGTCAGGAACGCCGGCAGGGTCGCACCGACATAGGCGGTGCCGAACGACAGCGGCGCGCTGATCCGCACCAGGCCGCGGGCGACATCGGACTGTTCGGCCGCAGCATCCTCCAGCGCCTCGCCTGCGTGCAATATGCCGGCCGCGCGCTGCAGCATGGTGCGACCCGCCTCGGTCAGCGACAGGCGTCGTGACGTGCGTGACAGCAGGGCGAGGCCCAGCCGCGCCTCCAGCCGGGCGATCGCTTTCGACACCGTCGGGTTGGACAAGCCGAGCGCCTGCGCCGCACCGGCGAAGGAGCCGCGTTCGGCGACCTTGGCGAAGATCGCCCAGGCTTCGAGATCGGGGAGGCGACGTGTCATTTCCGGCAATGATGTGATGCCATCATTGCTATTTCGTCAAGTCGCGGTCGCGACCATCTTGTGGGCAACAGACAACGGAGACAGACCATGATCGAACGTCGCCCCTTCGCCACCCTCGGCGGTGCCAACCACGGCTGGCTCGATGCCAAGCATCATTTCTCGTTCGCCAATTACTACGATCCCTCGCGGATGGGCTGGGGCCCGATCCGCGTGTGGAACGACGACCGGATCGCCGCCGGAACCGGCTTTCCGCCGCACCCGCATGCCGACATGGAGATCATCACCTACGTCCGCACCGGCGCGATCACGCATCAGGACAGCCTTGGAAACATGGGCCGCACCGAGGCGGGGGACGTGCAGGTGATGAGCGCCGGATCGGGCGTGCGTCACTCGGAATACAATCGCGAAACGGAGGAAACCACGATCTTCCAGATCTGGATCGAACCCAAGACGCGGGGCGCCGCACCTTCGTGGGGTGCCAAGCCTTTTCCCAAGGGCGAACGCTCGGGCAAGTTCGTGACGTTGGCGAGCGGGTTCGACGATGACGGCGATGCACTGCCGATCCGTACCGACGCCCGTATCGTCGGCGCGACGATCAAGGCGGGGGAAACGGCGGAATATACGCTGGGCGCGGGGCATCACGCCTATCTGGTTCCCGCCACCGGCAAGATCGAGATCAACGGCGTCGCCATTGACGCCCGCGACGGTGCCGCGATCCGGGACGAGAGCGTCATCCGCGTTACCGCGACGGAAGATGCCGAGATCGTCCTGGTCGACGCCGCCTGAACGATCGATAGGATAGCGGATCGTGCTCCTGCCCCCGCCGGGCAGGAGCAGTGACGGCGAAAGGGCTTCGGATGAGTGACAAGATCCTGATCTTCTACGGATCCTACCGGTCCGATCGTCAGGGTATCCGCTTGGCCGATTATCTCGTGCGACAGTTCACCGCGCGCGGTGCGCAGGCCGAACTGATCGATGCGAAGGCGCTCGACCTGCCGATGCTCGACAGGATGTATAAGGAATATCCGGAAGGAGCGGCGCCGCCCGCGCTGGAAGCGCTTGCCGACAAGATCAAGGCGGCCGATGCGTTCGTGTTCGTTGCGGGCGAATACAACTGGAGCGTTCAGCCCGGTCTCAAGAACCTGACCGACCATTTCCTCGAGGAATGGTATTGGCGGCCCGCCGCGATCGCCAGTTACTCCGCAGGTCGCTTCGCCGGTGCGCGGGCCGGGCTGGCATGGCACGGTATCCTGTCAGAGATGGGAATGGTCGTGGTGTCGAGCACGCTGGCGGTCGGCGGCATCGGCAAGACGCTATCCGTCGAGGGCGAACCCATAGGCGACGGCGGGGCGAGTCTGGCCAAGGCGTTTCCCCGCTTCGCCGACGATCTGGCGTGGTGGACGGAGGCGGCGCGAGCGCAACGCGAGCGCAAGGCGCCACCATATTGACGATCGCGCTGCCGCGACGTTGCCGTCACTCCGGATGGGTTCCGGCGGGCACCCGCTGCTGAAGGACGCACTTTTCGGAGGGATCGCAGATTGCAGCCGGACGGGCCGGCGTATGGGACGCTATCGGGCAGCTTTCTGCATCTTGCGAAAGCGGTGAAGCAGCGGTTCGGTATAGCCGTTCGGCTGCGCTATCCCGTCGAACACCAGTGCACGGGCCGCCCGATAGGCGAGGCTATCGCCCACCCGCCCGCCCATCGGTCGATATTGCGGATCGCCGGCGTTCTGCGCATCGACCTTTATCGCCATGCGCGCGAAGGCGGCATCGACCTCCGCCTCCGTCGCGACGCCATGCAGCAGCCAGTTGGCGATATGTTGCGACGAGATACGCAGCGTCGCGCGATCTTCCATCAGGCCGACGTCATGCATGTCCGGCACCTTCGAACAGCCGATCCCCTGGTCGATCCAGCGGACCACATAGCCGAGGATGCCCTGCGCATTATTATCGAGTTCCGCACGCACCTCGTCCGTCGACCAGTTCCGTCCGGCCTCTGCAACGGGCATGGTCAGCAACGCGGCGAGCGGCGCAACCGGCTCCCTGCTCCGCTCGCGCTGGCGGTCGAACACATCGACGCGGTGATAATGCGTCGCGTGCAGCGTAGCGGCGGTGGGCGAGGGGACCCAGGCGGTGTTCGCGCCCATCTTCGGATGGCCGATCTTCTGGTCGAGCATATCCGCCATCCGGTCGGGTGCGGCCCACATGCCCTTGCCGATCTGCGCGCGCCCGGACAGGCCGCACGCGAGACCGATCTGGACGTTGCGGTTTTCATAGGCTGCGATCCAGCCGGACGTCTTCATCTCGCCCTTCGGGATCATCGGGCCGGCGTGCATCGATGTGTGCATCTCGTCGCCGGTACGGTCGAGAAAGCCGGTGTTGATGAACACCAGCCGGTGGCGGACGGCATGGATACAGGCGGCGAGGTTGGCCGAGGTGCGGCGTTCCTCGTCCATCAGCCCGACCTTGATCGTGTAGCGCGGCAAGCCCAGCAGATCCTCGACTGCGTCGAACAGGCGGTCGGTGAAAGCGGCTTCGTCCGGCCCATGCATCTTGGGCTTGACGATGTAGATCGATCCCGTCCGGCTGTTATGTCCGTCGTCGTGCAGCGCGATCAGCGACGTGACGATCGCGTCGAGGATACCCTCCGGCGCCTCGCTGCCATCGGGCAGGCGGATCGCGGGGTTGGTCATCAGATGGCCGACGTTGCGTACGAACAAAAGGCTGCGACCCGGCAGCGTCAGCGTCGTTCCGTCGGGCGCAGTGTAGCGGCGATCCGCCGCCAGTGTCCGCGTCACGGTTTCGCCGCCTTTGGCGAAGCTGGCAGTCAGGTCGCCGCGCATCAGCCCCAGCCAATTGTCGTAGGCCGCAACCTTGTCCTGCGCATCCACCGCCGCGATCGAATCCTCCAGATCGCAGATCGCGGTCAGCGCGGATTCCAGCACGACGTCGGCGATGCCGGCGGGATCGGTGCGACCTATCGGATGACTGCGATCGATCACGAGCTCGATATGCAATCCGTTGTGGCGAAGGAGCAGCGTTTCGCCATCGCGGCCGACCAGTTGCGACGGATCGCCGAGGTCGGGCGTGCCGCCGGTCCAGTCGGTCCAGCTACCGTTCGACAGTGGCGCGACGTCGTCGAGAAACGCCTTGGCCCAGGCGATCACCTGCGCCCCCCGCCCGGGATCGTATCCGCCTCGCGTCGCGCTACCGGGCAAGGCATCGGTGCCATACAGCGCGTCGTACAGGCTGCCCCAGCGCGCGTTGGCGGCGTTGAGCAGGAAGCGGGCGTTCAGGATCGGGACGACGAGCTGCGGCCCGGCCATCGTCGCGATTTCGGCGTCGACATTGGCGGGATCGACCGCAAAAGGCGCAGGATCGGGGACGAGGTAGCCGATCTGCGTGAGAAACGACTGGTAAGCGTCTGCTTCGAAAGGATTGTCTCGATGCCATGCATCGATCGCGGCCTGTAGCCGGTCGCGTTCGGCAAGCAGGCTGTGGTTGTCGGGCACGAACCGGTCGAGGATCGCCGCGACGCCGCACCAGAATGCGTCGGCATCGATACCGGTGCCGGGCAGGGCGCGCTCTTCGATGAAGGTGATGAATGCGGGAGCGATGTCGAGGCCGGCGCGGTCCATGGGTCGATGTCCTTTGCGATCGCATCGTTCATAGACGCCGCACCATCCCCGCTCTAGCGTCAAAGATGTTTAAGCAGCTTATCGCCGGAAGAACGAATGATGTTCGATCCCGATTACTCCCTGTTCGTCGCGGTGGCCGATAGCGGCAGCCTGTCCGCCGCTGCGAGAACCTTGCGCATCTCGCCAGCAATGGTGTCCAAACGACTGCAAAGGCTGGAAGGTCGCCTCGGCGTAACGCTGATCCATCGCACCACGCGGCGACTGGCGCTGACGGAAGCGGGCGGGCGGCTGCGCGACGACCTCGATGGAATCTTGTCGGCGCTCACCGCGGCGGAGGCACGGGTGACAGGCGCGCGTGGCGTACCGGCGGGACCGCTGCGGGTATCGGCGCCCACGTCGTTCGGGCGGCTCCACGTCGCGCCACATCTGTCTGCGTTCCTCGCCGCACACCCGGCGGTGGAACTTGCGTTCGACCTTGGCGACGGCTTCGTCGATCTGCTCGGCGACCGGGTCGACTGCGCGATCCGTATCGCTTCGGAGGTGCCGTCCAACGTCGTGGCGCATCGGCTGGCCACGAGCCGCCGGGTGTTGTGCGCAGCGCCTTCCTATTTGGCGACACACGGGGAACCGGCGTCGGTTCCGGCGCTGGGCGATCACCGGTTGCTCGCGGCGGCGGGGCAGATGCCGTGGCGGCTGGTCGCGCAGGGCAAGGCCGTGCAGGTCGAACGCGACAGCCACGTCCGCACCAATTCGAGCGAAATGGTGCGCGAACTGGCGCTTGGCGGCGTCGGCATCGCACTGCGATCCCTGTGGGATGTCGGCGACGCATTGCGTAACGGCCGGCTGGTGCGCGTCCTGCCGGACTGGGAGGGAACGGCCGACGTCGGCATCTATGCCGTCCACCTGCGCAGCGGCGCCGTGCCGCCCGCGGTCCGCGCATTCGTCGCATTCCTGCAATCCGTGATCGATCCCGCCAGCTGGCAGGGATGATCGTCAGCTCTTCCGCCCGCTCAACTCCGCGCCGGCCTGAGGATCGAACCGCCAGTTGACGAACACTGCCAGCAGCGAGATCGCGGTGACGGTCCAGAAGGCGACGGTGAAATCAGTGAATGCCACCGCTTCGCCGCCGCGCGACAGCATCGACACGTGCAACGCGGTCGCGCCGACGCAGATGCCCAGCGACAGCATCAGTTGCTGAAACGTCGAATAGAAGCTGGTCGCTGCGCTCATCCGGTCCTTGCCGATCTCGTCGTATGCGATCGTGTTGTAGGCGGTGAACTGGAACGAGATCAGAAAGCCGGACAGGACCAGCACGGCGAACACCGCGGGCAGCGGCCAGTCCGGGCGGAACAGGCCGCAGATGGCATAGGCCCCGGTCCCGAGCACCCCCATCACGATCAGGCTGTTGCGGAATCCGAAGCGTTTCAGGATGCGACGCGCGACTCCCTTCATCCCGAACGATCCGATCGCGCCCGCGACCGTCATCGCCCCGCTCTGCGCCGCCGACAGGCCGAAGGCGAGCTGCATCATCAGCGGCAGCAGAAACGGCTGCGCGCCCTGTGTGATGCGGGTCAGCGATCCGCCCAGCACCGACAGGCGGAACGTGGTGATCCGCATCAGCGAGAGGTCGAGGATCGGGTGTTCGGCGCGTCGCGCATGCCGCCAATAGGCAAGACCGAACAGCGCGCCGATGCCGACCAGCGCCGCCGCCACCGCCGCCTCGCCCGGGCGGCTTGCCATTTCAAACCCGAACAACAGACACCCCAGAGCCACGCCCGACAGAATAAAGCCGATTGCGTCGAAGGTGTGCGGTGCTTCCTCGCGAATATCGGCGATGAAGCGTCCGACCAGCACGATGCCCAGCAACCCGATCGGCAGGTTGAGCCAGAAGATCCAGCGCCAGTCGAGATATGTGACGATGAACCCGCCCAGCGGCGGACCCAGGATCGGGCCGACCAGCGCTGGCATGATCAGCCACGACATCGCCGACACCATGTCGCGCTTGGCGACCGATCGCAGCAATACCAGCCGCCCCACCGGCATCATCATCGCGCCGCCGATCCCCTGTACGAACCGCGCGACCACCATCCATTCGAGGCTTGGGGCCAGACCGCAGGCCAGACTGCCCGCAACGAACACGCCGATCGCTGCGCGAAACACCGGCCGCGCGCCGAAGCGGTCGGCCATCGTGCCGGAGGCGGGAATAAACATCGCCAGTGCCAGCAGGTACGATGTCAGCGCGATGCTCATCGCCGGTGCGGCGACACCGAAATCGCGTGCCATCGTCGGCAGCGCAGTGGCGAGCACCGTCGCGTCCAAATTCTCCATGAACATCGCCGTGGCGATGATCAGCGCGACGGTGCGATAGTTGCGGGTGGGTGCGGCGCCACCGTCGGCATCGGTCGTCTGTGCAATCCGATCGCCCGCCGGGACGATCCCGTCGCGCACTTCGGCATTGACCGATGCGATCCCGCGCCGCCGCGGCCGCAATAGCTGACGCGGATCCAGAGCGGCGGGGAGATGCAGATTCATGACGGGCGTAACGACCTTCGTGCGTGGATGGCCTCTCCGGTGGACGGGGGCCGATCGTTGTCATGGGGCCGTACCGCTGTCGTATCCTGATATAGGTACGATCGCGCTCCGGGCGAGGGGATATGCCGGCACGATGTAGCCAACCTTAGATAAGCCATTGCAATTAAAACAGATTAATGCGACCCGCCGCACCGTTCTCAAGGGAGTGGCAATGACGGTTCGATCTGCGCCGGTGGCGCAATGCATCACGGACGAGCGATGGCGGATCGTGTCGGCAGACGACGCCTATCTGGAATTGCTGGCGCGGCCACGGATCGAGGTGATTGGTCGTTCGCCGCTCGAATTCACGGCGCCGGGGGATCAGGTGGTCAACGACATGCTGCTGCACCGGCTGGTGCGTCACGGTCATGCATTCCAGATTACCAAGCGCTACGTTCGCGGTGACGGGCAGCTGCAGTGGGTGTGTAACCACGTCTCCGCCTTTGCCGATGGCTGCGGGGAAAAGCGCCTGATCGCAACCTGCGAGCCGCAGCCGGATCCGCCGGCCACGTGCGCGGAGGCGCGACTGCGGCAGCACGCCACGACGCTGCTGCAAACCATCGGCGCCGCGAAGCATGCATTCGGCGCGGACCTGATCGGATCGCCGGCGTTGGAGGCATTGCTCCATCTTTACCTCGCTGAAATGGAAGGGCGGTCGCTCACCCCGCGTTGCATCGCAGCGCTGATCCGCCATTCTGAGGCTGCAACGCTGCGCTGGATCAAGGTGCTGGAACAGCGTCGGCTTGCCGAAGTAGAGCGTAATACGCCGGTCGACATGGGCGCGCCGATGCGTATCTCCGGCATGGCGCAGCAGATGATGGAGGACGTCACCGGGCGGTTGCCCGTCGCGGGCTGAGCGTCAGCGCAGTGTCGCCGCGGCTGCCAGCGCCCGCTCGCGCGCCTCGCGATGGCCGATCAGCTTGGCCGGATAGTCGTTCGGCCGGACACCGCTATCGTCGGGATCGTGGATCGTCGCGTCCGTCAGATCGCGCAATTCCGGCACCCATTCGCGGATATAGTCCGCTGCATCGAACTTCTCCGACTGGCTGAGTGGCGCCATGATCCGCCCGAACATATTCGCATCCACGCCCGTACCGGCGATCCACTGCCAGTTGACGGCGTTGTTGCCGTAATCCGCATCGACCAGGCAGTCCCAATACCATCGCTCGCCTTCGCGCCAGTCGATCAGCAGATGCTTTACCAGAAAGCTCGCAGCGATCATGCGGACGCGATTGTGCATCCACCCGCTCGCCCACAATTGCCGCATCCCGGCATCGACGATCGGGTAGCCGGTGCGTCCCTGCTGCCACGCCTGAAGATCGCGTTTCGCCTCGGCATCCTTTCGCCACGGCAGTGCATCGTATTTCGGGCGCCCGTTGACCTCGCCGTACTTCGGCAACGCGAGCAGCACGCCGGACGTGAAATCCCGCCATGCGAGTTCGCGCAGGAAGGCGCCGGCATCCCTGGTGTCGCCGAGCGCATGATAGATTGCCCGCGGCGAAATCTCCCCGTGATGGAGGTGCGGCGACAGGCGAGACGTACCCTCTTCCGATGGCAGGTTGCGGCGGCGGTCGTAGGCGGCGACATCGTCGGACCAGTCCTTAGCCTTGGCGAGCGCTTCCGTTTCGCCGGGCGTCCAGTCCTTGTCGAAGCCGGTTGACCAATCGAGTCTGGTCGGCAGCAGCGTCCATTCCGCAAGCTCGTCGCTCATCGGCCAATGCGCCGGTGCCGGGATCGTGTGCGGGACGGGAAAGGGATCGGCGGGCGGCAATTGCGACTGGAGCGCCTTCCAGAATGACGAGAACATCTTGAACGGGGTCCCGCTCCCGGTGGTCAAGTCCTCCAGCCGGACAAGGTGGTTGCCATCGTGCAGTTCCAGCCGATCGCCCAGTTTTTTCTCCGCATCGCGCCACCACGGCTCGTAATGACGGATCGCGTGAATGCGGGAAGCACCGGTTTCCTCCATCAGTGTCGTCAGGATCGACACTGCATCGCCGCGTCGCAGGATCAGCCGGCTGTGCTTCGCTCGCAAGGCTGCGTCCAGGGTGGACAGGCTGTGGTGCAGCCACCAGCGTTGCGCTCCGCCGATCCGCCATTCACCGGGCGCATCGTCGTCGAGGACATAGACCGGCACGACCGGTCCTTCGTGCGCGGCGGCGACGAGTGCAGGCTGATCGTGAAGGCGAAGGTCCTGGCGTAGCCACAGGATGCTTGGTTGTGTCATGCGCACGTCCAAGCGGATGGCCACCGGGGAAGTTCCTGCATCGGCGTCGCCGCGAACGCCGGACTTGTACGCGGGCCTGTCCTGCCGCAAACGACCGTGCCTCTGGGGCGGAGCGAATATGAAACGATCATTGATCTGGCTGCCGCTGCTGCTGGCGGCCTGCTCCCCATCGGCACCCGATCCGGCACCGCCGCGGCTTCCGGTGCCGATCCGCGGTTCGGACGCCATGACCCTGATACGGGGAGATGCCCTGGACAGACTGGTGCGAGGTAGCGTCCAGACCCGGGCAGGCGAGGGCGGCATACCGCCAGTCGAACGCTTCGCTGCGACGGGCGACGGCTATACATTAAGCTACGACCGGCCCGATACCGTCGGACGTTACCGGGTGACGCCGGACCGGGTGTGCCTGCGCTTCGTCGATGAGCGCAGCATCTTCTGCCGCTTCTACCTGACCGATGCGAGTGGGCAGGTGTGGATGGCCGAGGACGATCGTGACTATCCGCTGCATGTGGCAAAGGTGACGGTTGGGCGCGGGCGCTAGGACGGGATTGCTGCGAAGCAGGCGAAGCAGTTCGTAGCATATCTTGCCCGTTTACCGGCTTCGCTGCACCGGCCCGGCTCGCCGGTGGAATGAGCCAGTCCTCCCTCGCTTGAGCAGGGGAGGGACCGCGGCGAAGCCGTGGTGGAGGGGGCGTATCAGCGAGCGACCAAGCGCGCGGCTTAACGCTTCCGACCCACCGTGGCCGTTGGATATCAGGCCACCATCGCTGCGCCGGCGATGATCTTGTCGAGCGTGATGGGGTATTCGCGGATGCGGACGCCGCTGGCGTTATAGATCGCGTTGGCGATCGCCGCGCCGACGCCGCACAGGCCGAGCTCGCCGACCCCCTTCGCCTTCATCGGCGACGACATCGGATCGACTTCGTCGAGGAAGATCACCTCCTGATGCGGAATGTCGGCGTGCACCGGCACTTCATAGCTGGCGAGATCGTGGTTGACGAAGAAGCCGAAGCGCTTGTCGACCGCGAGTTCCTCCATCAGCGCCGAGCCGACGCCCATCGTCATCGCGCCGATCACCTGACTGCGTGCCGACTTCGGGTTGAGGATGCGCCCCGCCGCACAGACCGCGAGCATGCGGCGTACGCGGATCTCGCCGGTATAGGCGTCGACGCCGACCTCGACGAAATGGCCGGCGAAGGTCGATTGCTGTTCCTTCTTGGCGAGATCGCCGAACTCGATCGTGTCCTCGGCGGACAAGCCTTTGTCGCCGGCAGCTTCGGACAGCGAGACGCTGCGGTTGCCGGCGCGAACCTTGCCGTCGGCGAATTCGACGTCGGCGGAGTTGAAGCCCAGCTTCTGGGCGACGGCCTCGCGCAGCTTCATGCAGGCGGCATAGACGCCGGCGGTCGAGCTGTTCGCGCCCCATTGGCCACCCGAACCGGCGGCGGCGGGGAAGGAGCTGTCGCCGAGCAGTACGACGACCTTGTCGAGGGGGACGCCCATGACTTCGGCGGCGGTCTGCGCGATGATCGTATAGCTGCCGGTTCCGATGTCGGTCATGTCGGTGGCGACGGTGACGACACCCTTCCTGTCGATGCCGACGCGAGCGGCGGACTTCATCGTGATGTTGTTGCGGAAGCCGGAGGCGACGCCCATGCCGACGAGCCAGCGACCGTCGCGCACCGTGCGCGGCTTTGCGTTACGCTGCGACCAGCCGAACTTGTCCGCACCCATGCGCAGGCATTCGACGAGCTGACGCTGCGAGAACTTGCGCTCCGGCTTTTCCGGATCGACCTGCGTGTCGTTGACGATGCGGAACTGGACCGGGTCCATCCCCAGCTTCTCCGCCATCTCGTCCATCGCGACTTCGAGCGCCATCAGGCCCGGCGCCTCGCCGGGCGCGCGCATCGCGTTGCCCTCGGGCAGATCGAGCACCGCAAGCCGCATCGAGGTCAGGCGATTGGCACCCGCGTAGAGCAGCTTGGTCTGCGACACCGCCGTTTCTGGGCCGCCGCCGGGCAGATCGCCCGAACCGCTTTCGTGCGCGATCGCGGTGAGCTTGCCGTCCTTGCCTGCGGCCAGCCGGATGCGCTGGCGCGTCGCCGGGCGGTGCGTGGCGTTGTTGATCATCAGCGGCCGCTGGAGCGTGACCTTGACCGGACGCCCCGCCTGCTTCGCGCCCAGTGCGGCGAGGATCGCGTCGGCGCGGACGAACAGCTTCCCGCCGAAGCCGCCGCCGATATAGGGCGAGATCAGGCGGACGTTGTCCTTGGGGATGCCGAGCGTCTTGGCGACGTCGCCCTTGCCCCAGGCGATCATCTGGTTGGACGTCCACAGCGTCAGCTTGTCGCCCGCCCACGATGCGGTGCTGGCATGCGGCTCCATCATCGCATGGCTCTGGTCGGGCGTTTCGTAGAGCGCGTCGAGCTTGACCGGCGCGGCCGCGAAGGCCTGTTCGAAATTGCCGACGCGATCGACCGCGGGGGCGGCGCTGCCCTCGCCGCTGCTGTCGCCCTTCAGCGGTGCGGTCTCGAGCGCCGTGTCGAGGTCGAAGCGACCTTTCTCGCGGGCATAATCGATGCGGATCAACGATGCCGCTGCGCGCGCCTGTTCGAACGTTTCGGCCACCACCAGTGCGATCGCCTGATGATAGTGATCGATCGCCGGACCGCCGAGCAGCTTGGCGGTGTTGAAGTCGCCTTTGGTCAGCGGACCGGCGGTATCGGCGGTGACGATCGTCAGCACGCCCGGCGCAGCCTTCGCCGCGCCGAGGTCCATGCTCGCGATGCGTCCCTTGGCGATGCCGGCACCGACGACATAGCCATAGGCCGCATTGGGCGCGACGTCATGGCGTTCATAGGCGTAGGGTGCCGTGCCGGTGGTCTTGAACTTGCCGTCGATGCGGTCGGTCGGCTTGCCGATGACCTTCAGCTGGTCGATCGGGTTCTGGCCTGCGGGTGTGTCGAACTTCATGCTGCGTCTTTCGCTTCGGCCATCACCGCGGCGAGCGTGCGCTCGACGAGGGGGACCTTGAAGGCATTGTCTTGGGTCGGTTTTGCGCCGGCGAGCATCCGGGCCGCGGTCGCCTTGGCACCCTGCGGCAGGGCGGCTTCCGCCGCCTCGACGCGCCACGGCTTGGGCGCGATGCCGCCGATCGCGACATGGCCGGTGCCGTCGGGCTGGAGGATCGCCGCCACCGACACGAGTGCGTAGGCGTAAGAGGCGCGGTCGCGCACCTTATGGTAGATATGCGTGCCGCCGACCGGCTTCGGCAGGGTCACAGCGGTAATCAGCTCGCCCGGCTTCAGGTTCGTGTCGATGTGCGGCGTATCGCCCCACAGCCGATGGAAGTCGGCGATCGGGATCTTCCGCGTCTGACCATTGGGCTGAACCGTCTCGACGGTCGCGTCGAGCACGCGCATGGCGACCGCCATGTCGCCGGGATAGGTGGCGATGCAGGCGTCGCTGGTGCCGATTATGCCGAGCTGCCGGCTATAGCCGCCGATCGCTGCGCATCCCGATCCGGGCTTGCGCTTGTTGCAAGGCTGGTTGGTGTCGTAGAAATACGGGCAGCGGGTGCGCTGGAGCAGGTTGCCCGCGGTGGTCGCCTTGTTGCGCAGCTGGCCCGATGCGCCGGCGACGATCGCGCGGCTGAGCACGCCGTAGTCGCGGCGGACGCGGGCGTCGCTGGCGAGATCGGTGTTGCGGACCAGAGCGCCGATGCGCAGGCCGCCGTCCGACGTCGGCTCGATCGTGTCGAGCGCCAGACGGTTGACGTCGACGAGATGGACCGGCTCTTCGATCTGCAGCTTCATCAGGTCGAGCAGGTTCGTGCCGCCCGCGATGAACTTCGCGCCGGGCTTGGCCGCGACCGCAGCGGCTGCTGCCGCCGGCGTCGTCGCGCGTTCGTAGGTAAAGGCCTTCATGCTTTTGCCCCCGCGACTTCGCTCATCGCTTCGATGATGTTGGAATAGGCGCCGCAGCGACAGATGTTGCCGCTCATCCGCTCGCGCATCTCCATCGCGGTCGGTTGTGCAGCTCCGGTGATGTCGGCCTGGACGTGGCTGGGCACGCCGCGCTTGATCTCGTCGAGCACCGCCACCGCCGAGCAGATCTGGCCGGGGGTGCAATAGCCGCACTGATAGCCGTCGTGCTTGATGAAGGCGGCCTGCATCGGGTGCAGGTCGTCGGGCTTGCCGAGGCCCTCGATCGTGGTGATCTCGTCGCCGTCGTGCATCACCGCGAGGGTGAGGCAGGAGTTGATCCGGCGGCCGTCGACGAGGACGGTACACGCGCCGCACTGGCCGTGATCGCAACCCTTCTTGGTGCCGGTCAGCTTCCAATGTTCGCGCAGCGCGTCAAGCAACGTCGTGCGGGTGTCGAGGTCGAGGCGATTGGTCTTGCCGTTGACCTTCAGCGTCACCGGCATCGTCGGCGGTGCTGTGCGATCCTGCAACGGCGGGGTCGCGGCCTCGGCGGGCAGCGCGGTCGCCGCCACGCCAACGGTCCCGCCCGCGATCACCCCGCGGCGGGACACCTGTAGTTCGTTCTGGCTCATGAGAGGCCCCCTGATGCTATTGAAAACGCCGCGACGATCGTCGCTGGCGTTCACCGGCTCTGGAGGTGCTCTAACGTGCGATATCCACCCAAAGCAAACGCTTGTTGGGGATACGCAGGACAATAGGTCCGGGTTCCACCTAACGCAGGCGGAACCCGGATTTCGGCCGATCAGAAGCCGATGTGAGCGCCGGCGGAGATCACCACCGCGCTGGCGTCGCGCAGATAGCCGTTGGTGACGACCGGCGTCTGCACCGCGGTGCCGGCATAAGCCGCCGTCACGCGATCGATCGTGGTGTTCTTGAAGTCGACATAGTTCGCAGCGAGATCGATGCCGATCTTCGGCGTCAGCTGGAAGGTGCCGCCGGCGCCGTAGTTCCAGCGGTTGGCGTCGGGCACGCGCGCATCGCGCAAACCGTTCTGGGTCGGCGTGGTGGCGTGCTGGACGCCGGCGCGGAGCGTCAGCTGCGGCGAGATCGTATAGTCGATGCCGCCGGCGAGGCTGTAGCTGTCGCGATAGTTCTCGGGCAGCGCCTGATTGAGCGGCGCGCCGAGGCGGATCGCGTCGAACTTGCTCCAGTTATAGCGAACCGCCTGCCCGTTCAGCGTCAGCGCCGGGGTGGCGCGGATGCGGGCACCGACGATGACCTGTGCGGGCGTGTAAAAGCTCGCCTCGACGTCGTTGACCGTGCGGTTCTGCGCGGCGAGCGGGCCCTGGAGCCCCTCGACCAGCAGGTCGCCCTTCAGCGTGTGCTCGATGCGCGACTTGTAGCTGACGCCGACGGTCGCCCAGTCGTTGTGCATCTGGAAGCCGGCGGTCCAGCCGAGATCCCAGCCGTCGCCTTCCAGCTTCTGGCGGCCATCGGGCAGCGCCGCCGACAGGTTGGGCAGGTTGTTGCCAAGGCTGGCGTAGACGTGCTCGACATTGGCACCACCGCCGACGCGCAGCCAGTCGGTCAGCGCGATGGCGATCGAGGGCTGGATATCGATCGTCTGCAGCTTAGTGCGAGTCGCGCTGTAGCGGGTCCAGCTAGTCGAATCGTAATCGGTGGTGAAGCTGTAGGGCGACGTGACCGCGAGGCCGATCGCGACCGGGCCGAACGGCATCGCGATCGCGCCCGAGGGCAGAATGCCGTTGTCGATCGGGTCCTTGGCCAGCTGGTCGCCACCGACGGGGGCGAATTGGCCGCCCGGACGGCGGATCAACGTGCCGTTGTTGACGACCTTGCCCTTCGGACGGATCACCGAGGCGTTGATCGCGGCTTCGCCGTTCTGCATGCCGGCGATCGCGGCGGGGTTCCACCACAGCGACTGCGGGCCGGTGTCGGCGACTTCACCTGAAAATGCACGGCCTGCACCACGTGCCGACTGCTCTTGCAGGTAGAAGGCCTGCGCGTGCGCGACGGTAGCGAAACCGAACGAACCGAGAACGACGGTGGCGAGGAGGGGAGCCTTGAAACGCAACGACATAATGGGTCTTCCTGAAGCTTACTGGTAGGTTTTGGGGAGGCAATCTTTAACGGACGCGGGTCCAGGTCTGGGTCTTGCAGAGTGGCACGAAGACACAGCCGCGGACCTTCAGCGTGTTGGCGTCGACCGGTGTAACTTTGGCTTTGTAGGTCTTGCCGTCGTCGGGATTGTAGATCTGGCCACCGGACCATGCGTCGGACTCGGCGGTAAAGCCGCTGATCAATAACAGACCCTTCAGCGGGCGATTACGCTGCGCCGCGTTCTGGTTGTTGCCGTCTTTCAGGTCGGGACGCTGGCGGAGCAGGTCGGAGGTGAGCAGGCGACCGCAGATCGATGCGCCGCAGCGCTGGATTTCGACGACGCCGTTCTTGGTCTCGGTCTTCCAGCGACCGATCGCGAGGTCGGCGGCGGGAGCGGGAGCGGCGGCAAGCAGCGCACCGAGCAGCAACAGGGACATGAGCGTAATCTCCTCTCCGTGACGCCCGCTAAAAGCCGCGGGCATCGGGTAAGCCGTGTCAGCTCCGCGCCGTAACTGTACGGTCACGTTGAACGTCACCTGTGGCAGCCGCTGGATGAACGGTGACCTAATGGCGAGCGCCCTGCCGTATACGGCAGTTGGCGGCTCGGTTAGGGGATTGGCAAGATGTGTCAAGTGTCATGTCGTTCATTGCGGCGGCATGAGGTGATGCGGGCGTAACGATCGTGGGGTGGATCGGTGCCAAGACGCCTAATATTCTTCCCTCGCGAGGGGGAGGGGGACCGTTCGGCGCCAGCCGAATGGTGGAGGGGAGGTGGGCGATGCACTCCAAGTTTAGAGTGCGTCGCTTACCTCCCCCTCCGTCACCGCTTTGCGGCGCCACCTCCCCCTTGCGGGGGAGGAATATGAAGGATGCGTCAGTTGCGCAGTGGTTTGCCCGTCGTCAGCATCTGCTGGACGCGCGCCTGGGTGCGGGGATCGCGTACCGCTTCCATGAACGCCTCGCGTTCCAGCGTCAGCAGGTCGTCCTCCTGCACGATGTCGACCAGATCGGCCTCGCCGCCGGTGAGGACATTCGCCAGACGCGCCGAGACGACCTCGTCATATTCCGTGGCCATGCCCTTTTTGCGGAAGCCATCGACGACGCCCGCAATGCCGACGCGGCCGCTTTCGCCGGGCAGGCGGAAGGTCGGCTTTTCGGGGGCCTTATAGCCGTCGACCAGCGACAGCGCCTTGGCCTTGGCGTCCGCCAGCAACCGGTCGCGGTTCATCGTGATGCCGTCCGACGTGCGGAGGAACATCATCTCCTTCGCCAGCGCCGCCGACTTGGATACCTGCGCGGTCGAGATCGTCTCGAACGCCTTGGCGACCGCGGGCATCGGGCCGCGCGGCATCATCGGCGACTTGGCCATGCGATCGAGCATCTCGCCGTTGCCGCCCCAGCCGGGGAGCAGGCCGACGCCGCATTCGACCAGCCCGACATAGGTTTCGGCATGCGCCTGCACCGCGTCGGAATGGAGCAGCACCTCGCAACCACCGCCCACCGCCATGCCGGCGGGCGCGGCGATGACGGGGAAGGGGGCGTATTTCAGCGCCTTCAGCGCCTGTTGCCCGCCCGAGATCAGCTTCTCGATCTCGCCCCACATGCCTGCGGCGACTGCGAACATCGCCATGCCGAGGTTGGCGCCGGCGGAAAAGTTCGACCCTTCGTTGTAGATCACCAGCGCCTTGAAGCGTTCCTGCACCAGCGGGATCGCTTGCTGGATCAGGCCCATGATTTCGCCGTCGAGCGCGTTCATCTTGGTGGTGAACTCGAGCGCCGCGACGCCATCGCCGACGTCCCAGAGCGCCGCGGAGGCGTTCTTGAGGCGCGGTTCCGAGGCGAGCTTGATATCCTCCAGCAACAGCACGCCGTCACCGCGGACGACGTCCCGATAGTCGCCGGCGAGGGTGAGGAACTGGCGCTTGCCCTCGACCACGCGGTAGAAGCTGCGGTTGCCGGCCGTGTCGAGGATGGCGGGAACCTCGCGGCCCTCGTCGCGCAGGCGGGCGGCGAAGATGGCGGCACCGATCCGGTCGAGCAGCTCGAACGGACCGAACTTCCAGTTATAGCCGAGCTTCATCGCGTCATCGATCGCGACGATATCGTCTGCCGCTTCGCCGACCAGCATCGCCGCGTAGGACAAGGTCTTGCCGAGGATTTCCCAGGCATAGTCGCCGACCTTGCCGGGGGTGGCGATGAGGGCGGCGAGGTCCTTTTCCGCCTTGGGCAGCAGTGCGGCGGGCTTCTGCCCCTCGCGGTATTCGCCGGTGGCCAGGTCGAGCGCGAGTTTGGTCTTGGTCGCCTTGTCGAAGCGGTAAAAGCCGCCCTTACCCTTGCGCCCCGTAAAGCCCTCGGCGATCATCTTGTCGACCAGCGGCATGTCGCGCACCGTGTCGAAATAGGGGTCGCCCTGCGGCAGGGTGGACGACAGGCTTTTAGACAGCAGCGGCATCAGGTCGACGCCGACGAGATCGACGAGGCCGAAGATGCCGGTCTTGGGTACGCCCATCGGACGGCCGCCGATCTGGTCGGCCTCCTCGACGGTCAGTCCCTGATCCATCGCCGCGTTGATCGCGACGGCGAGCCAATAGGTGCCGATGCGGTTCGCGATGAAGCCGGGCGTGTCCTTGGCGCGGACGATGCGCTTGCCCATGAAGCGGTCGACGAAATCCTCGACCTTTTCGGCGACGGCGGAATTGGTGTGCTCGCCGCGCACGATTTCGATCAGCCGCATGTAGCGCGGCGGATTGAAGAAGTGGGTGATGAGGAAATCGGCCTTGAACTGGTCCGAGCGGCCCTCGACGAGGTTGCCCAAGGGAATCGTCGAGGTGTTCGACGACACCGCGGTGCCGGGACGCTTGAGCGCTTCGAGCTTGGCGTAGAGCGCCTGCTTGATGTCGAGCCGTTCGACGATCGCCTCGACGATCCAGTCGCATTCGGCAACGCGGCCGAGATGGTCGTCGATGTTGCCGGTTTCGACCAGCTTCGCCGCGCCCTTCGACATGAAGGGGGCGGGTTCGGTCTTGAGCATCTTGGCGACCGCCCCCTTGGCGACGGCGTCGCGGTCGTCACCCTCGCGAGGGAGGATGTCGAGCAGCAGCACGGGAATACCGGCGTTGGCGACCTGAGCGGCGATGCCGGCGCCCATGACGCCCGCACCGATCACGCAGACTTTCTTGATCTGGTCAGCCATTATGCGCGCTCCAGCACCGTGGCGATGCCCTGACCGCCGCCGATGCACTGGGTCGCCAGTGCATAGCGGCCGCCCTCGCGCTCCAGCAGCGCTGCCGCCTTGCCGACGATGCGCGCGCCGGTCGCGCCGAGCGGATGGCCGATCGCGATCGCGCCGCCGTCGAGGTTGATCGTCTCTTCTTTCAGGCCGAGGTCGCGGATGCAGGCGATCGCCTGGCTGGCGAAGGCTTCGTTGATTTCGACCACGTCGAGGTCGCCGACCTTGATGCCCGCGCGCGACAGCGCCTTTTGCGAGGCGCTGATCGGGCCGAGGCCCATCGTCTCGGGCTCGATGCCCGAAACGCCGACCGCGACGATGCGGGCGAGGATCTTGAGACCGTGCTTCTGCGCGAACTCTTCCGAGGTCACCAGCACCGCAGACGCGCCATCGGTCAGCGGCGACGAGGTGCCGGCGGTCACCGACCCTTCCAGGCTGAACGCGGGCTTGAGTCCGCCGAGCGCTTCAACGGTGGTGTCGGAGCGGATCGTGCCGTCCTCGCTGACCGTGCCCGCCTTGGTAGTGATCGGCACGATCTCGTCGGTCAGGCGACCGTCGGCGCGCGCGGCCGCGGCCTTGTGCTGGCTCTTCACCGCAAAGGCGTCCTGCTCGCCGCGGGTGATCTGGTATTTGGTCGCGACGTTCTCCGCCGTGTCGCCCATCCCCATGTACGCGCCGGGGTTCGCCTTCGCGAGCACCGGGTTGGGGAGGGGATTGTAGCCGCCCATAGGGATGCGGCTCATCGATTCGAGGCCGGCGCAGATGAACGCCTCGCCCGCGCCGATCTGGATCTGGCCCATCGCGATGTGGATCGCGCTCATCGACGATCCGCAGAAGCGGTTGACCGTCATGCCACCGACCGACAGCGGCAGGTCGGCGAGCACCCCGATCAGCCGCGCGACGTTAAGACCCTGTTCGCCCTCGGGGAAGGCGCAGCCGAGGATGATATCCTCGATCTCCGCGGCATCGACGCCGGTCTTTGCGATCAGCCCGCGGATCGTCTGCGCGGCGAGATCGTCGGGACGGACGCGGGCGAGCGCGCCCTTGCCGGCGAGGTGGAACGGCGAGCGCGCGTAACCGGCGATGACGACGTTGGTCATGATATCCTCTCTGATTGGCATTCGAGCTTGCGGTATGCCGTATAGGTGCGATACCTTCCCATTACGTCAAGTGGCACGAGCGGACAATATGCTCGATGGTAGAGTTCGAGAGGAAGCATTGATGAGCGAAACCGCCAACATCGAAGCGGCTGCGCCGCTGGCGATCAAGCAAGGCGTGCCGCTGCCAGCCAACCCGCGGCTGCTCGGCGATATGCTCGACCGGTCGGTGGCGCGCTTTCCGGATCGTGCGGCGATCGACTTCATGGGGCGGATCACGACCTGGGGCGATCTGGGCGCGGCGGTTGATCGTGCGGCGGCGGGGTTGCAGGCGTTGGGGGTGGTGAAGGGGACGCGCGTCGCGCTGTGTCTGCCGAACACGCCGTATTATCCCATCCTGTTCTACGCGACGCTGAAGGCGGGCGGGATCGTCGTCAACGTCAATCCGCTCTACGTCGAGCGGGAGTTGACGCATCTGGTCGAGGATTCGGGGGCGGAGATCATCGTCACACCCGATGTCGCGGATATCCAGGCGCGCGTTTTGAAGGTGGCGGGCGAGACTGGCATCCGTCACGTCATCAGTTGTCCGATCGCGGACGTGCTGCCGACGTTCAAGAAGTTCGCCTACCGGATCGTCAAGCGGGGCGAGATCGGCCGGGCACCGCGTACGCCGCAGCATCTGTTCTTTGCCGACCTGATGGCGAAGGGTGGCAAGCCGACGTCGGTCCCCGTCGCTCCGGACGAGGTCGCGGTGCTGCAATATACCGGCGGCACCACCGGCGTGCCCAAGGCGGCGATGCTGTCCCATGCCAATATCGTCGCCAACACCGATGCGATGCTGGTCCATGTCGGTGGCGAGAACGCCGAACAGGATCGCGTGCTCGGTGTGCTGCCGTTGTTCCACGTCTTCGCGCTGACCAATGTGCTGACCTTCGGCACGTTGGTGGGGGCGGAGATGATCCTGCTGCCGCGATTCGAATTGAAGCAATTGCTGTCGACGTTGAAGCGGACGCGGCCAACCTACTTCCCCGCCGTGCCGACGATCTACAACGTGCTCGCCAACCTGGGTGCGGACCAGCGGCCCGACCTGTCGTCGGTCAAGGTCTGTATCTCGGGCGGCGCGCCGCTGCCGATCGAGGTGCGGCATGCGTTCGAGGCGAATACCGGATCGAAGCTGGTCGAGGGCTATGGCCTGTCCGAAGCCTCGCCGATCATCACCTGCAACCCGTTCGAGGGAGTGAACAAGGAGGGATCGGCCGGCCTGCCGTTCCCCGGCACGACGATCGAGATCCGCGACCGCGAGAACCCGGCGCGGATCATGCCCGCGGGCGAGAAGGGCGAGATCTGCGCGCGCGGGCCGCAGGTAATGTCCGGCTATTGGCACAATCCGGCGGCGACCGAGGCGGTGTTCGCCGACGGTGCGCTGCGCACCGGCGATGTCGGCTATCTGGATGAGGACGGCTATCTGTTCATCGTCGACCGGATCAAGGACCTGATCCTGTGCGGCGGCTACAACGTCTATCCGCGCGTGATCGAGGAAGCGCTGTACGAACATCCCGCGGTGGTCGAGGCGGTGGTGATCGGCGTGCCCGACACGCATCGTGGACAGGCACCCAAGGCCTTCGTCGTGCTCAACGAACCGGGCGTCGTCACCGGTGCCGCCCTGCGCGATTTCCTGCGCGACAAAATCAGCAAGATCGAGCTTCCCCGCGAGGTCGAAATCCGCGACACTCTGCCCAAGACGCTGATCGGCAAGCTTTCGAAGAAGGAGCTGGTCGAGGAGGAGTTGCAGAAAGCGGCGCGTTAGACCGCAGGATCGGGAGCGGGTGATGGACGATAAGGGGGACCTGCAAGGGATTCAGGAGGTGGCCGACATGCTCGGCATCACCCCCCGAACGTTGCGCTTCTATGAGGACAAGGGGCTGATCGAGCCCTGCCGGATCGGCACGACCCGCGTCTATCGCCGGCGCGAGATCGCGCGGATGCAGTTGATCCTGCGCGGCAAGCGGCTGGGGTTCTCGCTGACCGACATCGCAGAGTTCCTCGACCTGTACGACGCCGACCCGCAGCATCTGGAACAAATGCGCGCGCTGGCCGAGCGGGTGCGGATGCGGATCGTCGAACTGGAGGCGCAGCGCGACGCGCTCGACCAGACGCTGGTGGAACTGGCGAAGCTGGAGGGCGAGGCGCTGGCGCGGGTGCATGCGCATGAACCGGAAGAGCTGCGGGCGGCGGGATAGGTGTTGTGCTCCTGCGCCACGCAGGAGCCCAGGGTAAGAAGCTGCACCGTTCGTGGCTCTGGGCTCCTGCGTGGCGCAGGAGCACGGGGGCATGAGGTGCTTGGTCCTTGCCTCGCAGCCTTGTAGAGCCTTGCCCATGTCCGACACCCGCGAAACCGAACTCGTCCTCGATCCCAAATACGACGCCGCCGGCCTCGTCACCGCCGTCGTCACCACACGCGCCGGCGCGCTGCTGATGGTCGCGCACATGAACGCCGACGCGCTCGCCGCGACGCAGGCGAGCGGGGAGGCGACCTTCTGGTCGCGCAGTCGCCAGCGGCTGTGGAAGAAGGGCGAAACGTCGGGCAACGTGCTGCGCGTGGTCGAGATGCGGATCGATTGCGATCAGGACGCGATCTGGGTGATTGCCGATGCTGCCGGGCCAGCCTGCCACACCGGCGCGACCAGCTGTTTCTACCGCCGCATCGACGGCGACCGGTTGCAGACGATCGGATGAGGGTGTCGCCCGCACTCGCGCTGCTGCTGGCCGCGTGCGGATCGCAGCCGCAGCCGGCGCAGGACACGCCGGGCGCACGGCTGGAGGCGGCGGCGGTGCAGGCGGGGCTGGTGACCGATCCCGCCAGAGCGAGCCTCGCCGGTTCATGGGCGCGCGACACCGACCGCGTCTGCGTCGTGGAGCGGCAGGGGGATACGGCTCGGATCGGCGCGCTGATCGACTACGGCGAAGGGCAGGGCTGTGCCGCGTCCGGCACCGCGCAACGGCGCGGCGACCGTATCGCCGTCACCTTCGGCGCGTGCCGGTTCACCGCCGATTTCGAGGGCGATCGCATCGTCTTTCCCGCCGAGGTGCCGGGCGTCTGCGATCGCTTGTGCACCGGCCGCGCCTCGCTCGCCGCGCTCACCGTCGACCATCTCAGCGCCTCCGCATCCGAAGCGGAGACGCTGCGCGCGCCATCGGGAAAGTTGCTCTGCCCCGCAGGTGAGTAGATTGACGTTGACGTAAACGTGATGTAACTCGTCCGGCATGGCCTCGTCACCCGCTTATGCCCTGATCGAGCATCGCCACGATCGCGACCATTTCACGATTTCCGACTTGTCCGACGAGTTCGGCGTCACCGCACGTGCGTTGCGCTTTTACGAGGACGAGGGGCTGATCGCGCCCGAGCGGCGGGGCACGCAGCGCATCTATTCGCACCGCGATCGCGCCCGGCTGGCGTGGATATTGCGCGGCAAGCGGGTCGGTTTCTCGCTCGGCGAAATCCGCGAGATGATCGACCTGTACGACGTCGGCGATGGCCGGCGCATCCAGCGGCAGGTGTCGATCGACCGCTGCCGCGCGCGGATCGCGCTGCTCGAACGGCAGAAGCAGGACATCGACGCCGCCATCGCCGAACTCAACGAATTCGTGACGGTCGTCGAGGCCGTCCACGTCAGCGACAAACAAGCCTAATTTTAGGGATAACCAGATGCCCCAGTATACGCCCCCCGTCCGCGATACCCGCTTCATCCTGGAGCATGTCGTCGGCCTGCAAAACTACAGCAACCTGCCCGGTTTCGACGCCGCGACCCCGGACGTGGTCGAGGCGGTGCTGGAAGAGGGCGGCCGCTTCGTCGCGGACGTGCTGTTCCCGCTCAACCTGTCGGGCGATCAGGAAGGCTGCACGCGGCATGAGGACGGCCGGGTCACCACGCCCGCCGGCTTCAAGGAAGCGTACAGCCAGTATGTCGAGAGCGGCTGGGCGACGCTGGGCAACGCGCCGGAGTACGGCGGGCAGGGCATGCCGCACGTCGTGTCGATCGCTTTCCAGGAGTATATGATCTCGTCGAACATGGCGTTCGCGATGTATCCTGGCCTGACCCATGGTGCCATCGCTGCGCTGGTCGCCAAGGGCTCGCCCGAACAGCAGGCGATGTACGTCCCCAAGATGGTGTCGGGCGAATGGGGCGGCACGATGAACCTGACGGAGCCGCAGTGCGGCACCGATCTCGGCCTGATCCGCACCAAGGCGGAGCCGCAGGCGGACGGATCGTATGCGATCACCGGCACCAAGATCTTCATCTCGGCGGGCGAGCACGACCTCACCGACAACATCATCCACCTCGTACTGGCGAAGACGCCGGGCGCGCCCGACAGCTCGAAGGGCATCAGCCTGTTCGTGGTGCCCAAGGTGATGGTCAACGAGGACGGATCGCTCGGCGAACGCAATGCCGTCACCTGCGGCTCGATCGAGCACAAGATGGGCATCCACGCCAATTCGACCTGCGTCATGAACTATGACGGCGCCAAGGGCTGGCTGGTCGGCGAGGAGATGAAGGGTCTCGCCGCGATGTTCATCATGATGAACGCCGCGCGTCTCGGCGTCGGCCTGCAAGGTCTCGGCATTGCCGAAGTAGCATACCAGAACGCCGTCCAGTACGCCGAGGACCGGCGTCAGGGCCGCGCGCTCACGGGTGCGAAGGAGCCGAACGAAAAGGCCGACACGCTGTTCGTGCATCCCGACATCCGCCGCATGCTGATGGAGGGCAAGGCGTGGACCGAGGGCCTGCGCGCGCTCTGTCTCTGGGGTGCGCTCCAGGTCGATCTCGAACATCACGGCGCGACCGAGGAAGAGCGCGAGATGGCCGGCGACCTCATCGGCCTGCTGACCCCGGTCATCAAGGGCGTCGGCACCGACAAGGGCTATGAGGTCGCGACCAACGCGCAGCAGGTTTATGGCGGCCACGGCTATATCGCCGAATGGGGCATGGAGCAGTATGTCCGCGATGCCCGGATCGCGATGATCTACGAAGGCACCAACGGCGTGCAGGCGATGGACCTCGTCGGCCGCAAGCTAGCCACCAAGGGCGGCCGTGCGGTGCAGGCGCTGTTCAAGATCGTCGCCGAGGAAACCGCGGCGGCCGAGGGCGTCGAGGCGACCGCCGTCATCGCCGGCGCGCTGAAGAAGGCGCTGGGCGAGCTTCAGGCGGCGACGATGTGGTTCATGGCAAACGGCATGAAGAACCCGGAGAACGTCGGTGCCGGCGCGGTGCCCTACATGCACCTGATGGGCATCGTCGCGACCGGCCTGATGTGGCTCCGCATGGCCAAGGCCGCAGCCGAGCTGAAGACGGCAGGCGAGGGCGACACCGCCTTCCTCGACGCCAAGCTGGTGACGGCGCGTTTCTTTGCCGAGCGGATCTGCCCCGACGCTGGCGCGCTCCGCCGCAAGATCGAAGGCGGCGCGGAGTCGCTGATGGCGCTCCCGCCGGAGATGTTCCGGGCGGCGTGAGCTGACCCGCTGATTCCGTCATTGCAAGTGTGGCGAAGCAATCCAGGGCGTCCTGATCCGACCTTGGATTGCTTCGCTACGCTCGCAATGACTGGCAGTGACGTCGGCCGTCATCAACGAGGCGCACCCTAACCCAGCCGTTCAGCGACACGCCGGACCCATCAACCCAGCCGATCCGCCAATGTCCGGATCGCCTGCCCTGCCAATACGGTCACCCGTTCGCCGTCCAGCACCACCGGATGCTCGGGTCGCAGGATCGCGTCGTTCTGCAACGTGTTGTCGAGCGCCAGCCACGCACGGACGGCATTCTCCAGGCTCGTCACCTCCGGCACTTCGTTCCCGCCGCGCTCGACGTTGGCGAGCACCGCGCTCATGCGCCAGTCGACGCCGCTCATGCCCGATCACCTTGCCTGCCGATACGCGCCGGCCGGTCGGGATCACGCGATGGATGGCCGTAAACGAACGCGCCGACGCCGGCCGCGATGGTCGCAGCGACGGCGGCGGTGATGCCGGGATGCTTGGCCGCGGCGGTGTAGAGGCTGGTTGTGCGCGCCGCGGGATGCTCGCCCGAACGCACGCGACCGGTCGCGGTGCTGGCGAACAGGTTGCCGGGGCCGGGCTGTTCCTTCGTCGGATCGACGAAGCTCGCCGCTGCCTTCGGCGCGAGGCGATCGAACAGATGCGGGAAATGCGCCGCGAACAGCGCCTGCGCGCGACCGGCGCCGCCCACGGTCAGGTCCCGCTTCGGATGCGTCGCACAGAACAGGATCGCATCGGCAACCAGCTTCGGGTCATATACCGGGGGCGGCACCTGAGCCTCGCCGCCGGCGTGATTGATGGCATGCTGCGCGACCGGCGTATCGATACCCGATGGCTTCACGAGCGTGACGACGATCGGTACGCCTTCGGTCGCCAGTTCCATGCGCAGCGTGTCGACATAGGCCTTTGCAGCATGCTTCGTCGCGGCATAGGCGCCCATCAGCGGGCTCGGCATGTCCGACGCGATCGAGCCGATCGTGATCAGCGCGCCGCCGGCATCCCGCAGATGCGGCACCGCGGCGCGGCATCCGTGCACCATCCCGAAATAGTTGGTGCGAAACAGCTGGCGGTGCTCGTCGTCCGGAACGTCGAGCAGTTTGCCATAGATGGCGCTGCCCGCGTTGTTCACCCAGGTGTCGATCCGTCCGAAGCGCTGGACGGCGTGGCTGGCCGCCGCACGAACCGCCTCGGGGTCGCCGACATCGGCGGCATGGAAATCCGCGGTGCCGCCAGCGGCGGTGATTTCTGCCACGATGCTTTGCAGGGCTTCCCCGTCGCGTGCGACGAGCACCACCTTGGCCCCTTGGCGCGCGGCCGACTGCGCCGTTTCCAGCCCGATGCCGGAACTCGCCCCGGTAATGACGATCACTTGCTCGGACAGCGGCTTGAGCATTGATTTCATGGGCGATCGTCTCCGGCAGCGTGGAACTGGTCAAGCGCCTCAGCGGCGGCGCCGGTTCCCTGCGATGGCGCCGGCACGCGGACAATCCGTCAGCCATGCGTCCGCATCGGAACATTGCTGCACCGCAGGGGTTCGCCGCGCCATGACCGACAACAACTCCGCGAACACCGCCAGCAAATATCCCTTGCTCGCGTTCCCCCACATCCAGCTCCACGGCGTGGTCGACGACATGATGTACGCGCGCTTCAAGACGCAGCTGGCGGACGCGCCGCAGGACGGCCCGCTGGTCGTGTCGATCACCACGCTCGGCGGCGATCCCGAAATGGGCCGCGCGATGGGCGCCGATATCCGTCTGCTACGGGATTATTCCGGTCGCGAAATACTGTTTCTCGGCAAGGTTGCGGTCTATTCTGCCGGTGCGACCTTCATGTCAGCGTTCCCGGTCGAAAAGCGGTTCCTGACCCGCGGCACCCGGCTGATGCTGCACGAACGTTCGATGACGAGCACGATCAACCTGTCCGGCCCCCTGACGACACTGCCGGCAATGCTCAAGGCCAAGCTGCACGAGATCGAGGAATCGGTGAAGATTCAGGAAGAGGGCTTCCGCGACATCGTCCGCGGCTCTGGCGTCACCTTCGAGGAATTGCAGAGCAAGGCGCCATCCAACTGGTATATCGAGGCGGAAGAGGCGCGCGACCGTGGCCTCGTTCTTGATGTGATCTGATCCCGGCCTTATCTCTCGGGGGTTGCGCCGCGCCCCCGAAAGGCATAGCCGCAACGCAGCATTCAATAGGAGCGTAGCGGCGATGGCCGAGTTCACCCTGCCCAAGAACAGCAAGGTCAAGGCAAAGGGGAAGGTCCATAAAACGACCGGTGACGCCAAGCGCATCAAGACCTTCAAGGTTTATCGCTACGACCCCGATACCGCCGAGAACCCGCGCTACGACACGTTCGAGATCAATCTCGACGATTGCGGCCCGATGGTGCTCGACGCGCTGATCAAGATGAAGGCCGAGCAGGATTCCTCGCTCACCTTCCGCCGGTCCTGCCGCGAGGGCATCTGCGGATCGTGCTCGATGAACATCGACGGTCGCAACGGGCTCGCCTGCACCACCGCGATCGAGGACGTGAAGGGCGAGGTGAAGATCACCCCGCTGCCGGCGATGGACGTCATCAAGGATCTCGTCCCCGACTTCACGCACTTCTACGCGCAGTACAGCTCCATCAAGCCGTGGATGCAGACGGTATCGCCGCCGCCTTCGGGCAAGGAGCGGCTCCAGTCGCCCGAGGATCGCGCAAAGCTCGACGGGCTGTACGAATGCATCCTGTGCGCCTGCTGCTCGACATCCTGCCCCAGCTATTGGTGGAACGCCGACAAGTTCCTCGGCCCCGCGATCCTGCTCCAGGCGTATCGCTGGCTCGCCGACAGCCGCGACGAGATGACCGGCGAGCGGCTCGACCAGCTCGAGGATCCGTTCCGCCTGTATCGCTGCCACACGATCATGAACTGTGCGAACACCTGTCCCAAGGGCCTCAATCCGGCCAAGGCGATCGCCGAGGTCAAGAAGATGGAAGCCGAGCGCATCCTGTAATCGACGGTGACTGACACGCCTTCACCGGTCTTCAGTTACGAGGACGATCCGGAGCTGCCGGGCTGGAAACGCTGGCAGTTCCGCGACACCACGCGCTACAATGCGTTCATCGAACCGCTGCACGTCCGCGTCGAGGGCGGCGTCGCCCGCGTCCGGATGCTGCCGCGGCACGAACATTCCAACATGCGGGGCCATGTCCACGGCGGCGCGCTGCTCGGCTTCATGGACGTGGCGCTGTTCGCGGCGTCGCGCGGCTTCGGCGTGCTCGGGGCAGGGGGTGCGGTGACGCTCGACCTGTCGGCCCAGTTCATCGGCGGCGGCACGATCGGCGTGCCGATGGAGGCGCGCATCGAACTGTTGCGCGAAACCAGCCGCATGCTCTTCCTCCGCGGTCTGGTCGTGCAGGACGACAGGCCGACGATCGCCAGCTTCACCGGCACCCTGCGCAAATCAACCCCGCCGCCCTCGCTGCAATAATTTCCGTGCTCCTGCGAACGCAGGAGCCCAGAGCCACGAGCGTCGAAGCCGATATCCCGGGCTCCTGCGCTCGCAGGAGCATTAGAATGACCAAAGTCCTCAACGCCTATGACGCGCTCGTCGCCGCCGGCGAACTCCGCACCGACCCGGAACAGCGCGCCGCCGCCATCCGCCTCGACACGCTCGCCGCCGAACTGGAAGCACCGAAGAAAACGGGCTTCCTCGCCCGCCTGACCGGCCGCTCGGCGAAGGCGCCCTGCGGCGTCTACATGTTCGGTGATGTCGGTCGCGGCAAGTCGATGATGATGGACCTGTTCTTCGCCAACCTGGCCATCGACCGCAAGCGCCGCGTCCACTTCTCGGAATTCATGATCGAGGTCCACGGCCGCATCGCGATCGAGCGCCGCAAGGAAGCCGGCGACCCGATCGCCCCCGTCGCCGCCGCGCTCGCTGAAGAAACCCGCCTGCTCGCGTTCGACGAGATGATGGTGACAAACTCGCCCGACGCGATGATCCTCAGCCGTCTGTTCACCGGCCTGCTGGAGGCGGGCGTCACCGTCGTCACCACCTCCAATCGCGCGCCCGCCGATCTCTACAAGAACGGCCTCAACCGCGAACACTTTCTGCCCTTCATCGCGCTCATCCAGAGCCGCCTCGACGTGGTGACGCTGAACGGCCCGATCGATTATCGCCGCGACAGGCTCGGCCAGCAGAATACCTGGCTCGTCCCCAACGGACCGGAGGCGACAGCGAACCTCTCCGCCGCCTTCTTCCGCCTCACCGATCACGAGGTGACCGAGCCGATCCCGGCCGAGGATATCGTCGTTCAGGGCCGCACGTTGCATGTCCCCAAGACGCTGAAAGGCGTCGCGGTCTTCTCGTTCAAGAAGCTGTGTGGCGAGGCGAGGGGCGCGGCAGATTACATCGCGCTCGCCCGCCGCTATCACACCGTCATCCTCGTCGGCATACCGCGGCTCGGCCCCGAAAACCGCAACGAGGCCGCCCGCTTCGTTGCCCTGATCGATGCTCTGTACGAGCATAAGGTGAAGCTGCTCGCTGCTGCCGATGCCGAACCCGATGCGCTCTACCCGGAGGGCGACGGCCGCTTCGAATTCCAACGGACCGTCAGCCGGCTCGAGGAGATGCGCTCCGAAGATTACCTAGCGCAAGGACACGGCAGTGCCTAATTGCACCTGCGAACCATTATCAACCAAAGTCTTGGCCCGTCTCGATTAGCGGTTGCCGGGCGAGGTAAAGAGGCGTAGGCGGCATGGCCAATCAGGACCTGCCTTTACGGAGATGGATTGGATGGCTCGCAAGAAGATCGCGCTGATCGGCGCCGGGAATATCGGCGGCACGCTCGCGCACCTCGCGGCGCTCAAGAATCTGGGTGACATCGTCCTCTTCGACGTCGCCGAAGGCGTGCCGCAGGGCAAGGCGCTCGACCTCTCGCAATGCGGCCCGGTCGAAGGGTTCGACGCCAAGATCGCCGGCTCCAACGACTATGCCGACATCGCGGATGCCGACGTCATCATCGTTACTGCCGGTGTCGCCCGCAAGCCGGGCATGAGCCGCGACGACCTGCTCGGTATCAACCTCAAGGTGATGAAGGCGGTCGGCGAGGGCATCAAGAACAACGCCCCCGACGCCTTCGTCATCTGCATCACCAACCCGCTCGACGCGATGGTCTGGGCGCTGCGTGAATTCTCCGGCCTGCCGCACCACATGGTTGTCGGCATGGCGGGCGTGCTCGACAGCGCGCGCTTCAGCCACTTCCTCGCCGAGGAATTCCAGGTTTCGGTGAAGGACGTGACCAGCTTCGTGCTCGGCGGCCACGGCGACACGATGGTCCCGGTCATCAGCTACTCGACCGTGTCGGGCATCCCGGTCCCCGACCTCATCAAGATGGGCCGCTCGACGCAGGACAAGATCGACGCGATCGTCAAGCGCACCCGCGGCGGTGGCGGCGAGATCGTCGCGCTGCTGAAGACCGGCTCGGCGTATTATGCGCCCGCGACCAGCGGTATCGCGATGGCCGAAGCCTATCTGTACGACCAGAAGCGCGTCCTCCCGGCTGCGGCCTATGTCGACGGCCAATATGGCGTGAACGACCTCTACGTCGGCGTACCAGTGGTGATCGGTGCCGGCGGTGTCGAACAGATCGTCGAGATCGCGCTGGACGACGAAGCCAAGGCGAACCTCACCGTATCGGTCGACGCCGTCAAGGAGTTGCTAGTCGCCTGCAAGGGCATCGACGGCTCGCTGAACTAATCGAAATCTTGCAGGGCGGGCGGTGATCGGTCGCCCTGCACCTTATCGCTCTACCTCCGCCGTGTCGGAGGTCGCGCCACATTCAGGAGCCTCCATGAGCATCCTCGTCAACAAGAACACCAAGGTCATCACCCAGGGCATGACCGGCGAAACCGGCAGCTTCCATACCAAGGCGGCGCTGGAATACGGCACGCAGATGGTCGGCGGCGTGACGCCGGGCAAGGGCGGCACCGAGCATCTCGGCCTGCCGGTCTACAACACCGTCGCGGAGGCGAAGTCGAAGACCGGCGCCGATGCGTCGGTGATCTACGTCCCGCCGCCCTTCGCCGCGGATTCGATCCTCGAGGCGATCGATGCCGAAATCCCGCTGATCGTCACGATTACCGAAGGCATCCCGGTGCTCGACATGGTCCGCGTCAAGCGCGCGCTGTCGGGCAGCAAGTCGCGCCTGATCGGCCCGAACTGCCCCGGCGTGCTGACGCCCGGCGAGTGCAAGATCGGCATCATGCCCGGCAGCATCTTCAAGCAGGGCTCGGTCGGCGTCGTTTCACGCTCCGGTACGCTGACCTATGAGGCGGTGTTCCAGACCTCGAACGCCGGGCTCGGCCAGACCACCGCGGTCGGCATCGGCGGCGATCCGGTCAACGGCACCAACTTCATCGACGTGCTCGAACTGTTTCTCGCGGACGAAGCCACGCAGTCGATCATCATGATCGGCGAAATCGGCGGCGACGCCGAAGAGCAGGCCGCGCAGTTCCTGATCGACGAGGCCAAGCGTGGCCGCAAGAAGCCGATGGCCGGCTTCATCGCAGGCCGCACCGCACCTCCGGGCCGTCGCATGGGCCATGCCGGCGCGATCGTGTCGGGCGGCAAGGGTGATGCGGAAAGCAAGATCGCCGCGATGGAAGCCGCCGGGATCAAGGTCGCCGCCAGCCCCAGCGAGCTGGGTTCGACCCTGCTGGAAGTGTTGAACGGCTAATACCAAAATCCCTCTCCCATCGGGAGAGGGAGGGAGCGGCGCAGCCGCGGAAGGGTGAGGGCAGGTGGGCCTTCCCCTTCGACCCTCACCCTCCCACCGCCCCGCGGGCGGCGGGCCCCTCCCTCTCCCGATGGGAGAGGGAAATAGGAAGAAGACCATGGGCTACGAAGGTCAGGATTTCAGCGACATCGCCGCCGGCGTGTCCCCAGCGTACATCGAAGCGCTCTACGCCAAGTATCAGGCAGACCAGTCGTCGGTCGACCTCGGCTGGCGCGGGTTCTTCGAAGGTCTGGAGCAGGGCAGCGGCGGTCCGAGCTGGACCAACAAACGCTGGCCGCTGACCACCACCGACGACCTGACCGCCGGCCTCGATCCCACCCAGATGGAGCCTGCGCCGAAGCCGGCGAAAGGCGGCAAGCCCGCCGCAGCCGCTGCGCCCGCGCCGTCGAAGGACGACATCATCAAGGCCGCCGGCGACGCGATCCGCGCGCAGCTGCTGATCCGCACCTATCGCGTCCGCGGCCACCTCGCCGCCAACCTCGATCCGCTCGGCCTGTCGCATCGCGACATGCCGGAGGACCTGCGCACCGAATATCACGGCTTCACCGACGCCGACATCGATCGCCCGGTCTACCTCGGCGGCACGCTCGGCTTTGAATGGGCGACCGTTCGCGAGCTCGTCGACACGCTGCGCCGCAATTATTGCGGCAATGTCGGCCTCGAATACATGCACATCGTCGATGTCGAGGAGCGCCGCTTCCTCCAGGACCGCATGGAGGGCAAGGACAAGGCGATCGAATTCAGCGTCGATGGCAAGAAGGCGATCCTCTCCAAGGTCATTGAGGCCGAGCAGTGGGAGAAGTTCCTCGGCAAGAAGTATGTCGGGACCAAGCGCTTTGGCCTCGACGGCGGCGAGAGCATGATCCCGGCGCTCGAAAGCGTCATCAAATACGGCGGACAGGCCGGCGTGCGCGAGATGGTGTTCGGTATGGCCCATCGCGGCCGCCTGAACGTGCTCGCCAACGTCATGGCGAAGCCGCTGCGCGTGATTTTCCACGAATTCGCCGGCGGCTCGGCCAATCCGGACGACATCGGCGGTTCGGGTGACGTGAAATACCACCTCGGCACCTCGACCGACCGCGAATTCGACGGTCATAAGGTCCATATGTCGCTGGTCGCCAACCCCTCGCATCTGGAGGCGGCGGACCCCGTCGTGCTCGGCAAGACCCGCGCGATCCAGACGATCGCCAACGATCTCAAGGAACATGTCGGCTCGCTGCCGGTGCTGATCCACGGCGATGCGGCGTTTGCGGGGCAGGGGATCGTCTGGGAATGCCTCGGCTTCTCCGGCATCCGCGGTTACAACACCGGTGGCTGCGTCCACTTCATCATCAACAATCAGGTCGGCTTCACCACCAGCCCGCAGTTCGCGCGCTCCTCGCCCTACCCGTCCGACGTGGCTAAGGGCGTTCAGGCCCCCGTCTTCCACGTCAACGGCGACGATCCCGAGGCGGTCACCTTCGCCACCAAAATGGCGATCGAATTCCGCCAGAAATTCCACCGCGATATCGTCATCGACATGTGGTGCTACCGCCGCTTCGGTCACAACGAGGGCGACGAGCCGGGCTTCACCCAGCCGCTGATGTACAACGTCATCAGCCAGCACCCCGGTGTCAGCGAGATCTACGGCAAGCGCCTGATTCAGGAAGGCGTGATCGATCAGGCGTGGCTGGACGAGAAGGTCCACCAGTTCACGACTTTGCTGGAAGGCGAGTTCGAGGCGGGCGCGAGCTACAAGCCGAACAAGGCGGACTGGTTCGCCGGTCGCTGGTCGGGCCTGTCGGCCCCGACCGACGGCGGCACCGAGCGGCGCAACGTCGAGACGGGCATCGAGCTGAAGCTGTTCGACGCGCTCGGCCGCACGTTGACCACGGTGCCGGAAGGCATCCAGATCCACAAGACGCTGTCCCGCGTCCTCGATGCCAAGCGGCAGATGTTCACGACCGGCAGCAACTTCGACTGGGCGACCGGCGAAGCCTTGGCGTTCGGCTCGCTGCTGTCCGAGGGCTACGGCGTCCGTCTGTCCGGTCAGGATTCCGGTCGCGGCACCTTCTCGCAGCGTCACGCGGTGTGGGTCGACCAGACCGACGAGCATAAGTACGTGCCGCTGACCACGGTCGAGCACGGCCGATTCGAGGTGCTCGACAGCCCGCTGTCCGAATATGGCGTGCTCGGCTTCGAATACGGCTACGCGCTCGCCGACCCAAAGACGCTCGTGATGTGGGAGGCGCAGTTCGGCGACTTCGTCAACGGCGCGCAGATCATGATCGACCAGTTCATCACGTCGGGCGAGTCGAAGTGGCTGCGCGCCAACGGCCTCGTGATGCTGCTGCCGCACGGTTACGAAGGGCAGGGGCCGGAGCATAGCTCGGCGCGTCCCGAACGCTTCCTGCAATCCTGCGCGCAGGACAATATCCAGGTCGCGAACTGCACCACGCCGGCGAACTACTTCCACCTGCTCCGCCGGCAGATGCACCGCAATTTCCGCAAACCTCTGATCGTGATGACGCCCAAGTCGCTGCTCCGTCACAAGCTGGCGGTGTCGGCTGCGGCGGACTTCCAGGGCGACAGCCACTTCAAGCGCATCCTCTCCGACACCAACGGTGCCGCGGATGCCGAGACCAAGCGGCTGGTGCTGTGCACCGGCAAGGTCGCCTACGACCTGATCGAGGCACGCAACGCCGCCGGTGACACGACGACGCAGATCGTCCGCATCGAACAGCTCTATCCGTTCCCCGGCGACGCACTCGCCCGCCGGATCGCGCGGATGCCGAACCTGGAACATGTCGTCTGGGCGCAGGAAGAACCGAAGAACAACGGTTACTGGTTCTTCGTCGAGCCGCTGATCGAGGAATCGCTGACCGCCGCGAATTGCGCGGTGAAGCGTCCGCGCTACGCGGGTCGTCAGGCCGCCGCCTCGCCGGCGACCGGCCTGATGAAGCGGCATACGGCGGAGCAGGGGGCGCTGGTCGCCGACGCGCTCGGCCACAACGTACGCGAGGAAATCCGCCGCACCCGCAGCGAAGGCTCGACCACCACCGCCCGCCCCGTCCAGGGCCCCAGCAGCTAAGACACGTCCCCGATTGAGACCCCTCCCCGGGGAGAAGGAAGCAAGAGATGGCCACCGAAGTTACCGTACCGGTCCTCGGCGAATCGATCACCGAAGCCACCATCGGCGAATGGCTCAAGCAGCCCGGCGATCCCGTGAAGGTCGACGAGCCGATCGCCAGCCTGGAAACCGACAAGGTGTCGGTCGAGGTACCGTCGCCGGTCGCCGGCGTGATGGGCCAGCATGCGGTGCAGGTCGGCGATACCGTGCAGGTCGGCGCGATGCTCGCGACGATCGAGGCTGGTGACGGCTCGGCGGCTGCTCCGGCAGCGGCTCCCGCACCAGCAGCCGCACCGGCACCGGCGCCCGCCGCTGATCCTGCACCCGCGCCTGCCGCCCAGCCGGAAGCTTCCGGCGATTCGCCCGCCGCGCTGTCGCCTTCGGTCCGACGCGCCGTGCTCGAATACGGTCTCGACCCCGCGTCGATCACCGGCACCGGCAAGGACGGCCGCATCACCAAGGAAGACGTCGCCGCCGCGGCTGCGTCCAAGCCTGCCGCCGCTGCACCTACGGCCGCCCCGGCACCCGCCGCCGCCGCGACCACGGGCGGCCGCAAGGAAGAGCGCGTCAAGATGACGCGGCTCCGCCAGACGATCGCCAAGCGCCTCAAGGAAGCGCAGAACACCGCCGCGATGCTGACGACGTTCAACGACGTCGACATGACCGCGGTGATCGAGGCGCGCGCCAAGTACAAGGACCTGTTCGAAAAGAAGCACGGCGTCCGCCTCGGCTTCATGGGCTTCTTCGTGAAGGCCGCAACGATGGCGCTGAAGGACATCCCCTCGGTCAACGCCAGCATCGAAGGCGACGAGATCGTCTACCACGACTACGCGGACATCTCGGTCGCGGTGTCCTCGCCGGGCGGCCTCGTCGTGCCGGTCATCCGCGACGCGCAGGACCTGACGGTCGCCGGTATCGAGAAGACCATCGGCGACTTCGGCAAGCGCGCCAAGGAAGGCACGCTCAAGATGGACGAGATGAAGGGCGGCACCTTCACCATCTCGAACGGCGGCGTCTTCGGCTCGCTGATGTCGACCCCGATCATCAACCCGCCGCAGTCGGCGGTGCTCGGCCTCCATCGAATCGAGGACCGTCCGGTCGTCGTGAACGGCCAGGTCGTCGTCCGCCCGATGATGTACCTCGCGCTCAGCTACGACCACCGGCTGATCGACGGTCGCGAGGCGGTGACCTTCCTCGTCGCGCTCAAGAACGCGATCGAGGACCCGACCCGCATCCTGATCGACCTGTAATTCACTGATTGAGAAGGCCTGTACCCCGGCGGAGGCCGGGGCCCGGTTCGGGAAGGCCGATGTAAACAGGCGCGGCGCGCACTACATGCCGGCCTGCAACTGGACCCCGGCCTCCGCCGGGGAACGGAGAAGACCATGGCTGACGAACAGCAGTACGACTATGACGTCCTCGTGATCGGCGCCGGCCCTGGCGGCTATGTCGCCGCGATCCGCGCCGCGCAGCTCGGCCTGAAGACCGCCTGTGCCGAGGATCGCGAGACGCTGGGCGGCACCTGCCTCAACGTCGGCTGCATTCCGTCGAAGGCGATGCTGCACGCGTCCGAATATTTCGATGCGCTCGCGAACGGCGCGATGGCCAAGATGGGCGTCAAGGCGACCGGCGTCGAGCTCGACCTCGACACGATGCACGGCCAGCGCCGCGATGCGGTCAAGCAGCTGACCGGCGGCATCGAATATCTGTTCAAGAAGAACAAGGTCGAATGGCTCAAGGGCCGCGCCAGCTTCACCGGCAACGACAGCGTCGACATCGCCGGCAAGACCGTCCGCGCCAAGAACATCGTCATCGCCACCGGATCGTCGGTCACCCCGCTGCCCGGCGTCACCGTCGATCAGACGGTCGTCGTCGACAGCACCGGTGCGCTCGAATTGCCCAAGGTCCCGCAGCACCTCGTCGTGATCGGCGGCGGCGTCATCGGTCTCGAACTCGGCAGCGTCTGGCGTCGCCTCGGTTCCAAGGTGACGGTGGTCGAATATCTCGACCAGATCCTCCCCGGCTTCGACGGCGACGTCCGCAAGGAAGCGCAGAAGATCTTCAAGAAGCAGGGCATGGAGTTCAGGCTCTCGACCAAGGTCACCGGCGTGACCGTGGCCGGTGACACCGCGACGCTGACCGTCGAACCCGCCGCTGGCGGAGAGGCGCAGACGATCGAGGCGGATTGCGTGCTGCTCGCGATCGGCCGCCGTCCCAATACCGACGGCCTCAACCTCGAAGCCGCCGGCCTGTCGGTCAATGGCCGTGGGCAGGTCGATATCGACCATGAGTTCGCCACTAGCGTCCCCGGCGTCTGGGCGATCGGCGACGTCGCCCCCGGCCTGATGCTCGCGCACAAGGCCGAGGACGAAGGCATCGCGGTCGCCGAGAACATCGCGGGCCTGACCGGCATCGTGAACCACGACATCATTCCGAGCGTCGTCTACACCTTGCCCGAATTCGCCGGCGTCGGTCTGACCGAGGAAGCCGCGAAAGCGAAGGGCGAGATCAAGGTCGGCAAGTTCCCGATGATGGCGAACAGCCGCGCCAAGACCAATCACGAGCCCGACGGCTTCGTGAAGATCATCGCCGACGCCAAGACCGATCGCGTCGTCGGCGTCTGGGCGATCGCCAGTGTCGCCGGCACGATGATCGCGCAGGCGGCGCAGGCGATGGAGTTCGGCGCCACGTCGGAAGACATCGCCTACACCTGCCACGCCCACCCGACGCATTCCGAGGCGATGAAGGAAGCCGCGATGGCGGTGACCGGCAAGCCGATCCACATCTGATGCAGGACGGCGCGGGACCGGATGGGGACCGCGCCGCGCTGGAATCCGATTGGCTCCATCTGACCCGCGTGGAGCTGCCCGGTCTGGCAGGTCTCCGCGGTTGGCCGATCCGTGCCGATCATTGCTTTCAGCGCGTGTTGCTCGACATCGCAGTCGGCGGCGTCTGGTACGACGCGGTCGCCGAGCGCCCCGCCTATCGCTTCATCGCGATCGATCTGCTCCGGGCCGCCGTTGCGCTCGGCCGCGGTGTCGCCGACGTAACGCAAGACCTGCCGGCGCTGAACCGGCGTTCGCTGGCCTGGCGCCGCGCGCGCAACGCGGGATAAGTACACCCCTCCCGGTCGCCCTGTGCGTGTCGAATGGCCGCCGTCCGCAGGCAACTCAGCCCGAACGGTTCAGGTAAGCGCAACGCGCCGAGTGCCGTCCAATTCCCCAACCCTATAACCCGATGTGTCCCCGCAAAGGCGGGAACCCAGTCCTGGGCTCCCGCCTTCGCGGGAGCACAAAGCTGCGGCGAGAGTAGCAAGCTGCACACCGATCCATACCCTGAGCACACCCGACCCGTAGGCTTGATGCTCCGTCAAGCCCCTGACAATCGGCCAAAATCGGCCAACGCTGTCCTACCAATCAGCGATCCCCTACACCGACAGCCATGCCGCGACTGTCGACTCATCAATGCCGCGATAACGCTGCCGCAGCGGAGAGCCGCGTTCCTCAACTTCCTCAACTTCGCGCCCCCAGCCGTCCGGGCATCACCACCAGCGACGCCACCGTCACCACCCACCGTGATCCTCAACTTTCTCAACTTCGCCGCGCGATCGATCACGCAACGATGGACCCTCCTTGCAATCCGCTCGTTTTCAACCGCGAGGAAAAACCGCCGCAGCGGTCCGTCGGGGGATTCGTGACACGCACACCGGATCATCGTTCATGCTGATCCGGGCAACCCGGCCAGCGGTGCTCCTGACGGCACTCTCCACCGGTGCTTGCGCGCCCGCACTTCTCGACCCCGCCGGCCCCGTCGCCGCCGGCGAGAAGACTCTCCTGATCAATTCGCTCGCGGTGATGCTCGGCATCGTCGTGCCGGTCATCCTCGCCACCATCGCCTTCGCCTGGTGGTTCCGTGCGTCCAACACCCGCGCCAGGCACCTTCCCGAATGGTCCTATTCCGGCAAGCTGGAGCTGCTCGTCTGGTCGGTCCCGCTGCTCGTCATCATCTTCCTCGGCGGCATGGGCTGGGTCGCCAGCCACGACCTCGATCCGCAGCGCCCGCTCGCCTCCCGCCAGAAACCAATCACGGTGCAGGTCATCGCGCTCGATTGGAAATGGCTGTTCGTCTACCCGGAACAGGGCGTCGCCAGCGTCAACCGCCTCGTCATCCCCGCCGGTACGCCGGTACAGTTCCGGATCACATCGGCCACCGTCATGAACAGTTTCTTCGTGCCGCAGCTCGGCAGCCAGATCTACGCGATGGCGGGGATGGAGGCGAAGCTCAACCTGATGGCCGATCGCCCCGGCCGGTTCCGCGGCCTGTCCGCCCATTACAGCGGCGAAGGCTTCTCGGACATGGACTTCACCGTCGACGCGGTCCCGCCGCGCCAGTTCGCCGCCTGGGCCGCCGGCACGAAAGGGCAGGGGCCAGCGCTGAACGGGGCCAGCTATCTCGCGCTCGCCAAACAGCACGGCAGCATCGCCCCCTTCACCTACGGCAGCGTCCCTCCCGGCTTCTTCGCCGCGGCGGTACGGCAGGCCGGTGCGCCGGTCCACGAAACCGACAATGGCGGACGGGAGAGCTGATCGCGATGTTCGGCAAGCTCACCCTCCACTCGATCCCTTGGGATCAGCCGATCCCGCTGATCGCCGCCGCTATCGTCGGTGGCGGCATGCTTGCGGTGCTGTTCTGGACTTGGCGCGCCGGCCACATCCCCTATCTGTGGCGGGAATGGATCACCTCGGTCGATCACAAGCGGATCGGCATCATGTACTGCATCTTCGCCCTCGTGATGCTCGTCCGCGGCTTCGTCGACGCCGCGATGATGCGCAGCCAGCAGGCGATCGCCTTTGGCAATCCGGGCTATCTGCCACCCGAGCATTACGATCAGATCTTCTCGGCGCACGGCACGATCATGATCTTCTTCGTGGCGATGCCCTTCATGATCGGCATCATGAACTTCGTCGTGCCGCTGCAGCTCGGCGTCCGCGACGTGGCGTTCCCGACGCTGAACAACGTCAGCTTCTGGCTCACCGCGAGCGGCGCGTTGCTGATCAACATGAGCCTAATCATCGGCGAGTTCGCCAAGACCGGCTGGCTCGCCTATCCGCCGCTGTCGGAACTGCGCTTCTCCCCCGGTGTCGGCGTCGACTATTACCTTTGGGCGCTGCAGATATCCGGCGTCGGCACGCTGCTGTCCGGCGTCAACCTCGTCACCACCATTCTCAAGATGCGTGCGCCGGGCATGGGCTATACCCGCATGCCGATGTTCTGCTGGACGTCGCTCGCCTCCAACCTGCTGATCGTCGCCGCCTTCCCGATCCTCACCGCCACTTTCGCGATGCTGCTGCTCGACCGCTATCTCGGCTTCCACTTCTTCACCAACGAACTCGGCGGCAATCAGATGATGTTCGTCAACCTCATCTGGGCGTGGGGCCATCCGGAGGTCTATATCCTGATCCTCCCTGCGTTCGGCATCTTCAGCGAAGTGGTGTCGACCTTCTCGGGCAAGCCGCTGTTCGGTTACCGCTCGATGATCGTCGCCACGATGGTGATCTGCATCCTGTCGTTCATGGTCTGGCTCCATCACTTCTTCACGATGGGGGCGGGGGCGGACGTCAACGGCTTTTTCGGCGTCACCACGATGATCATCGCGGTGCCGACGGGGGTGAAGGTCTTCAACTGGCTGTTCACCATGTACGGCGGGCGTATCCGTTTCGAAGTGCCGATGATGTGGGCGGTGGCGTTCATGATCACGTTCGTCATCGGCGGCATGACCGGCGTGCTGCTCGCGGTGCCGCCCGCCGACTTCGTGCTCCATAACTCGCTGTTCCTGGTGGCGCATTTCCACAACGTCATCATCGGCGGCGTGCTGTTCGGCGCGTTCGCCGCCTACAATTACTGGTTCCCCAAGGCGTTCGGCTTCAAGCTGCACGACGGCTGGGGCAAGGCCGCGTTCTGGCTGTGGGTGATCGGCTTCTACGTCGCGTTCATGCCGCTCTACGTGCTCGGGCTGATGGGGATGACCCGGCGCATGCAGCATTATGACGTGCCGGGCTGGCATCCGTGGCTGATCGTCGCGGCGTTCGGGGCGATGATGATCGCCGGCGGGATCGCCTGCCAGGTCATGCAGTTCTACGTTTCGATCAAGCATCGCCACGACTTGGCCGATACGACCGGCGATCCGTGGGACGGCCGCAGTCTCGAATGGATCACCACCTCGCCGCCGCCGCCGTTCAACTTCGCGGTGCTGCCCAACGTAAAGGGCGAGGAGGCGTACTGGGGCATCAAGGCGCAGGCGCGCGAGAACCGCGAACTATCCGAACGCCCCGATTACGAGCCCTTCCACATGCCGCGCAACTCACCGACCGGCTTCGTCACCGCCTTCTTCACCACCGCCTTGGGCTTCGCCGCGGTGTGGCACATCTGGTGGCTGTTCATCCTCGGCTTCCTCGGCGCGTGGGCGACCTTCGTCGTCTTCGCCTGGCGCGACGAGAACGAGATCGAGATCAGCGCCGCCGACGCCAAACGCCTCGACGACGAACGTCGCAATGCCAAGGCGCAGATGCTCGACATCCCGGCGGAGCAGCCGGCATGACCGCCGCCACCGCCGACCAGCGCGCCCAAGGCAGCGATCCGCACAAACTCGGCCGCGGCGACACGCCACCGAGCGAGCGCGGTCCCGCGCCCAAGCGGATCGTCGTCGCCTACGGTTTCTGGATCTTCCTGCTCACCGACTTCATCATGTTCGCCGGCTTCTTCGCTGCTTACGCCGTGCTGGCGAAGGCGACCGCCGGCGGCCCGAGCGCGGCGGATATCGTCGAACTGCCGCTGGTCGGCGCGGAAACCGCGCTGCTGCTCGCCTCCAGCTTCGCCTGCGGCATGGCCGGGATCGCAACCGCCGCAAAAAACCGCTTCTGGTTCCAGGTCGCGATGGCCGCCACCGCGCTGCTCGGCGCAGGCTTCCTCTGTCTCGAAGCCTATGAATTCCTGAAGCTGATCGGCGAGGGGCATGGGCCTCAGCGCAGCGCCTTCCTCTCCGCCTTCTTCGCTTTGGTCGGGTGCCACGGCTTGCACGTCACGCTCGGTCTGCTCTGGCTGACGACGATGATGGCACAGGTGCAGGCCAAGGGCTTCCGCGAAGAAATCGTCCGCCGCATCGCCTGTTTCAGCCTGTTCTGGCATGCGCTCGACATCATCTGGGTCGCGCTGTTCACCACCGTCTATCTGCTGGGAGTCGCAGGATGAGCGACCAGACCGAACTCGACGACGATCGCGCCCCCGGCGAGGGGCAGGGCGACGGCATCCGGGCCAAGGTGCTGACCTATGTCGCCGGCTTCGTCCTCGCCGCGATCCTAACCGCCGCCTCGTTCGCGGTGGTGCATAGCGGTGTCATCTACGGCCCCGGCATCCCCGTGGCGCTGATCGCATTGGCGATCGCGCAGATGGGCGTCCACCTCGTCTTCTTCCTCCACGTCACCAGCGGCCCCGACAACACCAACAACGTGCTGGCGCTGGCGTTCGGCGTGCTGATCGTCGGCCTCGTCCTGATCGGATCGATCTGGATCATGAGCCACCTCGACCACAACCTCATGCCCGCCAGCATGCCGGCGATGTGAAAGAGGGTGGTCTTGCTCTACGCCGCCACCTGCATCGTTCCTCCACGAATCATATCCGCCGCTTTCTCCGCAATCATGATCGTCGGCGCGTTGGTGTTTCCGCTGATCAGCGACGGCATCACCGACGCATCGACCACCCGCAGTCCGTCCAGCCCACGCACCCGCAGCGTACCGTCGACGACCGCCTCCGCATCGCTGCCCATCCGGCACGTACCGATCGGATGGTAGATCGTCTCTGCCGTCGCCCGGACCCAGGCGTCGATCTGCGCATCGCTGCGCACCTCCTCGCCCGGCGCCAGTTCGGCGTCCCGATACGGATCGAGCGCCGCCTGCGCCGCCACGTCACGACCGATCTTGACCGCCTCCCGCATCACCCGCCGATCCTCGGCGGTGCTCAGATAGTTCGGTTCGATCAGCGGATCGGCGAATGGATCGTCCGACTGCAACCCGATCCGTCCGCGGCTTTCGGGCCGCAACTGGCACAGATGCAGCGAAAAGCCGTCCTCCGTCGCCTTCACCTTGCCATGGTCCCGCATGATCGCCAGCACCGCGTGGATCTGGATATCGGCATGTTCCAGCCCCTCCCGCGACGGGATGAAGGCACCTGCCTCCAAAAAGTTCTGCCGCCCGACGCCCTTGCCGGTGAAGGCGTAGCGCAATCCCACACCTAGCTGGCGCAACCCCTTCACGTCGCTGAACACCGTCCGCAGGCCGCGGCTGCGCCAGTTCATGATGACGTCCAGATGATCCTGCAGATTTTCGCCCACGCCGGCCAGATCGTGCATCGGCGCGACGCCGGCCGCCCACAGTCGCTCCGGGTCGCCGATGCCGGAAAGCTGAAGCAAGTGTGGCGACTGCACGGCGCCCGCCGCCACCAGCACTTCCATTCGTGCGTCGGCCTGCCGCAGATCACGGCCGACCGCATAATCGATGCCGACCGCGCGGCCACCCATCAGCCTGATCCGCGTCGTGCGCGCATCCGTGACGATCGTCAGGTTGGGGCGGCGGAGGGCAGGGGCGAGATACGCCTCCGCCGCGGTCCAGCGTCGCCCGTCGCCGATCGTCAGATCGTAAGGTCCAAACCCTTCGGGCTGCGTACCGTTGAAGTCTTCCGTGACCGGATAGCCTGCCTGACGCCCTGCTTCGATGAAGGCGGCATTGAACGGGCTGTCGCTTTCGCCGGGCGATACCTTGAGCGGTCCGGTCTGGCCGTGCAGATCGCCGCCCCGGTGATGCCCCTCGAGCTTGCGGAACCAGGGCAGCACGTCGTCCCAGCCCCAGCCTGCCAGCCCCGATTGCCGCCACCGGTCGTAATCACGGGGATGGCCCCGCGAATAGATCATGCCGTTAATCGCCGAACTGCCGCCAAGGCCCCGTCCGCGCGGCCACCACAGCCTTCGCCCATCCAGATGCGGCTCGGGCGCGGTCCAGAAGCCCCAATTGTGCTTGCTCTTCGCCTTGATCAGTTCGCCGACGCCCGCCGGCATCCGTACCAGCAATTCGCGGTTGCGCCCACCCGCCTCGACTAGCAACACGCTGACCGCCGGGTCTTCCGTCAGGCGGCCGGCAAGCACGCAGCCGGCCGATCCGCCGCCTATGACGATGTAATCGTAGCTCCCGGTTCGCATGCTCTCTCCTCCGCGACCATTCCGGTCGTCATTCGGTCGCCCGGATAGCAGAGGAGCGCGATCATCTCCTCCATCAAGGTCGCGCGATCCAACTCGGGTGCGTGGACCTTGCTCAATCCCAGCGTCATCAGCGCATAGCTTCGCACCATCGCATCGTGCCGATCGAACCCGTTCGCCTGCAGGCATTCCACCAGGAAACCGATCACCTGTCCGTCATGACGCTGCACCGCATCGCGTGCGCGGGGATCGCTCTCGGCCCATGCGCGCATGGCGATCGACAGCCGCGACATGCCACGCCGACGCACCACCTGCGCCAGCAGGCGGATGCGTCCGATCGGGTTGGCCTCGGCGCGACCGATCGCGTCGATCAGTTCGGCGATCTGCGCGCCGGCGAAATAATCGGCCAGCCGTCCCTGATAATCGTCGAAGTCGCCGAAGTGATGATAGAAGCTGCCGGTCGAGACACGCAGTTCGCCGGCGAGCGGCCGCAGCTTCAGCGCGCGCAGGCCACCGCGTCGCAGCAGCGATTGCCCCGCCTCCAACCAGTCGCGGGGCGACAAATCGTGGGATCGCCGGATCGCTGGTCCGGGCGCGTTCGCATTACCTCTCGCCGGATAGACCATGACGGATGTTATGCCGTCGTCCGCCGGCGGTAAAGCCTTGTGCGATCATCGCGCGGGTCACGCCGTTGGTCCAGCCGAAGCCGTCCTGCAACGGATATTCACCGCCACCGCCCGGCAGCTTCTGTACGACGTTGTACTTCTCGAGCAGCTTGCCACTCGCGTCGTACTCCCGTTCGACCGTGGCGAGCCAGCCGCCCGCGATCCTTGTGGCGAGCGCATCCTCGCGATACCGCCGCAGCCCCTCGACGGCGATCCATTGCAAGGGTGCCCAGCCGTTCGGTTGGTCCCATTGCTGTCCGGTGGCCCTTGTCGTCGTACCGAGGCCGCCCTCGCCGATCAGCGATGCCAGCACGGTTGCAGTGGCATGTGCCCGCTTCGGCGAGGCCAGCCCCGCGAACAGGGGGAACGCCATCGCGGCCGTACGTCCATCCATCGCGCGCCGGGTATCCAGATCGTAATCGGCATAATAGCCGCCAGCGCTATGCCACAGATGCGCATCGATCGCGCGTCGACGGGCTGTTGCGGCGGTGTCGTATCGCCGCGCGCACGCGTCATCGCGCAGGGTTCGGCAATTGTCGGCGATCGTTTGTTCCAGCCCGAACATCAGGCTGTTGAGATCGACCGGTACGATCCGGGTCGTGCGGATCGTTGCCAGCGTCCGGCCATCGGCCAGCCAGCGCGAGCTGAAATCCCATCCGCTTTCCGCCCCGGCGCGCAGGTCCCGAAACATCGTCCGCGCATCGCGTGCGGGTGTTGCCGCGACCAGCACCGCATCCTCCCGGTAGCTCTCGTCGCGGGGATCGTCGCGGTCGTCCCAATACCGGTTGAGCAGCGATCCATCCGACAGCCGGATCACCCGCGCATGTTCGCCGCCGGGCTTCAATCCTTCCGCTCCGGCCATCCAGAAATCGTGTTCAGCGCGAAGCCATCGGGTTCGCTGCGCCAGCGTCCCGGCGTCGCGCGACATCTGTGTGATCAGGTAGAAGAAGGGAGGTTGCGACCGGCTGAGGTAATAGCTGCGCGTGCCGTTCGGGATGCGGCCGTACCGGTCGATCAGACTGCCGAAATCGACGATCATATCCTCGACCAGATCCTGTCGCCCGGACACCTGAAGGCCCAGCATCGTGAACCAGCTGTCCCAATAATACATCTCGCGGAACCGTCCGCCCGGAACCACGAAGCGGCGGGGCAGTGACAGCGCGGACGATCCCGCCGGCACACTCGGCAGCGTCCGCGTGAGTTGCGGCCACAGCGCGTCGATATGTGCAGATAGCGTCAATTTGCCCGACGGCGGGGGCGCGGCAGGCGTCACCGGCAGCGTGAAATTGGCGAGCACGAACGCCTTCAGCGCGGCATCGTCCTTGCAAACGCATTTCCGATAGTCCGCCAGGATAGCGGCATCGCTACGCCGCGGCTGTGCGTCGGCAAATGTTTTCGAGTCTGGGAACACCCCGCGCATCTGGACATCGCGGAAGAGCGCACCGAACCGCTGGGCGGGAGATAGTGGCGCGGCGGCGACGAGCAGGCCAGCGACGGCCAGCAGCATGGCACGAAACATCAGCGACTCTCCAGAACGATGCCATGGCTCAGCGATACGCGACGGATCTGCCGGTCGAACCGCAAGGCGGTGTTACCGTTGTCGTGCGGCAGCCGCAGTTCGAAGCCCGGTGCGTCGGTCCAGTCGGTCGCCGCCATCGCTTCGCCCGCCAGCGTCCGCCATTCGGCGTCGGCGTAGGGGGCAACCCGCGTCAGACCATGCGCCGCACGAAAGTCCGCCAGTGCAAAGGCGAACGCTTCCAGCGCGCGATCGCGCGCCGTCCAGTCGACCCAGCCGATCGCATTGTCCTGCGCATAGGCATTGTTGTTGCCCCGTTGCGTCCGGCCGAACTCGTCTCCCGCGCTCAGCATGATCGTGCCGCGCGAGGCGAACAGCGTCGCCAGCAGCGCCCGCACGTCGGCATTGCGGCGCACGATCACCATCGGGTCGTCGGTCGGCCCCTCGACCCCATCGTTCCAGCTATGGTTGTCGCCATGGCCGTCGCGATTGTCCTCGCCGTTCGCCTGATTGTGCCGTTCCGCATAGGCGACCGTGTCGGCCAGCGTGAAACCGTCATGCGCGGCGACGAAGTTGACGGTACGGGTGTCGCCGCTTCCGAACACGTCAGCCGATCCCGCCACCCGTGTCGCAAACATGCCCGCGGCACCATCGCCTTTCCAGAACCGACGCACATCGTCACGATAGCGGTCGTTCCATTCCAGCCAGTCGGCCGGGAATTCTCCCAGTCGGTAGCCACCGGGACCGATATCCCACGGCTCGGCGATCATCACCCGGCTGGCCAGCAACGGATCGGCCGCAATCTCCGCAAAGATCGGCGCTTGCGCGTCGAACCCCGGCCCGCGCGCCAATATGGTCGCCAGATCGAACCTGAACCCGTCGACGCCACAGCGCGCGAAATGCCGCAGGCTGTCGAGGATCATCGCCCGGACCTCCGGTCGGCTGCAATCGAGCGTGTTACCGGTGCCCGTGTCGTTGATCAGCGTGCCGTCGTCGGCATGTGCGTAATAGAGCGCCTCATCGAAACCACGCAGCGAAAGCGTCGGCCCGTGCACGTCGCTTTCGCCGGTGTGATTGAAGACGAGGTCGAGGATGACGCCGATCCCCGCGGCACGCAACGCCGCCACCGTATCGCGCAATTCGGCTACGCCGCCCGGCGCGAGCCGCGGATCGATCGCCATCGGCACGACCGGATTATAGCCCCAGGCGTTGGTCAGTCCCAGCGGCGGCAAATGCCGCTCGTCGATCCATGCCACGATCGGCATCAGCTCGATCGCGGACACGCGCAGCGATCGCAGGTGAGCGATCACCGCGGGGTGTGCCAGTGCCGCAATCGTCCCCCGCTGCGCTTCGGGCACTGCCGGATGCAGCATCGTGAACCCGCGGACGTTGAGTTCGTAGATCAGGCCGCCGGGTGCGAACAGGGGCGACGACAGCGACCCGGTCGGAGGGCTATCCCGTACGATCGCGAGCGGCACGAGTCCGCCCGTATCCACCCCCCGCTCGCGCAGGCGCGCATCATAGGCAAACGGTCGATCGAGTTCGACCGCATGGGGATCGACCAGCAATTTCGCGGGATCGGCGGCGGCGCGATATCCGTACGCCTGCCCGGCGACGATCCCCGGAACCTCGACCGACCAGATGCCGCCCGCTCCCGCCATCGCGACGCGCCGCTCGCCTTCCGTACCGAACAGGCACAACGTCACCGGAGTCGCCGATCGGACGGCGAAGCGTGCCCCTCGTTCGCTCAGGTACACGCCCGGATGCCCGTCGGTCATCCGGGCGCCTGCCGCCGCACCCGCTCGATCACGTCACGACGTCCGGTGCGTCGCGTCCGGTATGCCGCTTCACGCCGGCAATCTCATCGGCCGCCGCGATGATATCGCTTAGTATCTCGCCCGTGTCGCGATCGAGATGCCCGTCCGCCGGTTCGTACCGCTCCAGATAGACGCGCAGGGTCGCGCCGCTCGTGCCTGTGCCCGACAGGCGGAACACCACGCGGCTACCGCCCTCGAACAGTACGCGCACGCCCTGGTTGCGGCTGACCGAGCCATCTGTCGGGTCGGTGTAGGCGAAGTCGTCCGCTTCGACGATCGTCAGCCCGGCGAGGGTCGTTCCCGGCAGCGACGCCAGCTTGCCGCGCAATTCCGTCATCAGGGCATCGGCGCGCTCGCTCTCGACACCTTCGTAATCGTGGCGCACGTAATAGTTGCGGCCATAGGTCGCCCAGTGATCGCGCGCGATCGCGTCGACGGATTGCTTGCGTGCTGCGAGGATGTTGAGCCACAGCAACACCGCCCACAAACCGTCCTTCTCCCGAACGTGATCCGATCCCGTACCGGCGCTTTCCTCGCCGCAAATCGTCGCCATGCCGGCATCGAGTAGATTGCCGAAGAATTTCCATCCGGTCGGCGTCTCGAACATCGGCAGCCCGAGCTTTTCCGCGACGCGATCCGCGGCGGCGCTGGTCGGCATCGACCGCGCGATCCCCTTCAACCCGCCCGCGTAGCCCGGCGCCAGATGCGCGTTCGCCGCCAGCATCGCAAGGCTGTCGGACGGCGTCACGAAGCGGTGGCGACCGATGATCAGGTTGCGATCGCCGTCCCCGTCCGATGCCGCGCCGAAATCCGGCGCGTCCGGTGCCATCATCGTCTCGTATAACTCGTGCGCGTGGACGAGGTTGGGATCGGGGTGATGACCGCCGAAATCCTCCAGTGGCGTGCCGTTGCGTACAGTGCCAGGCGCAAAGCCGAGCCGCCGTTCGAGGATTTCCGTCGCATAGGGACCGGTGATCGCGTTCATCGCATCGAACGCCATCGTCAGGCCGGCGCCGCGGATGGCAGGGAAATCGAACAGCGTCTCCATCAACGCTGCATAATCCTCGACCGGATCGATGACCTCGACCGTCATGCCGCCGACCGCGACCTCGCCCAATGCGTCGAGGTCGACATCCGCCGCATCCACCGTCAGCCAGCGGTCGATCGTCTTCGTCCGCGCGTACAGGGCGTCGGTGATCTGTTCGGGCGCAGGGCCACCGTTGGCGATATTGTACTTGATCCCGAAATCCTCGTCCGGACCGCCGGGGTTGTGACTCGCCGACAGGATCAATCCGCCCAACGCCCTTCGGATGCGGATCATGTTGCTCGCCGCCGGCGTCGACAGCAGGCCGCCGCGCCCCACCACCACGCGCGCAAAACCGTTCGCCGCGGCGATGCGGATCGCCTTCTGGATCACCTCGCGATTCAGAAAGCGACCATCGCCGCCGACGACCAGCGTAGCGCCGGACTTGCCGTCGATCACGTCGAAGACCGACTGGATGAAGTTCTCGGCGTAATTCGGCTGCTGGAACACCTTCACCTTCTTGCGCAGGCCGGACGTTCCCGGCTTTTGGTCGGTGTAGGGCGTGGTCGCGACGGTGATGGTCATGCGGCTCCTGTCAGGCTCTTGTAGAGTTCGGCGTAGCGGCGACCGCTCTCCGCCCATGAGAAATCGGCACGCATCCCGTTACGCTGGATGCCGCACCACAGATCGGGACGCGCGTAGGCGGCGATCGCACGGCGAATGGCATGTGCCAGCGTGTGATAACCGGTTTCGCCATGCTGGAATCCGGTGGCGACACCGGCCGCGAGCGCGGCTTCGTTGGCGTCGATCACCGTGTCAGCCAGCCCACCTGTGCGTGCCACGATCGGGACGCACCCATAAGCGAGGCCGTATAGCTGGGTAAGACCGCAGGGTTCGAACCGCGACGGGATCAGGATAGCATCCGCGCCCCCTTGCAACAGGTGCGACAGCGGTTCGTCATAACCGATGCGCACCCCGATCCGCCCCGGATGGCGCGCGGCGGCGGCGAGGAAGGCTGCCTCGAGATGCGCATCGCCCGACCCCAGCAGCGCGAGCCGCCCGCCGAGCGCGACTAGCTCGTCGAGGCATTGCGCCAGAACGTCCATGCCCTTCTGCCAAGTCAGCCGGCTGATGACGGTGAAGATCGGACCATCGCCGCGATCCAGTCCGAACATCTTTTCGACTGCGCGCTTGTTCGCCTTGCGCCGGCCGAGCGCGCGGGGGGTGTAGCGGCTGGGCAGGGCGGTATCGCTTTCCGGGTTCCACACCGCCGGGTCGATCCCGTTGACGATCCCGTGCACCCGCTCGCGCCGCGTTTCGATCAGGCCCTCCAGCCCCATGCCGAACCGGTCTTCGCGAATTTCGGCGGCATAGGTCGGGCTGACCGTCGTGATCGCATCGGCGGCCTCTAGTCCCGCCTTCAGGAACCCGACACCGCCATAATATTCGACCCCGTCCAGCGCGTAGGCGGCATCGGGCAGACCGAGTTCGGGGAAGATCGTCGTATCGAACCGGCCCTGAAAGGCGATGTTGTGCACGGTGACCACGCTCGGCGTGTGCTTCGCCGCATCCGTATAGCGCAGATAGGCGGGCGCCATCGCCGCCTGCCAGTCGTGCGCGTGCAGCAGGTCGAATCGTAACTTCGGCGCAGCACCCGAGGCGATATCGGCAGCGGCGCGGGACAGGGCCGCGAACCGCTGCCAGTCGTCGCCGTGACCATAGAGTCCGCCCGGACGTGCGAAGAGGGCAGGGGCATCGAGCACCAGCAGGGGATGCTCGCCGATCCGCGCCGACAATAATCGCGCCTCCACACCCATCAGATTTGCCCAGCGGTGGACGACCTTCGCACCCTTTACGGCCGCGCCGACCGCCGGATAGCCCGGGATCAGCGTCGTCGTTGCAACCCCGTGCGGCGCAAGCGCATCCGGCAGGGCGCCGACCACATCGGCCAACCCGCCCGTCTTGACGAGCGGGAAGGCTTCCGATGCGACCGACAGGACGTTCAGGGTCGGCACCACGGTCACCGGTCCAGACGGTCGATCATCGGTTGCGTGATCAGGCAGATGCCCTTGTCGGTCCGGCGGAACCGGCGGGCGTCCAGTTCGGGGTCCTCACCGACGACCAGACCGTCGGGAATGACGACGCCCCGGTCGAGCACCACGCGCTTCAGCTGCGCGTTGCGGCCGATGTGGCAATACGGCAGGACGACGGCCTCATCCAGCGACGAAAAACTGTGCGCGCGCACCCCGGTGGACAACAGGCTCCGCTGGATCGACGATCCCGACACAATGCAATTGCCCGATACCAGACTGGACACCGCCGATCCGCGCCGGCCATCCTCGTCATGGACGAACTTGGCGGGCGGGGTGATCTCCGAATAGGTCCACAGGGGCCATTCGTGATCGTACACGTCGAGCTGCGGGATGATATCGGTCAGGTCGATATTGGCTTCCCAATAGGCATCGACCGTGCCGACGTCGCGCCAGTAGGCGGCGGGTTCCTCGCTGGTCCGCACGCAACTCGCGGAAAAACGATGCGCCTGCGCGTGGCCATGCTCGACCAGATAAGGGATGATGTCCTTGCCGAAATCGCGCGCCGAACCCGGCGTATCGGCATCGCGCCGCAGTTCCTCGATCAGGAACTTGGTGCGGAAGACATAGATGCCGAGGCTGGCGAGCGCGGTGTCGGGCTGGCCGGGGATCGACGGCGGATCGGCAGGCTTCTCGACGAAATCGATGATGCGGTCCTGTTCGTCGACGTGCATCACGCCGAACGCCACCGCCTCCATCCGCGGCACTTCCATACAGGCGACGGTCACGTCGGCACCGCTGTTGCAGTGCTGCTGCAACATGATCTCGTAATCCATCTTGTAGATGTGATCGCCGGCCAGGATCACCATATACTCGACGTCGTACGCCTCGATGATGTCGATGTTCTGGAACACCGCATCGGCGGTGCCCTCATACCATTGGAATTCCGACACGCGTTGCGAGGCGGGGAGAATGTCGAAGCTCTCGTTGCGTTCCGGCCGCAGGAAGTTCCAGCCGCGTTGCAGGTGGCGGATCAGCGAATGCGCCTTGTATTGCGTCGCGACGCCGATGCGGCGGATGCCCGAATTGATCGCGTTCGACAGCGCAAAATCGATGATCCGGCTCTTGCCGCCGAAATAGACCGCCGGCTTGGCGCGCGTGTCGGTCAGCTCCATCAATCGGCTGCCGCGGCCGCCCGCCAGCACATAGGCCATCGCATCGCGCGACAGCGGCTGCCCTCGTCTGTCTACCATTCGCACCCTCCTGTTATCGTCACCGGCCGTTTCAGCCTTCATATTCCAGCATGATCGTGGCCAGCGGCGGCAGGGTGACCCATGCCGCACCCTGCTTCGCCTCGACACCACCCAGGTTACCCAGGCCCGATCCCCAATAATCATGGGCATCGGAGTTCATGATCTCGCGCCAGCGGCCATCATGCGGCAACGGCACGCGATACGGCGCGCGCGCGACCGGCGTCAGGTTGGCGATCACCGCCACCGGCTTCTCGCCGGGCGCCTTGCGCAGCCAAGCGAACACGGAATTGGTTGCATCGTCGCCGATCAGCCACTCGAACCCCTCCGCCTCGCAATCGCGCGCATGCAACGCGGGCGTGTCGCGATAGACGCGGTTGAGCTCGCGAACGAGTTTGCGCACGCCCTCATGCGCCGCCGAATTGCGGAGGTGCCAGTCGAGCGCGCGTTCCTCGCTCCATTCCTGTCGCTGGGCGAACTCCTGTCCCATGAACAACAGCTTCTTGCCGGGGTAGCCCCACATGAACGCGTAATAGGCGCGCAGGTTCGCAAATTGCTGCCAGTCGTCGCCGGCCATCTTCGTCAGCAGCGATCCCTTGCCGTGCACGACCTCGTCATGGCTCAGCGGCAGGACGAAGTTCTCATCGAAGGCATAGACGAAGCCGAAGGTGATCTCGCCATGATGATGGCGGCGATGCACCGGTTCGCGCGCGAAGTACTGAAGCGTATCGTGCATCCAGCCCATGTTCCACTTGAACCCGAAGCCGAGGCTTTCCTTCGGCCCCTCCTCGAACGCCGGCATCGATACGCCGGGCCAGCTGGTCGATTCCTCCGCAACCGTGAACACGCCGTCCTGCTTGCCGTAGACCGCCCGGTTCATGTCGCGGAGGAAGGTCACTGCCTCCCAATTCTCGCGCCCGCCCTGCTCGTTCGGAATCCACTCGCCCGGTTCACGGCTGTAATCGCGATACAGCATCGACGCGACCGCATCGACGCGCAGGCCATCGACGTGATAGCGCTCCGGCCAGAACAGCGCGTTGTTGATCAGGAACGACCGCACTTCGCGCCGTCCGAAATTGTAGATCGCCGTGTTCCAGTCGGGATGGAAGCCGAGCTTAGGGTCCTCATGTTCGTACAATGCCGTGCCGTCGAACCGGCTCAGGCCGTGCGCGTCGACCGGGAAATGCGCCGGCACCCAATCGAGCAATACGCCGACTCCGGCACGATGCGCTCCATCGACGAATCGCGCGAAGCCGTCGGCATCACCGAACCGGGCGGAGGGCGCGTACAGGCCGGTCGTCTGATATCCCCATGACGGATCATAGGGGTGTTCGCTGATCGGCATGAACTCGATATGCGTGAAGCCCATATCGACGACGTACGGGATCAGCCGGTCGGCGAGCGCATCCCACGACAGATACCAGCCGTTCTCGTCCTTGTCCCAACTGCCCGCATGCACTTCGTAGATGCTCATCGGCACCCGGCGCGGATCGACCTTTGCCCAAGTCTCGCGATGCGCATCGTCGCCCCAGACGTGCGCGGGCGGCGCGGTCGTGACGGAAGCGGTCTTCGGGCGCAGCTCCGCGGCAAAGGCGAACGGATCGGCCTTCAGCGGCTGCAACCGCCCGTCCGGGCCGTGGATCGCGAACTTGTAGCTGCGACCCTCGCCGATATCGGGGAGGAAGATTTCCCAAACGCCGACGTCGCTGCGGCGACGCATGACGTGGCGGGCGTGGTTCCAGTCGTTGAAATCGCCGACCACCGACACGCGTTGCGCATTCGGCGCCCATACCGCGAAATGCATGCCCGATGCGCCCTGATGCTCGATCAGATGCGCGCCCATCTTGTCGTAGAGCCGGAAGTGCGATCCTTCCGCGATCAGATAGTCGTCGGTCGGGCCGAGTACCGGACCGAAGCTGTATGGATCGGTGACCCACCATTCGGCGCCATAGCCCTGCGCCTTGTATCTCATCGGCTGCGGCGATCCCGCGATGATACCTTCGAACAGATCGTCCGTGCCGACGCGCGTCAGCATGCCCAGCGACGTGCCGGCGAGATCGTGCGCCTCCGCCGTCTCCGCGCCTGGTATCCAGGTGCGGGCGAACGTGCCCCCCGGACCCGGAAACACGCCAAGCAGCGAGAACGGATCGTCGTGGCGCCCGTCGAGCAGGGCGGCAATGGCGCCACGCGGTGGTTTCACATGACCCCCCAAATCTGTTTCGCATATTCGCCGATCGTCCGGTCGGACGAGAACCAGCCCATGTTGGCGACGTTCAGGACCGCCGATCGCCCCCAGGCGTCGGCATCGTTCCACTTGGCATCGACGTCCCGCTGTGCGGCGGCATAAGCGTCAAAATCGGCGGCGAGCATGAACCAGTCGTGGTCGTACAGCCCGTCCATCAATCCCTTGTACCGGTCGGGATCGTCCGGCGAGAACACGCCGGACGCGATCGCATTGACCGCCTGCGCCAGTTCGGGCGATGCGGCGATCACGTCGCGCCCACGATAACCGCTGTTGCGCTTGTCCGCGACTTCGTCCGCGGTCAGGCCGAAGATGAAGATGTTGTCGTCACCGACGTGATCCTTGATCTCGATATTCGCGCCGTCGAGCGTACCGATCGTCAGCGCACCGTTGAGCGCGAACTTCATATTGCCGGTGCCGGAGGCTTCCATGCCCGCGGTCGAGATCTGTTCGGACAGATCGGCGGCGGGGATGATCCGTTCCGCCATGCTGACGTTGTAATTGGGCACGAACGCCACCTTCAGCAGGTCGCCGACCGCGGGATCGGCGTTGATCCGCTTGGCCACGTCATTCGCCAGTTTGATGATGAGCTTGGCGTTATGATAGCTCGATGCCGCCTTGCCCGCGAACAGCTTCACGCGCGGCGTCCACTGCCGCTCCGGATGGCTGCGGATCTGGTCGTATAGCGCCACCGCCTCGACGATGCCGAGCAGCTGGCGCTTGTATTCGTGGATGCGCTTGATCTGCACGTCGAAGATCGCATCGGGATCGATGCTCAAACCCAGGCTGTCCTTGATATACGTCGAGAGCGTCACCTTGTTGGAACGCTTCACCGCGGCGAAACGCTCCCGAAATGATGCATCGTCCGCAAAAGGAATCAGCGCGGTCAGCTTCATCGCGTCGTCGCGGAAGTCCTCGCCGATGGCTTGCGTCAGCAGATCGGTGAGCCCCGGATTGCATTGCTGCAGCCAGCGGCGCGGCGTGATGCCGTTGGTCTTGTTGTTGATCCGGTCGGGGTAGAGGCGATGGAGATCGGCGAAGACCGTCTTCTTCATCAGCTCGGTATGCAGCGCCGCGACGCCGTTGACGCTGTGGCTGCCCGCAAAGGCGAGGTTCGCCATGCGCACGCGCCGCTCGCCGCCCTCGTCGATCAGGCTGATCGCGGCGATCGCGTGATCGTCGATCCCCTCGGCCTTTGCCGCCTCACGCAGCAGTCTGGCGTTGATCGCATAGACGATCTGCATATGCCGCGGCAGCAGCCGTTCGAACAACGGCAGCGGCCAGCTTTCCAGCGCCTCGGGCAGCAACGTATGGTTGGTATAGCCAAAGGTCGCGCGGGTGATGTCCCACGCTTCGTCGAACGACAGTTCGTGAAAATCGGTCAGGATGCGCATCAGCTCGGCGACGGCAACCGCGGGGTGGGTGTCGTTGAGCTGGATCGCCGCCTTGTCGCTCAGCGTCCGGATGTCGCCGAAATACTGGACATGCCGGCGAACGATGTCCTGGATCGATGCGGAGGAGAAAAAGTATTCCTGCCGCAGCCGCAGTTCCTGTCCCGCCGGCGTGCTGTCGTTGGGATACAGCACGCGCGTCAGCGTTTCGGCACGGGTCTGGCCGGCCAGCGCGCCCTCGAAGTCGCCGGCATTGAACTGGTCGAGCTTGATCGGATCGAAAGCGCGCGCATTCCACAGCCGCAGCGTGTTCACCCGCTTGCCGCGCCAGCCGACCATCGGCGTATCGAAGGCGACCGCCTCCACCGCCTCCGCGGGGGACCAGTGGACCCGGCCCTCCGCGACGCTCGTCACCTCGCCGCCGAAGCCGATGAAATAGGCGCTCTCGCGGCGCTCGAACTCCCACGGATTGCCATGCGCCAGCCAGTTTTCCGGCAGCTCCATCTGCCAGCCGTCGTCCAGCCGCTGGCGGAACATGCCGTTCACGTAGCGGATGCCATAGCCGTAGGCGGGCAGGTCGAGGCTCGCGAGGCTTTCCATGAAGCACGCCGCCAGCCGGCCGAGGCCGCCGTTGCCGAGCGCGGCGTCGGGTTCGATCTCCTCGATTTCGGACAGGTTTACGCCCAGCGTCGCCAGCGCCTCTGCCACCTCGTCGTTGTGGCGCAGGTTCGACAATGCATCGCGCAGCAGCCGGCCGATCAGGAATTCCAGGCTGAGGTAATAGACCCGCTTGGCCCCCGCGGCGTGCGCCGCTTTGGTCGATTCCATCCATCGTTCGATGATTTCGTTGCGCAGGGTGAAGATCGTCGCCGCCAGCCAGTCGTGCGGGCGGGCGGCCTGCGCATCCTTGCCGATGCGATGGACGAGGGTATCGACGATGGCGGAGGCGAGTTCGTTACGGGTCGTGGTCGGAAGAGCGGCGGCTGGGCTGTCTGTCACGGCATGTCCGGAGCAAGAGGAAGGCGCACTAGACGACGACGATCGCCCGATGTCACCCTTTTAAAGGCCGTATCGGGATTAAAGCATGCCGATCAGCAGGGTGAGGTTCAGCCCGATGATGATCGCCGCAATGGCCCAGGCGAGGGTGCGCAGCCATAATGGGCTGACGAAGCGGCCCATCACCCGGGTTTGACCGGTGAACAATACCAGCGGCACGACCGCGAACGGCAGTTGCAGGCTGAGCACCACCTGACTGAGCACAAGCAACTGCGTAGCGCCGCTGTCGCCCGATGCGCCGACGACGATCACCGCCGGCACGATCGCGAGCAATCGCGTCACCAGCCGGCGCAGCCACACCGGCAGCCGCAGGTTGAGGAAGCCCTCCATCACGATCTGCCCGGCAAGCGTGCCGGTGACCGTACTGTTCTGCCCCGAGGCGAGCAGCGCGATACCGAACACCACGCTCGCCGCGCCGACGCCCATCATCGGTGCCAGCAGGCGATACGCCTCGTCGATCTCCGCCACTTCGGTCCGACCGGCGGTATGGAACACGGCGGCGGCGACGATCAGGATCGCGGCGTTGATGAAGAAGGCGAGTCCGAGCGCGATCGTGCTGTCCAGCGTTGCCATCTTCGCCGCCTCCGCCTTGCCCTCATCCGTCGGGGCGAAGGCGCGGGTCTGGACGATCGAGGAATGGAGGTAGAGATTGTGCGGCATCACCGTCGCGCCGAGGATGCCGATCGCGAGGTACAGCTTGGCGGGATCGGTGACGATGCCGGGCGAGGGGATGAAGCCGGCCATCAGCGCGCCCATGTCCGGCTTCGCGTGGAACAGTTCGTAGGCGAAACAGCCGGCGATGATGACGAGCAACGCGACGATGAACGCCTCGATCTTGCGGAAGCCGAAGCGTTGCAGCGCGAGGATCAGGAACACGTCGAGCGCGGTCAGCACAACGCCCCATACCAGCGGCATGCCGAACAGCAGCTTGAGCGCGATCGCGGTGCCGAGCACCTCGGCAAGGTCGCAGGCGATGATCGCGACCTCCGCCAACACCCAGAGTACCAGCGATACCGGTTTGGAATAATAGGCGCGGCACGCCTGCGCGAGGTCGAGCCCGGCGGCGACGCCCAGACGGACGGACAGCGCCTGCAACACGATCGCCATCAGGTTCGACAGCAGGATGACCGACAGCAGGGTGTAGCCGAACGCCGATCCGCCGGCGATGTCGGTCGCCCAGTTGCCGGGGTCCATATAGCCGACCGCGACGAGGAAGCCCGGCCCCATGAACGCGCCCAGCCGCCGCCAGCCCTTCAGGCCGGTCGGCACGGCGACGCTGCGATGGCTGCCGCTGAGCGATGCGGGATGGGGGTGGCTGGGAAGGGCGGCAGTCGTCGGCGTGGCTGTCGTCATGAACCGACCTGTGACGGATGGCAGCGGTCGGGGCAAAGGGAAAAGCGCGGATCGTCCTGGCCCAAGTTAGAAGGGCCCGGGGCTAAGCCGCTCTTGCCGTCAGCTGACGCGGCGGGATCTCACACCGGCGCGGCATCCACATCCGGTCCGGCGCCGTAATGGTGCCAGGTGAAGATCGCGAGCGCTCCACGATGCGGCCGCCAGGCTTCGGCCAGCGCGCGACAGAGCTTTTCCGAGGGCCGCTCGTCATGGCCCAACAGCCGGCCGAGCTCGATCTGCACGGCGAGGTCGCCGGCAGGCCAGATGTCCTGCCGCCCCTCGGCGAACAGCAGGTAGATTTCGGCGGACCAGCGACCGATGCCCTTTACCCGCACCAGTTGCGCGATCGCCTCCTCGTCGTCGGCCGGCAAATTGTCGAGGTCGAGGCGCCCACTGGTCACCTCTTCGGCGAGGCTGCGGGCGTAGCTCGCCTTCTGCCGCGACAGGCCGGCGGCGCGCAGCGTCTCGTCGCTGGCGGCGAGGATGGTGTGCGGATCGCCGGGCTCGCCGACCAGCGTCTCCAGCTTGCGATACACCGCGGCGGCCGAAGCGACGCTGACCTGCTGGCCAAGGATGGTGCGCAGCAGCGTCGCATAGCCGCGCTCGCGGATGCGCGGCGGTGGGTAGCCGACGCGCGACAGGCCGGCGGCGAAGCCCGGCTCGGCGGCGGCGAGCGCATCCATCGCGACGCGGATCTGTTCGGCGCTCAGGCCCATGCTTGATCCTTTGGCGACGGCGCGGCATGGCCGGCGGCGACTTCAGCGGAGAATATCATGCCCAAGCTTATCGTCACGACGCGTGAGGGGGAAGAACGCGAGATCATGGGCGAAGCCGGCCTGTCGGTGATGGAGGTGATCCGCGACGCCGGTATCGACGAACTGCTGGCGCTGTGCGGTGGCTGCTGCAGCTGCGCCACCTGCCACGTCCATGTCGACCCGGATTTTGCGGACAAGCTGCCCGCGATGGGGCCGGACGAGGACGATCTGCTCGATTCGAGCGACGAGCGCAACGCGACCTCGCGCCTGTCGTGCCAGATCCAGATGACGCCGGCGCTCGACGGGCTGCGGGTGACGATCGCCGGCGAAGATTGATCGGCTCGCGCGGTGAGCGGCTAGCGTGCCGCCACCGCGTAGAGCGCGATCGCGGCGGCGTTGGAGACGTTGAGGCTCTCCACCTTGCCGCTGATCGGCAGCTTGGCGAGTTCGTCGCAATGTGCCTCGGTATTCTGGCGCATGCCTTCGCCTTCCGCGCCGAGCACGATGCAGATGCGCTGCGTGCCCATCGCCTCGGCCAGTGTCTGGTCCGCATGACCGGTGAGGCCAATCCGCCAGAAGCCCGCCTCGGCGATCTCTTCCAGCGCGCGGGCGAGGTTGACGACGCGAATCCACGGCACCGTCTCCAGCGCGCCCGAAGCCGAACGCGCGACCGTGCCGCTTTCGGGCGGCGCATGGCGGTCCTGCGTCACGATGCCGAGCGCGTCGAACGCCGCAGCGGAACGCAGGATCGCGCCGACGTTGTGCGGATCGGTGACCTGATCGAGCACCACCAGCGGGCGGTTGTCGTCCTTGCCCTCGATCAGCAGGTCGGCAAGCCACATGTCGTCGAGCGGCTCGACCTCCGCGACCAGCCCCTGGTGCGGTGCGTCGGACGGCACCAGCCGGCCTAGATCAGGCGCCTCGGCATAGACGACCGGCAGCGTCGACGGGATGTCGAGCGCCGCCAGCGCCTCGCGCGTCCCCCACAGCTTGCGCACGACACGGTTGGGATTGGCGAGCGCCGCCGTCACCGGATGGCGGCCCCAGAATTTGGGGCGGTTGGCGGTGCCGGTCGACGGGCGATGGCCTTTGCGCGCCATCAGACGGCGGCCGGCAGGCAGAGGGGGGCGGCAGGTTCAGTCATCATTGGTATCGCTATAGGCAAAGGGATCGGTGACCACCGGCTGCGTCGGCAGCGGCGGGCGAGGCAGCGCCTTGTCGGCATTGGCGGCGGAGAGCAAGACCGAGGCGAGCACGATCGAGCCCTGACGCAGGTCCTCCGGCTTCAGGTGATCGAACGTATCGACCGAACTGTGATGCACCCGGCTACCGTAATCGAGCGGGTCCTGGATGAACTGGAAGCCGGGAATGCCGATCTGTTGCAGGCTGACGTGATCGGTGCCGCCGGTCTGGCGCGCGACGACGTTGCCCGCACCCATCGACGCGAACGGGCTGAGCCATTCGCGGAAGATCGGTACGACGGCGGGATTGTTCTCGGCATACAGGCCGCGCAGCTTGCCCGATCCGTTATCGATGTTGAAATAGGCGGCGACCTCGCCGTGGCCGGGCAACGGCACGATCGGCCAGCGATAGGCAAAGCCGAAATCGACGCCGGCCGGCTGTGCCCCGGTGCCGCGCCGCGCCAGATGTGCGCGGGTGTAGGCTGACGAGCCGAGCAGCCCCTCTTCCTCCGCACCCCACAACACGAAGCGGATCGTGCGCTTCGGCCGAACCCCACTGGCGGACAGGATGCGCGCCGCCTCCATGATCTCCGCCGACCCTGCCGCATTGTCGGCAGCCCCGTCGCCCGCGACCCAGCTGTCGAGGTGAGCGCCCGCCATGACGTAACCGGCCTTGGGATCGGTGCCGGGGATCTCCGCGATCACATTGTACGCGTTGGCATCGCTGTCATCGAAGCGGACGTCGCTGATGATCTCCAGCGTCGGGGCGGGACCGATCTTCGCCAGCCGGGCGAGCCGCAGATAATCCTCCTGTGCGATCTGCACTGCGGGCAGTGAGGCGGTGTCGCCGACACCGAACAGATAGCCTTCGCCATGCACCAGCTTGCCGTCGCGATACGACATCGTCGCCACCGCCACCGCGCCCTCTTCCTTCAGGAACGCATCGAGCTTCTTCGCATAGTCGAGCCGCTTCATCCGGCGATCGGCCGCGGCGGGATCGTAATTGGGCTGCTGGAACTGGTCGAGCTTGCCGATGTCCTCGCCGGTCAACCGGCGGAACGGCGCCTCGGTCGCATCGCCGGCAGCGCGGGGGAGCGAGATCATCACGATCTTGCCGCGAAGCTGGCCACGGTATTTCGCGAAGTCTCGCTCGCGGGCGATCGGCGCGACGACGACCGGCGCTGTCAGCGTGCCATTCGTCGCCGGCGTCCATGCGACCGGAATCGCCGTCAGCTGGACCGGGCGCGGGCTGACCATGCGGACGCTGGCGCGCTCGATCGACCAGCCGCGACCGAAGGCGAAGCCCTCCCTGCGCACGTTCTTCAGCCCCCATTCGCGGAACTTGCCCTCCGTCCACGCTTCAGCCTTGCGCGCGCCGGGCGAGTTGGCGAGTCGCGGGCCGATCACATCGGTCAGGTGCTGGACGGTTTGCACCACCTGGCTGTGGTTGGTGCCCTGATCGATGATCGCGGCGATGGCGGCGCGATCCTGCGCCGCGGCGGGTGCGGCAAGAACGATGGCGGCAGTGGCAAGCAGCAGACGACGCATGAATATCCCCGTTATTCCGTTCGGGGTGCTAGGCGGCGTCCGCCGTTCGCGCAAGCATCCGCAATTCGGCGGCAGCGGCGTTGACAGCTGCGTTTCGCTTCGCCAATAGGCCGCCTCGCTTCGGCGAACTCGCATCCGGACAGGTGGCCGAGTGGTTAAAGGCAGCAGACTGTAAATCTGCCCGTGCAAGCGTACGCTGGTTCGAATCCAGCCCTGTCCACCACCTTCCGGCATGGCCGGAAGGACGCGGCCCGATTGGTCGCCTTGCTCCACCACAGCGTTGCCATTCTGCCGCCGAATGGACGAAACTAGCTTTATCTAGTTGAATCTACATACGTAACGACTGGAACGGGCGTGTTCGCGCCGGGTTAGGGGGTCTTCCGAAGGGAGATCAGGATGACCGACGCACATGACGATGCGCCTGCCGCGACGTCCAAACGCCGCGACGCTGCCGATACCGTCACCGAATCGCTGATTGAGGGGCAAGGCTCCTCCGTCGTCGGGCGATCGGTGACGATCAACCGGCCCGCAAGCGAGCTCTACGCCTATTTCCGCGATTTCACGAACCTGCCGCACTTCATGGAGAACGTCGTCTCGATCGAGGTGACGGACGACAAGGAGTCGCACTGGACGGTCAAGGCACCGGCAGGTGCCACCGTCGAATGGGACGCGCGGGTGACGCAGGAGGAACCGGATCGCTTCATCGCATGGACGTCCGAACCCGGCGCCGACGTTGCCAATTCCGGTCGCATCGAATTCCGTGATGCCGGCGAGCGTGGCACGGTGGTGACCGTGACGATCGCCTATGACCCGCCCGGCGGCGTTATCGGCAAGGTGATCGCGAAAATGTTCCAGCGCGAACCGGCGATCCAGGCACGTCGCGACCTGCGCCGGTTCAAGCAGCTGATGGAAACCGGCGAGATCGCGACACCGGCGATGAACCCCAAGCAATATGAGGAGATGGGGCTGTGAAAGCACTCGCCTGGCACGGAAAGCACGACGTCCGCATGGACACGGTCGACGACCCGGAGATCGTCAATCCCCGCGACTGCATCATCAAGGTCACCTCGACCGCGATCTGCGGCTCCGACCTGCATCTCTACGACGGCTATATCCCGACGATGCAGTCCGGCGACATCCTTGGCCATGAATTCATGGGTGAGGTGGTAGAGGTCGGCGCAAAATCGACCCTGAAGAAGGGCCAGCGCGTGGTCGTCCCGTTCACGATCGCCTGTGGCAGCTGCTATCATTGCGGCAAGCACCAGTATTCGGCTTGCCCCAACGGTCTGCCGGCCGACAATCAGGACATTGCCCAAACCCTGTACGGCACCGAAATGTCGGGGCTGTTCGGCTACAGCCACATGACGGGCGGCTATGCGGGCGGACAGGCGGAATATGTCCGCGTGCCGTTCAGCGACGTCGGCCCGATCGTCATTCCGGACGGCGTTGACGATGACAAGGTGCTGTTCCTGTCCGACATCCTGCCGACGGGCTGGCAGGCGGCGGAATATGCGCAGATCGAGCCGGGCGATACCGTTGCGGTCTGGGGCTGCGGCCCCGTCGGTCTGTTCGCGGTGCAGTCGGCGTTCCTGATGGGCGCAGAACGCGTCATCGCGATCGATCATTTCCCGCACCGTCTCGAACTCGCGAAGCGCTTCGGCGCCGAGACGATAAACTTCGAGGAGAGCGCGACCTACGAAGCGCTGATGGAGATGACCGGCGGGATCGGCCCCGATGCGGTGATCGACGCGGTCGGGCTGGAGGCACACGGCCTGTTCGTCGACAACGTCATCGATCAGATCAAGGCGTCGACCTTCCTCGGCACCGATCGGCCCCACTCGATCCGCCAGGCGATCATCGCCTGCCGCAAGGGCGGACGGGTATCGATGCCGGCGGTGTACGGCGGATTCGTCGACAAGTTCCCGCTGGGCGCGTTCATGGAAAAGGGGCTGACGCTCAAGACCGGCCAGACCCACGTCCAGCATTACATGCCGGGGCTGCTCAACGCGATCATGGAAGGGAAGATCGATACCGAGTTCCTCATTTCGCACCGCATGCCGCTGATGGACGCGCCCAAGGGCTACAAGATGTTCAAGGATCACCAGAACGAGGTGACCAAGATCGTCCTGAAGCCGGGAATGGCGATGAGCTGACCCGACCCACCGTCATCCGGCGAACGCCGGGACCCATGGAGCGCTTCACCGGCGTTTGCGCACTTCATCGGCTTCACCCCCTCCACGGATCTCGGCGTTCGCCCGCATGACGGGAGGGGGACGAATCCCATCTAAAGGATCACATCATGGCCAACAAACTTGCCATCATTACCGGGGCATCGACCGGCATCGGCTTCGAACTCGCGACGCTCGCCGCGAAGGACGGCTACGACATCATCGTCGCCGCTAACGAGGCGCTGATCCATTCGGCAGCGACCGATTTCGAACAATTCGGCACGTCCGTAACGGCGGTCGAGGCGGATCTCTCGACGACCCAGGGCGTCGATACGTTGCTGGCTGCGGCCGGCGGACGGCAGATCGATCTGGTCTGCGCCAACGCCGGCCATGGTCTCGGCCGGGCGTTTCTCGACCAGTCGGTATCCGACTGGCGCATGGTGGTCGACACCAACATCACCGGCACGGTCTATCTGCTCCAGCAGGTGCTGAAGCCGATGGTCGCCCGCAACGACGGCAAGGTGTTGGTGACCGGATCGATCGCCGGCTACATTCCCGGCGCATTTCAGGCGGTCTACAACGGCACCAAGGCGTTCGTGGACAGCTTCGTCGCCGCGATCCAGAACGAGATCAAGGACGCGGATGGCGTCACGCTGACCAACCTGATGCCCGGGCCGGTCGACACCGAATTCTTTGCGCGGGGTGACATGCTCGACACCGATGTCGGCACCGATCCCAAGAAGTCGGATCCCGCCGACGTAGCGAAGGACGGCTGGGACGCCCTGATGGCGGGCAAGGCGGCGATCGTGTCGGGCTGGAAGAACAAAATTCAGTCGGCGGTCGCCAACGTCACGCCGAACGCCATTCTCGCGGAGCAGCATCGCAATATGGCGGAGCCGGGGACGGCGAAGGACTGACGAAGAAAGGAGGTGCGGCGGCTGGAGCGGGTAACGGGAATCGAACCCGTGTATTCAGCTTGGAAGGCTGCTGCACTACCATTGTGCTATACCCGCGCACGCCGTGCGTCAGCGCCATTACAATCCTCCGCATGCCGGTGCAAGCGTCTGATCGGCTTGCGGCACATGGTTCACGACTTGCTTACCGTTCCTGCGCTAGACGAGCGCGCATGTATCACGATGCCACGCTGGCCGCGCATTCCGCGGCAGACCCGCGCCCCTCTTCTGCGGTAAGTCACGGCGTGGGTATCGCCGGTATGGCAGGTCTGACCCTGTGGCTGGTCGCCTGTCTGGCGATCGGCATGGACGGCCCCTATGCGGCGCTGGTCGGGCTGCTCGCCAGCGGGCTGCCGATGGTCGGCTGGTCGCTGCTGGTCGACAAGGTTCATCGTAGCCCGACGACCGGTATCGACTGGAGCGTGAAGCGCACGTTCGCCGAAACCCGCGACATCAGCCTGACCAAGCTCGCCGGCCTGTACGTCACCTGGGGCGGTATCGCGATCATCTATGGCGTCGGCCGCTTCTATTGGGAGGGCAATTTCGCCTTCGCCATGTGGTGCTTCAGCTGGGCGGTGCCGATCGTCGCACTGGTCGCGGTGCCGTATGTGCTGTGGCTCGATCGTCATCTGGTGGAGCCGCACGACGGCGCGTGGCATCTCGGCGCATGGCTGACCGGGCAAAGCGGTGTCGATCGCCAGGCGATCCACGGTCATCTGCGCGGCTGGGCGGTAAAGGCGTTCTTCCTCGCATTCATGCTGGCGGTGGTGCCGGGCAACTTCGGTGGCTTCATCCGCACCGACCTGTCCGGACTGCGTGATCCGGTGGCGCTGGCGCAATGGCTGATCGCACTGATGTTCGTCATCGACGTGGGCTTCGCCACGGTCGGTTACATCCTGACGCTGCGTCCGCTCGATTCGCATATTCGCAGTGCCAATCCGTTCGCGGCGGCGTGGACCGCGGCGCTGATGTGCTATCCGCCGTTCATCCTGATGGAGGCGGGCGGGCCGCTCGACTATCATCCCGGGACGCAGGAATGGACCGACTGGTTCGCGGGACATTCGATGCTGATGAGTGCCTGGGGCGCGGTGCTGGTCGTTCTGACCGCGATCTACGCATGGGCGACGGTGGCGTTCGGGCTGCGATTCTCCAACCTTACGCATCGCGGTATCCTGACGCACGGTCCCTATGCGTTCTCGCGGCACCCGGCCTATCTGTCGAAAAACCTGTTCTGGTGGTTGTCGACGCTGCCGATCCTGACGACCGGCAGCGTGATTGATGCGGTGCGCGCGACCGCGCTGATGGGTGTGGTCAGCGGCATCTATTACTGGCGCGCTCGCACCGAAGAACGGCATCTGGGACTGGATCCCGTCTACCGCGAATACAGCGAGTGGATGACGCGGCGCGGTGCGGTGCCGCGCTTCTTCCGTTGGATGGTCGCTCGTTAGGGCGCCTTTGGCAGCGCCCTCGTCCACAGGGCATCGACCCGCCGTTGATCGCCGCCGCTTTCCCGCAAACGAAAGTCGAGCAATTCGACCTTGCGGCCGCGCAACATCTGCCCCTCGGTCTTCCAGACGACGTCGTATATCGCCTGACGCGTCGTCGGCCGGTCGTCGGTAAAATAAGTATAGCGCACCAAAACCGACAACCGCCCGGTCCGCTCATCGGGGCCGCCGTCAGTGGCCTTGCGCAACGCGGCGTCGAACCATCCCGCCTCGATCGTCTGCGTCACCGAATCCTGCGGTGACACGCCGAGCGCGGCCGGGAAGGTGACGCGGATGTCGCCGAGCGGATGTGCCTCGTCGCGCACCAGCATGATCGATCGTTTGTCCTCGGCCACTGCGCCGCGCAATACGAAACGCGCCTTGTCGCGGGATGCGCTGGCCTGTTCCATCGCCTTGTCTGCAGCCGCGTCCCGACGCTCCTGCCAGTTGCTGTATAGAGTCAGCGCGGCGATGACGACGCCGGCGACGGCCACCACTTCCGCCAGCGTGACCCAGCGGCGGCGGGTCTGCGCCTGATCCTTCGTCTCGGTCATCGTCCGCCCGCCTCGAGCAGGCGGCGCGGCGCGGCGAGTTCCCAGCTTCGCGAGACGCGATCCTCGATCAACGCCCAGTCGGGATCACCGTCCAGCGCCACGCCGACCCAGCCTGACGGGCCGAGATAGGCCGGCTTAGAATAGATATCCGGAGCGGAATCGATCAACATCGCCTGTTCGTCGGTGCCGCTGGTGCGCACGCAGACGACGTTCAGCCCGTCCCCGTGATGATTTTCGCGAACCTGTGCGAACTGCCTGTCCTCAACGAAGAACGTTGGCTGGCCGTGACTAGGTCGCTCCTCCACCTCCGGCAGCAGCAGTGCTATCTCACGGATGCGGGTGAGGGCAGGAGACACGGCAGGAGAATCGGGGGTCATCGGCTGGCGAACTCCTTCAGCACCTGTGGATAGAGGCGGTGCTCGGCGGCGAGAACGCGCGATGCCAGCGTATCGGGTCCATCGTCGGCGAGCACCGGCACTTGGGCTTGTCCCAGCAGGGCGCCGCCGTCCAGCTCCTCCGTGACGATATGCACGGAGCATCCTGCGACGGTATCACCCGCGGCGATGGCCCGCGCATGCGTGTCGAGGCCCTTGTATTTCGGCAGCAGTGACGGGTGAATGTTGACGATCCGGCCGCGCCACCGCACGACGAAATCGTCCGACAGCAACCGCATATAGCCCGCCAGCGCGATCACCTCGCATCCCGCCTCTCGCAGGGCGGCGTCGATCTGCGCCTCATAGGCGGCCTTGCCAATATCCTTGGGCGACAGCCCGAACGCTGCGATGCCGCGCTCCCGGGCCCAGGCCAGGCCCGGTGCGTCCGGCTTGTCGGAGGCGACGAGGCCAACCGGGATGCCTGCCTCGACCAGCGCCATCATGTTCGATCCGCGGCCCGAGATCAGGATGCCTACGGTCTTCACGCCGGCTCACCCCGCATGCGTTGCTGTCCAGTCTTTGCGGGCGCTCCACGTCTCGGTCGATCCGCGAACGGTGCAGCCGCGGGGTCCCGGCTCGATCCGGCCGATCGCGTGCACCGTCTCCCCTGCTGCGCGCAGCGCCGTGGCGACGGCGTCCGCGCGATCCGCCTCGACGACGACCGCCATGCCGATCCCGCAATTGAAGGTGCGCGCCATTTCTTCCGGCTCGATCGCACCCTGCGCCTGCAGGAATGCCATCAGCCGCGGCTGCTCCCACGCGTCGGCGTCGACCACCGCATGCGCCTCGGCCGGCAGCACGCGGGGGATATTTTCCAGCAATCCGCCGCCGGTGATATGCGCCAGCCCCTTGATCGCGCCCTCGCGCAGGAGTGGCAGCAGGCTTGCGACGTAGATCCGCGTCGGCGCCATGAGGATGTCGATCAGCAGCCGGTCCGAATCGAACAATGCCGGCCGGTCGAGCTTCCACCCGCGATCCGCGGCGAGGCGGCGGACCAGCGAAAAACCGTTCGAATGCACACCGGAGGATGCCAGCCCGAGGATGACGTCGCCCGCGCCGATCTCCCGCCCGGTCAGCACCCGGTCGCGCTCGACCGCGCCGACGCAAAAGCCCGCGAGATCGTAGTCGCCGTCTGCATACATGCCGGGCATTTCCGCGGTTTCGCCGCCGATCAGCGCGCAGCCGGCCTGACGGCAGCCCTCTGCGATCGATGCCACGACACGCTCGGCGACGGCGTTGTCGAGCTTGGCGGTGGCATAATAATCGAGGAAGAACAGCGGCTCGGCGCCCTGCACGATCAGGTCGTTGACGCACATGGCGACGAGATCGACGCCAACGCCTTCATGCCGATCCCACTCGATCGCCAACTTCAGCTTGGTGCCGACACCATCGTTCGCGGCGACCAGCAGCGGATCGGAGAAACCCGCCGCCTTCAGGTCGAACATGCCGCCGAAGCCGCCCAGTTCCGCATCCGCTCCCGGCCGACGGGTCGCCTTCGCCAGAGGCCCGATCGCACGGACCAGCGCGTTTCCGGCGGCGATCGACACGCCGGCATCGGCATAGGTGTAGGACTGGTCGCCAGAGGCTGTCGGGGGGGAGGGCGGATTGCTCATCCGACCAGCCTGCTAGGGTTCTGTAGCGACACTGGCAATGCCGAACCGCGCACGGCGCGCGCGGATATGGGGAGGGAATAGCCGTGGCAGACAGCCTATATCCCACCTCAAGCACGCCCGACCGGTGTCGATGATTTCGCCGGGGCGCATCCTCCCTGCCGCACATCCCGCTTGGTTTTCCGTGTCGGCTTCGCCAAAAGGCGGGCGACATGCGCAACCGTACCCTGTTTTCCTCGCTGGCCGGTGCCGCATTGCTTCTCGGCGCGGGCGCGTATGCCCAGATCGAGGGCGGCCGCGGGGTCGCGCCGATCGACAGTTCGGGTGATTTCGAGGTGAGTGGAGTCAGCGTCGATGTCGCCGCAAAGACGGCGGAGGCCGCACGACTGGGCGGCTGGCGGCTGGCGCAGCGCAAGGCCTGGGTTCAGCTGTCGCGACGGCTCGGCGGCGGCGGTGGGCTTGTGTCGGACGGTACGCTCGATCAGTTGGTGTCGGGTATCGTCGTCGAGAACGAACAGATCGGGCCGACGCGCTATATCGCTAAGCTTGGCGTGTTGTTCGATCGCGGTCGGGCGGCGTCGGTGCTGGGCATCAGCGCCTATTCCGATCGTTCTCGCCCGATGCTCGTCGTGCCGCTGCAGGTGTCGGCGGGTGTCGAAACCGTCTTCGAACAGCGCAATGACTGGCAGGAGGCGTGGGCACGCTTCCGAACCGGTAACAGTACGGTCGATTACGTTCGCCCGTCCGGCACTGGCGCCGATTCGCTGCTGCTCAACGCGGGTCAGATCGCGCGGCCCGGCCGCGGTTGGTGGCGGACGATCATCGACCAATATGGTGCATCGGATATTCTGATCCCGGTGGTTCGGCTGTATCGCAGCTATCCCGGCGGCCCGATCATCGGCGTGTTCCAGGCGCGACATGGCCCCGACAACACACTGGTGGGCAGTTTCACGCTGCGGGTCGGCAGCGCGGCGGGTTTGCCGCAGTTGCTCGACACCGGCGTCACGCGGATGGATGCGCTTTATCAACAGGCGCTTCGCAGCGGCGCACTGGGCTTCGACCCGACATTGTCGCCGCCGCCGGAACCCGAACCGGTCGTCGATCCTGCCGCCGTCGATGACGAGAGCGGTGGGGAGACGCTGGCGGAGATCGTCGGCGACACCGCGCCAGCCAGTGCCGGTATCGCAGTGACTATCCAGTTCGATACGCCGGGCGCCAGCGCCGTCGCCAACACCGAAGGACTGGTTCGCGGTATCGCCGGCGTCCGCTCTGCTACCACCACCAGCCTCGCACTCGGCGGGCTGTCTCTGATGCGGGTGACATTCGATGGCGACCCCGATTCGCTGCGGGCGGCGCTGGAGGTGCGCGGCTATCAGGTCACCGGCTCGGGCCAGACGCTCCGCATCCGCCGGGCACCGCAATTGCTGCCACCAAACCTGCCGACAGACGACAGACCCGTAGGCTAACGTCGATGACCAACCAGCTCGCGCTTCCTCTGGGATGGCCGGCGGACCCAAAGGACGACGCCTTCCTCATCACCAATTCCAACCTGCGCGCGGCGCAGACTTTAGAACATTGGGCGACCTGGCCCGTGATGGCCGCCGTACTCACCGGCCCGCGGAAGTCGGGTCGCAGCCTGCTCGCACGCATCTTCGCCGCCAAGAGCCAAGGTAGCATTATCGATGATGCTGAGAATGTGCCCGAAACGCAGATATTCCATGCCTGGAATCAGGCGCAGGCCGAACGGCGCCCGCTCATCATCGTCGCCGATGCGTTGCCGCCGTCTTGGGGGGTGCGGTTGCCCGACCTTAAATCCCGTCTGGCGGCCAGTCCTCATGCGGCGATCGGCGCGCCCGATGACGAACTGATCGCGGCGCTGCTCGAACATCTCTTCCAGCGCCGCGGCCTTGATGCGCGCCCCGATCTGGTGACGTGGCTCAGTACGCGGATCGAGCGCAGTCATATCGTCGTGCAACGTGTCGTCGATGCGCTGGATCAGGAGGTGCTGGAGAGCCACAAGCGCTTGTCCATTCCGCTGGCGCGAACTGTTTTGACCGCCGCGGGGATCGTCACGCAACCGCAACCGTTGCTGCCTATGACGTAAACATGACACGCCCAGCCCACCTCTCGCACCTATCCGCTGCAGACGACGACCCCTTCGTTCCGGAGGTCAACGACCGCTATTTTAACCGCGAGCTGTCGTGGCTGGCGTTCAACCGGCGGGTGCTGGAAGAGGCATGCAATCCGGCGCATCCGTTGCTGGAACGGCTGCGGTTCCTGTCGATCTCCGGCAACAACCTCGACGAATTCTTCATGGTCCGCGTCGCGGGTCTAAAGGGCCAGCAGATGAAGGACGTCGACCGGCGTTCGTCGGACGGTTTGACGCCGGGGCAGCAGCTTGCGGCGATCACGACCGAGGCTGATGCACTGATGGCCAGCCAACAGGCGGTGTGGGGCGACCTGCGTACGTTGCTCGACGAAGCCGGCTTGCACGTCCTGCGCCGCGACGAGGTGGATGCCGAGGCCGCGGAGTGGCTGGAGACGCACTTCCGCGAACAGATATTTCCGATTCTCACCCCGCAGGCGCTCGATCCGGCGCATCCGTTCCCGTTCATCCCCAACAAGGGGCTGTCGGTGATGTTCGACGTCGTCCGCGATTCGGATGGCGAACCGGTGCGCGAACTGGTGATGATCCCGGCGAGTGCGCCGCGGTTCGTGCGGCTGCCGGGCGAGCCGGCGCGCTACGTTTCGATCGAGGCGCTGCTGAAGCGTTTCGCCCCGGTGTTGTTCCCCGGCTACACGCTCGTCGGCGCCGCCGCCTTCCGCGTTCTGCGCGACAGCGACATCGAGATCGACGAGGAAGCGGAGGACCTCGTCCGCTACTTCGCCAACGCGATCAAGCGTCGCCGTCGCGGTCGCGTTATCCGGCTCGAACTCGAAACCGGCATGCCCGATGCGCTGGCGCAGGTGCTGCGCGACGAACTGGGCGGGGCCGACGCCACGATCACCGAAAGCGGTAACCTGCTCAGCATCGGCGATCTTGATGCGGTGATCGACGAGGACCGGCCCGACCTCAAATTTCTTCCCTTCGTGCCCCGCTTCCCCGAGCGTATTCGTGAATTTGGCGGCGATTGCTTTGCGGCGATCCGGTCGAAGGACATCGTCGTCCATCACCCGTATGAGACGTTTGACGTCGTTCTCGCCTTCCTGAAGCAGGCGGCACTTGATCCCGACGTCATCGCGATCAAGCAGACGCTGTATCGCGCGGGCAAGCAGCCCGCGGTCATCAATGCGCTGATCGCGGCGGCCGAGGCGGGCAAGTCGGTGACCGCGGTGGTCGAATTGCGCGCGCGCTTCGACGAGGAGCAGAACATCCTCTGGGCGAGCGCGCTGGAGCGCGCCGGCGTTCAGGTCGTCTACGGCTTCCTCGAATGGAAGACCCACGCCAAGGTATCGATGGTGGTCCGTCGCGAAGGCGGGCAGTTCCGCACCTATTGCCACTTCGGCACCGGCAATTATCATCCGGTGACGGCGCGCATCTACACCGATCTGTCGTTCTTCACCGCCGACCCGCGCATGGGCCGCGATGCGGCGCAGATGTTCAACTACGTCACCGGCTACGTCGAACCGACCGACATCACCAAGCTGAGCCTGTCCCCGCGCGACCTGCGGCAGAAGCTGCTCGACCTGATCGACGTCGAGATCGCCAATGCCCGCGCCGGCAAGGATGGCGCGGTCTGGGCCAAGATGAACAGCCTCGTCGACCCCGCGATCATCGATAAATTGTACGAGGCGGGCGGGGCGGGGGTGCAGATCGAGCTGATCATCCGCGGCATCTGCTGTCTGCGGCCCGGCGTCCCCGGCATGTCGGAGAATATCCGCGTCAAATCGATCATCGGTCGATTTCTGGAACACAGCCGCATCTTCTGCTTCGGCAACGGCGCGGCATTGCCGAACGACGATGCGCGGGTATTCATCTCGTCGGCGGACTGGATGCCGCGCAATTTCGACCGGCGGGTGGAATATATGCTGCCGATCGAGAACCCGACGGTGCACGATCAGGTGCTCGATCAGGTGATGGTCGCCAATCTGATCGACAGCGAGCAGAGCTGGGAATTGGAGCCGGACGGCCGCTATGTCCGTGAGATTCCCGGGGACAAGCCGTTCAACCTGCACCGGTACTTCATGACCAACCCGTCGCTGTCGGGGCGTGGCGCGGCGCTGGCGGAGAGCAATGCGGTGCCGACGCTGGCGCTGCGGCGGAAACGATAGCGGGTTGTTGGTGGAGGCCGGACCCGCCACAACCGGACGAATGGTTCTTTTGCACCCGCCCCAATGTCGCCGTCACCCCAGATGGGTTCGGTGGTCGGCTCTTTCGACTACAAGCTCTCTCCCCTCCCAGAAAGGGAGGGGCCGGGGGTGGGTCGGTGCATGGGGCACCACTGTGGCATCCTCGCTGGCCTACCCACCCCCAACCCCTCCCTTCCAGGGAGGGGAGCCATACATGTTCGGAGTGGATGACTGCCGATTGGCTCCGGAGTTCACGTCGCGGCGCAGCCGGAAGCGGGTGGTTTACGCGATCCCCTGGTGGATGAGTGGACCGCGGAATATGTCCGGGGTGGCGAGGGCGTCGACGTGACCAAAGCCTATCCCCGCACCGGCATCGTCGACATCGGTTCGAATTCCGTCCGGCTGGTCGTGTACCAGGGCCATCCCCGCGTGCCTGCGACGCTGTTCAACGAAAAGGTGATGGCGGGGCTCGGCCGCAGCCTTGCCGCGACGGGCGCGATCGATGGCGACAGCATGGCGCTGGCGATCGGTGCGTTGCGGCGCTTCGCTGCGGTCGCGCGGGAGATGGAGGCGCCGGTCCGCACCGTCGCCACCGCCGCGGTGCGCGATGCGAGCAACGGCCATCGCCTGATCGAGGCGGCGAGCGATCTGGGCCTCACCGTCGAATTGCTCTCCGGCGAGCAGGAGGCGACGGCGTCGGGCATGGGCGTGTTGTCGGCGATCCCCGATGCGGACGGGATCGTCGGTGACCTCGGCGGCGGCAGTCTGGAACTCGTGCGCGTGGTGGCCGGGACGGTGACCGACCGGATTTCCTTCCCGCTCGGCGTGCTGCGTATCGCGGCGTTGCGGCAGGGGCGCGGTCCCGGATTCGACCGCCATGTGACGCGGCTGATCCGCGACGCGGGCTGGGCGGGGTGCGGGCGGGGGCTGCCGTTGTACATGGTCGGCGGATCGTGGCGTGCGCTCGCCCGGCTCGACATGAGCCTGACGCATTATCCGCTGCCGATTATCCACGGCTATGCACTGGCGCCGGAGACGGTCGGCCGGTTGGCGCGGAGTATCGCGCATCTGTCGAAGCAGCGGTTGCGCGCGGTGCCGGGCATGTCGTCCGCCCGCGCCGGACAGCTAGGCGATGCGACCGCGCTGTTGGGGGTGGTGATGCGCGAGCTCGGATCGGCGAGCGCGATCGCATCGAGTTCGGGGTTGCGCGAGGGGCTGCTCTACGCCGCGCTCGATGCGCAGACGCGTGCGCTCGACCCGCTGATCGTCGCCACGCGCGAGGAAGGGCGGTTGCTCGGCCGGTTCCCCGAGCACGGCGACCTGCTCGCGGACTGGATCGCGCCCCTGTTCGCCGACGACGATCCGTCGCTGGTGCGTATCCGGCATGCCGCGTGCCTGCTCGCCGACACCGGCTGGCGGGCCAATCCGGAGTTTCGCGACGAGCGTGGGTTCGAAATCGCCCTGCACGGCAATTGGGTGGCGATCGACGCGTCCGAACGCGCGATGCTGGCGCAGGCGCTGCACACCAGTCTGGGCGGCAGCACCGTCCCGCATCCGATGCTCACCGGCCTTGCCAACGCGGGGCAGATCGCGCTGGCGATCGTGTGGGGGCTGGCGATCCGGCTGGGCCAGCGGTTCAGCGGGGGACTGGCGGGGCCGTTGCAGCGTGCGTCGTTGGGGTTGAAGCCGGGGCAGGTTGCTTTGGTTTTGTCGGCGCAGGACAGGCCGCTTTACGCCGAGACGGTCGAGCGTCGGCATGTTGCGTTGGCGGGGGCTTTGAAGCGGAAGGCTTCGGTTGTGGCGGAGTCTTAAGAAGGTTGGTTCGCGCGGAGGCGCGGAGACGCGGAGAAGAAGAGGGATGCGCCGCCGCGTCGGCGGCCTTCATGACCGCTTTGCCCGGCAACACCATCATGATCGGAGCGCTGCGCGCGGCCTGAACCGCTCTTCTTCTCCGCGTCTCCGCGCCTCCGCGCGAATCAACCTTCTTCTCACGAAGGCGCTTGCCCCGAAGCCAGGGCCGCAGCAGTGGATCTTCACGCGAAGGCGCGAAGGCGCGAAGCGTTTGGGACGGCGCGGTTCGCGCTTTATTTTCCAGGCCGCTGCCGCGGCGATGGCGCGTCCTGCTACTTCGCGGCTTCGCGTGAACCAGCCTTAAGCACTTACCCGCAGTTCAAGCCGTCGATCTGCCCACCGTCGTCGAGCATGATGTTCAGCCGATCCACGCGGAAATCCTTCGTCGCGGCGTCGCCCGGGCGCAGCACGCGTGAGATCGCCGAATTGGTCGCGCGCTCGATCTCCGGTCGCATCCGCTCGCGGAACTTGACCCCTGCGAAGCGAAGCTTGGCCTTCTCGTCGACCACGCACGGTCCGCGCGGCGCGGCCGGGGCCTCCATCGTCGCGCATCCTGCCACCAGCACCGGCAGCACCAAAGCCATCGTCCGTATCATGCCGCTTCCTCCGTCCGCGTCATCTTGAGCTTGCCGCCCTTGACCGCAAAGCCCAGCCGGCCCTCGACCAGATCGAGCGCATCGCGGCCGAACTGATCGTAGCGCCAGCCCTCCAGCATCGGCAGCCCCGTCCGTACACCGGCGGCGAGCGCCTCCAATTCATCGGTCCGGGCCAGCAGCTTCGACGCCACGTCGATATCGCGCGAGCGGATCTTGAGCAGCAGCTTGAGCAGGTCGGCGACGAGCGAGCCGTCCTTGCCGAGCCCCGGCTTGCGGTCGTCGCGCGGCGGCAGTTCGTCGGCCGACAGCGGCGCCGCATTCTCCAGCGCCGCCATCAGCCGCGCGCCGATGTCGTTCGACGCCCAGGTGGCGGACAGGCCACGCACCTTGGCGAGGTCGGCCTGCTTGCGCGGCGGATGGCCGGCGAGGTCGCCGAGCGTCTCGTCCTTGACGATGCGGCCGCGCGGCAGGTCCTTGCCCTGCGCCTCCAGCTCGCGCCAGCGCGCCAGTGCCTTCAGACGGCCGAGCACGTCGGGCTTGCGGCCCGAGATGCGGACGCGCTTCCACGCCTGATCGGGATCGTTGGCGTAATTCGCGGGATCGGCAAGCCGCTCCATCTCCTGGTCCAGCCAAACGCCGCGCCCGGTCTTGCGCAGCCGTTCCAGCATCATCGGGAATATTTTAGCGAGGTGCGTGACGTCGCCGATCGCATATTCGATCTGGCGCGCATCCAGCGGCCGGCGCGCCCAATCGGTGAAGCGCGCGCCCTTGTCGACGACGATGCCAAGCCAGCTATCGACGAGGTTGGAATAGCCGATCTGTTCGCCCTGACCCAGCGCCATGGCCGCGACCTGCGTGTCGAACAGCGGGTGGGGGGTCTTGCCGGTGAGATTGTAGATGATCTCGATATCCTGCCCGCCGGCGTGGACGACCTTCAGCACGTCCTCGTTGTCGGTCAGCAGTTCGAGCAGCGGCGTCATGTCAAGGCCGGGCGCCATCGGGTCGATCGCCGCCGCCTCGTTCACGTCGGCGATCTGGATCAGGCAGAGTTCGGGGTAATAGGTGCTCTCGCGCATGAATTCGGTATCGACGGTGATGAAGTCGGCGTCGGCGAGGCGGGCACAGAGATTGGCGAGGGTCGCGCTGTCTGTAATCAACGGGTGGATATGCATGGCTCCGTCCATAGCCACAGCCGCGCGGGTTGACAAAGAGGGGATGGGGAGGGAAGCGCCGGCCCATCATACAGCCCGCATCTTGCCGGAAGAAAACGACCATGCACGCCTATCGCACCCACACCTGCGCCGCGCTGACCGCGAGCAACGTCGGCGACACCGTTCGCCTGTCGGGCTGGGTGCATCGCAAGCGCGATCACGGCGGCGTGCTGTTCGTCGATCTGCGCGACCATTACGGCATCACCCAGATCGTCGCGGATAGCGATTCGCCGGCGCTGGCGACGCTCGAATCGCTGCGGGTCGAATCGGTGGTGACGATCGACGGACTGGTGAAGGCGCGGTCGGAGGCGACGGTGAACCCGAACCTCGCCACCGGTGCGATCGAGATCTTTGCGCAGGCCGCCAACGTGCAGAGCCATGCGCAGGAGCTGCCGATGCCGGTCGCGGGCGACCAGGAATATCCCGAGGACATCCGTCTGCGCTATCGCTTCCTCGACCTGCGTCGCGAGCGGCTGCACCAGAACATCATGCTGCGGTCGAAGGTGATTTCGTCGATCCGCCAGCGGATGATCGGGCAGGGCTTCACCGAATTCCAGACGCCGATCCTGACCGCGTCGTCGCCGGAGGGCGCGCGCGACTATCTGGTGCCGTCGCGGGTGCATCCGGGCAAGTTCTACGCGCTGCCGCAGGCGCCGCAGATGTTCAAGCAGCTGCTGATGGTGGCGGGCTTCGATCGGTATTTCCAGATCGCGCCGTGCTTCCGCGACGAGGATGCGCGCGCCGATCGTTCGCCGGGCGAATTCTACCAGCTCGATTTCGAGATGAGCTACGTCACGCAGGAGGACGTGTTCCAGGCGATCGAGCCGGTGCTGCATGGCGTGTTCGAGGAGTTCGCCGACTGGCAGGGCAAGGGGCGCAGCGTGTCGCCGCTGCCGTTCAAGCGCATTCCGTATCGCGAATCGATGCTGAAATACGGCAACGACAAGCCCGACCTGCGCAACCCGATCCTGATCACCGACGTCAGCGAGCATTTCGTCGGGTCGGGCTTCGGCCGTTTCGCCTCGATCGTCGAGGGGGGCGACGTCGTCCGCGCGATCCCGGCGCCGGGCACCGCCGACAGGAGCCGCAAGTTCTTCGACGACATGAACGGCTGGGCGCAGTCGGAAGGGTTCGCCGGCCTCGGCTATGCGACGCGCAAGGGCGGCGAATGGGGCGGGCCGATCGCCAAGAACCATGGCGAGGACAAGATGACGGCGATGGCCGACGCGCTCGGCCTGGGGCCGGACGACGGCTTGTTCTTCGCCGCGGGCAAGGAATCGCAGGCGGCGAAGCTTGCGGGGCTGGCGCGCACGCGGGTCGGCGAGACGCTCGGGCTGATCGACCAGAACCGGTTCGAATTCTGCTGGATCGTCGACTTCCCGATGTTCGAGTATGACGAGGACAACAAGAAGGTCGACTTCAGCCACAACCCGTTCTCGATGCCGCAGGGCGAGATGGAGGCGCTGGAAACCAGGGACCCGCTCGACATCCTCGCCTATCAGTACGACATCGTCTGCAACGGCGTGGAGCTGTCGTCGGGAGCGATCCGGAACCATCGCCCCGAGATCATGTACAAGGCGTTCGAGATCGCGGGCTATACGCAGGCCGATGTCGACACGAATTTCGCCGGCATGATCAACGCGTTCAAGTTCGGCGCGCCGCCGCATGGTGGTTCCGCACCGGGGATCGACCGGATCGTCATGCTGCTGGCGGACGAGCCCAACATCCGCGAGGTCATCGTCTTCCCGATGACGCAGAAGGCGGAGGACCTGATGATGGGCGCGCCGAACTTCGCGACGCCCAAGCAGTTGAAGGAGCTGAACCTGCGGGTCGCGCCGCAGATCGAGGCGCCGAAGGCGGGCTGATGCATCGACCGCGGCACCGGTGTTCCCGGTGCCGCGGTCGGATCAGCGAAGGATCGCCTCCGCGTCGACCAGTTGCACCTCGTGCATCATGTCGAGATAGGCATTGAAATACGCCTTGTGCGACGATCCGACGACCGGCAGCACCCGCGCGCTGGGCTGGGTCGCGAAAGCGGCGCGGATGTTGGCGACCATGCGCAGGTTGCGCACCTCCCACCAGCCGACGTAGCGGCGGCCCCAATATTCCGGCGTCTTGTCCTTGATCGATACGCCGAAATCGCTCTCGATCGAATCGCGCTGGAAGCGGACGCTGTTCGACATGCGGTAAGTCGCGAGCATATCCGCGGCATTGTCGAATGGCTGGGCCTGCGCCGTCGCGACGGCCTTGTTAGGGCCCGACCAGATGCGCTTGATCGCGACGCCGAAACCCGGTTCCTCGCTATGAACCGCGTCCGCGGTGTGATCGTCCACCGCTTGGACGCGCTCCAGACCGCATCGCGCCGCCAGCCTCGCGCCGATTTGATAATTCTCGTTCGCCAGACCATCCACGTTGCGCAGGCGCTTCACCAGCACATCGTTCAGCCCGTCGCCCTCGCGCCGCTCCGCCTCCGGCAGGCGCAGCCACTGGACCAGTGCCGACGCGGGTTCACCGGCAGCCAAGCATGATACTCGCCAACCGCCGCCGCGCCCCGGGCCGCGGATCAGCCGGCCACGTCGCCAGCATTGCCTTCCATCTGCGCGACCGCGGTCGCCTGATCCAGTCCCGTCGCCTTGTGCGCCGCCTCGACGGAGACGCAATATTGGTCCGCCATCCCGAGATAGATGGTCGCATAGCGGCGCAGCACGTCGCATTGTTCGCCCGACAGCGCCTCGATCGTGACCACGGTCGGCTTGTAGACGGCCAGCTTGTCGAGCGTGGAGGTCATCCACGCCGGCTGAAACCCCTTCAGATTGCTGAGGTGCGACGACCCGAGCACCAGTACCTGTGTCTTCGGTCCCGCGATATCGCGCTTCCATGAGCGTGGATCGAAAGACGGCGTCTGCGCGGCAGCCGTCTGTCCTGCCAGCACGCCGATCACCGTCGCTGCCAGAAGCGTGGCTTGTCTCATCATCACAGAATTCCCCCGATCGCCCTCGCAATCGACGCCATCGATCACGTAACGCTAAAGCGTTGTCCAGCGATGGCGAGACTGGCAGTTCGTCGTTAACCATGCCAACACGCCTGTCGCGCTAGGGGGCAGGCGATATGTTGGACGATCAGCTATTACCGGCACCGCCGACGCCGCTCGTCCGCAGCCTTGGCGTCATGGGCGTCCTGTTTCTCACCCTGTCGGTGGCAACGCCTGCGTCGTCCGTATTCGTCATCATCCCCGGCATGTTGCAGGTCGCCGGCACCGGCGCGATCTGGGCGATGATCCTTGCCGGGATCGTCTGCGTCGCCACTGCCTTCGTCTATGCCGAACTGTCGAGTGCATGGCCCGTCGCTGGCGGCGAATATGTCGCCGTCGCCAAGACGCTGGGACCGCTCGCCGGGTTCGTGATGCTGGGCGTCAACGTCTTCAACAACCTGTTCTTCCCGCCCGTTGCCGGTCTTGGCATCAGTGCGGTGTTGTCGACGGTTTATCCCGGATTGCCGGAAATTCCTGTCGCGGTAGCGGTGGTCGCCGCGTCGACCCTCGTCGCATTGCTTCAGATCCGCATCAATGCCTGGGTCACGGGGCTTTTTCTTCTCGGGGAAGTGTTGGCGCTGCTCGCCGTGATCGTGCTCGGCTGGTCGGATATTGTCCGCCCGTTCGGTGAATTCCTGTCCGCCCCGGTCATGCCGCAGGCCGCCGCATTGGTGCCCTCGTCACCCGCCGCGATCGGCCTTGCCACCTCGATCGCTATCTTCGCGCTCAACGGCTACGGCGCCGCAGTCTATTTCGGCGAAGAGATGCGCGAACCGTCCCGCCTCATCGCGCGCGCGATCCTCGCCAGCCTCGTCCTGACCCTGTTGTTCGAGATCGTGCCGACGGTCGCCGTGCTGATGGGGGCGCCCGACCTGCACACGCTGGTGACCGCCGACGATCCGTTCGGCCTCATCGCGCGGATGCGTGGCGACGGCTGGCTTGCGGATGCGATCGCGATCGGCGTCGTCATCGCCATCGTCAACGCCATCATCGCCTGTATCCTCGCCTGTTCCCGCTTCTTCTACGGCACCGCCCGCGACGGCAGCTGGGGCCGACCGCTGGACCGCTGGATGACGCAGATCCATCCCCGCTTCGGCTCGCCGTGGATCGGCACGCTGATCGTCGGAGGGGTGGGAGTGGCGTGCTGCTTCCTGCCGCTCACCCTGTTGCTGGTGCTCAGCGGCACCGGCCTCGTTGCGATCTACGCCGGCATCGCGGTGGCGGCGATCGTCGGACGGCGCAGCGGCACGACCGATCACGCGCGCTATCGCATGCCATGGTATCCGATGGCCCCGGTCATAACCCTCATCGCACTGGCCTATGTCGTGTGGACGAGCTGGTTCGACCTGGAAGAGGGGCGTCCCGGCCTGATCATGACCGGCGTGCAGATCGTCGGCTCGGCGGCCTATTACTGGTTCGTCCTGCGCCGCCGCGGCGGCTGGCGCGTTCACGTACCGAACGAAGGTTGAAGAGGGGCACGCGCGTGATCGATCTGTCGGATTATGAGAAGACCAGACCCTACAAGGATCACTACAAGCGCGATCTGGCCGCGTTGCAGGACCGGCTGGAAAGGATCCTCGTCGCCTATATCATTCATGGTCGGCGCGCCGTGATCATGCTGGAAGGGTGGGACGCCGCGGGGAAGGGCGGCATCATCCAGCGCCTCACCGCCGACTGGGACCCACGCCATTTCGAGGTCTATCCGATCGCCGCCCCCACGGCGGTGGAAAAATCGCACGATTTCCTTTGGCGATTCCGCACGCGCCTGCCCGAACCGGGCAACGTCACGATCTTCGACCGCAGCTGGTACGGCCGCGTCCTCGTCGAGCGGGTCGAGGGATATGCGACCGAGGCGGAATGGCGCCACGCCTATGACGAGATCAACGCCTTCGAAGCTGAGACAGTCGAGGGCGGCACTACGCTCGTCAAGTTGTTCGTCCACGTGTCTCAGGTCGAACAGGACAAGCGCCTGAAGGACCGGCTCGACGACCCGTGGAAGCGGTGGAAGACCGGCCTCGACGATTACCGCAACCGGTCACGGCGTCAGGATTATCTCGACGCGATGCACGACATGTTCGCTCGTACCGACACTGGCGGCGCGCCATGGGTGGTGATCAACGGCAACGACAAGAAGTCCGCCCGTATCCACGCTTTGACCGCCGTGGCCGACCAGCTGGAAGCGAATGTCGACATGACACCACCGCCGCTGGACCCGGAACTGGAGCGGGTAGCGAGGGCGGCGTTGGGGCTCGGCTAGGAACTCCCCGTCACACGGGAACCCGGGGGGGATGCCGAGGTAAGGTCAGAAACTCGCCTCGTCATACACCCGGCTGAGGTCACCCGCCCAGTCGCCGTTGTACCGATCGAGCAACACCTGCGCCGGCACCTTGCCCGATCGCACGACTTCGCGCAGCGGATCGAGGAACCCGGTCTCGTTATCTCCGGCGAAATTGCCGCGCGCCCGCGCCGCCAGCCCGGCGTGCGCGATGTCGAGCACCTGGCCTGCGATATCGCCGAGCCGCCCGCCACCCGGCAACGGGGCATCCAGCGCCAGCCTCGGCACCGCATCACGCAGCGTCTGGCGATCCTCGATACTCCAGTCCTTCACCAGATCCCACGCGGCATTCAGCGCGTCGTCGTCGTACAGCAATCCGACCCAGAACGCCGGCAGCGCGCAAATCTTGTTCCACGGCCCACCATCCGCGCCCCGCATCTCGAGGAACGTCTTCAGACGCACTTCCGGAAAGGCGGTCGACAGATGGTCGTTCCAGTCGTCCAGCGTCGGCTTCTCGCCCGGCAGCACGCTCAATTCGCCACGCAGGAAATCGCGGAACGAGAGCCCGGCCGCATCGATGTAGCGCCCATCGCGATAGACGAAGTACATCGGCACATCGAGCATGTAATCGGCGTAGCGTTCGTACCCGAAGCCTTGCTCGAACACGAACGGCAGCATGCCTGTCCGCGCCGGATCTGTATCCGACCAGATATGGCTGCGATACGACAGGAAGCCGTTCGGCTTGCCCTCCGTAAAGGGCGAATTGGCGAACAGCGCGGTCGCCATCGGCTGCAGCGCCAGCCCGACGCGAAACTTCTTCGCCATATCCGCTTCCGACGCATAATCCAGATTGACCTGGATCGTGCACGTCCGCAGCATCATGTCGAGGCCCATGCTGCCGACGCGCGGCATGTGCCGCAGCATGATCGCGTATCGGCCCTTGGGCATGATCGGCAACTCGTCGCGCCGCTTGTCGGGCCACATGCCGAGGCCGAGAAAACCGATGCCCAGCTTCTCTCCCGCCGCCTTCACCTGTTCCAGATGCCGGCCGGTTTCGGCACAGGTCTGGTGTAAATTCTCCAGCGGCGCGCCGGACAGTTCGAACTGTCCCGCCGGTTCCAGGCTGACGCTGCCGTCCGCGCCGGTCAGCGCGATCAGGTTTCCTCCTTCCTCAACGGCTTGCCAGCCATATTGCTGAAGCTCGATGAGAAGGTCGCGGATGCCGCCGGCCTCGTCCCAACTCGGTGCGGCGTGATCGCGGGTGCGATAGACGAATTTCTCGTGCTCCGTTCCGATCCGCCAGCGGTCGCGCGGCTTTTCGCCCCGCGCGAAGCTGGCGATGAGTTGCTCGCGCGACTCGATGATCGGCGAGTTCTTCACGGTCTCGGTCTTGGTCGTCATGTTCGCGCCCTTACGCGCGGATGAACGGGTACGCCAGCCAGACTTCCTACCAGTCGCCCGCCGCCGCCATCCACAGCGACACTGCCGCCGCCGCCGCCGTGTCGGCGCGCAGGATGCGGGGTCCCAGACCTACGCCAACCGCCTGAGGATGCGCGCGAATCGCCTCGCGCTCGTCCGATGTGAAGCCCCCCTCCGGTCCGATCAGGATCGCTGCGGGGCCGGGGCGCGAACGCATCGCCTTTAGCGCAGGCACTCCGCCCGTTTCGTCGGCGAAGAATAACGTCCGTCCGGCCGGCCAATCTCTCAGCAATGCCGCCAGCTTCACCGGCTCGGCCAGCGCCGGCAACGCCGTACGTGCGCACTGTTCCGCTGCTTCGATCATATGGCTGCGCAGCCGATCGAGCTTGGGCCGATCCACTATTGTCCGTTGCGTCAGCACCGGCACCAGCCGATCGACGCCCAGCTCGCACGCCTTCTCGGCCAACCAGTCGACCCGGCCCTTCTTCAGCGGCGCCGAACATAGCCATAGGTCGGGAACCGGCTCCCGTGCGCGCAAACATGTCGACACGTCGACGTTAAGATCGCGCTTGCCGACCTGAGCCGCAATGGCCAGCCATTCGCCCGTCTGGTCGTCGAACAACTTCAACGGATCGCCCGGCGCCATGCGCATTACGGACACCAAATAATGCGCTGCCGGCCCATCGATGCGCAGCGGCCCGGCCTCCAGCCGCTGATCGACGAACAGGCGCGGGGTCGACTGCGGCGGCCATGCAGGGGTTGCGGTCATGGGCGCTCTCCGCGCTTCGCCTGCCGATCGCGTTGCCGCACCCATAGCTTCCGTGCGATGATCCACACCAGCAACGCCGCCATCGCGACCCCGACCACGGCGAATGTAACGACCCCCGCCACGCGCAAGATCGCCCAGAATAGCGCCTCCACGAAACGCCCGACGGCCACCGATAATCCGATCATCGTCATCCGATTGCCGCAACATCGCGGCGATAGCGAGGCAATTTCCGATCCTCCTTGCCGTCATGGCCACGAACACGCCAAAGACGGACGATGCTAGCCGAACCCCGTTCCGACCAGATCGTCCCCGACAGCGAACATCGTGGCCTCGTCGGGCGTCTGCCGCCACTACCGCGCGGCCTCGCGTTGCTCGCCCGGCTCGATCGTCCGATCGGTTGGTGGCTGCTGTTCTGGCCAGGCGCCTGGGCGGTGGCCCTTGCTGGTGGTGCGGTCTCGCACTGGCCGTTGATCTGCTGGATTCTCATCGGCAGCATCGCGATGCGCGGGGCTGGCTGCGTCTACAACGACATCGTCGATCGCGATCTGGACGGGCAGGTCGCCCGCACGCGTGCGCGGCCAATCCCAAGCGGCCTGATATCCGTCAAACTCGCTTGGGTCTGGCTGCTCCTGCTCTGCCTCGCCGGCTTGGTCGTGCTGCTGCAACTGCGGGCCATTGCCGCGATTGTCGCGGTCGCGAGCCTTGCCCCCGTCGCTGTCTATCCCTTCATGAAGCGGATCACCTGGTGGCCGCAGGCGTGGCTGGGCCTCGTCTTCTCCTGGGCGGCGCTGGTCGGGTGGAGCGAGGTCGCAGGCGATCTCTCCCTGCCGATGTGGCTGCTGTACGCCGGCTGCGTGGCATGGGTGATCGGATATGACACCATCTACGCGCTGCAAGATCGCGAGGACGACGCCATGATCGGCGTGCGCTCCTCCGCATTACGGATGGGCTCGCACGTCAAAGGCGGCACTGCCGCGTTTTATGCGATTGCGATCGCATTCTGGGGCGTCGCCATCTGGCAGGTCCGGCCTGACGCGCTGGCTGTACTGGCCCTGCTGCCGGTCGGTGCCCAGCTGATCTGGCAAGTCGCGACGCTGATACCCAATGATGGCGACAACGCCCTCGCGCGCTTCCGCAGCAACCGCTTCGCCGGCCTGCTGATGTTCCTTGCCTGCGCCGTCGTGGGTTTGTCGGCAGGGTGAGGATCGCCGTGGTGGACGCAGGCGCCGCCCTCCGGATGGGTCCGGACGGCGTTCGCAAGACCATGAAGGCGGCGCGCAGCCTCTAGCATCGCGTCCCCCATATCCCTAAGTCCGCAACCATGCTGACACCTGATCAGGCGCGCGATCGCGCAGCCGATATCGTAGCCCTTGCCGCACGCGCCGGAGCGGATGCCGCCGACGCGGTCTTTGCCGCCGATGCATCGATTGATCTTTCAGTCCGCCTCGGCGCGCTGGAGGATGTCGGACGGTCGGAAAGCGAAGAACTCGGGCTGCGTGTTTTCGTCGGCCGGCGTTCCGCCAGCGTTTCGACCTCCGATCTTTCTGATGACGCCGTTTCGGCCCTGGTCGAGCGGGCCGTTGCGATGGCGCGCGAAGCGCCCGAAGACAAATGGTCCGGCCTTGCCCCGCAGGATCGTCTGATGAACGGCGCGCCGCCGCTGCTCGATCTCGATGACGGTGGCACGCTGACCCCCGCCGAACTGCGCGAGTTGGCGCTGGAGGCAGAAGACACCGCCCGCGCCGTGCCCGGCGTGACCAATAGCGAGGGTGGTGGCGCCAGCGCATCCCGGTCGATTTGGGCGCTGGCGACCAGCCACGGGTTTGCCGGAGCCTATGCCGCTACCGCCTACAGCCTGTCGGCAAGCGTGCTGGCTGGCGACGCGGCGAATGGCATGGAGCGCGATTACGCGCACCACGCCGCCCGCAAGCGCGCGCATCTTGAATCGGCTGCCGATATCGGTCGTCGCGCCGGCGAGCGTGCGGTGGCGCGGATCAATCCGGGCCGGATCGCCAGCGGACCGATGCCGGTCGTGCTCGATCCGCGTGTCGGTTCGTCGTTGCTCGGCCACCTCACCGGCTCCATTTCCGGGCAGGCGATCGCACGCAAGACCAGCTTCCTGCTCAACGCACTGGGTACTCAGGTGTTCGCGGACGGCGTCACCGTGCGAGACGATCCGCACCGGCCCCATGGCCTGCGGTCACGTCCCTTCGACGGCGAGGGCCTGTCGGTGTCTCCGGTGGCGCTGATCGAGAATGGGATGCTGGAGAGCTGGTTGCTGGACAGCGGTTCGGCACGGCAGCTGGGCCTAGAGCCGACCGGCCACGCCGCTCGCGGCGTCGGTGGATCGCCCGGCGTTTCGCCCAGCAATCTCTACATGGAGGCAGGCGACGTGCCGGTCGCCACCTTGATCGCCGATATTGCCGATGGCGTGTACGTCACCGAACTGATCGGGCAGGGCGTCAACGGCGTCACCGGCGACTATAGCCGCGGCGCAGCGGGCTTCCGCATCGTCGGTGGACAGATCGCCGACCCGGTTGCCGAGTTCACGATCGCAGGCAATCTGAAGGACATGTTCCGCGCTCTGACACCAGCCAACGATCTCGAATTCCGGTATGGCACCAACGTGCCGACGTTGCGCATCGATGGCATGACCGTCGCGGGTGGCTGATCCCCGCGCCGATCTGACGGCCGCCGTCGCTCAGGTCGCGCATGAGGCGGGACAGATGGCGCTCGCTCGCTGGCGAACGGATTTCTCGCGCTGGGAAAAGACGCCGGGCAGTCCGGTGTGCGAAGTCGATCTGGATGTCGACCGGATGCTGCGCGCACGGTTGGCGGGCTTGCTGCCGGCCGCAGGCTGGCTGTCCGAGGAGACGGTCGACAGTCCGGATCGGCTGGCGCAGGCGCAGGTCTGGGTGGTCGATCCGATCGACGGTACGCGCGATTATATCCGCGGGAGGAAAGGCTGGGCGGTGTCGATCGCTCTCGTGGAGGACGGTCGGGCTACCATTGGCGTGCTCGACGCGCCCGCGCGGGGGGAACGATGGAGCGCTGCAGTCGGGCAGGGGGCCTGGCGGAATGGCGTCCGCTTGCGGGCTGGCAATCGTATCGAGCTAAACGGCGCGCGTGTTCCGACGGATGCCCTACCGAAGGTCGACCGACATCTGGTGATGGTCCACAAGCCGAATTCCATTGCCCTGCGCATGGCAATGGTCGCCGCCGACGAGGCTGATCTCGTCGCCACGCTCCGTTGGGGGAACGAATGGGACATCGCCGGCGCTGCGGTGATCGCGAGCGAGGCCGGGGCTGGCGTCAGCGATGCGACCGGCGCCTCGCTGCGCTACAACAAACCCAATCCTACCGCATTCGGCGTCATGGTCGCCGCGCCGGGCATTCACGATGCCGCCGTAGACTGGCTACGGGATCGCGCGTCGGCGATACTCATGAGATAGCTGACGTGAAGCGCCTCTAATCCCGACGTTTTCTTCAGATCGCAGGAACGCAATTTGTGTTCGTAACGTTTTGTTTCCAGTGGCGGCCGTGTCGGTCGCCGTCACCGGAAGGGATGATTTCCGATGCTGTGGACGATCGCCGTGATCCTGCTGATCCTCTGGCTGCTGGGCGTGTCCCTCAATATCGCTGGCGGGTTGATTCACATCCTGCTGGTGATTGCGATCATCGTCGGCCTTATCCAGCTCTTCACCGGGCGACGCGCCTTGTAGCGGAAGAGCGGGCGGTCCATCGTCGGACCGCCCCGTCATTAGTGGACGAAACGCGCCACGACGTCGCGATAACTGCGGCTGACCTTAACGCTCGCGCCCGAGTCGAGCACCAGGAAGCACTCGCCATTCGTGTGCGGCTTCACCTGCTTGACGAGATCCAGGTTGACGATGGTTGACCGGTGAACGCGCTGGAAACGTCGGGGGTCGAGACGCTTCTCCAGATCCTTCATCGTCTCCCGCAGGATCAGTGTGTTGTCCCCGGTGTAGATGCACATGTAATCGCCGGCCGCGTCGATCCGCTCGATCGTGTCGACGTCGACGCGAAAAATCTGGCCACGATCCTTGATGTTGATGAGCTTCTCGAAGCGATTCGCGCTGACCGCATCGCCGCCGCCGTCCGCCATGTCCGCCGCCGCTTCAGGCGCATGCTCGGCGAGAACCTCCTTCAGCTTCTCGACCTCTTCGACGCCGCGTTTTTCGCTCAGCCGCTGCCGCACGCGTTCGATCGTATCGGCAAGACGGGACTCTTCGACCGGCTTCATCAAATAATCGACCGCCTGCGCCTCGAACGCCCGCAGCGCGTGATCCGAATAGGCGGTGACGAAGACGAACAGCGGCGGCTCCACCTCCATCAAGCCTTGCACGACAGAAAAGCCGTCGAAGCCCGGCATCTGGATATCGAGGAAGACGAGGTCGGGCTTATGCGTCTTGATTGCCCGGATCGCCTCGCGGCCGTTGGAGCATTTTTCGATGATCTCGATATCATCATGCGCTTGAAGCCTTAGCTCCAGCCCCTGGATCGCGAGTGGTTCGTCGTCCACCAGGATGGTTCTGATCGTCATGCGGCCTCTCTACTCAGATCGTCGAGCTGGAAGGGTATTTCGATGTCCACCGAAAAGCCTCCAGCCGGCGTGGTACGCGTCTCGAAACGGTGATCCGGGCCGTATGCCTGGATCAGCCGTTCCCTAATATTGGGGAGACCTACGCCGGTTGAAAGGCTTGGCATCGCACGGCCGTCCTGCAAACCCGGTCCGGTGTCGGATACGCCGATCTGCACGCGATCCCCGGCGAGCCGCACGCGAACGCAGATTTCCGCGCCTTCCTCCTGCGTACTGACCGCATATTTGATCGCATTCTCAACCAGTGGCTGGAGCAGCAGCGACGGCAAACGTGCACGTTCCGCAGCCTGATCGATCTCGAATTTCGGCCGCAGCCGCTCCTCGAACCGCATTTTCTCGATCTCCAGATACAGCTTCAGGGTCTCCACCTCCTGCGCGACCGTCACATGCGCAGTGGGCTCGTTCGCGAGAGTGTACCGCAGGAACGAGGACAGACGGCTCAGCATGGCGTTGGCCCGCTCGGTTTGCTTCAGCAACACCAGCGTTGAGATCGAATTAAGCGTGTTGAACAGGAAGTGCGGGTTCAGCTGATAACGCAGCATCGCGAGCTGTGCCGACGACGCCTGATTCTCCAGATGCTGCATCTGGTCGATTTGATCCTCGACGATCAGGTAGAAATTGATTCCGAAATACAGCGCCGACCAGCCGAACAGCGCTGTGAAGGTGACGTAGAATGACACCAGCATGCGCGGAATCGTGACCCCCGGCTGACCGTTTTGGATGAGCGACCAGGTAAATGCGTCGAGAAATGCGGAGAATAGCGTGGCGAAGGCGAAGGCTAGAATCGTCAGGATGAGTCCAGGCGCGCGCGGCAAACCCCGGAAATAGCCGTACAGCGTCGACAGCAGCAGCGTGACGCAATAGCCGACAATCGCTTCGAAAATCACCGGGATGATGACGTCGAGCGACAGGTTGGTCAGCGTCGATGCGCCGCGGAGCAGCAAGTAGCCGGTCCAGCCGACTGCTTGCAAAGTCCAGAACGCGCGGCTCTTGTTCTCGAAGAATGGTCGCACGTTGAGTGCGGGGCGGGGTGGGGCGGGAAGGGTCGCCATGTCGCCGCGGTCTCTACACGGCAGCGGGGCAGGGTGCAAAAAAGAAGGGCCGCCGTTCCCAAAGGAGCGGCGGCCCAGTCTTCCAGTCAGGTCCAGCCGTTTAGATGCCGACGTTCAGCGACAGGATGAATGCCCGCGGGCTGCCGATCTGCACGAACGGGATGGTGTTGTTGACGCTGAGCGTCTGACCACCCGTGAAGCCGCCGACGTAGAACTTGTTGAACGCGTTCACGACGTTGAGCTGGAGATAGGTCTTGTTCTTGCCGCCGATGCCGACCCAGTCGAGCGCCAGACGTGCGTCGAAGTCGACGACGGTGTAGCCACCAGCGGTTGCGTCCCACGTCTGTACCTGGAAGCCACGTGTACCGGTGAAGTTTGCCGGGGTGTTGGCAATCGTCGGGCAGACCGTGTTCAGCAGCGCCGTGGTGCAGCCGAAGTTGCCCAGGTTCTGATCGTTGACGTAGCGGCGACCGGTGCGCTTCGCCTGTGCACCGAGTTCGAGCGGACCCAGCGATGCCTGGATACGACCGCCGAAGGTGTAAACCGGAGCACCTGATTCACGCTTGCCTGCCGTCTGGGCGAGGATCGGAGCGCCTGCGACCGTGCAGTTGATCGTCGTGTTGGCCGTCGTCAGCGTCGTCGGGCAACGACCGATCTCGACGTCGTTCTTGATCTCCGACTTCAGGTACGAGCCGTATACATAGACCAGCAGTTCGTTGATCGGGCGATACGTCAGGCTGGCATCGACGCCATATTTGTCGACGCGACCGAGGTTGCGGTAGATCGTCTGCTGCGTGTCGAGGTCATAGGCGCTGGCCAGACGATTCTGGAAGCGCGTGTACCAAGGACCCACCGATGCCTGGATGCGGCCAGCGGCGTAGCGGATGCCTGCATCGAAGTTGTCGGTGGTCTCGGGCGTCGGGTTCGCAGGCGTGGTGTTCTGCGGATAGTAGAACGCCTGATACAGGTTGTCCGTGCCGGGAACCTGAATGCCCTTCGAGTAATTTCCGAAGATCGAGAACGCGTCGGTAAACGAGTAGGTCAGGCCGCCAGCAGGCAGCAGCTTGTCGTACTTGTACGTGCGCTGTTGCGGCGCGGCGTATCCGGTGATCGTGGGAACTGCCGTCGTCCCACCCACGACATAGGGATTTGCGGCCGCATAGGCGGTGTTCTGCGCCGGCGTAGCGAGGCAGTCGAGATTGCCGTTGGCACCCGTGACGAAGCAGTTGTTGGTCAGGTCGCGCTTGAACCACTTGCCGGTCAGCGACGCCTCGACGCGCAGCTTATCCTCGAAGAAGTTGCCGATATACTGCGCGAAGCCCTGATTCAGGATCGCCTTGGACAGACGGTTACGCTTCTGGACGATGCCGCCGTTGACCGCGGCGATGCCGTCGTTGACCGGGAATACGTCGAAGGGAACGCCATTGGCCTGCAGGTAGCCGAGCTCACCGGTCTGCTTGTGGCGACCATAGTCGAGCGTGTAGCCGACACGGATGCTCTGCGAGTCCGAGAAATCGTAGCGCAGCGATGCGATCACGCCATAGCGGTTGGTTTCGGTCTGACTGGGGGCGAGCAACGTCACCTGATCGATCACGTCGCCGTCGCCGTTCAAGTCGCGACCGAAGTAATATTGGCCGCCGATGAAGCCGTATTGCGGCGTGGCGATCGGTACGCCGGTCGTGCGGGTGAAGCCCGATTCACGGGCGGTGACCGTGCCGCCACCGTTTGCCTTGGTGTACTGGTAGCTCGGATCGACGAACAGCGTCAGCTTGTCGCCGAGCGAGAAGCGCGAGTTGATGCGGATATTGCCGGTGTTCGACGGGTTGTAGCGCTCGTCGAAGCTGGTGCCGCAACCGCTGCCATTGTTCGAATTGCCGGGGGCGTTGACGATGGCGGGGGTATCAGCGACCCCAGCCTGGGCGACGTCGATCTGGCAACGTGCGATCGAATAGGGCAATTCGTCGCGGCTGTTCGGGAAGCGATTGGTGTTGCCGGTGCCAGCGGTGCGGACGGCACCGGTGATGAGCGTCGGGTTGGGGTTCGCCGGGGTCGGCGTGCCGGGAAGAACGTTCTGGCTGAGCACGTTGGTGTCGTAACGCAGCGGAGCGGAGCCGAAGAAATTATTACGGTTCTGGTTGTAGTGGCCGGAGATCGAGATGAAATCCTTGCCGCTGCCGATCGGCTGATAGATCTTGGCGTTATACTGCTGCTTCTCGATCTTACCGAAGTTGTTGAACACTACGTCGTTGGTCGCGCTCGAGGCCGAAAGCCAGGCCTTGGTGCCGAACGAGGTGAACACGCCGGTGTTGACCAGGCCGAAAACGCGGAAGAAGCTGTAATCGCCGACCGAGCCGACCATGCGCGCACCGAAATCATCGGTGGGGATCAGCGTGCGGTAGTTGACGGTCGAGCCCGAAGCCGAGGCGGTAGGCGAGTCGGGATCGGTCGCGCCGAGGTTGACGTTGACCTGCTCGATCAGCTCGGGGTCCAGCTGCTGATTCGAGTAGATCGCATAGTTGCCGGTGTCGTTTAGCGGGATGCCGTCGAACGTCTGGCTGATGCGGCTGCCGTCGAAGCCGCGGATGGTAAGCGTGCCGCCGGCCGAACCGAACGGATCGTTGTTCTGGAAGCTGACGCCGGGTAGCTGGTTGATGATGTCGTTGATCGTCTGACCAGGCGTCTGACGCGAGATGAAGGTCTGATTCAGGACCTGCTTGTTCTTCGACGTGTTGGGAATGTCCACGCCGCCAACGCCGGCTTCGCGCGCGCCGGTGACAACGATCTCACCCGAACCCACGTTGTCCGCTTCGGCCGAGCCGGTCGACTGGGCGAATGCCGCGCCCGGAATCATGAGCGCGGCGAAGGCCACGCCGCAAGCGAATGTCATACGCATCTGGTCTAGTCCCCTTTGAGCTTGGCGCTCGGAAATCGCGGCTCGTCGTTGTGCCGTTGCCGCGGCCCATGTCGGCTGATTATTGCGAGTTTGTGACATTGGCGAGTCGCGAACGACGTCAGTGCATCTTCCCTTTTTGTGCGTTGCAAAAACGCCACGCTTTCAGTGGTTTTGTTCGCCAAAAAGGCACCGACGTCTTAAGCCGTTTCGGCCACGATTTCAGACCATTGCGCTTCGGTAATGACGGCTACGCCCAAGTCCGCCGCCTTCTTCAGCTTCGATCCCGCATTCGCACCTGCGATGACCAGATCGGTCCTGGCGGATACGGAACCGGATATGCGCGCGCCCAGCGCTTCCGCCTGCGCCTTGGCCTCGTCCCGGCTCAGCGTTTCGAGCGTGCCGGTGAAGACCAGCGTCTTGCCGCTGACCGGCGAGGCGCGGGTCTCCCAGACGAGATCGGCGGGCGTGACCTGCGTCAACAGGTCGGACACCGCGTCGCGGTTGTGGGGTTCGGCGAAGAAATCGACGAGCGCCAGTGCGACCTCCGGCCCGACCTGCTTGGTATCGACTACCGTCGCCAGCGCCTTGGCCACGCGGGCGCGATGCTTGTCGTCGGCTTCGCCGATCGCGGGCGGGGTGGCGTTGCGTTCGGCGATGGCGCGCGCGACCATCTCCATCAGCCCGGTCCAACTCGTCCAACGGCGGGCTAGGTCGCGCGCGGTGACTTCGCCGACGTGACGGATACCCAGCGCGAACAGGAAGCGATCGAGCGAGGGGCGTCGCTTAGCATCGATCGCCGCGATCAGATTGCGGGCGGACACCATCGCCCACCGTTCACGGGCAAGCAGGGTGTCCTCAGTCAGACGGTAGATATCGGCTGGCGTGCCGATCAGACCATCGCGGAAGAAGCTTTCGATGTTGGTGATCCCCAAACCCTCGATATCTAGGGCGTGGCGGGAGGCGAAGTGGCGCAGGCGCTCGACCCGCTGGGCCGGGCAGATAAGGCCGCCGGTGCAGCGAAAATCGACCTCGTCGGGCTCGCGTTCGGCGGTCGATCCGCATTCGGGACAATGCGTCGGAAACGGCCAGCGCGCGCGCGCATCGTCGCGCGACAGGTTCTCGACGATTTGCGGGATGACATCGCCCGCGCGTTGCAGGACGACGCGATCGCCCGGATGCACGCCCAGCCGCCCGACTTCGTCGGCGTTGTGCAGCGTAGCGTTGGTGACGACGACCCCCCCGACGGTGACCGGTTCCAGTCGCGCGACGGGGGTCAGCTTGCCGGTGCGCCCGACCTGGATATCGATGGCATTGAGTATCGTCTGCGCGCGTTCCGCCGGGAATTTGTGTGCGATCGCCCAACGGGGGGACTTGGCGACCTGTCCGAGCCGCTGCTGCCAGTCGAGGCGATCCACCTTGTAGACGACGCCGTCGATGTCGAAGGGCAGGTCGGCGCGCCTGGCCTCGATCGTGCGGTAGGCGGCGAGTGCCTGTTCGACCGTATCGACGCGGGTGAAGCCCTCGGCGATCTTAAGGCCCCAATTGCGGATCGCATCGACCACGCCCGATTGTGTATCTGCGGGCAGTGCGGACACTTCTCCCCATCCGTGCGCAAAGAATTTGAGCGGGCGGCTTGCGGTGACGCCGGCGTCCTTCTGTCGAAGCGAGCCTGCGGCGGCGTTGCGCGGATTGGCGAATTGGCGCGCTTTGGCGGGATCGACTGCTTCGGCGAGCAAACGGTTGTTGAGGGCGGCGAAATTTGCCTTCGCCATATAGATTTCGCCGCGGATTTCGAACACCGCGGGTGCGTCGCCGTGCAGGTGCTGCGGAATGTCGTCGATCGTACGAACGTTGGCTGTGACGTCTTCGCCCGTCGTGCCGTCGCCACGGGTGAGCGCCTGTACCAGCACGCCCGCTTCGTAGCGCAGCGAACACGACAATCCGTCGATCTTGGTTTCTGCAGTCAGGGCCACGGCCTCATCTTCGGCGAGGCGCAGGAAGCGGCGGACGCGGGCGACGAATTCCCGCACCTCATTGTCGTCGAACGCGTTGTCGAGGCTCATCATCGGACGGGCATGCGCGACTTTGGAGAGATGCCCGGCAGGCGCGGCGCCGACCTGACGACTGGGTGTATCGGCGCGGATCAGATCGGGGAAGGCGGCTTCGATCGCGGCATTGCGGCGCACCAGAGCATCATATGCCGCGTCGGCGATCTCCGGCGCATCATGCGTGTGATAGGCACGATTGTGATGCGCGATCGTAGCGGCGAGCGCCTCCAATTCGGTGGCGGCCTGTTGCGCGGTTTCGGGCAGGTCGGTCATGGCAGCGGGGTAGGGGATCGATGGCCCGTCTCGCAAGCAGTCACAGCCAGAATGCGGGACAGATGGTGGTGATGACGGTCGACAGCAGCAGCGGAACGACGGCGACATGCCAGTCGAACGTCGCCATCGTCTCGATGCCCTGGCGCAGGTTAACGGCAGCGACCGTCAGGGCCGCAAGGCACCACAACAGCCACAGGCCGGCATGCGGCGGCTGTCGCCACGCGAGATCGATGGCGAGCGCTGCGACGGCGACGAAGCCGAGCGCCGCCGCGAGCATCATGATGGCGCCCAGCGGCAGCATCGCCAGCGCGATCCGCGATTCCATGTCCCTGCCGCGCATGGGCGGCTTCCTCGACGCCCGGCGTCTTTCTGGCAAGTGGTTGAGTTAATTTCGAACCTGCGATGAACCAACCGGGTCGGCACGCGATTCTGTCACGAACATACCGGGAGCTTCCGCCATGACTGACCAGACCAATCGCCGCGATCTGTTCAAGGGTGCCGCCGTCGCAGGCGTCGCCGCAGCGGCAGGCCCCGCTTTCGCGCAGGCCGCACCGCCATCCGACCCGCAAACGAAATACACCAGCCAGCCATTTCCCGAACAGCGCCAGAAGTGGCCGGCACTCCAGCGCGAGATGCGGCCGGTGCCGGACTGCGGTGAGGCGAGCTACCGCGGATCGGGGCGACTGACCGGCCGAAAGGCGCTGGTCACAGGTGGCGATTCGGGGATCGGTCGCGCTGCCGCGATCGCCTTCGCACGGGAAGGCGCGGACATAGCGATAAATTATTATCCTACCGAAGAACCCGACGCTCAGGATGTCGCGAAGCTGCTCCGCGCCGAGGGCCGAAAGGTGGTGCTGATCCCGGGCGATCTGACCGACGAGAAGTTCTGCCGCGATCTGATCGCGCGCGCCAATCGGGAGCTTGGCGGGCTGGATATTCTGGTGAACAACGCAGCATACCAGCAGTCCAAGGCCTCGATCGCGGAGATTACGGCCGAACAATTCGACCGGACAATGAAGACCAACCTGTACGCGATGTTCCACCTGTCCAAGGCGGCGCTGCCGCTGATGAAGCCGGGTGCGGCGATCATCAACACCGCGTCGGTCAATTCGGTCGACCCCGGCGAGGAACTGCTCGACTACGCCACGACGAAGGGGGGCATACTGATCTTCACCAAGGGACTGGCGAAACAGGTCGCCAAACAAGGCATTCGTGTCAACGCGGTGGCGCCGGGGCCGGTGTGGACGCCGTTGCAGGTCGCCGGAGGGCAACTGCCGGGTAAGCTCGGAGAATTTGGGCAGGATACGCCGCTCGGCCGTGCGGGGCAGCCGGTCGAACTCGCCGGGCTATACGTGACGCTGGCCGATCCGATGATCAGCTTCACCACTGGCAGCGTGTTCGGCGCAAACGGCGGCACCGGCGCGATCTGAGCCTTAGGCGGCTCAGGCCGTCTCCAGCAACCGCTTCGCTTGCGCGCGGGCTTCGTCGGTGACGACCGCGCCGGACAGCATGCGTGCGATCTCCTCGCGACGTTCGTCCTCGCCGAGGCTACGAACCCCGGTGCGGGTGACGATGCCGTCGTGGCTCTTGGCGATCAGGAAATGCTCGGCACCGCGTGCGGCGACTTGCGGCGAATGGGTAACGACTAGCAGCTGAGTGTGTTCGGCGAGCCGCGCAAGGCGTTCACCGATTGCGCTCGCCACCGCCCCGCCGACCCCGCGATCTATCTCATCGAAGATCATCGTTGCCGCGCCGCCTTCCTCCGCAAGCGCAACCTTCAGCGCCAGGATGAAGCGGGACAGTTCCCCGCCCGATGCGACCTTTGCGAGTGGGGCGAAGGGGGCGCCTGGATTGGTCGCGATTTCGAACTCCACCCGATCCTTGCCGTGTGACGACCAGCCGTCTTGCGATGAGGTGACAACGACGGTGCGGAACCGCGCGGCGTCGAGCTTTAGCGGAGCAAGCTCGCCGGCAACGACGGCGTCGAGCCGTTCGGCGGCGGCATGGCGGCGTTGCGACAGGATATCGGCGGCGGCGTCGTAATCCGCCCGTGCGGCGGCGACAGCAGTTTCAAGCAGGGCGATGCCGTCTTCGCCTGCATCGAGCCGCTCCAGCTTCGTGCGCAGTTCTTCGGTGAGTGCGGCGAGCTCGTCGGGTTGCACGCGATGTTTACGCGCCATGCCGCGTAATTCGAACAGTCGCGCTTCGTCGTCCTCAAGCGCACGCGGGTCGAACGCGAGATCGCGGCGGGCCTCGACCAATTGTTCCTCGGCCGTCGACGCCTCGATCACCGCGCGGTCGATCGCGGCGAGTGCTTCGCCGAGCGCGGCATGATCGCCGGCAATCCGTTCGAGAACGCGCGCCGCCTGTCGTAATCGGGCGAGTCCGCCGTCCGACCCCTCCAGATACGAATCGATCGCAGCGAGATCGTCGGCGACCTTTTCGGCACGCTGCATTCCCCGGCGTTTATCGGCGAGCGATTCCTCTTCGCCGGGTTCGGCGGCCAGAGCGGTCAATTCGCCGACGGCATGCTCCAGCCATTCACGGTCGCGCGCGGCCGTCTCGATCTCCGCGCGCGCGTCAGCAAGCTTCGCCTCCGCAGCCCGGAACGTTGCCCAGGCGCGTGCGGTATCATCGGGATCGACCCTGCCGAAGGCATCGAGCAGAACCCGATGGCCACGTGGGTTGAGGAGGCCGCGGTCGTCGTGCTGGCCATGTATTTCTACGAGCAGGGGTGCCATTTCGCGCAGCAGGGCGGCGCCGGCGGGCTGATTGTTGACGAATCCACGGCTGCCACCGTCGGCCTTGACGATGCGGCGGATCAACAGCGGTTCGCCGGGTTCGACCTCCACGCCATTGTCGTCGAGCAATGCGGCGAGCGCCCCGGCGGGCGGATCGAACGTGGCGGTGACCACCGCCTGCGCCGCGCCGTGGCGGACGAGGCCGGTTTCGCCGCGACCGCCGAGCGCCAGGCCAAGGGCATCGAGCAGGATCGACTTGCCCGCACCGGTTTCGCCGGTCAGCACATCGAGCCCGGACTGGAATTCCAGATCGAGCGCCTCGATCAGTACCACATCGCGAATGGACAGCGCAGTCAGCATCTCCGCCGATATAGCGTGCGTTGCGGCGATGTTGATCCTTAAATGTTCCGTTCCCGCAGGAAAGTGAGCAAGAGCCGGACGTTCCGGCTCCTTCCCCTTACGTCGTCGGCGTTTCCGTCGTCGGGACCGGCGCGCCGTTCGTCCCGCCGCTCGGCGCGACCGGCGTCGGCGGAGCGGGTGCTTCCGCCTTGGGAGTCGTGGTGCCGGATTCGCCGGGCAGCGACATATTCTGCGATCCCGGTGTCCCGACCGGGACAACCGGCTGCCCGGGCGCGACGGCGGCCACGGCCTGCGGCGGATGCTTCTGCATCAGCTTGTAGGCCTGACCATACCAGTCGCTGCCGGGATAGTTCGCCCCCAGTACGGCCGTCGCCTTCTGCGCCTCGTCGGGCAGTCCGACGGCGAGATAGCTCTCCGTCAGGCGCATCAACGCCTCCGGGGTGTGGGTCGTCGTCTGGTATTTGTCGATGACGGTGCGGAAGCGCAGCGTTGCCGCCAGCCACTGCCCGCGCGTCTCGTAGAAGCGCCCGATCTCCATCTCCTTGCCGGCGAGGTGATCGTTGACGAGGTCGATCTTCAGACGGGCGTCGGACGCGTAACGGGAGTTGGGATAGCGGCGCGTCAGTTCGCCCAGCGCGTTCAGCGCCTGCAGCGTGATCTTCTGATCGCGGGTGACGTCGCGGATCTGTTCGTAATAGCTGAGCGCGACGAGATAATAGGCATAAGGCGCATCGCGGTTGCCGGGGTGGACGGACAGGAAGCGCTGCGCCGACTGGATGCTCTCGGTATAGTCGCGATTAAGATAATAGCTGAACGCGCTCATCAGCTGCGCGCGGCGGGCCCAAACCGAATAGGGGTGCTGGCGCTCGACCTCGTCGAACAGCACCGCCGCTTCCTTGTAGCGCCCCTGATCGAGCCGCTTGCGCGCGGTCGAGTAGAGCGTGCCGACGTCGCGGGCGACATAGGGCAGGTCGGACTTCGCACGATTGCGGGCGCAGCCCGCAATGGGAAGCGCGAGGACGGCGATCAGCGCTGCGGCAAGCGCCTTGGACTGTGGGGTACGCATCGGCTAAGGCTCTTAGCGTAAGCGCGGCCTCGCGAACAATCCCTTCCGTCGCACGTTGCGCTCACTGGTTTCGATCACGAAAGGACCCGCATGCCCGCTACGTTGCTTCATACCCATCGCGTCGAAAAGCCGTGGGGCCGGCACGATCTGGGCTTCGGGTTCGAGGACGCGCCGAAGGACGGCGCGCCGGTGGGCGAAATCTGGTTCCAGGAACCGGGCGACACCACGCCCGACCTGCTGATCAAATATCTGTTTACCGGACAGAAGCTGTCCGTGCAGGTCCATCCCGACGACGAGCAGGCACATGCCCGCGGCCTGCCGCGCGGCAAGGACGAATGCTGGACGATCCTGGCGGCCAAACCCGATTCGACGATCGCGCTGGGACCGAAGGCACCGATGACGGCGGAGCAGTTACGGGCCGACGCGCAGGACGGGTCGATCGAGGACGATCTCGACTGGGTGCCGATCAAGGTCGACGATTTCTATTATGCGCCATCGGGAACGATCCATGCGATCGGCGCCGGACTGACGCTGATCGAGGTGCAGCAGAACAGCGAGACGACGTATCGCCTGTACGATTACGGCAGCGATCGCGAATTGCATCTGGATGACGGTGTCGCGGTGTCGCACCTGACGCCGTATCGGCCCATCACGTCTCCCGGCGCGGCCGGCGCGGGACGCGACATTCTGGTCGAAGGGCCGAAGTTCGTGCTGGAGCGCTGGACCGGCGGAACGCGCGACGTCGCGCTGGCGGAGGGTCAGACCGGCTGGCTGGTGCCGATCACCGGATCGGGCGCAGTCGCGGGCGTCGCCTTCAAGGCGGGTGAGTGCGTGACCGTCACCGGCGCCGAGACGATCACGACCAGCGCCGACGCCGACCTGTTGTTCGCCTATCCAGGCACGACGCGTATCTGACGGAAAGCGTTAACCCCGAAGCATTAGCGTGGCGCCTTATGCTTCGGGTCCTGACACTCTCCACCCTGTTCCCGGACGCGACGCGACCAAATTTCGGCATTTTCGTCGAGCGGCAGACAGCCGGACTGGCGGCGACGGACGGTGTCGAGGTGAAGGTGGTCGCGCCGATCGGCCTGCCACCGGGGCCGCTGGCGCTGATCCAGCATGCCGACAAGCTGTCGCTACCGGAACGCGAGATGTGGCGCGGGATCGACGTGTACAGACCGCGCTTCACCAGTATCCCGGCAGTGGGCGGGCGCTGGCACGCGCACCATCTTCTGCGCGCGCTGGAGCCGCTGCTGGACAGGATCCGGCACGATTTTCCGTTCGACGTGATCGATGCGTCGTTCTTCTTTCCCGATGGCCCCGCGGCGGTGGCGCTGGGCGAACGCTATGGCGTGCCCGTATCGATCAAGGCGCGGGGCGCCGACATCCATCACTGGGGGACGAGCGGAGCGACCGCCGCACAGGTCGTAGCGGCGGGGCAGGCGGCCGACGGGCTGCTGGCGGTCAGTGCGGCGATGCGCGCCGACATGGCCGGCATCGGGATTCCGGGCGAGCGCGTCAGGGTTCATCATACCGGCGTCGATCTGGACCGCTTTCGTCCGATCGATCGCAGGAACGCCAAAGCGGCACTGGGCGTGGACGGCCCGCTGGTGCTGTCGCTCGGCGCGCTCATACCGCGCAAGGGGCATCACTTGGTGCTGCACGCGATCGCCGTTTTGCCCGGGGTAACGCTGGCGATCGCCGGTCAGGGGCCGGAGCACGGCCGGTTGAAGGCCCTGGCGGCGGAACTGGGCGTGGCGGATCGCGTGCGACTGCTCGGCGGGATCGCGCATGCCGACCTGCCGGCGATCATCGGTGCGGCAGACGTCATGGCGTTGGCCTCGACATCCGAAGGGTTGGCCAATGCGTGGCTGGAGGCGCTCGCGTGCGGAACGCCGATCGTGATTTCCGATGCCGGCGGCGCGCGCGAGGTCGTGCGGACGCGTGATGCAGGGCGGATCGTCGCCGGCAATCCCGCCAATATCGCGGTTGGCATCGCCGACGTGCTGGCGCATCCGCCCGAGCCGGACGCCGTGCGCGCTGCTGCAACCGATTTCACATGGGAAGCCAATCGCGCCGCGCTGGTGGCGCATCTGGCCGCCCTGGTGGCGCGGGGAAGGCGGCGGACGCCGCGGCAGCGTCAGGCGTCGAGAGGATAGAGCGCGGCGCCGATGACCCGACCTTCACCGCGCAGCACACCCCAGGCGCGGGCAGCGGCGCGGCTATCCATCGCCTCGACCCCGATTTCGCGATCCTCGATCGCGCGGACCAGCCCGACCGGCGGCCGGACCAGCGTGCCGCCCGTACCGATCAGGATGAATTCGGGAGCCAGATCGATCAGCGGCTGCAACGCCGATTCGTCCAGCAGGTCGAGCGGCGGCGGCGTCCATTCCGCCGCCGTTTCCGGCGTCAGCAGCAGCGCGCTATAGACCGTTTCGTCATCGACGCGAAAACCGCTGCCGGCAAAGCCGCGGACGATCGGTCCGCCGGCCTGCTGTTCCCGCTCCATCCGCATCGCATCAACGCTCCCGCGGGGCGACCCGCTCGGCGTTGTCCATGCTGCGGCGATCGGGGCGCTCCGTCGTGTCCGGCTCGGCGCGCAGGCCGAGCGTGATGAGCAGCGACGACGACACGTAGATCGACGAATAGGTGCCGACGACGATGCCGAGGATCATCGCGGCGGTGAAGCCGCGCAGCACGTGGCCGCCGAGCGCCAGCATCGCGACCAGCGCGAGCAGGATCGTGACCGAGGTCATGACGGTGCGTGGCAGCGTTTCGTTAACCGACAGATTGACGATCTCGCGCATCTCCATCTTGCGATAGCGGCGCATGTTCTCGCGGATGCGATCATCGATGACGATCTTGTCGTTGATCGAATAGCCGATGATGGTGAGGACCGCCGCGACGATGTTGAGGTCGAATTCAAACTGGCTCAACGCGAAGAAACCGACCGTCATCAGCAGATCGTGGACGATCGCGACGATGGTCGAGACGCCGAACTGCCATTCGAAGCGGACGATCGCGAACAGGCCGATGCCGAGCACCGCGAGGACGACGGCAAGTACGCCGTTGCGGATGAGCTCGCCCGAAACCTTGCTCGACACGGTCGAATAGCGGCTGAACGTCGCGCCGGGAAACGCCTGCCCGAGCGCCGTTTCCACTTTCTTGACCACGGCGTTGGTGGCGCCTTCATCGGCACCGTCCTGCACGGGCAGACGGATGACCAGCGTGCGCGGATCGCCGAACTGCTGGAGCGCGGCATCGCCGACGCCGAGATTGTCGACGACCGTGCGGACCTTGTCCTGATCGGGCGGAGTCGGGAACTTCTCCTCGATCATCAGGCCGCCGGCGAAGTCGACGCCGAAATTCAGGCCCTTCACGCCGGTGAGGCCGACCGCGAGGATGCTGAGCAGCAGGGTCAGCCCGAACGCCCAGCCGCGTAACGAGACGAAATCGATGTTGGTGTGATCGGGTACGATTTTCAGGAGGCGCATATCTTGGCCTTTCGCCTCAGATGTTGATCGTCTTGGGCTTCTCGCGCCGGATCCACAGCACGACGAGCATGCGCGTGAACGTGACGGCGGTGAAGACCGAGGTGACGATGCCGATCAGCAGCACGACGGCGAAACCCTTCACCGGGCCGGAGCCCAGGATGAACATGATGATGCCCGAGATGGCATGCGTCATGTTGGCTTCGAAGATGGTGCGGCTAGCTTCCTTGTAGCCGAGTTCGACCGCCTGGACGACGGATCGCCCACGACGGCGTTCCTCGCGGATGCGTTCGTTGATCAGCACGTTGGCGTCGACCGCCGTACCGATCGTCAGCACGAAGCCGGCGATGCCCGGCAGGGTCAGCGTCCCCTTCAGCATCGCGAGGACGCCGAGGATGACGAACACGTTGATGACGACCGCGAGGTTCGCATAGAGGCCGAAGCGGCCATAGGTCAGGAACATGAAGACGACGACGAGCGCGACCGCGACCGAGCAGGCGAGGATGCCGGCGCGGATCGAGTCGGCGCCGAGATCGGGTCCGACGGTCGATTCCTCGATGACCTTGAGGGCGACGGGCAGCTTGCCCGAGCGCAGCGCGATGGCGAGTTCGTTGGCGCTTTCGACGGTGAAGCCGCCGTTGATCACCGCATTGCCGCCGAGGATCGGTTCGTTGATGTTCGGTGCGGAGATCACCTTGTTGTCGACGATCATTGCGAACGGCTTGCCGGTGTTCTGCTGCGTCACGCGGGCGAAGCGGTTGCCGCCGACCGCGTTGAACGTGATCTGGACGTTCGGCTGGTTGGTCTGCTGGTCGAACGCCTGACGCGAATCCGCCAGCTGGTCGCCCGAGATGATGACCGAGCGCTTGACCGCGATGAAGGGAATGCCCGACGGGTTGCCGGGGTAGGGGAGCACCTGGCTGCCGATCGGCGCGATGCCCTTGGCGAGCTGCGCCGGATCGTTGGCGGTCGTATCGACGAGCTTGAATTCGAGGCGTGCGGTCTTGCCCAGCAGGTCCTTCAACGCCTGCGGATTTCCGAGGCCCGGCACCTGTACGAGGATGCGGTTGTCGCCCTGGCGGACGATGGTCGGTTCGCGGGTGCCGAGTTCGTCGATGCGGCGGCGGACGACGTCGGTCGCGTCCTCCATCGCGGTCTTGATCGCCTCGTTCATCCCGGCCTGCGTCGGGCTGAGCACGAAACGGCTCGAATCGACGACCTGGATGTCCCATTCGCGCTGGCCGGTCATGCCTGCGCCGCCGCCGGTGATGCCGAGCAGGCGTTCGCGCGCCGCGTCGACCTGGCTCGGATCGCGCAGCATGAAGCTGATCTGGTTGTTGCGCGTCGAGATGTCGCCGATCTGGATCCGCGGCGTGCCGTTGCGCATCGTGCCCTGGATCTGTTCGCGCAACGCCTCGATCCGCGTGTTCGCGAGATCCTGCGTATCCGCTTCCAGCATCAGGTAGCTGCCGCCGGCAAGGTCGAGGCCCTTGTTGACGCGCGGCGCGAACGGCCAGTTGGCCGTGGTCGATTCAGGCAGGAACGTCGGGATTGCCAGCGCGCACAGCAACGCCAGCACGGCCCAGATCGACACCACCTTCCAACGCGGGAAGTCGAGCATCAGTCGTTCGCCGGCTTCGAGTTGAGGCCGGTCACCTCGGCGATGGTCGCCTTGACCACGCGGATGCGGGTGTTGGGGGCGACCTCCACCTCGACGATCGCGTCCTCGACCCTGGTCACGCGGCCGATGATGCCGCCGGCGGTGACGACGCTGTCACCCTTCTTCACCGCGGCGACGGCGGCCTGCAGCGCCTTCATGCGGGTCTGCTGCGGGCGAATCATCAGGAAATAGAAGACGATGAAGATGAGCAGCAGCGGTGCGAAGCTGATGAGCGAGGCGAACCCGCCGGATTCAGCGGCGGCGCCGGCGGTCTGGGCATAAGCTGGGGAGATGAACATCTGATCCGTGCATGGCTGATCGGCAGGAGAAATCCCCCCGCACCTGAAGCGCCGCGCGCTAGCATCGCTTGGGGTTCTGCGCAACGGAGGGACGTGGCGAGGTTGCGGTGGAGGGTGTGTCGCGCAAAGGCGGCTTGCATCGCCGCACCGACCCGCCTACAGGCCCCGCTCCGGGATCGACGGCCTTGTGGCGATCGGTCCCGTCGGTCGGGGCGTAGCGCAGCCTGGTAGCGCATCACACTGGGGGTGTGGGGGTCGCAGGTTCGAATCCTGTCGCCCCGACCATTTCATCCGGCGGATCGTCGGACAGCCGGCGCCGGGCGGCCGCAAAAACATCCAATTCGATTTCGTAACAGGTCGTTTACCGGCCGATCCGCATGTCGGCGACAGATGATCGGCGCCGGGGGTTTGATGTCGCGTTTTCGTTGGATCGGTCTGTTCGCGGCGATGGCGGCGGCCTGTTGCGCCACGCCGGCAGCGGCGGCGCTGTGCAATGCGAGTGCCGCCGCGACCAGGAATGCGGGGCCCTATTCGCCCGCAGCGGTGCAGGCCGGCAAGGTGCCTGCCATCGTCGGCTCGGCTGGCCTGACCTGCGATGCGAGCCTGCTGGTGATCCTTGGCAGCAATTCGGTCCGCGCGACCTTTTCCAGCCTGAACGGGTTGAAGCTGAAGGGGGCGTCGACGGATATCGCCTACACCGCCGCGGCCGATCCCGGCGGTACGGTCGCGCTGACGCAGGACAAGACGACCGAATACATGCAGAACAACGTGATCAACGCGTTGGGCCTGCTGGGCGCGAACAACGGGATGATGCCGCTGTACCTGACGATACCGAGCGGCGCGCAGCCACCGGTCGGCCAGTACAAGGACGTCATCACGATCACGTGGGACTGGCGGATCTGCCGAGGAATCTCCGCGCTGATCTGTATCGGCGGGTACGAGACGCCGCCGGTGCCGGTCAAAAGCGTGATCACCGTCACGCTCGACGTTCAGGCGGTGACGATGACGATGGCGCTGACGTCCGTCACGACGTGGGACCCGGTGAAGGGCACGGCGGCGCCGCTGGACTTTCCCGGCGCCAAGGGGCGGACGACGCTGCGGGTGGACAATCCCGATCTCGTGCCGCTGGACGGCGTCGTGTTGATCTACAAGGTTCCGAACCGGACCAGCGTCGCGCTGGACGGCGACGGGACGAACGCCCCCGTGATCGGCTTTGCGGATGGCCAGCCGTCATCCGGCATCGCGTTCAATTATACGCCCGGCAGCACGACCGACGATGTCGATTTTTCCACCGACAACGGCGCGACATGGGCCTATGCGCCGGTCGCGGGCAACCGGACGTCCGAGGCCAACGTCACGCATCTACGGTTCAGGCCGCGTAACGCGCTGAACCCGTCGAGCGGATTTTCGGTGTCGTTTCCCTATCTGGTCCGCTGACGCGGCATCAGTAGAGCGTCAGCATCGACGGCATCCGTGCCGGCGTTTCGCCGCGGGTGATCGCATAAGCGGCGTTCACGGCATCGCCCAGCGTGGCGTTATGGAACGGCTTGGCGATACAGCCGAGGATCAGGGGGTGGCCCGCACCCGCCGGACAATTGCCGCTGAGGAAGATGCTGGGAATGCCCCGCCCGGCAAGTGCCTGCGCGACGGCGATGCCATTGTCGCCCAGGGCCAGCTTCACGTCGCATAGAGCCATATCGGGATGCTCGCGATCCGCCGTCTCCAGCGCGGAGGCCAGCGTATCCGCAATGCCGACGACCCGATGACCGTGCAGCGTCAGCGCGTCCTCCACCAGCATCGCGACCAGCGCCTCGTCCTCGACGACGAGCAGTTTGAGCGAGCGCGGGATGGCTTCCATCATCGGTGATCCAGTGGAATGCTGAGCGTTGCGCCTTCGGTGCCGACCGCGATCGTCCCGCGCAACTGCCGCAGCAACGCCGTCTTCATGCGGGCGGCAGCACCCTGCCGATCGTCCCGCGGTGCGAGATTGGCGAACGTGACATGCAAGCGGCCCGCGTCGACGGCTATCGCGATCGCGACGGGATCGTCGGCTTTGCGACCGTCGAGTAACGTGTGGATCAGCAATGCCAGCGCGGTCGCCATCTCGACCGGAACCGGCGGTGCCGCATGGATCCGGCCAAGCGCGACACCGTCGCCGCGCCCTTCAACCACCCCGGTCAGCAATTTGCCCAGATCGATCGCGTCGGGGGTTTCGCCGGCGTAGAGCGGACGATGCGCGAGCGCGAGCACTTGCAGGCGATCGACGGCGCGTGCCAGCGGTGCCCGCGCGTCCTCGTCCGCATCGGCGAGTTCAACCGCCACCAGCCCGACCGCCACCTGCAATGCATTGCGGACGCGATGATTCAGTTCGGCGAGCAATCGTTCGCGGGCCTCGACCCCGTCACGCAGTTCCGCCTCGGTCTGCAACCGATACTTCGCGAGCGCGACGTAGTGACAGACGGTGTGCAGGAAGCTGATCTCGTCGGCGGTGAAACAATTGGCCCAGCGCCGCCCGAAACCGAGCGTACCCAGCAGCCGGTCGCCGTGCAGCAACGGCGTGCAGACATAGGCGTCCAGCCCCAGCTTCTTGACGAATGCGTGCAGGGGATCGTCCGACGATTGCACGTCTGTCGCATGAACCGGTCGCCGATCCCGTGCCACGCAACCACAGACTGCCTGACCGAGCCGCAGTTCGGCGCCGTCGCGCGCCTCCGCCGCGGTCATGCCGCCATGCGCTTCGAGGACCAGCCGATCGTCTTCCAGCCGATAGTTGAAGAAGATGTCGAGCCGGAGTTCTCGGCGGATCAGCGCGAACAGCTCGTCGACCATCGCCGCCGGGCTGCCCGCCGACAGCAGTCGTTCGGCGACATCGGCCAGCAAGGACAGATATCGCTGCGGTACGGACCCATGCGGATCGTCCACCGGGATCGCGGTCGGCGTTTCGACGGGGATCATGACCGACCCTTAGGCCCCCGACGCCCGGTCAGGCAACAGTCGCTGTCGGTATCACGCTGATCAGGATAGATTTTATGCCGCCGGGTAGGTCCAGCCCAAACCCAATGCCTTTTGCAGCGATACGAAATCGCCGGTCAGGCTGGCGAGGCCCGCGGACAGGTTCTGATCCGCCGCCACGCGGCTGCGTTCGGCGTCGAGCGTATCGATCAGCGTCGCGGTGCCGGCGCGGAAGCGTTGCTGCATCAGGTCGGCCGCACGGTCTGCGCTCGCCTTGCTGCGCATCAGGCTGGCGACCGTTTCCCGCCGATGGCCGAAGCGCGACAGCGAATCCTCGGCGTCGCGCAATGCCGTCAGCACGGCACCGCGATATTGCGCCTCCGCTTCGTCACGCTGCCCCTCGGCCTGATTGATGCGCGCACGGTTGCGGCCGAAGTCGAGCACATTCCATTGCAGCATCGGCGCGGCGATGCCGAGCAGCTTGTCCGGGCTGATGTCCGACAGCTGAGTGCCGCCGAGGCCGATCAGCCCCAGGATATTGAGCCGCGGGAAGCGCGCCGCATCGGCGATGCCGATCTGCGCCGTGCGTTGCGCCAGCTGGCGTTCGGCGGCGCGGATATCGGGGCGGCGTTGCAGCAAGGCGGTGGCGTCGCCGACCGCGACCTGCGCCGGTGGCAGCGGCACCGGTGCGGGCTGCGTCAGCACCGCATCGAGTGCGCCCGGCTCCTGCCCGGTCAGCACCGCGAGCGCGTTGAGGTAGCTTTCGAGCTCGGCCTGCAACGGCACGATCTGGCCATTGGTCGCCTCGACCTGCCCGCTCAGCCGCTCGACGTCGAGCGCGGAGGCGGCACCGCGATCGAACCGCTGCCGCGTGAGCGCGAGCATCTGCTGCTGCATCCCCGCCGATTGCTGCGCCAGCGTGATCCGCCGCTGCCGGTCGCGCAGATTGATATAGGCCTGTGCCACATCGGCGGTCAGGCTGACCTGCGCATCGGCGACGTTCGCCTCCGCCGCCTGTGCCTGCGCCCGTGCCGCCTCGACCGAGCGGCGGCGGCCGCCGAACAGGTCGACTTCCCAGCTGGCGTCGAAACCGAGGTTGTAGACATCGACCGCACTGGCGCCGCTATCGCTGCCGCTTCCACCCCCCGCACCGCCGCCGGTCGCATCGCCGAGATCGATTCCGGGAACGCGGGCGTGGAGATAGGTCGCCGAAACGTTGGCGTTGGGTGCCTGATTGGCGCGCTCCAGTCGAAGCGACGCACGCGCCTGCCGCAGCCGGGCCTGCGCGACCGCGATATTGGGGTTTGCCGCAAGCGCGCGGTGTTCGAGATCGGTCAGCGTCGCATCGTTGAGCTGCGTCCACCATGCGGCGATAGCGGGCGCAGCGGGGCTGGCGCTCTGGCCACCGCGTCTGAAGCCGGTACTGCCGGACGTGTCGGACAGCGTCTTCGGCGGGCCGGCGTAGTTCGGTCCGACGGTGCAGGCACCCAGCGTCAGAGCGAGGGCAAGAAGGGGAAGGGTACGCATCATCGCCTCAATGCATCGCCGCGACTTTGCCATGCGGCAGCGGGCGGAGGAACAGGACCAGCGGCACGACACAGCAGATGCCGACCGATAGCAGCCAGAACAGATCGTTGTAGGTCATCACCAGCGCCTCGCGCTGGATCGTGCCACCCAGCGACTGGATCGCGGTGGCGGTATCGCCGAGCGACCGGGCCGTCCCCGCGAGGTAATCCTGCAAGGCGACCGAATTGGCGTTCAGCGTTTCGTCGATGCGGCGGCTGTGCAGGTAACTGCGCTGGTCCTGCAAGGTCGCGATGCCGGCGAGCGCGAACGACCCGCCGATGTTGCGCGCGGCGCTGAACAGACCGGCAGCGTCGCCCGCTTCCTCGGGACGAACCGAAGCAATCGCGGCCTGATTGAGGAAGACGAAACCCAAGATGGTGCCGACGCCGCGCAGCAGCTGCGAGTCGGTGAAGGCGCTGCCCACCGAGTCCGCGGTCAGCGTCGTGTCGAGGTGACAGCTCAGCGCCATCAGCAACAACCCGGTCGCCACCGCGAGCCGGATGTCGAGGCGGCGGATCATGATCGGCACCAGCGGCATCATCAACAGGCTGGGGATGCCGCTGAGCAGCACCACCTTGCCCGATTGCAAAGCGTTATAGTCGGCAATCGCCGCCAGGAACTGCGGAATGACGTAGCTGCTGCCGTACAGCACCATGCCGAGCACCAGGCCCATCGTCGCGACGCTGCCGAACTGGCGGTCGAGCAGCAGCCGCAGCTTCACCACCGGCTTCTGCGAGATGAACTGCCCGGCGAACAGCATCACCAGCCCTAACACGGTAAGTGCGGTGAGCTTGATGATCAGCGCCGACTGGAACCATTGTTCGCGTTGTCCCTCTTCGAGCACCACGGTCAGTCCGCCGAGGCCGAGCGCCAGACCGGCGATGCCGAGCCAGTCGGCCTTCAGCAATTCGCCGAGGTGGGCCTTTTGATGCGGCAGGCCGACCAGCAGCAGCACGAGCAGGAGCGCGCCGACGGGGATGTTGAGGAAGAAGGCGTAATGCCAGCTGACGTTTTCGGTCAGGTAGCCGCCGATCAGCGGGCCGAGCACCGGACCGAGGATGGCGGTGACGCCGAACAGGGCGGTGCCGATCGGCTGCTGCGAGCGTGGCAACCGGGTGGCGATGATCGTCATCGCGGTCGGGATCAGCGCGCCGCCGGTGATGCCTTGCCCGGCGCGCCCGACGATCATCATCGTCAGCGAGGTCGAGAGGCCACACACAACCGAGAAAGCGGTGAACAGCACCGAGGCGATGAGCAGGAAGGTGCGCAGGCCCAGCACCCGCTCCAGCCACGCGGCCAGCGGGATGATGATGATCTCGGCGACCAGATAGGAGGTCGCGATCCACGTGCCTTCGGTGCCGCTGGCGCCGATCTCACCCTGGATCACGGGCAGAGCGGAATTGACGATCGATATGTCGAGCGTCGCCATCAGCGCACCGAGGCTGCCCGCCGCCACCGCCAGCCATGCGCCGAGGTCCGCCTTTTCAGGCGTATCGAGATTCCGTCTGGCAGGAGCACGTCCGGCCGGGGCGGCGGCGCTGCTCATCGCGCGCGCCGCTGGTTATGCCGCTCCTGCTCGTCCTTGATGCGCTGGACAGTGCCCTTGGCGGAGCGGGTATCGACCGTGACGTCCGCCGACATGCCCGACACCAGCAGCTGGCGGGTTTCCTGACCGGCGTCGATCGCGATGCGGACCGGAATGCGCTGGACGATCTTGGTGAAATTGCCGGTCGCATTCTGTGGCGGCAGCAGCGAGAATTGCGCACCGGTGCCGGGCGACACACTCTCGACATGGCCGCGGATCTCGACGCCGGGCAGCGCGTCTACTTCCAGCGTCACCGGCTGGCCGACGCGCATCAGGCCGAGCTGCGTTTCCTTGAAGTTCGCCTCTACGTACAATTGCTGCACGGGGACGACGGACATCAGCCGCGTACCGGCCTGGACGAACTGGCCGATCCGCACCGTCTTGTCGCCGACACGGCCGTCGATGCTTGCGCGGATGATCGTGGCGCCGACGTTGACGTTGGCGGCCTCCAGCTGGGCGCGACTCGCCTGACCCTGCGCCTGCGCCTGCTGGACCTGCGCCTGCAACGTCCCGACGCGACGGGTGGCGCTGACCAGGGCTGCATTGGCGGCGGCGACCTGTGCGTCGGCCTGACGCGCCTGATTGATCAGTTGCGACAGCTTCTCGCGCGTTTCGGCGCCCGACGCGGCGAGCGGCTGGTAGCGGACGACCTCGGCATGCGCGAAGGCGGCGTCGCTGCGCGCGGCGGCAAGGTCCGATCGCGCCTTGTCGATCGCCGCCTGTTGCTCGCGGATCTGTGCGCGAACGCCCTCGGCATTGGCGCGGGCGACGTCGATCTGCGCCTCGACCTGCGCGGCCTGCGCGCGATAATCGCGCGCGTCGATCCGCAGCAGGGGATCGCCGGCCTTCACCTGCTGGTTGTCGGCGACGAACACCTTGTCGACATAGCCGGACACCTTGGGCGAGATCGTGACCGCGTCTGCCTGGATATAGGCGTCGTCGGTGCCCTGCATGAATTTGCCGACGCTCTGGTAGCGAACATACCACAGCACGCCGCCGATCACCGCCGCGGCGAGCACCAGCAGCAGGATGATGCGGACTTTCGGACTTTTGAGCGGCGACGGCCTGGTGGGAGCGTCCTCCGCACTCTGGTCGTGCGATTCGCTGCTGTCATCCGGCTGTTGCTCGTGTTCGGCCATGCGCTTCATCTTTATCGGTCAGGAATGCAGCCGTAGATGCTCGCACTTGCAGCATTGTGCAAGACCATTTAATGAGGGTCCTCACATATGTCAGCATCCGAACCCCTCGCATCCAGCCTGTTCAGCCTGTTCCTGCGCATGCATCGTCTGATGAACCGGCGAATGGCCGATCAGGGCGCGTCGCTGGCGCGTACCAAGCTGCTGCTGTTCCTCGCCAAGCGCGGGCCGGCACGCGCGGCGGACATCGCCGAATTCTTCGACAATGCGCCGCGGACGGTGACCGAGGCGATCGACGGGCTGGAACGCGACGGGTTGGTGGTCCGCACCCCCGACACGCGCGATCGACGGGTGAAGCAGGTGTCGATCACCGATTCCGGCCGCCGCGTGATCGGTGAGACCGAGCCGATGCGGCAGGCGCTGATCGACGATGTGTTCGGCGTGCTCAGCGTCGGGGAACAGGCGCAACTCGAGGACATGCTCGGCCGGATGCTTGCCGCGGTCGACGCGCAGGAGGCGCTGCACCGCAGCTAACCTCGCCTATTGCAACCGATCCGGACTGTGTTAGCCTCTGCATCGCCGTCGTTAGAACGGCAACGGGAGAGGTGTCATGGACCGGTATCAGCCGACCTTGTGCCAATGTGGTTTCGGGATACTCTGCGCCGCCAGCGGTGCGGCGCTGTCGATCTGCGCGGTGACTTTCGTTTTGTTGGGGTGAAGAGTTGGGGGGCGGCGATGCGTCAGCAGCATTTGCCGCCATTGCGCCCGCCGTATCGTGCCTTCTGACGGTCACGGAAGAACGCCGCCTCCGTCATCACCGGCCGGTCGGGATGCGTGGCCGCCATATGCTCTACATAGGTGCGGTAGGACGGCACGCCGACCATCAGCCGTCCGGTGTCGGCGAGGCCGCGCCACAGGTCTGCGGCACTCATTCCGCTGCCACCGCATAGGCCGGCACTTCGCTGGTGCTCGGCGCATCCAGCCGTCGCGCGATCAGGCAGGTGCGAATACCGTAGCCGATGATCGACACCACCACCGCCAGGAACAGCGCGCACAGCGCGGCGTCGATGCGGTCGTTCATTACTACTCGGCTCATCTCGGCGAGCGACTTGGCGGGGGCGAGCACCTCGCCGCGCGCGGCGGCTTCGGAGAAGCGGCTGGCGTGCGCGAGGAAGCCGACGCGGGGATCGGCGGAGAACAGCTTCATCAGGCTGGCGGTGACGGTACACAGAACCAGCCATGTCGCGGGCAGGATCGTCACCCAGGCGTAGCGTTCGCGTTTCATCCGGAACAACACCACCGTCGCCAGCACCAGCGCGACCGCCGCAAGCATCTGGTTCGATATGCCGAACAGCGGCCACAGCGTGTTCACGCCGCCCAGCGGATCGGTGACGCCCTGATACAGGAAGAACCCCCACGCCGTGACGCATAACCCGGTGCCGATCAGCCCCGGCACGAACGACGTCGAATTGCGGAAGCTCGGCACCGCCAGCCCGATCAGGTCCTGCAGCATGAACCGTCCCGCACGGGTGCCGGCATCGACGGCGGTCAGGATGAACAAAGCCTCGAACAGGATCGCGAAATGATACCAGAAGGCCATCATCGCGCGTCCGCCGATGAGGTTGCTGAAGATGTGCGCCATGCCGACCGCCAATGTCGGCGCGCCGCCTGCGCGGCTGATGATCGTCGTCTCGCCGACGTCCCTTGCCGTCGATGCGATCGTGTCCGCTGTGATCGGGAAGCCCATCGCGGTCACCGCGGCGGCGGCGCTGGCGGCGTCGGTGCCGACCACCGCGGCCGGGCTGTTCATCGCGAAATAGACGCCCGGATCGATGATCGAAGCGCCGACCAGCGCCATGATCGCGACGAAGCTTTCCATCAGCATCGCGCCATAGCCGATGAAGCGCGCATCGCCCTCGCTCGCGATCAGCTTGGGGGTGGTTCCGCTGGCGATCAGCGCGTGGAAGCCGGACACGGCACCGCAGGCGATGGTGATGAACAGGAACGGGAACAGCGACCCGGACCACACCGGTCCGCTGCCGTCGATGAACTGGGTCAGTGCCGGCATGCGCATCGGTGGCGCCACCACGACGATGCCGATCGCCAATGCTGCGATCGCGCCGATCTTGAGGAAGGTCGAGAGGTAATCGCGCGGCGCCAGCAGCAGCCACACCGGCAGCAGCGAAGCGATCGCGCCATAGCCGATCAGGATCCAGCATAGCTGTACCGGCGTGTAGGTGAACCACGGCGCCCATGTCGCCGACGCCGCGATATCCTGTCCGTAGACGATCGCGAGTATTAGCCCGACGAGGCCGAGCAGCGATACCTCGCCGATCCGGCCCGGCCTGATCCATCGCGTGTAGACGCCCATCAGCAGCGCCAGCGGGATCGTCGCGGCGACGGTGAACATCCCCCACGGGCTGTCCGCCAGCGCCCGCACCACGATCAGCGCCAGCACCGCGAGGATGATGACCATGATCATGAACGCGCCGAACAGCGCGATCGTCCCCGGCACCGCGCCCATTTCCATCCGGATCAGCTCGCCGAGCGACCGCCCGTCGCGCCGCATCGACAGGAACAGCACCATGAAGTCCTGCACCGCGCCGGCCAGCACGACGCCCGCCAGAATCCACAGCATCCCCGGCAGATAGCCCATCTGCGCGGCGAGCACCGGGCCGACCAGCGGCCCCGCGCCAGCGATCGCGGCGAAGTGATGGCCGAACAATACGCGTCGGTCTGTCGGCACGAAATCGAGGCCATCAGGGTGACGCACCGCCGGGGTCGGCCGCGAAGGATCGAGCCCGACCACCACCTTGGCAAGGTAAAGCGAATAGAAGCGATAGGCGATCAGGTAGACCGAGACCGCGGCGACGACGATCCACACCGCGTTCACCGCTTCGCCGCGCGCGGTGGCGATGACGGCGAGCGCTCCGGCGCCGATCAGGGCGAGGACGATCCAGCCGATCCTGCTTGCGATGCCCAACGCGCGTCTCCCCCCGTGTAACCGTTGTGGACCTGCCTAACCGCGGTGGCCGGGGCGGGCAACCGGTGGCGGTCGCGGTCGTTGATAGCGACATGACCGATGCCGCACGACCGCTCAGATTAGGCTTTCCCGTCAAGGTGATGGGCAAGCCCGGCCTCAAGAGCAACGACACCCGACGCTGGCAGAAAGGCCCGCATCTGAAATGCTCGCTGGAGGAGGTCGACCGGATTCTCGACCATCTGAAGGCGCACGATCTGAACATGTACCGGCTGTCGTCGGACCTAGCGCCGTACGCAACGCACCCGAATATGCCCCAATTTCATCGAATGGTGGCCGAAAGTGATGCCGAATTACGGGCATTCGGGGCGAAAGCGCGTGAATACGACGTCCGTTTGTCGTTCCATCCGTCGCAATATGTGCTGCTCAACAGCCCCGATTCCGACCTGACCGCCAAGAGCATCTGGGACCTGTCGAGCCAAGCCGAAATGCTCGACCGGATGGAGCTGGACGACGAGGCAGTGATGGTGACGCACGTCGGCGGCGTCTACGGCGATCACGAGGCGAGCCGGGCACGGTGGATCGAGGGGTGGAACGCCTGCCCCGAGCATGTCCGGCGGCGGCTGGTGCTGGAGAATGACGATATCCGCTTTTCCGCCGCGGATGCCTTGTGGCTGCACGAGCGGACGGGGGTGCGGCTGATCTTCGACTATCAGCATTTCTGGTGTCTCAATCCGGAGGGGCTCGACATGCGGGCGACGCTGGAGCGGTTTCTCGGGACGTGGCCGGATGGCGTGCGACCGAAAATTCACTTTTCGTCGCCGCGGACGGAGATGCGGGAGATCAAGCAGAAGGTCACCGCCAAGGATCGCGCGAGCGGGAAGGTGACCAAGAAGGGCGAAGTGACCAAGGCGCCGGTCAAGGCCAATGCGCGCGTCAAGACGGTGCTGCGCCCGCCGATCTGGACGGGGCATGCCGACTTCACCAACCCGTTCGAATTCGCGACCTTCATGCGGATGGCGGAAGGGCTGGTGTTCGACGTGATGATGGAGGGGAAGGCGAAGGACGTCAGCCTGCTGAAGCTGCGGCCGGACCTGCTGCGGTTCGCGCCGGATGTGGCGGCGCGGTTCGGGATTTTCGCGGAGGATGCGGAGGGGCTGGCGCGGGATGAGGCTGCGTTGGAGCAGGGGGTGTCGGCGGACGAGGAGCCGGATGTAGATGAGGGGGTGCAGTAGCTCCCCTCCCTGGAAGGGAGGGGCTGGGGGTGGGTGGCGTCTTGGCGATATGTACGACCGATGGCTTGCGGCGCCGTATCGTCAGGCATCCACCCACCCCCGACCCCTCCCTTGCAGGGAGGGGAGGAGGAGAGGGCTAGGCTACCCTGTTCGCGACCAGATCGTCGACCACGGCCGGGTCGGCGAGGGTGGAGGTGTCGCCAAGGCTCGACGTGTCGCCCTCGGCGATCTTGCGGAGGATGCGGCGCATGATCTTGCCTGACCGGGTCTTGGGCAGCGCGGGGGCGAACTGGAGTTTGTCGGGGGTGGCGATCGGGCCGATCTCCTGGCGGACCCAGGCGACCAGCGCCTTGCGCAAATCCTCGTCGCCGTCGCGGCCGGCGTTGAGGGTGACATAGGCGTAGATGCCCTGGCCCTTGACGTCGTGCGGCATGCCGACGACCGCGGCTTCCGCCACCGCCTCGTGCAGCACCAGCGCGCTTTCGACCTCGGCGGTGCCCATGCGATGGCCTGAGACGTTGATGACGTCGTCAGTCCGCCCGGTGATCCAGTAATAGCCGTCGGCGTCGCGGCGGCAGCCGTCGCCGGTGGTGTATTTGCCTTCGTACGTGGTGAAATAGGTCTGGAAGAACCGGTCCTCATCGCCCCAGACGCCGCGCATCTGGCCCGGCCAGCTTTGCGTGATGACGAGGTTGCCCTGCGCAGCACCCATCAGCGGCGTGCCCTTGTCGTCGACCAGCTGCGGTTGAACGCCGGGTAGCGGTTTCGATGCGGAGCCGGGCTTCATCGGCACCGCGCCGGGCAGCGGGGCGATCATGATGCCGCCGGTCTCGGTCTGCCACCACGCATCGACGATCGGCGCACGCCCGCCGCCGACGACGTCGTGGTACCAGCGCCATGCCTCCGGGTTGATCGGTTCGCCGACCGATCCGAGCAGTTTGAGCGACCTGCGGTCGGTCTTGCGGACGTAGTCGTCGCCCTCCTTCATCAGCGCGCGCAAGGCGGTGGGTGCGGTGAAGAGCGTGTGGACCTTGTGACGGTCGACCACCTGCCAGATGCGGCTGGCGTCGGGCCATGTCGGCAGCCCTTCGAACATCAGCGTCGTCGCGCCGTTCGAAAGCGGGCCGTAGAGGATGTAGGTGTGCCCGGTCACCCAGCCGATGTCGGCGGCGCACCAGAACACCTGACCGGCCTTATAGTCGAAGGCGATCTTGAAGGTGTAGTCGGCCCAGAGCAGATAGCCGGCCGAGGTGTGCAGCACGCCCTTCGGCTTGCCGGTCGATCCGCTGGTGTAGAGGATGAACAGCGGGTCCTCCGCCGCCATCGGTTCGGGCGCGCAGTCGGTGCCGACCGCGGCGGCGGCTTCGTGATACCAGACGTCGCGCGTTCCCATCGGCACGTCCGCGCCGGTTGCTTTCACGACGATGACCTTTTCCAGACCCGGCGCGCGGGTGGCGGCTTCGTCGACGCAGGCCTTGAGCTTGATGCGCTTGCCGCCGCGGCGGCCTTCGTCTGCGGTGATGACGATCTTCGACCCGCAATCCTCGATCCGGCCCGCCAGCGCGTCTGCGGAGAAGCCGCCGAAGACCACCGAATGGATCGCGCCGATCCGGGCGCAGGCGAGCACCGCATAGGCCGCCTCCGGGATCATCGGCATGTAGAGCGTGACGCGGTCGCCCTTGGCGACGCCCTGCGCCTTCAGGACGTTGGCGAAGCGGCAGACCTCGGCATGCAACTCGCGATAGGTGATGTGGCGGGCGTCCTCGCCCGGCTCGTCGGGTTCCCAGATGATCGCGACGGTGTCGCCGTGCTTGGCGAGGTGCCGGTCGAGGCAGTTGGCGGCGACGTTGAGCTTGCCGTCGGCAAACCATTTGATGTGGAAATCGGCCTTGGCGAACGACCAGTCGCCGGCGATGGTCGGTTCCTTGATCCAGTCGAGCCGCTTGGTCGCCTGATCGAGCCAGAAGCTGCCGGGGTTGCTCGCCGCCGCCTCGTACAGTTCTTCGTACAGCTTGGGGTTGAGGCTGGCGTTGGTCCAATCGCCGCTGATCGGATAGATTTCTGGATCGGTCATCACGCACCCTCGGCTAGGAACCACGGATGCTCTGGCGGCACCCGTGGCATTGACTAGTCAGGCGGGGGGCAAGATGCCAGCCGCCTTTGCCTATCGACCGAGGAAGGTGAGCAGGTCGCTGGTCAGGCGGTCGCCGTGGGTGGCGAACAGGCCGTGCGGCGCGCCGTCATATTCGACCAGCTGGCTGTTCGCGATGCCGACCGATGCGGCGCGGCCGGCGGCGTCGATCGGCACCGTCGCATCCGCCGTGCCGTGGATGATGAGGGTCGGCACGCGAAACGCGGACAGGTCGGGACGGAAGTCAGTGTGGCCGAACGCCTGCGCACAGGCGAGCGTCGGCTTGAGGCCCGCCTGCATCGCCGTCGCGGTTGCCCAGTCGAGCACGTCGTCGCTGACCGGGTGGCTGATGACGCCGACGCCGAAGAACTGCTTGAAGAAGGTGTCGCGGAAGAAATGCGCGCGATCCTTCTGGATGCTTGCGCCGATCTCGGCCAGCTTCTCTTCCGGCGTACCGTGCGGATTGTCCTCGGTTTTCAGCATGTAGGGGACGACGGAAGCGACCAGCCCGGCGGCGATCACGCCCTTGCCGCCGTGCCGGCTCATGTAGCGCGCGACCTCGCCGCCGCCCATCGAAAAGCCGATCACCGCGGCATCGTTCTCCGCGCCCGTGGCGGCCATGACGTCGGCGAGATCGTCCGCCAGCGTGTCGTAGTCATATCCGCTCCACGGCTGGCCCGACCGCCCGAACCCGCGCCGGTCGTAGGCGATGGCGCGGAAGCCCGCATCGGCCAGCGCCATCATCTGCGGGTCCCAACTGTCGGCGGACAGCGGCCAGCCGTGCAGCAGGATCACCGGACGGCCGGCGCCCCAGTCCTTGACGTAGATGTCGGTGCCGTCGCGGGTTTTGACGTAAGGCATGATGCGAAGTCCTTTCAGGCGTTTGCCGGCGGTCAACGATGGCGGCGGATGGCCGTTCCTCACGGGGTGGCATTCCGGCGGCGCGGCTGTCAGCATCGGTGCAAAGCGCGAATCGAGGAGTAGGACATGCGTATCATCCTGGCGGCATCGCTGCTGGCCATCGCCGTATCGGGCTGTTCGCCGGGCAAGCCGGCGGCCTCCGACCAGAATGCGGCGGCACCGGCGGCGACCCCTGTTAAGCCGAGCAACTGGGCGCAGTTCCGGGACGCTTTCGTCGAGAGCTGGTTCAAGCTCGATCCGGCCAATGCGGTCTATCAGGGGCGGCACGACTTCGACGGGCAGTTGCCCGACTGGAGTGCGGCGGGGCTGAAGCGGCAGTCGGAATTCCTGCATCAGGCGATCGATCGCGCCCGTGCCTTCGGCGACGCCGACCTCAAGCCGGACGAGGCGTTCGAGCGGGATTATCTGATCCGCGTCGCCGAGGGGAAGCTGTTCTGGCTCGACGATGCCGACCAGCCGCACAGCAATCCGGCGTATTATGTCGGCGGCGGGCTAGATCCCAATGTCTATATCGCACGACCCTATGCCGATGCGCCGACGCGGATGAAGGCGCTGATCGCCTTTCTGCAACGCGTGCCGGCGGCGGCGGGGAACATCCGCGCCAATCTGAAGACGCCGATGCCGCGATCGTTCATCGATTACGGCGTGGCGGGTTTCAACGGGTTCGCGGATTATTACGTCGGTGATGCCCGGAAGGCGTTCGCCGATGTCGCCGATCCCGCGATGCAGGATCAACTGACGCAGGCCGCCACGGCGGCCAGTGACGCGATGCGTGACCTCGGCACGTGGCTGGACGGCCAGCGTGCCACGGCGACGGGCGATTTCGCGCTGGGCGCCGATCGATTCCAGCGGATGGTGCGGGCGACGGAAGGGGTCGACACCTCCCTCGATACGCTGGAGGCGGCGGGCCGCGCCGACCTGAAGCGCAATCAGGATGCGCTGGCGGCCGCGTGCAAGCTGTTCGCCCGGGGCAAGACGATCCCCGAATGCATCGACAAGATGAACGCGGACAAGGCGGCCGATGGTCCGGTGGCGGAGGCGCGGCGCCAGATCCCGGTGCTGCGCGCGTTCGTTGAAAAGAACGACCTCGTCACGATCCCCGGCACCGAACAGGCCAATGTGGAGGAGAGCCCGCCCTACAACCGGCAGAACTCCGCCTATATTGATCCCGCCGGTCCGTATGAGACAAACATCCCGTCGGTCTATTATATCTCACCGCCCGATCCGGCGTGGGACCAGAAGACGCGCGATGCCTTCGTACCTGGCAAGAAGGACCTGCTGTTCACCTCGATCCACGAAGTGATGCCGGGGCATTTCCTCCAGTTCCTGCATGCCAACCGGTCGCAGTCGATGTTCGGGCGGATCTTCGTGGGGTATGCCTTTGCCGAGGGCTGGGCGCATTATGCCGAGGAGATGATGTGGGAGGCGGGCCTGAACAAGGGCGATGCCGAGACGCATATCGGGCAGATCAGCAATGCGCTGCTGCGCGATTGCCGGTTCCTGTCGGCGATCGGGTTGCATGCGCGGGGGATGACGCAGGCGCAGAGCCTGACGATGTTCCGCGAGCAATGCTATCAGGACGAGGGCAATTCGCGGCAGCAGGCGGCGCGGGGGACGTACGATCCGGCGTATCTGAACTATACGATGGGCAAGCTGCTGATCCGCAAGCTGCGCGACGACTGGGTGGCGAGCCGTGGCGGGCGGAAGGCTTGGAAGGCGTTCCACGATCAGTTCCTGAGTTACGGCGGGCCGGCGATTCCGTTGGTCCGGCAGCGGATGATGGGGGAGGCTGAGGCGAAGGCGGTGTTTTAGAAGGATTGTTCGCGCGGAGGCGCGGAGGGGGCTCGCCCGCGGCAGCTTTATCCTGATGATCCGAGCGTCGGATTTGCCGAACGGTTGGTGGATGAGGGCCGCTGGCGCGGCAGGCGGGACACCTCCGCGTCTCCGCGCCTCCGCGTGAACCAACTTTCTTCTATCTCGAGACCTGCGTGCCCGGCTGTTCGTCTTCCGCTTCGTCGCTGCGGGGGTTGCGGATCGAGGGGCGCAGGCGGGCGAGGCTGCACAGGCCCGCTACCAGCGCGAGGCCGGCGGCGACGAGTGGCGGGGTCATGCCGCCGCCAACGCCCGCCGCCAGTAGTGCCGCTACCAAGGTCGCGCCCGTGGTTTGGCCGACCAGCCGGACCGTGCCGACGAGGCCGCCTGCCGCTGCGGCGCGCTCGCGGGGGGCGGAGCCGATGATGAGGCGGGCGTTGGGTGGCAGGAAAAGGCCGAAGCCGGAGCCGCACAGCGCCATGCGCCACGCGATATCGAAATAGGCTGCGTCCGGCGGCAGCGTCGCGATCAGCAGCAGCGCGGCGATCGATACGGCCATGCCGATGCCGCCGAGGATGCCCGCCGGCACCCGGTCCGACAGCCAGCCGGCCAGCGGCGCAACAATCATATTGATGAGCGGCCAGGGCGCGATCGCCGCGCCGACCTCCGCCGGGGTGAAGCCATAGCCGTGGGTCAGGCGGAACGGCGTCGACAGCAGCAGCGTCATCGATGCGGTGAAGGCGGTGTAGGCACCGACGGCCGATAGTGCGATGACCGGCTTGGCGAGCAGGTCGATGGGCAGGATCGGCTTCGCCTCGTGCCGTTCGCGGCGGATGAAGAACCAGCCGATGCCGGCGCCGACTGCGACGATCGCCGCCGACACCACCGGGCTGTCGCCGTGCACCGCGCTCTCCGCGCCGGAGATGACGAGGCCGATCATACTGGCGCACATCACTGCGCCGAGCACGTCGAACTTCTCGTCGCGCGGCTGCGGCGCGGGGAGGGCGCGGCCGAGCACCAGGCTGAGGATCGCGAAAGGCACGGCGCTGGCGAACACCCAGGGCCAGGGCGCGACGCCGAGGACGAGGCCGCCGAGCGTCGGGGCGAGGGCGGCCGAACTCGACACCACCACCGAATTGATGCCGAGGCCGCGGCCCAGTTGCGTCGAGGGATAGATCGAGCGGATCAGCGCCGACGATACGCTCAACGCCGCCGCCGCGCCGAGCGCCTGTGCGGCGCGGACGACGAGCAGGAACGGCAGGCTCTTGGCGAAGAAGCAGAGCATCGTCGCGACGGTGAAGACGAGTTGGCCGAACTGGTACGTACGCTTGAGGCCGAACTTGTCGCCCAGCCCCGCGAACGGCAGGATCATCATCGCGAGGATGAGCTGGTAGACGGTGACCACCGCCACCACCGCGCTGTTGCCGACGTGCAGGTCGCGCGCGATCGTCGGGAGCGCCACGGTCGCGATGCCGCCGTCGATGATCACGAGCGCGGTGCCGGCGGAGATCGCGCCGATCGCGACATAGCGGCGGGGCAGAGCCAGGCCGTCGGTCATCGTTCTCTCGTCGGAAGCGTAGCGGATTGCGCGGCAACGCTTTGGTCGGCAGAACCGCCGCATCCATGGGAGTTACGCAACCGATGATCCTCCGTAGCCTGCTGCTCGCCTCTACCCTTCTTGCCGCGGCCCCTGCGCTCGCCCAAGTGAAGCCGATGACCGATACCACCACCGCGACCGATCCGTACATCTGGCTCGAGGACAAGGACGGCGCGAAGCCGCTTGCCTGGGTCGAGGCGGAGAATGCCAAGACGCTGCCGCGGTTGCAGAACGATCCGCGCTACAAGACCTTCTATGCCGAGGCGCTGGCGATCGCGTCGGCTAAGGATCGCATCCCGATGCCGAACCAGTTGTTCGGCCGCATCTACAACTTCTGGCGCGACGCCGATCATCCGCAGGGCATCTGGCGGTGGACGACGGAGGCGGGTTACGCCGCCGCGCAGCCGCAATGGACGACGGTGCTCGACCTCGACGCGCTGTCGCAGGCCGAGGGCAAGAAGTGGGTGTGGAAGGGCGCGTCCTGCCTCCAGCCCGACGAACGGCTGTGTCTGGTCGCGCTGTCCGAGGGCGGCGAGGATGCGATCAGCTATCGCGAGTTCGATCTCCAGACCGGGCAGTTCGTCGCCAATGGCTTTGCGCTGTCCAAGTCGAAGCAGGGTGCGTCGTGGCTCGACAAGGATACTTTGCTGGTCAGCCGCGACTGGGGGCAGGGGACGATGACCGCGTCGAGCTACCCGTTCGTGGTCAAGATGGTGAAGCGCGGCCAGCCGCTGGAGCAGGCGCAGGAAATCTTCCGCGGGCAACCGACCGACCAGCTCGGCACCTATGCCGGCGTGATCACCGACGGACAGGGCAACAGGCTGGTCGCGATCCAGCGGCGTACGACCTTCTTCGGTGGCGAGACGCATGTCTGGACGCCGCAGGGCACCAAGAAGCTCGACATCCCAGCGCGCACCTCGCCCGCCGGCATGGTCGCTGGGCAGGTGCTGTTCCAGACCAGCGATCCCTGGGGTGCGATCCCGGCCGGCGCGCTGGCGTCCGCGCCGCTCGCCGAGGTGCAGGCCAATGCGATCAAGCCGGTGCTGGTGTTCTCGCCGACGCCGCGCCAGTCGGTCGACGAGGTGGTGACGACGAAGAACAACGTCGTGCTGATCTACAACGACAACGTGCGTGGTCGTGCGGCGATCTACACGCCGGGCAAGAGCGGCTGGACGTCGAAGCCGGTGGCGCTGCCCGACAATGCGTCGCTCGGCGTCGCCAGCGCCGACGACAAGAGCGACCATGCCTATCTGACCGTCACCGGCTTCCTGACGCCGACGACCTTGCTGCCGCTCGATGCCGCGGCGGCCACCGCCGCCACGCCGGTCAAGACGCTGCCCGCCAAGTTCGATGCCGCCAATCTGGTCGTCGAGCAGCATGAGGCGACCTCGACCGACGGCACCAAGGTGCCGTATTTCATCGTCCACAAAAAGGGCGTGGCGCTGGACGGCACGACGCCGACGATCATGACGGCATACGGCGGGTTCGAGCTGCCGATGCTGCCCAGCTACAACGCCTCGACCGGCAAGCTGTGGCTGGAGCGCGGCGGCAGCTTCGTCCTCGCCAATATCCGCGGCGGCGGCGAGTTCGGGCCGAAGTGGCATGACGCCGGTCGCAAGACCAAGCGGCAGGTGATCTACGACGATTTCGCCAGCGTCGCGAAGGACCTGTTCAGCCGCAAGCTGACCAGCCCGCAGACGCTCGGCATCTATGGCGGGTCGAACGGCGGGCTGCTGATGGGCGTCGAGTTCAACCAGCATCCCGATCTGTGGAAGGCGGTGACGATCCAGGTGCCGCTGCTCGACATGATTCGCTACGAACAGATCGCCGCAGGCGCCTCGTGGGTCGACGAATATGGTTCGGTGACGGTGCCGGAGGAGAAGGCGTTCCTCCAGACGATCTCGCCCTACCAGAACATCAAGAAGGGGGTCGCCTATCCGGAGCCATACATCTGGACGACCACCAAGGACGACCGCGTCGGTCCGCAGCATGCGCGCAAGTTCGCCGCGCGGCTGAAGGAATATAATCTGCCGTATCTGTTCTACGAGGATACCGCAGGTGGCCATTCGGGCGATGCTGACATCGAACAGGGCGCGCGGTTGCAGGCGCTGCAGATGACGTACTTCGCACAAAAGCTGATGGGGCCGGCCGCAGGGAGCCAGACCGCAGCGAAATAGCATGACCCACGCCGGAGGGTATCGGGCCCTCCGGCGCCGGACCGCGGCGCATCCTTTTCGCGCAACGTCGCCTTGCGACGAAGTCAGTGAGTCTTACGTATACGAATGCACTATTGCTGCGATGCAGCACGACCGTATAGGGTAATCGCGATGACCCAGACCCAAGCCGCGACGGCAGCGCCGACCGGGCCGGTGCCGACGATGTTCGAAGCGATCGTCCGCCAGCTTGCCGTGACCGCCACCTACAACCGGGGATCGGTGACGATCGCTCCGCATATCCTCTACACGCGGCACGGCGAGATCTACGTCGACGCCGTCACCGTCGAACGGGACGGAAAGCCGCCGCGTGAGGAGAAGCTCGGCACGTTCAAGCTCGACGGGCTAGGCGAACCGACATTGACCGACAAGGCCTTTACGCCAAGCACGCTGTTCGAACCGGCAGCCGAGAAATATGTCGGCGAAACGCTGATGGCGGTCGAGCGGCGCTGATCGCCTGCCCGACCCCAAGGACATTCAGCGACAGCGAACCTGCGACTGGTTCTGCTCGATCGACCGCCCGGCGAGCGCACCCACCGCACCGCCCAGCAACGTGCCGACCGTGCGGCTGCGTCCGCCGTCGATGACGTTGCCGAGGATTCCGCCGGCTGCGCCGCCGGCGATCAGTCCGGTCGTGCCGTCGCTCCGCTTGCAATAATAACGGCCGTCGTTGCCGGCATAGACGCGTTCGTCCGCGCTCAGCGTACGTTCGCGATAGTTCGAACCCGAACGATAATAACGGGATGGATCGTATCCGTTTTCATACCGGTCGTCTTCCGCAGCGTAATCCTCGTCCTGATAGCGGGGGTCGGCAACGCGCGGTTCGTCGTAATTGCCCGGAAGCGGTGCGGTGCGATATCCGCCCGACCCGGAGTTCCCCCGGCCCGCGCGATACCGATCGAACTCCGCTCGATAGCGGGCAAGCTCGGCATCGAACCGCTGCTGGGCGGCGGCGAAGCGCGCGTCGTCACTGGCGGACTGCGCCAAAACGGGCGATCCGGCAGACAGGGTCAGGGCGGCGGCGGCAACGAGACAGGATCTGAACATCGGGATGTTCCTCAAGCCCGCCCGGTGAGTCGGACGGCGGCAGAGCATACGCAGCGTGACGCTTGGCGGTTCCTGAACAGAACGGGCCAAGAAACACTGGCAGGTTGCGCGATCAGGCAGTAACTTGCTGAAGTGGGGCGGAAACTTGATCTGAATCAATGCGAGAATTCTCTGCCGTTCCTGTGCGGGGACGGGGAGATGATCGAGCGCGTCCGCAGCCATGACTGGGCAGCGACGCCGCTGGGCGCGGCAGCGGACTGGCCTGTCGAGCTCAAGACGACGGTGGGCACGATCCTGGCATCGGACTTTCCCGCGGCGATCGTCTGGGGACCGCAGTTCACGACGATCTACAACGATGCCTTTCGTCCGCTGCTGGGCAACAAACACGCCTGTCTGGGGCAGGGGTTCGATCGCATCTGGGCGGAGGCGTGGGACACGATCGCGCCGATCGCCCGGCGAGCCTATGCGGGGCAGAGTACGTTCATCTCGGATTTTCCCCTGACCATCAACCGGAACGGGGCCGCCGAAGAAGCCTTCTTCACCTTCAGCTATTCGCCGCTACGCCTGTCCGACGGCACCATCGTCGGCATGATCGATACGGTGATGGAAACGACGGCAAGCGTCCGCGCGCGCATCCAGGCGGAGGTGCTGAACCACGAACTCGGGCACCGGCTCAAGAACACGGTTGCGATGATGCAATCGCTGGTGCTCCAGACGCTGCGCGACGTTCCGGACCGGGGCGCGGTGGCTGCGCTGATGGAACGCGTGGCGGCGATGGGTCATGCGCACGACGTGTTGCTGGCATCGAACTGGGCGGCGGCCGACCTGCGCGTCGTTGCAGCCACCGTACTCGCGCCACACGATCCTGGCGATCGTTTCACGCTGCACGGGCCACCGGTAACGCTGGGACCCCGCGCGGTCCTGGGCCTGTCGCTGATGCTGCACGAACTCGCCACGAACGCGGCGAAATACGGCGCGCTGTCGGTGTCGGACGGGCACGTGACTCTCGACTGGCGTATCCATGATGGCGAACTGGCGCTGTTCTGGCGTGAACGCGACGGCCCGGTTTGCACGGCGCCGGCACGTACCGGGTTCGGATCGCGATTGATCGACCGAGGGCTGGGCAGGGGCCGCGTCAGCCGCCGGTACCCGGCAACCGGGGTCGAGGTCGATCTTCACGTACCGACAGCCGAACTGCTCGACGGATGATACATCGGCCTGCCGGCTCCCAAGGGGGGGCGGCAGGCCGACAGAACGATGCAGTCGGCTTAGGCCGCGCGGGCCTTTTCGTCGTGCGTGTTCGCATCTTCGACTGCGGCCAGCGGCGCGCCAGACTTGATCGCGATGGTCTTCGGCTTCATCGCTTCGGGAACTTCGCGCACCAAGTCGATGACGAGCAGACCGTCGGTCAGACGGGCATCCTCGACGAACACGAAGTCCGCGAGTTCGAAGCGGCGCTCGAAGCTGCGGTTGGCGATGCCGACATGCAGGAAATTGGCATTCGCCGCCTTGTCGTCTTTCTTGCCAGCGACCAGCAGCAGGTTCTGCTGTGCGGTGATCTCGATCTCGTCGCGCGCGAAACCGGCCACCGCGAGCGTGATGCGGTAACGATCCTCGGCAAGGCGTTCGAGATTGAAGGGGGGATAATTCTCTGCCGTAGCCGCGCGGGCGTTGCTTTCCAGCATATCGAACAGCCGGTCGAAACCGATGGTCGAGCGGCGATAGGGGGTCAGGTCGAGTCGCATGTCAAATCCTCCACAGGAAGCGAGTTGCACGACGGCATCCACAATGGTGCGATGCCGGTGCACGGTCCGTCATTGGCACCGTGCCGTACCTATCTGGTTCGCTGTCATGCGGCTTCAAGAGGGGCGCACACTAAAAAAAATCGGCCCGTCCATTGATGCCGAAGCATGGCTTTGTCCCGCCCAAGCTTCTCCATCTTTGAATATCCCCCGAACCGATAGAGTTTGACGACAAAGAACCTTCAGGGAGCTTGCCATGTCGTTGACCCTCGCCATTCTGCTGGCCGGCCAGATCGCCGTTTCACCTGCGGACGTACCAGCGCCCGATCCACAGGCCGGGACTGAGGCAGCGCCCGCTGCGGATGAGCAGGAGGCGACCGGCCGTACCGGTCCCGCGGCAAGCAATGCGGACGGCGACATTCTCGTCACCGCCCGCCGCCGTGCCGAATCGGTGCAGCGTGTACCGATCGCGATGTCGGTGATCGGGGGCACCGCGTTGGCGGAGACGGGTACGTATAACGTCAACCGGCTGACGCAGCTGCAACCTTCGCTGCAATTCTACTCGACCAATCCGCGCAATTCCGCAGCCAACGTCCGCGGATTGGGCGCGCCGTTCGGGCTGACCAACGACGGCATTGAGCAAGGCGTCGGCATCTACGTCGATCAGGTCTATTACAGCCGTATCGCATCGGCGACGTTCGATTTTACCGACACCGAGCGGATCGAGGTGCTGCGTGGACCGCAGGGCACGCTTTACGGCAAGAACACGACCGCCGGCGCTATCAACGTCACCACCCGCAAGCCGAGCTTCACGCCGGAAGCTCGGATCGAGTTGACCGGTGGCAACCTGGACTTCTTTCAGGGCAAGGCATCGGTGTCCGGCCCGCTGGTCGACGACAAGGTCGCGATCCGTCTGTCCACGTCGATCACCACGCGACGCGGCACGATCTACAACACGCGCCAGAACGAATGGCAGAACAGCCAGGACAACCAGTCGCTGCGTTCGCAAATCTACTGGAACGCGACCGATACGCTTGATTGGACGCTTTACGGCGACTATAACCGCCAGAACCCCAATTGCTGCGTGCAATATTACGCTCGCACCGGCGCGACGCAGCGGCCGGTCACCCGGCAATATGCGGCACTGGCGGCAGCGCAGGGCTATGTCGTGCCATCGACCGACGCCTTCGACCGCGTAACCGACGTCGACACCCATCTTCGTGCGAAGCAGGAACTCGGCGGACTGTCGCTGGTCGGCAATCTCGATCTTGGCGGTGCGACGCTCACGTCGGTCTCGGCATGGCGGTTCTGGCACTGGAACCCGTCGAACGACCGCGACTTCATCGGGCTGCCGATCACCACCGTCTCCGCCAATCCGTCGCAGCAAAGCCAGGCGAGTCAGGAGCTTCGCATATCATCGAACGGCGTACGCTCGCTCGATTACGTCGCCGGCCTGTTCTACTTCTACCAGACGATCGATACCCAGGGGTTGCAGGTCCAGGGGCCAGCCGCGAGCGCGTTCCTGCTCAATCCGGCCAGCGCCGCCAGCCGGGACCCGTCGACGCTGAATGGCCTGACCTCACGCAACACGATCGGGTTCAAGAATACGTCGGCGGCGCTGTTCGGCAAGCTGACGTGGCACCCGACCGAGCAGCTATCGATTTCGCCGGGCCTGCGCGTCAATTACGATAAGAAGGAGGGGTCGTACGTCTCGCTGGTGACCACCGGCACGGGCAGCAGCAATCTGACCGCCGACCAGCGCGGCGTGCTTGCGCCGCAAAGCTATCAGCCCGACTTCGACGACTGGAACGTCTCGGGCGACCTCACCGTCGCCTACGATGTCAGCGATACGGTGCATTATTATGCGACCTATGCGCGCAGCTACAAATCGGGCGGGATCAACCTGTCCGGGCTGCCGCTCGATCGCAACAACAACCCGATCCTCTCATCGGCGACGATCCGCCCGGAGAAGGTCAATCATTTCGAGCTCGGCCTGAAGACCCAGTTCGCCGACCGCCGGGCGACGGTGAACCTCGCGGCGTTCTGGACGGAGATCGAGGACTATCAGGCGACCGTGACGAACAATCAGGTCGGCGTCCTGCGCGGCTATCTCGCCAACGCCGGCAAGGTGCGTACCCGCGGGTTCGAACTGGACAGCGCATTTCGTCCGACCGCGCGGCTCAACATCTACGGCAACGCCGCTTTAACCGATGCGAAATACGTCCGGTTCGTCGATGCTCCGTGCCCGCCCGAGCTGTCGGGCGGCACGGCGATGACCGCGGGGCAGACGCCCGCGGCAGCTGGCGTATCAGGAATAAGCCCGGACAATTGCGACATCTCCGGCCAGATCCTGCCCGGCGTTTCGAAATGGGCGTTTTCCTACGGTGCGGAGTATAACCTGCCGCTTCAGCTGTTCGGCACCGACGGCCAGCTCTATGCCGGCGTGGACGGCAGCTATCGTTCGAAATTCTCGTCGAACCCGTCGCGCTCGCGCTACACCGACATCGCCGGCTATGCCCTCACCAACTTTCGCGTCGGCTATCGCAAGGATGGCGACTGGAACGTCTTCGGCTGGCTACGGAACGCGTTCGACACCGACTATTACGAGGTACTCGCAACCCAGAGCGGCAGCACCGGCCTGATCGTCGGCCAGCCGGGCGATCCGCGCACCTATGGCCTGACCCTGTCGAAAAGCTTCTGAGCGGGTTGGGAGTCTCGACCGAATTGGCCGCCGTTATAACGCCGTTCAGGATTGATCTGCGATAACCATCGATGCCGGACAGGGGGCGCGAATTGGAAGCTCCCTCCCTCTGCCCGGCGCTTTTTCGAGGTGAGCGCACAGCCCGGAAATGGCAAACGCCCGGACCGTTTCCGATCCGGGCGCCTGCGTGACGAGAAACCCGTCAGCCCCCTTAGGTCGCTTCCTGGAGCGCGCGTTTTTCGCTGCGCTTCCGATCGGCTATTCCCCGAACCACGGCCGTTGCCTGTGTCTCAGATGAGTTTTTGCTAGGCACCCGGGCGGGCTTTGTCACCGGCTATGTGCGGCCGGTGAATCGATTGGCTGGACCCTGTGTCGAATCCGCAACATTTGTTGCACCCCCCGCCGGCGTCACCTAGAGCCTCGACCCATGCTTCTCTCCACCTACGAACGGATGATCGCCCGGCGCTACCTGCTTCCGGGCAAGGGAGAGGCGTTCATCTTCCTGGTCGCCTCGATCAGCCTCGTCGCGGTGATGCTCGGCGTCGCCGCGCTGGTCATCGTCATGAGCGTCATGAACGGCTTCCGGGCCGAGCTGTTTGACAAGATCGTCGGCCTGAACGGCCATGCGGTGGTGCAGGGCGTCGGTGGCCGGCTGCCCGACTGGCGCGACATCGTCGCGGAGGCGCGGCGGACGCCGGGCGTCACGTCGGCGGTGCCGATGGTCGAGCAGCCGCTCGCCGCGACCTATAACGGCCGGGCCGAGGCGGTACTGGTCCGCGGTCTCGGCACCGCCGACGTCCGTCGCATGATCGGCGGCAAGCTCATCATGGGCTCGCTGTCGGGCATCCGTCCCGGCAACGGCCAGATCGCGCTCGGCTCGCGGCTCGCAGAGGCGCTGGGTGCGCAGGTCGGCAGCGAGGTGTCGCTGTTCAGTCCGCAGGGGCAGACGACGCCGTTCGGGACGGTACCGCGCATCGTCAGCTACAAGGTCGGTGCGATCTTCGAGATCGGCCTGTACGATTACGACAAGGCCTATGTCCTCATGCCGATCGAGGATGCGCAGACATTGCTGCTGCTCGGCGACAATGTCGGCATGATCGAATTGCAGACGGTGGACGCGGACAAGGTCGGGCCGATCCTTGCGCCGCTCGCCGACAAGCTCGGCGGCAATGCGGTGATCGCCGATTGGCGCAGCATGAACGCCCAGCTGTTCCAGGCGCTGGAGGTCGAACGCGTCGCCATGTTCACCGTGCTGTCGATCATCATCCTCGTCGCGGTGTTCAACATCCTCTCGTCGCTGATCATGCTGGTCCGCGCCAAGACGCGCGACATCGCGATCCTGCGGACGATGGGCGCGACGCGCGGCGGGCTGATGCGCATCTTCATGGTGGTCGGCACCACGATCGGCGCTCTCGGCACGCTCGCCGGGCTGATACTGGGCTTCATCTTCCTGTTCTATCGACAGGCGGTGGTAAACCTCGTCCAGCTGATCACCGGCCAGAATTTGTGGGACCCCTCGATCCGCTATCTGACCGAGCTGCCATCGAAGACCGACCCGGTCGAGATCATCATCATCGCGCTGATGGCGCTGGTGTTCAGCTTCCTCGCCACGCTGTACCCGGCGTGGAAGGCGGCGAGCACCGATCCGGTACAGGTGTTGCGTTATGAGTGAGTTCGACGCGAACGGCGCCGGCGGCATGATCCGGCGCGGCCCGGCGCCGACCGAAGAGGTCGCGGTGCTCCAGACGAGCGGCCTGACCCGCAGCTTCACCCAGGGCGGCGAGACGATCCATGTCCTGCGCGGGGTCGACCTGTCTGTCGCGCCGGGAGAGATCGTCGCGCTGGTCGGCCCTTCCGGGTCGGGCAAGTCCACGCTGTTGCAGGCGGTCGGCCTGCTCGAAGGCGGCTTCCAGGGATCGATCCGCATCGCCGGCACCGAGGCGGCGAAGCTCGACGCGCATGGCCGCACCGTGATGCGCCGCGATCACCTCGGCTTCGTCTACCAGTTCCATCACCTGTTGCCGGATTTCAACGCGACCGAGAACGTCGTCCTGCCGCAACTCGTCCACGGTGCCGATCGCAAGACCGCGGACGACCGGTCTGCGGCGTTGCTGACCGCGCTCGGCCTCGGCCATCGCCTGACGCATCGGCCCAGCCAATTGTCCGGCGGTGAGCAGCAGCGCGTCGCCGTCGCCCGCGCGCTCGCCAACCGCCCGTCGCTGGTGCTGGCGGACGAGCCGACCGGCAACCTCGACGAACATACCGCCGACATCGTGCTCGCCGAATTCCTGCGGCTGGTCCGCGGCGAGGGTTCTGCGGCGCTGATCGCCACACACAATGAACGGCTCGCGCAGAAGATGGACCGCGTCGTCCGGCTGCACGAAGGCGTGTTGTCGTGAGCCGGTGGGGCGAGACGCCGACGCTCACCGGCGCTCACGTGACGCTCCGCCCGCTGGAGCGCGCTGACCGGGACGCGTTGGTCACCGTCGCCGCGGCCGGCAACCTCTGGGACACCTTCTATGCCAATGTGTCGCAGCTAAAGGACGCCGATCGCTGGTTCGACGCCGCCTTTCAGCAGCAGGAGTTCGGGCGCGCCCGGCTGTTCGCCGTTTGCGATTCGGCGGGGCAGGTGGTCGGCACGACCCGTTTCATGCGGATGAGCGAAGGTCATCGGCGGCTCGAACTCGGCGGCACCTTCTATGCGAAGACGGTGCAGCGCACGGGCGTCAACACCGAGGCGAAGCTGCTGCTGCTCACGCATGCGTTCGAGGCGCTGGACTGCCAATGCGTGCAGATCCGCACCGACGCGCTCAATCAACGCAGCCAGACGGCAATCGAGCGGCTTGGTGCCAAACGCGACGGCATCCTCCGCGGCCACCAGATCGTCGACGGACGCCTCCGCGACAGCGTCGTCTACTCGATCCTCGACCGCGAATGGCCGGGCGTTCGCCAGAACCTGCGCTTCCTGCTCGCGAGGCACGCATGATCACCAATTTCACCGTGCAGTCTGCCGATGGGAGCGCCGTGCCGCTCGATCGTTATGCCGGGCAGGTGCTGCTGATCGTCAACACCGCCTCCAAATGCGGCTTCACCCCGCAATATGAGGGGCTGGAGGCGCTACACCGCCGCTATTTCGATCGCGGCTTCGGGATGCTGGGCTTCCCCTGCAACCAGTTCGGCGCGCAGGAACCCGGCGACGCGGCAGAGATCTCGCGCTTCTGTTCGCTGACCTATGATGTGACCTTTCCCGTGTTCGCCAAGGTCGACGTCAACGGGGCAGGGGCCGATCCGCTATTCGATCGGCTGAAGCGTGACGCGCCGGGCGTGCTGGGATCGAAGGCGATCAAGTGGAACTTCACCAAATTCCTAGTGAACCGCGCCGGCGAGGTGGTCCACCGCTACGCCCCGGCGACGAAGCCGGAGCAGCTCGCCGCGGACATCGAGGCCCTGTTATAAAACAGACCCGTTCCGGAGCATGAAGGGAGTTACACGGCTGGAGCGGCAAAGGCCGCTGCGCCGGCCTTGTGGTTGAGCGCCGACGCCACCGATGCCACGCCGCCGAACACGAAGCTGATGCCCAATACGAACCCCGGCAGGGTCAGGACCGACCACGGCAGCGTCGCCAGCACGTACACCGCCAGCAGGAGGTTCACCACGCCCAGCGCGATCATCAGTCCGCGCCCGCGCCGGAACCGCGCACCCAGCCCGATCTCCATCGCGCCGCGAAGCCCGAGCCAGATCGCAACCATCAACGTCAGCGAGAGCGCTCCCGCCAGCGGAAAGAACGCCATCAGCAACCCGACCACCAGCGACAGCAGACCGAATCCGATCGCATAGCCGCGTCCCTCATGCCCCTTGCCGGCGAACCCCGCCGCGATCGACACCAGCCCTGTGGCGATGAAGAATGCCCCGATCACCAGCATCGCCGCGTATGTCGCGGCGAAGGGATTGATGAACGCCAGCACGCCCAGCACGATCGACAGTACGCCATAGGCCAGTATCCAGCCCCAGCCGGCACCGGCAGCGGGCGGGTTCAACGGGTCGGTGGCGGCGCGCGTGTCGGTCATGGCAGTCTCTCCGTTCACCGCGCCAACGGAGTTATCCACCGCCGGTTCCTCCCGCCGCCTGTTCGAATCACGCGGCCTCGGCTAACGCCCTTCCATGGCCCATTCCGGTTTCGTGCCGCTCCGCATATTCTCGTCCTACACGATGCTCGACGGGGCGATCGAGCCCAAGGCGATCGCCAAGCAGGCGAAGGCGATGCACTTTCCCGCCGCCGGCCTGACCGATCGGAACGGGCTCTATGCGGCGATGGCGTTCTCCGATGCCGCGAAGAAAGACGGCGTACAGCCGGTGATCGGCACGATGCTGTGCGTCGCCCGGCCCGGCATGCCCGACGGCGTCGTCGCACCGCTCGACTGGATCGCGCTCTATGCGCAGGACATGACCGGCTACGACAACCTTTGCGCGCTCGTCAGCCGTGCGCACCTCGATCGCCCGATCGAACTGCCGGCGCACGTCGATTTCGCCGCGCTCGAAGGGCGCACCGATGGCCTGATCGCATTGACGGCGGGCGGTGAGGGGGCACTTGCCCGTCTGTACCACGAGGACCAGCCAGCCCGCGCGACCGACTATATCGACCGCCTTCAGGCGCTGTTCCCCGACCGGCTCTATATCGAGCTTGCCAGACGCGGCGATGCGATCGAGGACGCGGCCGAACAGGCGCTGATCGATCTCGCCTACGACCGCAATCTGCCGCTGGTCGCGACCAACCCCTGCTGCTTCTCGGACAGCGCCTTTCTCGACGCGCACGACGCCATGCTCTGCATTGCGCATTCGACCTATGTCGAAAGCGAGGACCGCATCCGCTCCTGTCCCGACGCGTGGCTGAAACCCGCCGAGACGATGAAGCAGCTGTTCTCCGATTTGCCCGAGGCGATCGAGAACACGCTGGTGGTTGCGCAACGCTGCGCAGTGATGGCGCCGTACCGCAAGCCGATCCTGCCCAGCCTCGCCGGCGATCGTGATGGCGAGGCGGCGATGCTGCGTTCCGAGGCGGAGGCAGGACTGGAGGCGCGGCTCGACCGGATCGAACAACTCGGCACGCAGCCTGCCGACGATCCGGACTGGCGCGACGTCTATCGCAAGCGGCTGGCGTTCGAGGTCGACGTCATCGTCCAGATGGGCTTCCCCGGCTATTTCCTGATCGTCGGCGACTTCATCAAATGGGCGAAGGATCACGACATTCCGGTGGGTCCGGGGCGTGGCTCGGGCGCAGGATCGGTCGTCGCCTGGGCGCTGACGATCACCGACCTCGATCCGATGAAGCTCGGCCTGCTGTTCGAACGCTTCCTCAACCCGGAACGCGTGTCGATGCCCGACTTCGACATCGACTTCTGCGAAACCCGTCGCGGCGAGGTGATCCGGTACGTGCAGGAGAAATACGGCCGCGATCAGGTCGCGCAGATCATCACCTTCGGTAAGCTGAAGGCGCGCGCGGTGCTCAAGGACACCGGCCGCGTGCTCCAGATGAGCTATGGCCAGGTCGACCGCCTCGCCAAGCTGGTGCCCAACCACCCGACCGATCCGTGGGACCTCAAGCGCGCGCTCAACGGCGTGCCGGAGCTTGCCAAGGAATATTCGAACGACAATCAGGTCCGCCGCCTGCTCGACCTCGCCACCAAGCTCGAAGGCCTGCCGCGCCATTCGTCGACCCACGCCGCCGGCGTGGTGATCGGCGACCGTCCGCTCGCCCAGCTGGTCCCGCTCTATCGCGATCCGCGTTCGGACATGCCCGTCACGCAGTTCGACATGAAATATGTCGAGGGCGCAGGGCTGGTGAAGTTCGACTTCCTCGGTCTGAAGACGCTGTCGGTCCTCAAGAAGGCGGTGCAGCTGCTCGCCAAGCGCGGCATCACCGTCGATCTCGATGCGCTGCTGTGGGACGACGAGGCAGTCTACAAACTGCTCCAGAAGGGCGACACCGTCGGCGTCTTCCAGCTGGAATCGGAAGGCATGCGCCGCACGCTGTCGGCCGTTCGCCCGACCAACTTCGGCGACATCATCGCGCTCGTCTCGCTCTACCGCCCCGGCCCGATGGACAATATCCCGAGCTTCGGCCGCCGCAAGCAGGGAACCGAGCCGATCGTCTACCCGCACCCCGCGCTCGAGCCGATCCTCGCCGAGACGTACGGCATCTTCGTCTACCAGGAACAGGTGATGCAGGCCGCGCAGATCCTGGCGGGCTTCTCGCTCGGCGGCGCCGATCTGCTGCGCCGCGCGATGGGCAAGAAGATCAAGGCCGAGATGGACGCACAGCGCGCGATCTTCGTCGAAGGCTGCGCCAAGGTGAACCAGATCCCGAAGGCGAAGGCCAACGAGCTGTTCGACTTGATCGACAAGTTCGCCGGCTATGGTTTCAACAAGAGCCACGCCGCGGCGTACGCGCTGCTCGCCTATCAGACCGCGTGGCTGAAGGCGCATCACCCGCACGAATTCTATGCCGCCTCGATGTGCTACGACATGGCGCAGACCGACAAGCTCTGCATCTTCGTCGACGACATGCGACGCCTCGGCGTGACGATCTGCGGCCCCGACATCAACAAGTCCGACGCCGAATTCGATGTCGAGGAAACACCGGACGGCCTCGCCGTCCGCTACGCCCTCGCCGCGCTCAAATCGGTCGGCGAGGGCGCGATGGAACGCCTCGTCGTCGAACGCTCCACCAACGGCCCGTTCAAGAGCATCGACGACCTCGCCACCCGCGTCGACCCGCGCCTCATCAACAAGCGCCAACTCGAAACGCTCGCCGCCAGCGGCACGTTCGACTGTTTCGACACCAACCGCGCCGGCATCCACGCGGTCGCCGAGACGATCCTCGCCGTCGCCGCCCGCACGCACGAGGGCAAGACCAGCGGCCAACACGGCCTGTTCGGTGCCGAGGACGTCGCCGGCGACGCGATCAAACTGCCCGCATCAGCACGCTGGACGATGGCCGATGCGATGGAGCAGGAAAAGGAGGCGTTCGGCTTCTACTTCTCCGCCCACCCGGTCGATCGCCACGCCCATCTCGCCAAGATGCACGGCGCCCGCCAGTATGTCGCGCTCACTGAACTCCGCATCCCCGAGGACGGCACCCGCGCCGGCGCGACGATGGCCGTGCTGGTCGAGGATGCGCGCTGGCGCACCTCGGCGCGCGGCAAGCGCTACATGATGGCGACCGTGTCGGACGCCAGCGGTCAGTTCATCGCGACCTGCTTCGACGATTCGGTCGCCGCCGAGCTGGAGGACGCCGCCCGCGCGGGGGGCTGCGGCCTCATCACCGTCGAACTCGATCGCCGCCCGGGCGAGGAAACCCCCCGCGTCTCGATCAAGCGCATCCAGCCGTTCGAGACGCTCGCCTCGATCGCCCGCTTCACCATCGAGGCGAAGGTCGCGCATGCCGCCGGTTTCGAGGCGCTATCCAGACTGCTCGCCCAGCACCGCGGCGCCCGCGGCGAGGTGAGGGCGCGCATCCCGGTCGGCGATGGCGAGGCCGTGGTTCTGCTCGGTCGCGATTTCCTGCTCGACATGGAGCTGGTCGAGGCGATCCAGACGATCCCCGGTGTGACGGACGTCGCGCTCGACCGGGTAGCGTCGCAGCTTCGATCCGTGGGGTAGACGGCATCCGCTGCCCGGATGCCTGACGTACGAAAGCCGAAGTCCATGCCGATCGACACCAGCCTCCCGTTCCGTCCGGTCAACATCGCCGTCCTCACGGTCAGCGACACCCGCAGCCTTGCCGAGGATCGCTCCGGCGACACGCTGGTCGAACGCCTGACCACCGCCGGCCACGTTCTGGTGGACCGCGACATCCTGCGCGACGACACCGACGCGATCGTCACCCGGCTTCACCGCTGGGTCGACGACGAGACGGTCGATTGCGTCATCACCACCGGCGGCACCGGGGTCACCGGTCGCGACGTCACGCCCGAGGCGATCGAGCGCGTCGCCACCAAGATGATCCCCGGCTTCGGCGAACTGTTCCGCTATCTTAGCTACGCCAAGATCGGCACGTCGACCGTTCAGTCCCGCGCCTGCGCCTGCGTTGCCCGCGGCACCTACATCTTCGCGCTTCCCGGCTCCACCGGCGCGGTGAAGGACGGCTGGGACGGCATCCTCGCCGACCAGCTCGACAGGCGCCACCGCCCCTGCAACTTCGTCGAGCTGATGCCCCGCCTGACGGAGCGCTGAGTTCAGGCGACCTGCATCACAGCCAGTTCGTGCCCGTCCGGATCGGCGAAGTGGAACCGCCGCCCGCCCGGAAATGCGAAGGTAGCGACCGTCACCTGCCCACCGGCCGCTTCCACCGCAGCTAGCGCCGCATCGACATCCTCGACCTCGATCACCGGCAACGCCGCTGCGGTCTTCTGTGCGTAATCCGCCTGAAATCCCACGTCGGTATCGCCCGTCACCGTGGCGGCATAGGTCGGCCCGAAGTCGCTGAACGCCCAACCAAACGCGGCGCCGTAGAAGGCCTTCGCCCGCGCCGTATCCGCCACCGGCAGCTCGAGATAGTTCATCCGTGCCATCGCCTGCGTCCTTCCAGCAAAGTTCTTGCTATGTTCTATATCGCCGCCTAGCGATACGCAATGGCCCATGCCAAACGCCCGATCCGCGGTGCGACCGTCAACACGGATAGCCGCCGCTTCAACCTGCCGCAGACGGAGGCGGACGGCGACTGGCTGGACGCGCGCGGTGACGTCGATGGCGCCCCGGCACGCCTGCGCACCACCGTCACGGTCGAACATCCTCGCACGATCATCAGTCGCAACACCTCGCCCGACATCGGCTTCGATCGCTCGATCAATCCATATCGTGGTTGCGAGCACGGCTGCATCTACTGCTTCGCGCGTCCCACGCATGCGTTCCACGATCTCTCCCCCGGCCTCGACTTCGAATCGCGCCTGTTCGCCAAGCCGGAAGCCGCCGATCTGCTCCGTGCCGAGTTGCGAAAGCCCGGCTACACCGTCGCGCCGATCGCGCTCGGCACCAATACCGATCCCTATCAGCCGATCGAAAGCGACTGGCGGATCACCCGCAGCATCATCGAGGTGCTGCACGCGACCGACCATCCGCTCACTATCACCACCAAATCCGACCGCGTCGTGCGCGATATCGACCTGCTGGCCGACATGGCGGCGAAAGGCCTCGCCGGCGTCGCCATGTCGATCACCTCGCTCGATCCGAAGATCGCCAGCACCATCGAACCGCGCGCGCCTCACCCCGAACGCCGGCTGAAGGCGGTGCGCGCGCTCGCCGTCGCCGGCGTTCCCGTCTATGTCTCTATTGCGCCGATCATCCCGGCGATCACTGATCACGAACTGGAGCATCTCGTCGCGCGCGCGGCCGGGGCGGGCGCGCGCGCCTGCTTCTTCATCCCCGTCCGCCTGCCGCATGAAGTCGCGCCGCTGTTCCGTGAGTGGCTCGACACCCACTTTCCGGATCGCGCCGGCAAGGTCATGGCCACGATCGCCTCCCTCCGCGGCGGCAAGGACAACGACCCGGAATTCTTTACCCGTATGCGCGGATCGGGGCCATGGGCGGACCTGCTGCGAACCCGCTTCCGGATCGCCACGCGCAAGCACGGCCTCGTTCACCGGCCGCCACCCCTTCGCACGGATCTGTTCCGCCCGCCCGCCGGCGCGCAGGGCGAACTGTTCTGATCTTATCGCATCGCTAACCATCTTGCGGCATGAGGGGCGTGCATGACCCCGCGGCGTATCTGGCTGATCCTGTTTCTCGTCGCATGCGCGCTGCGGTTGCCCGACGTCGGCAACCCGCTGGTCGACGTCGACGAGCAGATGTACCTGCTCGTCGCGCAAAGGATGTGGGACGGTGCCGTCCCATACGTCGATATCTGGGACCGCAAGCCGATCGGGTTGTTCCTGATCTATATCGCCAGCGGCGTGCTGCCCGGTGATCCGGTGGTCGCCTGTCACCTGCTCGCACTTGCCGCCGCGTTCGCCACCGCCGGGCTGATCGCTCGCCTCGCCCGTCGTATCGCGACCCCGGCGGGCGCACTCGCTGCCGGTATCCTCTATCTGGTCTGGCTCGAACTGCTCGGCGGTCGAGGCGGGCAGTCGCCGGTCTTCTACAATCTGGCGATGGTCGTCGCAGCCGGATTGACGACGCAGGCGATCGACGGCCGACGCCGCGCCGCGCCGCTGGCGATGCTGTTTGCCGGCATCGGGCTTCAGATTAAACCGACGATCGTGTTCGAGGGCGTATTCTTCGGCGTCACGATCCTGACCGCGTCATGGTACCGGCGTCGTAGCATCGTCGACCTAGCCACCACCGGCGCCGTTTGCGTCGCCATAGCGCTGGTCCCGACCGCCATTGCCTATGCGACCTACGCCGCGATCGGCCACGCCGATGCATGGTGGTTCGCCAACGTCGACTCCATCTTTCTCCGCCGCATGACGCCCGACGATCCGACCCTGAGCCGTCTGGTGGGCGTCATGGCCGTGCTGTCCATCCCGGCGCTTCTCGCGATCCGCGGCGCCATGCTGCAGCGTGGCCGCACGCGTATGCTTCTGTGCGGCTGGCTGATCGCCGCGACGATCGGCTGGCTGCTGGTGCCGCCCTATTTCAACCATTACGCGCTGCCGCTGCTCGTACCGTTCGCCGTCGCCAGTGCCGCCGCGCTGGATCGCCGCCCGTTGCGGATCGTCGCGGGTTTAGTCGGGGCCGGTCTGTTGCTGCTCAGCGGCTATCCACATTGGGGCGACCGCACCGATTCCCGTCATCGCCTCGCCGAGCTCTCCGCTGTGATCGATCGCGCGCGAGGGCAGGGTTGCTTGTTCGTCTTCCAGGCCCCGCCCGCGCTCTATTCCACCACCGGATCATGCCTGCCGACGCGCTATCCCTTCCCCTATCACCTCGTCGAGGCGAGCGAGGCAGGTGCGATCGGAGTCGATCAGGATGCCGAGGTCGCCCGCGTCCTCGGCGCCGGGCCACCGGTGATCGCCGTCGGCGACATCCGTCGCAATCGGGCCCGTCCGTCCGTGCAGCGCGTCGCCCGCGCGCTTGCCGATCATTATCGCCCGATCGCCAGTGACCTCGGCGTGACCGTGTATCGCCGGGTCAACTAACGCAAATCAGGACGTTTTCTTGCATCCCTGCGCGACCCGATCCGTTGAGTCGGCGAACCTCACGCAGCAGGAGCATCGATCATGGCCACCACCGCGCCCAATCAGGACGTCGCGCAGGAACTGTTCGTCACCGGCCTCAAGAACGCGCACGGTGTAGAGCATCAGGCGCTTGCGTTGATCGACCGCCAGCTCGATCACCTCGCCAATTACCCGGAGGTTTCGGAGCAGTTGCGCATGCACCGGAACGAAACCGAACAGCAGATCAGTCGTATCGATGAAATCCTGTCCGGCTTCGACGCCAGGCCGTCGGCGCTCAAGGACCTGGGCCTCAGCCTGTCAGGTAACATGGCCGCGCTCGCGCACGTTTTCGCCCCGGATGAGATCCTCAAGAACAGCTTCGCCAATTACGCGTTCGAGAATTTCGAGATTGCCAGTTATACCGGCTTGCTGACGCTCGCCGACCTCGGCGGGTACACCAACCAACAAGCGTTGCTGCGCGAATCGTTGTCGGAAGAGCAGCGTATGGCGGCCTGGGTCATCGAGAATATCCCTGCGCTGACCCGCAAATATGCCGGGCTACGCGCCGCCGGCGAAACCGCCAGCCATTGATCGACCCTATCTTTGCGGCCGGCCGGGGATATCCGGTCGGTCGCGACCGTTCTGACTGAAGCCTCGATCCACGGGGCGTGGTGCAACAGGAGACGATCATGGCCGACCCGACCGAACCGGCGGAAGACGAGAACGTCGAACAGAATCCGGCAGACGAAGCCGAAGAATCCGGTGCCGGTTACGGCAACCACGGCGATGGGGGTCAGCAACGCTGACGACGACCCATACCGGCGGGGGAAAGGCGAATGCCGGTCTCCCGCCACATGGCCCATGATGCCACATGATCTATAACGGGATGTCCCGCCGGCTCGTCATCAGCGGCTGGATGCGTGTTCCGAAATCCTCCACTCCTTGCAGGAAATCGTCGAACGTCAGCAACACGCCGCCGGTGTTCGGTACGGCGGCCATCTCGTCCAGCATCCGTGCGACACTGGCATAGCTGCCCACCAGCGTTCCCATGTTGATGTTCACCGCGCCTTCGGGCGCGGCGAGCTGGCGCACGTTGGTGCTGGTGTTGACGGTGTCCTTTGCCCCCTGATCGGCAAGCCACGCGATCGCGTCGATATCGACGCCGGCGTTGTAATGCCGCCATTTCGTCATCGCCGCATCGTCGGTCTCGGCGGCGATGATCATCACCAGCACGAATACCGACACGTTCCGTCCGGTCTTCGCCGTCGCCTGCGCCAGCCGGGCGTTGTTCGAGGCGAACGCGGTCGGCGTGTTTACGCCCTTGCCAAGGCAAAAGGCATAATCCGCCCATTTCGCCGAAAACGCGAGGCCCTCGTCCGACGATCCGGCACAGATGATGCGCATGTCACCGGTCGGCTGCGGCCGCACCCGGCAATCCTCCATCCGGTAGTAATCGCCCTTGAAGTCGGAAACACCCTCAGCCCACAACTCGCGCAGGATGTGGGCATATTCGTCCAGCATCTTGTATCGATTGCGAAAATGCTCGTCGCCAGGCCACATTCCCATCTGCGTATATTCGGGCGGCTGCCATCCGGTGATGAGATTGAGGCCGAACCGTCCGTGGCTGATCGAATCGATCGTGTTGCACATGCGCGCCGCGAAGGCGGGCGGGATCACCAGAGTGGGGCAGGTCGCATAGATCTTGATCCGCTCAGTCACCGCCGCCAAGCCCGCCATCAGCGTGAAGCTCTCCAGCCCGTATTCCCAGAATTCGGTCTTGCCTCCGAACCCGCGTAGCTTGATCATCGACAGCAGGAAATCGAGGCCGTGCTCCTCCGCCCTCAGCGCGATCGCCTTGTTCAGGTCGAAGCTCGGCTTGTACTGCGGTGCGTTCTCGCTGATCAGCCAGCCATTGTTGTTGATGGGTACGAAAACGCCGACCTGCATGCCCTGATCTCCCGTCTCAGCCGTCGAGCCAGTCGAGCAGCCACATGTTGAAATGCTCGGCGCGGGTGACGTTGCAGGCGTGTCCACCTGTCGCCATCCGCGCCAGTTGCGCGTCGGGAATGTCCGCCGCCAGCCGCTCGGATTGCGCTGGCGGCACCAGCATATCGTCCTCGCTGACGACGATCAGCGTCGGCACGTGGATCGTCGGCAGGCGGTTCGCGATATCGAATCGTCGTGCCGCCGCGATCCGTCGCTGCACCATCTCCGCGCCGGGAAAATGGGCAAGCATCGCCTCCTCCTCCGCCTGCAACGTATCGTGATGATCCGAAATCCATTGCGCCGGATACAGGAACAGCGGCTGTGCATGCAGGAACGCGCGCGGGCCGCTGTCGCGCAGCAATGCCAGCCGCGTGTCGAAGCAGCGTGCGCTATGTGGATCGAGCCTCGCCCAGCCGTTGATGACGACCAGCCGTTCCAGCCGCTCCGGCCGCCCCAGTGCGATCGCCAGCCCGGCCATGCCGCCTATCGCGTGGCCGATGAGGGTGGCTTTCGGGATGTCCAGCGCGTCCATCAGCCTGACCATATCCTGCCCGATCGCCTCCAGTGTCAGGTCGCCCGGCACCTCGCGCGCGGATCGGCCGGTGCCCCGATGGTCGTAGACGATGACGCGGTGGCGCTGGGCGAGGGCCGCGATGTTCGGCGCCCAATAGTTCGCCGATCCGCCCAATCCGGGGGACAGCAATACCGTCGGCGCACCTGCGTCGCCATGCACCTCGTAATGGAGCCCCGCCGCCTGCGGCATCAGGCGAGATGCGCCACGCTGGCGATCTCGACGAGGCAGTCGGGCTTCACCAGATCGGCCTTGACGCAATAACGCGCAGGCTTCGCACCAGGAAAATACTCGGCATACACTGCGTTGAACGCGGCATAATCGGCGAAGTCCTTGAGGAAGATGTGGTTCATCGCCACGTCGGCCATCGTCGCGCCCGCCGCCTCCAGCGTGATGCGGATCGTGTCGAGCACCGCGCGGGTCTGCGCTGCCGCATCGCCGACGTGCAGCACCACACCGCCTTCGCCGAGCGCGAGCACGCCCGAGACATAGACCGTATTCCCGGCCTTTGCGCCGGCCGAATAGGGCGCGATCGGCGTCGGGAATTGCGGCGGATTGATCGCTTCGAACGGCATGTTCATTCCCCCGATGGACCGGTCTGCCGCTGGCCGAAGCTGCCGCAGAAATCCGCGACGCTGCTCACCCAGCCGAAGAACTTCTCGACATTGTAGACGGTCGCTTCCTGCATCATCGGCGGCCCGAGATGATGCGTCGCATCCTCCAGCATCACCCCGAAATATTCGAGGTGGAAGCCGTCGCGCAGCGTCGATTCTACGCAGACGTTGCTGGCGATCCCGACGAAGACGATGTTGCGGATGCCACGACTGCGCAGCACGCTGTCGAGCTGCGAATTGAAGAAGGCGGAATAGCGTGTCTTGTGAACGCGGATGTCACCGGGTTGCGGCTGCAACGCATCGACCAGCTCGTAATCCCAGCCGCCGCGCGCTAGGAACTTGCCGGCCAGTTCGGGCCGTGCGCGCATCGTCTTGAGTGCGTTGGACTTGTGCCAGTTGGGCGAACCCGGCCCACCCGCCTCGACATAGTCGGGATCCCAGCCGTTCTGCAGGAACACCACCGCCATCCCCGCCGCCCGCGCCGTGGCGAGCACCGCCGCGATCCGGTCGATCACCCCCGCTGATCCGGCGATGTCGAACCCGGCAAGGTCCACATAGCCGCCCTCGGTCGCATAGGCGTTCTGCATGTCTATCACGACCACCGCCGTTTCCGCCGGATCGAGCCGCAGCGCCTCCGGCCGGGCGGGCAGGGTCACGGCGCGGCTCTCGTCGGCGCCCATGCGAAGGATCGGTTCGGCTTCGGCCATGCGCCAAGCTGAACCGAACAGTGGCCATTGTGCAAGCGCGAAACAAAAAGAGGCTCGGAAGCGATGCTCCCGAGCCCCTTTTCCGCACGGGCGAGAGGTCTTTAGCCCCAGTTCGCCATCTTGCCTTCGAGATTGGCACGCACCGCCTCGAAGAACTGCTCGGTGGTCATCCACGGCTGGTCCGGACCGATCAGGATCGCAAGATCCTTGGTCATCTGGCCGTTCTCGACGCACTCGATGCAGCAACGCTCCAGTGTCTCGGCGAATTTCACCACTTCGGGCGTCTCGTCGAACTTGCCGCGATACTTCAGGCCGCCGGTCCATGCGAAGATCGACGCGATCGGGTTGGTCGACGTCGCCTTGCCCTGCTCATGCTGGCGGAAGTGGCGCGTGACGGTGCCGTGCGCCGCCTCTGCCTCGACCGTCTTGCCGTCCGGGGTCAGCAGCACCGAGGTCATCAGGCCGAGCGAGCCGAAGCCCTGCGCGACCTGATCCGACTGCACGTCGCCGTCGTAGTTCTTGCAGGCCCAGACGAACTCGCCGTTCCACTTCAGCGCCGATGCGACCATGTCGTCGATCAGGCGGTGTTCGTAGACGATGCCCGCTTCCTTGAACTTGTCCTTGAACTCGGCCTCGAACACCTCGGCGAACAGGTCTTTGAAGCGGCCGTCATAGGCCTTGAGGATCGTGTTCTTGGTCGACAGGTACACCGGCCACTTGAGATTGAGACCATAGTGCATCGACGCGCGGGCGAAGTCGCGGATCGAATCATCGAGGTTGTACATGCCCATCGCGACGCCCGACGAGGGGAACTGGAACACCTCCTCGTCGATCAGCGTGCCGTCGTCGCCCTCGAACACGAGGCGCAGCTTGCCCGGACCCGGTACGCGGAAATCGGTTGCCTTATACTGGTCGCCGAACGCGTGACGGCCGACGACGATCGGGTGCGTCCAGCCCGGGATCAGGCGGGGGACGTTCTTGATCACAATCGGTTCGCGGAAGACGACGCCGCCCAGGATGTTGCGGATCGTGCCGTTCGGCGACTTCCACATCTTCTTCAGGCCGAACTCCTCGACGCGCTGCTCGTCGGGGGTGATCGTCGCGCACTTGACCGCGACCCCATGCTTCTGCGTCGCCTTGGCCGCCTCGACCGTGACGCGATCTTCAGTCGCATCGCGATGCTCGATACCGAGGTCGTAATAGTCGAGCTCGATGTCGAGGTACGGCTTGATCAGGCGCTCGCGGATCCATTCCCAGATGATCCGCGTCATCTCGTCGCCGTCGATCTCGACGATCGGGTTCTTCACCTGAATCTTGGCCATTTTCACGTCCTATGGGAGGGGAATTTGCCGATGCGTCTAGGCACAAGCGGGCAGGGGATCAACCATTGGAGATAGTCCGAGCCGCCGGAGCGTTGTGTTGCATGAACGACACGGGTACACCCCATGGATATGCCATCGCTCGAAAAGCCCCCCCACACGCCGTTGCCCACCACGACCGTCAAGTGGCGCTTCCCGTCGGTACATCCAGAAGGTCACAAATATGCGGCCATCGCGCTGGGCATCACCCTGCTCGCTACGATCGTTACGAAGGTGCTGTTCTGGCCGCTGCTCGCCGTTGTGGTGTGGGTGCTCACTTTCTTCCGCGATCCGATCCGGACCACCCCGGTTGGCGAAGGCCTCATCATCGCGCCGGCGGATGGGCTGGTCACCATGATCCAACGGGTGCCGGTGCCGCGCGAACTCGTCGGCGACTTGGGGGATGCGTCGCTGATCCGCGTATCGATCTTCATGTCGGTGTTCGATGTTCATATTAACCGCACGCCGATCGCAGGTACGATCCGTCAAGTTGTTTACATCAGCGGCAAGTTCCTCAACGCCGATCTCGACAAGGCGTCGGATGAGAACGAACGCCAGCACATCGTCGTGGAAGGTCGCGACGGCCGCCGGATCGGCTTCACCCAGATCGCCGGCCTTGTTGCGCGCCGCATCGTCCCGTTCGTCAAGCCGGGCGACATGGTCGCCACCGGCCAGCGGATCGGTCTGATCCGCTTCGGCAGCCGCGTCGACGTGTTCCTACCCGACGACATCATTCCGCAGGTGACGCTCGGCCAGCGTTCGATCGCCGGTGAAACCGTCATCGGCCGCGTCGGCGGCACGCCGATCACCGGTATTGCCCAGTGATGGACCAGCGCGACCCGGCTGTTCCGCCCCGTCGTCGTCTGCCGCGCCGTCCGCGTGGTCTGCCGCTTCGCGCCGTCGCACCAAATGCGGTCACCGCATTGGCGCTGTGTTCCGGCCTCAGCGGCGTCCGTTTCGCTATTGGTGGCGAATGGCAGAGTGCAGTGGCGATGATCATGGTTGCGGGCGTACTGGATGGGCTCGACGGCCGCATCGCCCGGCTACTCCATGGTGAAAGCCGCTTTGGTGCCGAACTCGATTCCCTGTCCGATGCCATTTCCTTTGGCGTCGCGCCGGCCCTGATCCTCTATCTTTGGTCGCTTGCGGCATTGCCACGGCTCGGCTGGATCAGCGCCCTTATTCTTGCCGTGTTCTGCGCACTCAGGCTAGCGCGCTTCAACGCCAAGATCGACGAAACGGACCAGCCCCACAAATCTGCAGGGTTCCTGACCGGGGTGCCCGCGCCCGCCGGTGCAGGTCTCGCCATGCTGCCTATGTACTTCTGGTTTTGGACAGATCAGCCGATATTTGCATCGCCGTGGCTCGTTGCCCCCTGGGTCGCGCTCGTCGCCATGCTCATGGTATCGAGCGTCGCTACCTTCTCATGGACGTCGTTGAAGCTACGCCGCACGGTGCGCTTCGAGGCAATTGCGGGAGTCGTTCTGCTCGGGGCCGCTCTGGTCTCCGCCCCATGGCACACGCTCAGTGTGATCTGCGTATGCTATCTGCTGACGATCCCGTTCAGCATCGCGAGCTACACGCGCGTCAGGCGGCTGCGCGCAACGGGTTGACGCCAGCGGGAAGCGGCGCGGAAGCCCAGCGCCTGACGGCTATCCGGCGCTCTGCCGAAGCAAGCTGAGACAAGGGTGCAAAGGCCGGTTCCACATTGCCCGACGCCAGGCTGACGATCCGCCGCCATTGCGGCGCAACCGTCGCAGCGATGACGCCAACGGCCGTGAGAAACGCACCTGCAAACACGACAATACCAAGCACTGCAACCATCGAACCAACTCCCGGTCAGGTCTGCGAGCAACCTGTGGATAACTCGCTAAACCAGTGATTTGTCAGCAAGTTCCATGGCTGAACCAGATTCTTCCGTTTCGGACACTTTGCAGCGTCTTTAACCAGGATCGGAACGTTCATGTCCACTGTCTGGTCGCTTTATGTTCCACCTACGTTCCAAGTGTCAAGTGGGAACGTGTATCTTGCATCTTGCTGTCCGATCGACTAGTGGCGCCCCCCTCAACCCCGCATGGGAGGCATCATAGCCCGGTGCGTCGGCCGCAACGCTGACGTCATCCGCTTCCCAGAGGCTCAACCGGAAGGAATTATCCTATGGCGGCACCCGTCGTCACCATGCAGCAGCTCATCGAGACTGGTGCGCACTTCGGCCACCAGACGCATCGCTGGAATCCGAAGATGAAGCCTTACATCTTCGGCGATCGTAACGGCGTCCACATCCTCGACCTGTCGCAGACCGTTCCCCTCTTCGCGCGCGCGCTCGAGTTCGTCTCGTCGTCGGTCGCCGGTGGTGGCAAGGTCCTGTTCGTCGGCACCAAGCGCCAGGCGCAGGATGCCGTCGCCGATGCGGCGCGCCGTTCGGGCCAGCATTTCGTCAACCACCGCTGGCTGGGCGGCATGCTCACCAACTGGAAGACGATCTCCAAGTCGATCAGCCAGCTGAAGTCGCTTGAGGAGCAGCTCTCGGGCGATACGCACGGCCTTACCAAGAAAGAAGTGCTGCAGCTCACCCGCAAGAAGGAGAAGCTGGAGCTTTCGCTGGGCGGCATCCGTGACATGGGCGGCGTGCCCGACGTCATGTTCGTGATCGATGCGAACAAGGAAGAGCTGGCGATCAAGGAAGCCAACACTCTCGGCATTCCCGTCGTCGCGATCCTCGATTCGAACGTGTCGCCCGACGGCATCGCCTTCCCGGTTCCCGCGAACGACGACGCCAGCCGTGCCATCCGCCTGTATTGCGAAGCGATCGCCATCGCGGCGACCCGTGGCAATCAGGAGCAGCAGTCGCGCCGCGGCGTCGATCTGGGCGCGCAGGATGTCGCCCCGACCGAGGAGGCGCTGACCGTGCCGACCCCCGCGGCGCAGCCGGACGACGTGCAGGCGCCCGCCGAGCCGGAAGCCAAGGTTGCCGAGCCGGAAGCGGAGGCCGCCACGACCGTCGAAGGCGCCGGCACCGAGACCGAGCGCCAGATCGACGCGTAACGCCCGTCGTTGAAACGTCATGCGGGCGGGGTAGGGCGATGCCTTGCCTCGCCCGCAACCACATTCGAGTATAAGGATTACGCACATGGCTGAAGTTACCGCAGCGATGGTCAAGGACCTGCGCGAGAAGAGCGGCGCGGGCATGATGGATTGCAAGAAGGCGCTGAACGAGACCGCCGGCGATATGGACGGCGCGCTGGATTGGCTGCGTACCAAGGGTCTGGCAGCCGCTCAGAAGAAGTCGAGCCGCACCGCGGCCGAGGGCCTCGTCGGCGTTGCCACCGCCGGCACCAAGGGCGCGGCGGTCGAGGTGAATTCGGAAACCGATTTTGTCGCCAAGAACGACCAGTTCCAGCAGTTCGTCCGCGAAGTCACGCAGATCGCACTCGCCACCGGTGGCGATGTCGAGGCGCTGAAGGCCGAGGCGATGCCGTCGGGCACGACCGTGTCGGAAGTGCTGACCAACAACATCGCGACGATCGGTGAGAATCAGTCGCTGCGCCGCGCCAAGCGCCTCGAAGTGAGCAAGGGCGCGGTTGTGTCCTATGTCCACAACCAGGCATCGCCCGGCCTCGGCAAGATCGGCGTGCTCGTCGCGCTCGAATCAGACGCGTCGGACGAGGTGCTTCAGGGTCTCGGCAAGCAGCTCGCGATGCATATCGCCGCCGCTTTCCCGAAGGCTTTGAACGAAAACGACCTCGACGAGGGCGAGATCGAGCGCGAGCGCGCGATCGCCACCGAAAAGGCCGGCGAATCGGGCAAGCCCGCCGACATCATCGCCAAGATGGTCGAAGGCAGCATTGCCAAGTACCGCAAGGAGCATGCGCTGGTCAGCCAGCTGTTCGTCATGGACGGCAAGACCAAGATCAGCGACGTGGTGGCCAAGGCCGCCAAGGACGCCGGCACGGAGATCAAGCTGGTCGACTATGTCCGCTTCCAGCTCGGCGAAGGCATCGAGAAGGAAGCGTCGGACTTCGCCGCTGAAGTCGCTGCTGCCTCGGGCGTCGCGCAGAAGTAATGCTAGGGGAGGGCGGGCGACCGCTTTCCTCACGTCCTCCGTCACCCCGGATTCGTTCCGGGGTCCACCGGGCGGCACCGGAATCGCAGGAGCCTCCAGCTTTTCCCTTGGCCGGCAGGTGGACCCCGGAACGAGTCCGGGGTGACGCATGTGTGGGGTCGAATGCATTCCTCCCGATGCACGTCTCATGCACTCGCCGACAAAATCCTATGCACCTTACGCAACGCGCCCAGCCGAGGTTGCCCCTCCTGCGCGCCCCGCCTAAGGTCCGCGCCGCTTTCCCTCATCGTCAGGACCTCATGACCTCCGGCCCCCGCTTCAAACGTATCCTGCTCAAACTCTCCGGCGAAGTGCTGATGGGGGAGGGCGGTCTCGCGATCGATCCTACCGTCACCGCCCGCGTCGCGCAGGAAATCGCCGACGTTCGCGGTCAGGGTTACGAGCTGTGCATCGTCGTCGGGGGCGGCAACATTTTCCGCGGCCTCTCCGCCGCCGCCAAGGGCATCGAACGCGCCACTGCCGATTACATGGGCATGCTCGCGACCGTCATGAACGCGCTTGCGGTGCAGAACGCGCTCGAGCAGATCGGCGTCGATACCCGCGTGCAGTCTGCTATCCCGATGCAGTCGGTGTGCGAACCCTTCATCCGCCGCCGCGCCGAACGCCATCTGGAAAAGGGTCGCGTGGTGATCTTCGCCGCCGGCGTCGGCAGCCCGTTCTTTACGACCGATTCCGGTGCCGCGCTCCGCGCCGCCGAGATGAAGTGCGATGCGCTGTTCAAGGGTACCTCGGTCGACGGCGTCTACGATGCCGACCCCAAGAAGGTGCCGACCGCAACCCGCTACGACACCGTCAGCTATTCGCGGGTGCTGTCCGACGACCTCAAGGTCATGGACGCCAGTGCGATCGCATTGTGCCGCGACAACAACATCCCGATCGTCGTCTTCAACATCCGCGAACACGGCAATTTCGCCGCAGTCCTCGGCGGTGATGGCGTCTCGACGATCGTCCAGAGCGAACAGGAGTAGATCATGGCAGCCTATGACAAGGCCGACCTCGAACGCCGCATGGCCGGCGCCGTCGAATCGCTGAAGCACGACCTCAACGGCCTCCGCACCGGCCGCGCGTCGACCGCATTGCTCGATCCGGTGACGGTCGAAGTGTACGGCAGCCACATGCCGCTGACGCAGGTCGCGACCGTCTCCGTCCCCGAGCCGCGCATGCTGTCGGTGCAGGTGTGGGACAAGTCGAACGTCGGCCCCGTCGAAAAGGCGATCCGTTCGGCGGGTCTAGGCCTCAACCCGATCAACGACGGCCAGACGTTGCGCCTGCCCATCCCCGATCTGACCGAGGAGCGCCGCAAGGAACTCGCCAAGCTCGCCGGCAAATACGCTGAGGCGTCGCGTATCGCGGTGCGCAACGTCCGCCGCGACGGCATGGACAGCCTGAAGACCGACGAAAAGAAGGGCATCATCGCCGAGGACGAGCGCAAGCGCCACGAAACCGAGGTGCAGAAGCTGACCGACGCCACCATCGCCGAGCTCGACGCGGCCGCCGCGGCGAAGGAAAAGGAAATTCTCGGCAAGTGACGGGCAGGCAGCGCATGCTGTTTGGCTCATGCCGGGGGCATGGGCGGCCCGCCACTCCTCGGGATGCTGGACTATGAGCTCCGCACCGATCCTTTCCGCGGTACCGCAATCCGCGCTGGTTCCCCGGCATGTCGCCATCATCATGGACGGCAACGGCCGCTGGGCGAAGGCGCGGATGCTGCCGCGCGTCGCCGGGCACAAGGCCGGGGTCGAGGCGGTTCGCCGCGTCACCCGTGCTGCCCGTGCCCTCGGGGTCGAGGCGCTGACACTCTATGCCTTTTCCAGCGAGAACTGGCGACGTCCCGAGGATGAGGTCGGCGCGCTGATGGGCCTGCTGCGGCTGTTCATCCGCAGCGACCTCGCCGAACTGGTGGCGGAGAACGTCCGCCTCCGCGTGATCGGAGACTACCGCCGCTTCGCCCCCGATCTCGTCGCGCTGGTCGACGACGCGGTGGCGAAGACTGCGGGCAACACGGGACCGATCCTCGTGATCGCGCTCAACTATGGCTCGCAGGCCGAACTAGTCGCCGCGACGCAGCGCCTCGCCGCCCGCGCCGCTGCGGGCGAGATCGATCCCGCAGCGATCACGCCGGAGCATATCGAGGCGGAGCTCGACACCGCCGATCTGCCGCCGCTTGATCTCGTCATCCGCTCGTCGGGCGAACAGCGGCTGTCGAACTTCCTGCTGTGGCAGGCCGCCTATGCCGAGCTGTTGTTCATCGATACGCTCTGGCCCGACTTCACTGGCGACACTCTGGCGGATGCGATTGCGGCGTTCGGTCAGCGCCAGCGGCGTTACGGCGGCTTGTGAGCGACACGCCTGAGGCCCCGCGCCGGTCGGAGCTTGCGACGCGCACGCTGGCCGGCCTCGGCATGGTCGCGCTGGCGCTCGTCGCGCTCGCCTTCGGCGGCTTTCCGTTCTGGTTGCTCGCGGTCGTCGCTGGCGTCTTCATGATGGCGGAATGGAGCGAGTTGCATCTTGCCGAGCCGAAAACGAAGCGGCTCGGCCAATATGTCCTGTTCGTGCCGCTCGCGATCATGTGTCCGATCGCCGCCGGCCCCAACTTCTTCGCACTCGGCCTGCTGGTCGGTGCGTTCTTCTTTCTGACGATCGTCACCCGCCGCCCGCAACTGGGCCTTGGCGTCCTCTATTGCGGTCTGCCGGTCTATGCCCTGCTATTGATCCGGCATGAGCCCGACGGCATCCGCAACGCGCTCTGGGCGCTGAGCCTCGTCTGGGCAACCGATATCGGAGCCTATTTCGCCGGTCGCACGATCGGCGGGCCCAAGCTCGCCCCGACGATCAGTCCCAACAAGACATGGGCCGGGCTGATCGGCGGTATCGCCCTTGCTACAATCGTCGCCTTGCTGATGCATGCCTTCTACCTGCTGCCGTTGCGTTTCGTCATCGCCAGCCCCTTGCTCGCGATCCTCGCACAGGGCGGTGATCTATACGAAAGCTGGCTCAAGCGTCGCGCCGGGGTCAAGGATTCGGGCAGCGTCATCCCGGGCCACGGTGGCGTACTCGACCGGCTCGATGGTGTGGTGCCGGTGATGCCGCTGGCTGCGCTGCTCGTCGTCGTGCCGCTGGCGTTTTGACATGAAGACCGTCACCATCCTGGGCGCGACCGGCTCGGTCGGCACTTCGACTCTCGACCTCGTCGAGCGGGAGCCGGACCGCCTCAAGGTACGGGCGCTCACCGCCAATTGCGATGTCGCCAATCTCGCCGCCGCCGCGATCCGCACCCGCGCAGAGATCGCGGTGGTCGCCGACGAGTCCTGCCTGCCCGCATTGCGCGACGCCCTTGACGGTACGTCGACGCAGGCAGCCGGGGGCGCGCAGGCGATCTGCGACGCCGCTGCCGGCGCGGACTGGACGATGGGCGCGATCGTCGGTTGCGCCGGCCTTAAGCCGGTCATGGCGGCGATCGAACACGGCGGCACCGTCGTCATCGCCAACAAGGAACCTTTGGTCTCCGCAGGCGAGGTGATCCTCGCCGCGGCTGCCTGCTCCGGCGCGACGCTCCTACCCGCGGACAGCGAACACAACGCCATCTACCAATGTTTCGACTTCGCGCGTCCCGAGGGCGTCCGGCGCATCATCCTGACGGCCAGCGGCGGGCCGTTCCGCGACTGGTCGCTGGAGCGGATGGCGGACGTCACCGTCGAACAGGCCGTCGCGCATCCCAATTGGTCGATGGGCGCGAAGATCAGCATCGACAGTGCGACGATGATGAACAAGGGCCTGGAACTGATCGAGGCCGCCCGGCTGTTTCCCGTCGCGAACGATCGGATCGAGGTGGTGCTGCACCGCCAGTCGGTGATCCATTCGATGGTCGATTACGTCGACGGATCGATGTTGGCCCAGCTCGGCCCGTCCGATATGCGCGTGCCGATCGCCCACACGCTGGCTTGGCCCGAGCGGATGGCGACACCGATGGAGCCGCTGGATCTGGTCAAAATCGGCCGCCTCGATTTCGAAGCCTGCGATCCCGTTCGCTTTCCCGCACTGGTGCTCGCCCGCGCCGCGCTGGAGGCGGGTGGCGCGCGGCCGGCGATCCTCAATGCGGCCAACGAGGTGGCCGTCGCAGCGTTCCTTGCACGGCGCATCGGCTTCCTCGAAATTGCCGCAATCGTCGCCGATACGCTGGAGCGGTACGATCCGCCGGCTCCCGATACGCTGGAGGCGGTCCTCGCCATCGACGGCGAGGCGCGACGAATGGCGGACGAGAGTGTACAGGGACGTGCTCAGGGGCGTGTAAAGGTCCACGCGTGAAGGATTGCCAAGCTTGATCCAGTCCCCCGGCGTTCTGATGGCCGTCCTCGCGTTCCTCTGCGCGATCGGTCCGCTCGTCTTTATCCACGAGATGGGCCATTATCTGGCCGGCCGCCTGTTCGGGGTTAAGGCGGAGGCGTTTTCGATCGGCTTCGGGCGGGAGATCGCGGGCGTCACCGATCGCCGCGGCACCCGCTGGAAGTTCGGCTGGCTGCCGCTCGGCGGTTACGTCCGCTTCGCGGGGGACATGAACCCCGCCAGCCAGCCGGACGCGGCGTGGCTGTCGTTGCCCGCCGCGGAGCGCGAACAGACGTTTCAGGCCAAGCCGCTCTGGCAGCGCGCGATCATCGTCGCCGCCGGGCCGGCGATCAACCTGATCCTCGCCGTCCTCATTCTGGCTGGCTTCGCCCACACTTATGGCGTCGATCGTACGCCTGCCGTCGTCGGAACGGTGATCGAGGGTGGTCCGGGTGCGAAAGCCGGGCTGCGCCCCGGTGACCGGATCGTCGCGATCGACGGCCGCGAGATCGAGACCTTTTCGGACGTCGCCCGCTATGCGCTGATCCGTCCGGGCGCGCAGGCGACCGTGCGCATCGATCGCGCGGGCAGCGAGGTCGACCGTCCGCTGGCTATCGGCGTGGTCCGCCAGCGCGATCGCTTCGGGAACGAATATCGCATCGGCAGGATCGGTATCGGCAGCGGCGATCCCGTGCTGGAACCCGTCGGCCTGCTCGCCGCCCCCCTTGCCGGTGTGCGGATGACGGGAGAGATCATCAGCGGTACGCTGGAAACACTGGGCCAGATCATCAGCGGCCGTCGCTCGATCGACGAACTCGGCGGACCGATCCGTATCGCCAAGATTTCCGGCGAACAGATGGCACTTGGTATCTCCGCCTTCGTCTGGCTGGTCGCGATGCTGTCGATCAATCTGGGGTTCATCAACCTGCTGCCAGTACCGATGCTGGATGGCGGCCATTTGTTCTTCTATGCGATCGAGGCGATCCGCCGCCGCCCCCTCGAACCCCGGGTACAGGAATGGGCGTTCCGCGGCGGACTTGCGATGGTGCTGACGCTGATGCTGGTCGTGACCTTCAATGATTTGAGCGCCGTGGGCCTGTGGCAGCGCCTCGCCGGGTTGATCGGCTGACCGGGTTGGGGCAGGGCAGTTTTCTGCGTCTCCCGGTGCATATGAGTATCCTGACGTATTTGGGGTGGGTTGAGTGACAGCGATGAAGAGTTCCATGTTCGTGGCCAGGGGCGCCGCGCTGCTCGCCGGCACCATGCTGTCGGGCGTGCCCGTCATGGCCCAGACCGCACCGGCGCCCGCCTCTGCGTCCCAGCCCGTCGTCGCGCCTGCGCCCGCCGCTGGCCAATCCGCTACGCCCGCGCCGGTTCGCACGATCAAGACGCTGCGCGTCGAGGGATCGCAGCGTATCGAGCCGGAGACGGTTCTGTCCTACACGAAGTTGCGTGTCGGCATTCCGTACACTGCGGAAACGCTCGATCAGGCGCTGAAGGATCTTCAGGCCTCGGACCTGTTCGTCGATTTCTCGATTTCGGGCGTCGAGACCGGGGATATCGTGCTGCGTATCCGCGAGAACCCGATCATCAACCGCGTGATCCTCGAAGGGAACAAGGCGCTCAAGAGCGACAAAATCACCAAGGAGATCAAGCTCGCGCCGCGGCAGATCTTCACGCGCACCGCCGTCCGTCAGGACGTGTCGCGGATCATCGAACTGTACCGCCGCCAGGGCCGCTTTGCCGCCGTCATCAGTCCCAAGATGGTCAGCCTCGACCAGAACCGCGTCGACGTGGTGTTCGAGATTACCGAAGGGCCGAAATCCAAGGTTCGCCAGATCAACATCATCGGCAACGAGGTGTTCGAGGACGGCAAGCTGCGGGGCGAGATGGCGACGAAGGAATCGCGCTGGTTCCGGCTGCTGTCGTCGAGCACGTCCTACGATCAGGATCGCCTGAACTACGATCAGCAGAAGCTGCGCCAATATTATCTGACGCAGGGCTATGCCGACTTCCGCGTCACCAGCGCCGTTGCCGAACTGACGCCGGACAAGCGCGACTTCATCATCACCTATGTCGTCGAAGAGGGTAAGCGCTACAAGTTCGGCGACGTCAGCGTCGACAGCGAGATCCGCGATTTCGACAATAAGAAGCTCGCCGCATCGCTGCCGATCAAAAAGGGCGAATGGTACAACGCCAAGCTGGTCGAGGATTCGGTCGATCAGCTGAGCGAATCGGCCGGTCTGTTCGGCTATGCGTTCACCGACGTATCGCCGGACTTCCAGCGCGATCCCGAAACGCTGACGATGGGGATGAACTTCCACATCGGGCAGGCGCAGCGCACCTATATCGAGCGCATCGATATTAACGGTAACACCCAGACGCAGGACAAGGTCGTCCGCCGGGAAATCCGCCTCGCCGAAGGCGACGCGTTCAACAGCTTCCAGGTCAAGCGCTCGCAGGACCGCATCAACTCGCTGGGCTTCTTCCAGGACAAGATGGAGATCAAGCAGAACCCCGGTTCCGCGCCCGATCGCATCATCCTCGAAACCAATCTCGAAGAGAAATCGACCGGCGAGTTGCAGCTCTCCGTCGGCTATTCCAGCCTCGAACGTTTCATCGTTCAGGCGAACATCACGCAGAACAACTTCCGCGGCAAGGGACAGGTGCTGCGCGCCGGCGTCAACTATTCATCCTATTCGAAGTCGATCGAGCTGGGCTTCACCGAGCCGTATCTTTTCGACAAGAACGTCGCGATCGGCGTCGACGTGTTCCGCCGCGACTTCAACTCGTTCAACTATGTCGGTCAGGATCGCCAGACCACCTATTCGCAGGTGTCGACCGGCTTCCAGGTTCGTACTGGCGTACCGCTGACCGAATATTGGTCGCTCGCCGGGCGCTACGGCCTGTCCTACGATCAGGTCGGGCTAGACGAATCCACCTATTATACCAACGGGCAGTGCGACCGGTTGAGGGCGGGGCGTTACCTGTGCGAAGCGATCGGCAATCGCTGGACGTCGTCGATCGGCTATTCACTCATTTACGACAGCCTCAACAGCCGCCTGCGCCCGACCGCGGGCCAGCGTCTCAGCTTCAGTCAGGATTTCGCCGGTCTCGGCGGTGACGTGAAGTACATCCGTACCCGGCTCGAAGGATCGAAGTTCTGGAACGTCGGCAGCGGCTTCATCGGCTCGATCGTCGGTGAGGGCGGCTATATCAAGTCGCTCGAAAAGAGCCGTGGTCTTGGCGTCGACTCGGTGCGTATCACCGATCGTTTCTATCTTGGCGAACCGCAGTTCCGCGGCTTCGACATCCGCGGCATCGGTCCGCGCGTGCAGCGTGCGTCGTTCACCACCGACGCCAACGGCAAGCAGATCGCCGTCACCGATCGCGATCAGATCGTCGACGACGCGCTGGGTGGCAACGCTTATTACCTGGTTCGTGCCGAGCTCGAGATCCCGCTCGGCGCCGGTGCGCGCGAACTGGGCCTGCGTCCGTCGATCTACGTGCAGGCGGGCAGCCTGTTCAGCCTGACGCGACCGCAGCCAACGGCGACGTTCCCGACGATCACCGATGCGAACGGCAACGTCACCGTCCTGCCGCTCACCACGCCGGTTCTCGATAGCGCGGGCCGCCAGCTGTATCTGGTGTCGTCGGCCGATACGACCAATGCGGGCGCGATCACGACCTGCGCCATCGGCTATGCGGCGGTGGGCGGTGGAGCGTGCTCGGGCAGCTCGACCAACACGATCTATCAGACCTCGACTCCCGCATTCCAGGAAACCTATTACGGCTCCCGTGCCACACCGCGCATCAGCGTCGGCGTCGGCGTCAACTGGAATTCGCCGTTCGGTCCGCTTCGTATCGATCTCGCCAAGGCGCTCGTCACCCAGAAGGGCGACGATCCCAAGCTCATTACCTTCAACGTAGGGACGCAGTTCTAATGAAGACCATGACCAAGACTTGCGCGGCGATGCTCGCCGGCGCTTCCGTCGCGCTGCTCGCCGGCTCGGCTTCGGCCCAGACGGCAGGGATCGCCACGGCGCAGGCCGATGCGGCGATCTTCAGCGCCAAGGCGTTCGATGCCGCGAACCAGCAGATCTCGACGACCTACAAGGCACAGCTCGATCAGGCCGCTGCCGCACAGACCGCGCTGAACACGCAGCTGCGCACGCTGCTCGATACCAACAAGGACGGTCAGGTCAGTCAGGCCGAAGCCGCTGCGGCCGAAGCGCCGAACAACGCGATCGGCAATCAGGTTCGCGCCGCCCAGCAGAAGGCGCAGCCCGGCATCGAAGCCGCGCAGGGGCCCGCGATCAAGGCGCAGGCCTATGCGCTCGAGCAGATCACCGCAAAGTACGATCCCGCCCTGCGCGCGGTGGTGAACGCAAAGAAGATCAGCATCGTGCTCGCGCCGAACGCGATCCAGTTCGCGCCGCCCGCGACCGACATCACGCGCGACATCATCGCCGAGATCGATCGCACCACGCCGTCTGTGCCGATCGCACCGCCTGCCAACTGGCAGCCGCAGCAGCAGACCGTCGAGCTGCTCCAGCAGTACCGCCAGCTCGTATATGCGAATGCCGCCCGTCGTCAGCAGGCCGGCGCTCCGGCACCGGCAGCCGGCACTGCACCGGCGGCTGCCGCCCCCGCCACCACCCCGCGCGCCACGCCGCAGGGTCGCTAAGGCGCGGATCGGGTGAGCGAAGACACACCGGTGACCATGGGCCCGCTTGATATCGGGCGGGTCATGGCCGCACTGCCGCATCGCTACCCGATGCTGCTGGTCGACCGCGTCGAGGAACTCGTTCTCGACCGGTCGATCGCGGCGATCAAGGCGGTGACGATCAACGAAAGCTTTTTCCAGGGACATTTTCCCGGTCGGCCGATCATGCCGGGCGTGCTGATCGTCGAGGCGCTGGCGCAGGCGGCAGGTATCCTCGCAGTCGAAAGCCTAGGCCTCGCCGGCTCCGGCAAACTCGTCTATTTCATGGCGATCGACGGCGCGAAATTCCGCAAGCCCGTCGAGCCCGGCGTTCTGCTGCGGCTCGAGGCCACGTTCGTCCAGAAACGCGCCAGCGTCTGCAAGTTCGAAGGCATTGCGAAGATCGACGGGCAAGTCGTTGCTCAGGCCAATTTTACCGCGATGATTGCCGATCCGCCCAAGGCGTAAAGGCGTCACGCGAAGCTCTCAACTTTGACAATGTCGTCAACGGTCGCTAGGCGGCCTTTCCTTTCTAGGCTGGTCGGAACCAGCCGCATCCGGAGCATGCAGACGTGAAGAAAGAAACCCATCCCGACTACCACATGATCAAGGTCCAGATGACCGACGGGACCGTGTTCGAGACTCGCTCCACCTGGGGCAAGGAAGGCGACACGATGACGCTCGACATCGATCCGCTCGCGCATCCGGCATGGACCGGCGGCCGTGGCACGATGCTGGATGCCGGTGGCCAGGTGGCGCGCTTCAACAAGCGTTTCGGTGGCGGTCTTACCCTGCGCAAGGGATGATCCGTTTCGTTTACGCGGCCTTAACCATCGCCCGATAGGCGTTGGACATGTTCGCCGCGGAATTCGAACCAGCAGATATCAACGGCCGGCGCCGCTCACAGCGTGCGCCGGTTTCGTTGGATGCGCATATCGGCAAGGGCGTGCGAACGCTCTGCAAGGTCGTCGACATCTCGGTCCACGGCGCGCGTCTGCAAACCTATTCGGCGCTGACCAAGGACAGCACGATCTGGCTGACCTTGCCGCACGCCGGCTCCATCGCCGCCGACGTCAAATGGGCGGACGATTACGTCGCCGGCTGCCAGTTCAAGCAACCGATCCCGCTCGATGTGTTCGAACGGCTCGTCGAACTCAACCGCTAGCCGTTCCTCGCTGGTAATTGGCGGAGAGAGTGGGATTCGAACATTCTGTCCTAAGGCACTGTATTCGTTGAATACGTTTGCGGGTCATGGGTGAGATTGCCCCCTGAACTGCCCCCACAATTTCTTTTTGTTCCTAGCCGATCGCAGCATGAAGAATAATCGTCTGCCTCTACCTGCGACGACGCGTTGGGGTTAGCGTCCAAGGCTGATGGTAGTGAAGCGCCGAGGCTAGTGGCTGCAAAGTGTCTCAGCCCCAGCATGGTGATCCGAGGGGGGCCGGGGGCAGCGCCGCGGGGTCAAGCCGCCGTCATCGCCTGCTAGCCCTTTCTTGCTACGAGGAGGAGCAGGCTACAATGCTGCTCGTGCTTCATAAACGGCTCGCACATGGCTGCACCACTCAAAGTCGACGCATGCATCTACGAGCACACTGCCAGCGTCGGCGGGATCTCGTGTCATACACCGGGATATCGGCGGGAACTCCGACTCAGGATCCAGCAACTCGCGCGCCGTGCGTTCATGCTTGGCGCATGGAGCCGATCGATGAGTGGAAAACGGGTCGGACGGGGTGCCTGCTGGCACCCCGTCCGACCTCGCTCAGGCAGCGGCCTTGAGCGAGAAGACCGACCCAAAGTCGTTCGAGGCGAGCGCCACGCCGGCCAGCTCGCGTAACCGCGCAGCAGCGCGGGCATATCCTGAATCGAGGTCGCCGGCCGGCAGGCCCGGCCGTGAATCCATGCCGTCCGGATCGAAGCTCATTGTGGCCGCCTTGGAGCCGGCCGAGGCGATCAGCAGTATCCTGCCATCTTGACCAACCCAGAAGCGGCCGCTCTCGCGCACGTGGACGATGTCGAACCGAATCATCCCGATCTTGACGTTGGCCGGTCCCTCCATCTCGGCATCGCGTTCGAACTCGAGGTGGATGTAGTCGGCGTCCATGGTGTCGTGCGACGAGATGGCGCCGGCCGCGATGAACTCCCGCCCGACCTGTCCGATGCTGCCCCCGACGACGTAGGGCGTCGAGGCCCTCAGGATGCTGCGGCCGGGGTCGATTGCGGTGCGCGCAGCTTGGAGAAAAGCGTGAACTTGGCGTTCACCAGACGTTTGAATCATGCTGTAATCCCTTCATTTCTATGATCGCGCCAGCGAGCGCTATTTTCCCCTCTCCCTGAGAGGAACATTGAGAAAGCAACCGAGCATGGTTGCTGTCGCCGAGGCATGGATGCCTTCGGCTCGTCGCGCGCTGCGGCGCGCTAGGGTCGCTCGATCGAAGTTTTCGGCCGTCGTCGGACGAGCAACGATGGTGGACCATAAGATGAACGCATCAGCGTTCCGCCCGTCTCGACGAGGGCGCAACGAGTTGAAGTGCAACATTCGACGAAGCTCTCCGACCTCCTTGCAGGGAAGAGGGCGTCCAGCGCCGGAGGTTTTGCCGAGTTGATCGTTACCCTCCGGTCGGCTGATTATACCTGCTAACCTGAGTGGCCGGCAGATCGAGGAGAAGGTCACTTAGGAGCTGCTGCAGGTTCTGTGGACCTGACGATTGCGGACCTCGCCAAATTCGCTGCCGCACTCGTCCGTCAAGACGGACTGAGCCGTGCCGCCTACAACGAATTGCTAGCGCCATCGCTTTACATCGCGACAGCCCATCAATTTTCAAATTTTGGACCCAAGTTACCCGTTAATCAGCAGCACAGGGATCTGTACGCAGGACTCGGCGTCGTGACCTTCGCCGATCCACTGGGGGCAGGCTTCTCCAAGGGCGGCCATGACGGTCAGACCGCGAACACGCTCGTCTGCCTCAAGGGGACCAAGAACTGCGTGTTTCTCCTCTCCAACGGCCTTCGCGCCGGAGTCAGCTTTCCGGAACTGGTCAGGACCGTACTGGGCGACACTGGAGTGCCGTACCACTGGGAATACGGGGATCATGCAGGTAGATCATGATCAGCTGACGGACGTTATCGAAGCGACCACCTGTAGACATGTGCCGCCCGTTCCCGTCTCCAATTCGGCCTTCGCTCAGAATGCAGCTTCATAGATCACGCGTATGTCGGCCTCGGTTAAGGCGCGGGGATTGCGTTCAAGTAGACGTGTGACCGTCATCGCGGCGGCAGCCATCCGAGGGATTGCTTCACGTTCAATACCGAACTCGGACAGGCGACGCCTTATGCCGCATGCATCCGCGAGGGCCACTACGCGCTCCACGCCTGCCAGCGCATCCGCGGCAGGTTGCCCGGTGTTTGTTGCCCCTAGCGCGTGGGCGACTTCAGCGTATCGTTCCGGGGACGTCTCGATGTTGAACCGTAGCACGTGCGGCAGCAGGAGAGCGTTGGCAACGCCATGCGCAATGTGAAACTCGCCGCCAAGAGGATAGGCGAGCGCATGTACTGCCGCGGTATTGACCGGTCCCAGGCAAAGACCGCCATACAAACTGGCTCGCATCATCGCGGACCGTGCCTCGAGATCGCTTCCGTCCGCGCAGGCACGCTCGATGAACCGGGAAATCAATGTGATCCCCGCAAGAGCATACGTATCGACGAGTGGGTGCGCGAACCGGTTTGCATAGGCTTCGATGCAGTGCGTAAGCGCGTCGAGACCGGTTGCGGCGGTTACCGCTGATGGCATCGACACGGTCAAGGCGGGATCGAGGTAGGCGGCGTCTGGAACAAGATGTGGACTGACGATGCCCTTCTTCAGATCCTCCTCCTCGTCAGCAAGGATCGCGATTGGCGTTACTTCGCTGCCGGTGCCCGCGGTAGTCGGTACGCACGCCAGCCACAGGGCACGGCCGAGAACGAGATCCGTCCCAAAGACGTCTTCGATGTTCTGCCGCCGGTCGGCGAGTGCCGCCACCAGCTTGGCGACGTCCATTGCGCTGCCGCCGCCGAGGCCTACCACGGCATCCGCGCCGCAGTCGTTGGCCGCCTGCAACGCCAGTCCGAATTCCGCAATGGTCGGTTCGCCGACCATATCGTGCCAAAGCGTTGCAGCTACTCCTGCAGCCTCAAGCGCGTCGACGAGAGGCGTGCAGAGGAATAGCGTCGGCTTGGTGGTGATGATCATCACCGATCGCGCCTTCCTCGCGACAAGATCGGCGGCGCATCGCTGCAGCGCACCGGGACCGAACGTGAGCGCTCCCACATTGGTGATCGTCACCAGCCGCCGTTCCCCCAGATCCATCACGCGTTTCCCCTCTCGCAGGACGGCACTAATGCCGGATTTCCGCCGAGACTTGACCGGAGGGGCAGTGCAAGTTGCGCCGCACCATCAGACTTCACCTGATCCGTGCCGCAATAGGCAACATTCTGTGCCGCTACGAAGAGCATGGGCTCCGGCTCCTCTCGCGAGTGGCGGTCAGGCGTGGTATTGCACCCTGCGGTCCATCGAGGCCGGTCACGATGGCGCGACCGTTCCCCGTTCCTCAGCCGCAGGAGTAGTCACGTGGTGCGTCGTTCGTCTGTCGTGGAAGATTCCACCGCCCCGTCCAAGGTTGGCGTTTTGCCGGCGGCGGCCACCGATTCCCGCCGCGTGAAACGCTCGCAAGGGTTCGTAGAGGAAGTGTTCGAGATCATTCGGGCAGACATCATGTCCCTTGCGATCCCGCCCGATGCCAGGATCTCCATCGACAGCCTGGCACGGCGTCTCGACGTCTCGCAGACTCCGATCCGCGAGGCGCTCAGCATGCTCGAAGCGATCGGACTAGTCACCAAGCGCCATTTCGTCGGATATTGCAGCGCGCCGCAGCTCAATCGACTGCAATTGGACCAGCTCTACGAAGTCCGTTTGCTGCTTGAGCCTTCCGCCGCGCGACTCGCAGCGGAGCGCATGGACGATGCCACGCTTGCCGACATCGTCGCGCTCGCCAAATCCATGACACCGGGAGAGTCGCGGGTTTCCTATCACAACTTCGCGGATCAGGACTCCGAGTTCCATGATCGGATCGCCGGCGGCAGTGGCAATCCCATCATTCGTGATTCGCTCGCCCGCCTCCATTCGCACCTCCACATCTTCCGTCTGCGGTTCCACAGCGAAGTGACTACGGAGGCCGTGAACGAGCATGCGGCGTTGATCGACGCTTTGATCCTGCGCAACCCGGCCGCGGCAGAGGCAGCGATGCGCGAGCACATCACTCGGTCGTATGCACGACTAGTGCCTGCTGCACGGGACTAAATTGCGCATCAGTGACGCTGAGAAGCTGCTCCAGCTGTCTTAAAACTTTTCGCTTTTCCTATATCCTATATGATCTATAGTGGGCGGCACGGGAGGGAGAACACCCCCGGCCATAGGAGGCGTGTCGTGAACGAATTGCACTCGGAAGAGCTGACAGGGCAGTCGCGCACGGCTGCGTGGAACATCGCCTTCGCTGCACGCATGGACTGCTTGACCTTCGCTTGCTCACGAACCGAGCCGTTCGTCGGATCGCTCTGCGACAGCGACCTCGGCCCGCTACGGATCGGCCGGCTGCGCGTGACCAGTACGGCGGCCGAACGCCAGCCGCCATCTCCTGCACTGCGCAGCGCCCCCGCCTTTCTCATCCTGATCCAATTGTCCGGGGCGAGCGAGATCGGCCATCACGGTCACAGCGAGACTTTGAGGGAAGGGGACATGATCCTGTGCGACGCATCCTCCCCTCTCAGGCTGGCGGTCGATGCCGCCGCCGAGATGCTGCTGCTGCGCATCCCCGCCGCGACGCTGAAGACGCATCTGCCATCGCCTGAATGCTTCTGCGGACGGGCGTTGCGGAGCACCGAAGGCGTCACCTCGACAGCGACAAAGATGGCGGTCAGCCTGTTCGAACATCTCGAGGCAGGGTTGTCGTTGCACTATCGTGAGCGCGTAGCGCAGCACCTGCTCGACGTCATCGCGACGGCTTACGCGCTGGCCTTTCATACGCCCGAGTCGCAATCCTCGATCGTCAGCGGGCGGTGTGCGCTGGTGAAGCTGTTCATCGAGCAGCATCTGCGCGATCCTGATTTGACGGCCTGCATGATCGCTTCGCGGCTGAAGCTGTCGCCACGTTATCTGCGGATGATCTTCGCCGGCGAAGGCGAGACGGTGTCAGGCTACATTCTGCGACGAAGGCTCGAACAATGCGCACGGCAGATCGGAGATCCGGCCTGGCGAGGACATTCGATGACCGAAATCGCTTTCGGCTGGGGCTTCAACAGCGCCCCGCATTTCACGCGGACGTTCCGCGATCGCTTCGACATGCCGCCGCGAGATTATCGACGGCTGAAGCTCGAGGACGCATCGCAGTTCCGGCGCCCTGTAATAGTTGGTCGCGACACTCGGCTCGACGCGCAGGCAGCCTGACCGATCCGGCGTTTCCTATCCGCGTCACGAAGGGACGAGTTTTGACAAGTACCAGCATTCAACGAGCGGCCCTGTCGCGCCCGAATCTGTTGCGCACGCAAGCCTATCATGGAGGACGCTGGCAGTCCGCCACTTCCGGTGAAACGATCAAGGTGACCGATCCTTACACGGGGACGACGATCGCCGAGGTGCCGTCGCTGGGCGAGGCCGACATTCGCGACGCCATCGGAGCCGCCGAACGCGCCTTTTTCGGTTGGTCGCGGGTGCCACACCGCGAACGCGGCGCCTTGCTGCGGCGCTGGTTCTCCCTGATCGATGACCATAAGGAGGATCTTGCCCGGTTGATCACGCTGGAAAACGGCAAGGCGCTGAAGGAAGCACGTGGAGAGGTCGCCTATGCGTCTGGCTTCGTCGAACTCTACGCCGAGGAGGCAGGCCGGATCCTAGGGGAGATCATACCGCCCAACATGCCGGGGCGGCGTCTGGCCGCCGAGCGCGAACCGATCGGCGTCTGCGCGGCGATCACGCCTTGGAATTTTCCGATGGCGATGCTGACACGCAAGATGGCACCCGCGCTGGCAGCGGGCTGCACGATCGTATGCCGGCCTGCGAGTGAGACACCGCTTACGGCACTTGCACTGGCGGTACTTGCCGAGGAGGCGGGCATTCCCGCCGGCGTCCTGAACGTCGTGACGAGCGAGCCGGCGCTGTTCGGCGACATCGTCACGGGCTCGTCCGTCGTTCGGAAGATCACCTTCACCGGTTCCACGCCGATCGGCGCGCGGCTGATGGCGCAATCCGCCCCCACCATCAAACGCCTCTCGCTCGAGCTTGGGGGCAACGCGCCGCTGCTGATCTTCGACGACGCGGATCTGGAGGTGGCCGTCGAAACCGCGATGGTCGCGAAGTTCCGGAACGGCGGGCAGAGCTGCATCGCCGCCAACCGCCTCTATGTCCAGCACGGCATCCACGATGCCTTCGTCGCGGCGTTCGCGGCCCGCGTGTCGACGCTGAAGGTTGGCGACGGGTTCGACCCCGCCACGGACATCGGCCCGCTGATCAACCGACATGCGGTCGACAAGGTGGAGCGGCATCTGGACGATGCGATCGCGGGAGGCGCGCACATGGCGTGCGGCGGCAAGGCAGAGGACTCGCTGTTGTCACCGCCGACGCTGCTGCACGGCGTCGCTGCCGATGCGCTCCTGACCCGCGAGGAGACGTTCGGACCGCTGGCGGGCATCGTACGCTTCGATACGTACGATCAGGGTCTAGCGATGGCGAACGACACCCCGTTCGGTCTTGCCGCCTATCTGTGTTCGACCAGTGAGCGCACGATCGCACGCGCCGGCCGTGACCTGGAAACCGGCATGGTCGGCATCAACACCGGCCTGATCTCGACTGCCGTCGCACCGTTCGGCGGCGTCAAGCTGTCGGGACTTGGGCGCGAGGGTTCGCACCACGGGCTCGCCGAATATCTGAACTTCAAATATCTCTGTCACGCCGGCCTCTAGGATCATCGACATGCGCCCTGCCAAGAAGGTCATCATCACGTGCGCGCCGACCGGCTCGATCCACACGCCATCGATGTCGCCGCACCTCCCAGTCACGCCCGACCAGATCGCGCAGGCAGCGATCGAGGCAGCCGAAGCCGGCGCAGCAATACTCCATCTGCATGCACGCGATCCCGCCGATGGCCGGCCGAGCCCGTCCGCCGAGCATTTCGGGGCGTTCCTGCCCCGCATCAAGCAGGCGACCGATGCCGTGATCAACATCTCGACTGGCGGCAGCTCGACGATGTCGCTCGACGCCCGATTGGAAGCGGCGACCACCTTCAAGCCTGAGCTCTGCTCGCTCAACATGGGGCCGCTCATATTCGACTTCAGCGGAGCCGGCGCGCGCGTCGAACGCTGGCAGCACGATTGGGAGCGCGAGTATGTCGAGGGTGCCCGCGGACGCATCATGTACAACGACAACGCCTACATCGAGCGCATCATGCGCGAGGTCGGGCAGGAATTCGGCACACGTTTCGAATTCGAATGCTACGATATCGGTCACCTATACACCCTCGCGCACTTTGCGGAAGCGAAGCTCATCGAGCCGCCGTTCCTGATCCAGGGTGTGTTCGGCATCCTCGGTGGCATCGGGCCCGATCCGCGCAACGTGGCGCACATGGTGACGATCGCCGACAGCCTGTTCGGAAACGACTACGTCTTCTCCGCCTTCGCCGCCGGTCGTCACCAGTTGCCATTCTGTACGCAGAGTGCCCTGCTGGGTGGGAACGTCCGCGTCGGGTTGGAGGATAGCTTGTTCATTGGTCGCGGCGAGCTCGCACGCTCCAACGCGGATCAGGTAAAGAAGATACGTGGCATCCTGGAGGCGTTGGGTCACGATATCGCGACGCCGGCGGAAGCGCGGGAACTGTTGCAGCTCAAGGGCGGCGATGCCGTCGCGTTCTGACCAGAGGATCAATCTATGAACGAGACCGACAAGGGCGTCTTCCTGGTCACCGGCGGTAGCCGCGGCATCGGCGCAGCCATCGCCCACGCTGCCGGCGCGGCGGGCTATAGCGTATTGCTCAGCTATGCCGGGCGCGCCGATGCCGCAGATACCGTCGTCGCCGCGATCCGCGCGTCGGGCGGACGGGCGGATGCGATCCAGGCCGACACCGGCATTCCTAGCGATATCGCCCGGCTGTTCGCGACGGCGGACGCGCATGGGACGCTGACCGCGTTCGTCTACAACGGCGGCATCACAGGTGGCACCGGCGTGCTCGCCGACCAGTCGGATGAGACACTCGCGCAGGTGATCGGCGTTAACCTCACGGGTGCGCTGATCGCATGCCGCGAGGCGGTCAGGCGGATGTCGACACGACTGGGCGGGCAGGGCGGTTCGATCGTCCTGCTCTCTTCGCGCGCCGCCGCGCTTGGCTCACCCGCGCAGCATCTGTGGTACGCCGCATCCAAAGGAGGGATCGACAGCCTCAACATCGGTCTGTCGAAGGAGGTCGCTGCCGAGGGCATACGCGTGAACTGCGTTTCGCCTGGCCCGATCGACACTGAGATTCACGCCGCCGGTCGTCTCGATCAGATCCGCGACTCCTTGCCGATGCGGCGGGAGGGTACACCTAAGGAGGTGGCGGACACTGTGATGTTCCTGGTGTCGGACGCCGCATCCTATGTCGCCGGCGCCAACATCGATGTCGCAGGCGCGCGATGACCGAAGCGTATGCCGTCGACGCGCCCATCGTCGATTGCCATGCGCATGTCTTCACGCGTGACCTGCCGCTTCAAGCGGACGCATGGACGGCACCGGATTACGACTACACGCCCCATGATTACCTGTCGGCCCTTGACGCGAGCGGCGTTCACTTCGGCGTGCTGTCGGGATTGAGCATCACCGGCTTCTACAACGACTACACCATCGCAGCGGCGCGCCACAGCCGACGGTTGCGGGCGACCGCCATCGTCGCGCCCGATACGGATCCCTATACGCTGCAGCAGATGAGCGACGATGGCGTCGTCGGCATTCGCTTCCAGCTTGTCCGGCGCGCCGAACTCCCCGACTTCGCCGATGCCGCTCATCGCGTGTTGTTGCGGCGCGTGCGCGATCTCGGTTGGCATGTCCATGTCGCGATCGAGGGAGAACGGCTGCCGCCGGTGCTTGCGGCCCTCGAGGCTTCGGGCGTGCGGATCGTGCTCGACCATTTTGCGCATCCCGAGCCGGGTGCCGGCGTCCGCTGCACAGGCTTCCGCGCCGCGATCGACGCCGTCCAGCGGGGCCGCACTTGGATCAAGCTGTCGGCTGGCTTTCGGCTAGCGGGTCCTGAATCATGGCGCGAGCCGGACATGGGGGCCAGCAAGACGATCGCCGCTGCTGCTGCGGCGGATCTGTTGGCGTACGCCGGTACCGAGCGGCTGCTGTGGGGTAGCGACGCGCCGTTCGTCGGTTATGAAGGCCGCATGACCTATGACCGAGCGCTGGCGCTGCTGCGGGAATGGGCGCCGGATCCAGCGACGCGTCGTGCGCTCTCCGACACTGCCCTGCGCTTCTACTTCGCGTGAGCGAACTAAAGGCAACAATTCGGGGCGGCATGGGCAAGCCCAGGCTTCTCCGGCCCGGCATTATCACGTGGCGCAACGACCACGGTACGACAGGAAGAGAAGGATGAACGGGCTATGATGGCGTGGTATCGGGAGTCCGACGGCAAGACGCGGCGTGTGTTCTGGACCTGTGGTGCGGGCTGGGCAATGGACACCGCCGACGGGCTGGTATTCCAGTACCTGATCCCAGTCCTTATCGCTGCGTTCGGCATGACGCTCGCGGAGGCTGGCTACATCGCGAGCGCTAACTACGTCGCGGCTGCGATCGGCGGCTGGCTGGGAGGCTGGCTCAGCGACCGGTTCGGCCGGGCCCGCGTGCTGCAGCTCACGATCCTGTGGTTCTCGGTATTCTCCTTCCTGTCGGGGTTTGCCAACACCTACGACCAGTTGCTCGTCGCCCGTGTGCTGCAGGGCATCGGTTTCGGCGCCGAATGGGCAGTCGGCGCGGTGTTGCTGGGCGAGATGATCGCGCCTCAGCACCGGGGCAAGGCGCTGGGTACGGTGCACAGTGGTGCGGCGATCGGCTCCGGCATCGCCGCGCTGCTCGCGGGCCCGTTCGCCGCCGCCTTCCCACCCGACATCGGCTGGCGTGCGGTGTTTTGGATCGGCCTGTTGCCGGCCGTGCTGATCTTCTTCGTGCGACGTGGTTCAGACGATCCCGAGATCTATCGCGCCGCCATCCGGCATGCCGAACGAACCGGGCGGCGGACGACCATCGCCAGCATCTTCTCGCCGCGCATGATCCGGATCACTGCTCTTGCCTCGCTTCTGTCGTTGGGCACCCAAGGGGCGGCGTTCGGCATCAGCAACTACCTGACGTCCTTCCTCAGCCTCGAACGCGGTATGAGTCTGTCGATGGCGGGAGTTTGCGTACTGTTCAACAGCGTAGGCGGCTTCTTCGGCTTCCTCGTCAACGCGTACATTTCCGACAATGTCGGACGTCGTGGTGCATTCCGGATCTTCGGGGCAGGTTTCATCCTGACGGCGGCGATCTACCTGTTCGCGCCGCTAGGCAATTCACCGGGCGTGCTCATCCCCTTCGGATTGATCTACGGCTTCTTCCAGTTCGGCATCTACGCCTCGTTCGGCCCCTACTTCACGGAACTGTTTCCGACCGAGATGCGGGCCACTGGACAGGCCTTCGCCTACAACTTCGGTCGCGGGGGGGCTGCCGTGTTCATCCTCGGCATCGCGGCTTTGTCCAAGGCTCTGCCGCTCAGCGCATCGATGGCGATCATCGCGATCTTCGGCATGGCATGCGCGATGCTGGCGACGTTGGCATTGCCGGAAACGGCTGGCCGCGCGCTGCACAGTCTCGCCGAAGAAGACCTATCCGCTGGTGAAACGCTAGCTCCAGTACCTGCTTCGAGCGCCGGGGTTTGACCAACCGGCGCGGTGGCAATCATCCTTGCCCCTTCGATCAAGCTACCTTCACCCTGCCTGCTAGGGTGCCGCCAACGTTTTCCAAACCATTCGAGGATTCACTTCATGTACGATCCTAGCCTTGCCGAACTGACCTTCGAGCTGGAGCGGCAGCTCGCAGACTATTGGCACGAGATCGATACCAACGGTGGGCGTGAGGCGGGAAGCTACTATACCGAGGACGGCGTGTTCCACGGGCAGATGGCATCGTACGAGGGAAGGGCGAAGATCCAGCAGTTCTATGACTGGCGGGTTGCGCAGGGACCGCGTCTTGCGGTGCACAGCTTCACCAACTTCCGCGCCTGGTTCACCGGGGATGATAGCGCCGAAGCGAGCAATTACCTATTTCTCTACGCCGCGAACGGCGTGAAGATCCTGCCGACGCATGCACCGATCACCATTTCGATGGCGACCGACAAGTACCGCCGAGTCAATGGTCGCTGGCTCTGCACATACCGCCGGTTCGAGCACTGGTTCGAAGGCGACACGCCAATCACCAATCCCAAGCTCTGATCTCGCAAAGAAAGGCTCAAGACCATGGCTACGATGTACGCGGATGCCGACCCTCGTTCGAAACTGGCGACCGCCGCAGCGGCGGTTACGCCGAGCAGTACCTCGGGCTTCGGCGCGTCGAGCTACGCGCTGTTCGGCGAGACCGAGCCGCAGATCGATGACGAGACGGGGCGAACTTGGCTGGTTCGAGGTGCCAACTTCATCGTGGCCTATACCTTGGCGAGACCCGGAGCGGTGCTGCAGCGCACCGGCCAGGTCGACGAATATGTCCTGCTGATCGAGGCGCCGCAGCCGCACGCGGTCGTCACCTGGAATGGCGAAGATACCGCCATCGATGCGGAACACATTGCCTTCGTGCCACCCGGTGACAGCCGTATCCGCGTACCGGACGGCGGCGAGATCGTAAGACTGTTCACGACTGCATCGGAGGATCTGGCGGCGCTGTGCTCCAATGCCGCCACATACGCGACCCCGGCACCCAGCATCCCGCCGCTCGAGCGTTGGCCCAATCCTGTAGGCGGCTTCAAGGTGCGCAGCTATGCTTTGAACGTACCGGCTGAAGAAGGTCGGTTCGGGAGGATCTGGCGTTGCACGACCTTCATGGTCAACGTGTTCGAACCGTCCGCGCCGCGCGATCCGGAAAAGCTCTCTCCGCATCATCACGATGATTTCGAGCAATGTTCCCTCGCGCTGGGCGGCAGCTTCGTCCACCATCTTCGCTGGCCTTGGACCGCGAAACTCGCCGATTGGCGCGACGACGAGCACGCAACCTGTCCGGCGCCTTCGGTGGCGGTAATTCCGGCCAGATCGATCCACACGTCGGCCTCGATCGCACCCGGCAAGACCAATCTGCTGGTCGACATCTTCTCGCCGCCGCGCCGGGACTTTTCCGACATGGCAGGTTGGGTGCTCAACGCCGCCGACTATCCAGCGCCGCAGGAGGCCTGATGGCAGACGATATCGGGCGGAGTTTTCGTACAAGGCTGGCAGGCGGCGAGCGCCTGCTCGGCACTTTCCTCAAGACCGGCACGAGCCACGCGACGGAGATCCTGGGCGGCGTCGGTTTCGACTTCGTCGTGGTCGATGCGGAGCATGCGCCATTTTCGCGTACCGACATCGACCTCATGCTGTTAGCGGCTCGCGCGGCGGGGATCGCGAGCGTCGTTCGCGTTGCTTCGGCCGACGAAACGCACTTGCAGACCGCGCTCGATTGCGGCGCCGCAGGAGTGCTGGTGCCGCACGTCGACAGCGCTGAAAAGATGCGCGCAGTGGTTTCCGCTTGTCGCTTCGCAGGCGGAAGGCGCGGGTTCTCCAATTCGCCGCGCGCCGGCGGATACGGCTCGCTCGGGTTCGCCGAGTATATCGAGACCTCCGATGCATCGACATCGATCATAGCCATGATCGAGGACGTGGCGGCGCTCGATCATCTCGACCAGATCTTCGCGGTGGAGGGGCTGACCGCCGGCTTCATCGGTCGAGGTGATCTGTCCGCGGCGCTGGCCGCGCCCGGAGTAACCGATCCCGCCGTTGTCGCCGTCGTAACCCGTATCACCGAGGCTGCGCGACGCCACGGGGTCCCGATGATCGCGCATGTCGGCGCCGGCGATGATCCCGACGTCGCCCGACTAAGTGAGGCGGGCGTCAGCGCCTTTGTCGTATCGTCCGATCAGGGTCTGATGCGCCAGGCGGCGATCGCGACGCGGCGCGCGTTCGATGGCGGAATGTGAACCGAAGGTAGAAAAGACATGACCCCCTCACTGTTCGACACTCATGCACATCTCATCGGCGAAGATTGGGAGAGGTATCCGACGCGTCCGTTCACAGCCGATCTGCCGATGCCAGAGCGTCCGGGGTATAGCGTGACGGTGGACGCGCTCATCGCGATGATGGATGCTCATGACGTGACACAAGCGTGCCTGGTGCAGCGCGGTCACGTCTATGGCTATGACAACAGCTATATCATCGATTCGGCCAGGCGTTTCGACGGCCGGCTCCACCCGGTGGTGATCCTCGATGCACAGGACCCCGCCGCTGCTGTCACCTATCGCGATCTGGTGAGAACCGCGCATGTGCGAGGGTTCCGCATGGCCAATGCGCGGCCTTGGCTGCTTGATACCGCATGGATCAGTTCGCCAGCCGCGCTGGAGGTCTGGCGGGCCTGCGCGGATCTGGGCACTCCGATGACGATGATCGTGTTCATGAACCAGTTGCCTTACGTATTGCCGCTGGTGAAGATCCTGGCGAAGATGTTCCCAGATCTTCCGATTTTGCTCGACCACGGTGCAATGCCGTTCGGTATGACGCAATATGAGGTCGGTCTCGCGCAGCAGGCGGGCGAAGCCGTCGTCATGCCCGTCGCGCCTCACTTCGGCATCGACCGAACGATCGGCATCTTCGAAGACGTTCCTAACGTCTACTTCAAGGTCACCGAAATCAACATGGAGAGGCTCGCTGCGGCCGGCGTTCGGCCCGCGCACCTCGTCCGGCGGATGACCGACAGCTTCGGTCCTGATCGGTTGGTCTGGGGGTCGGACGTCGGGCAGAGCATGCTATGGAGCTATACGGATAAGACTGCCATGGCTCGCGCCGCTGCGGATTTCCTAACTAACGACGAGCGCCGTAACTTCCTGCACGACAACGCGGCGCGCCTCTATCGATTGTGAACGGCCTCGGTCCACCATCAATTAGGCCTTCCCGTCCAGTCAATCTTCACCAGTTCACCTAGTCTAAACCCCGACTCACAATTCGGCGGCCGTAAGCGCGCCGGACACATAGGGGATGCAATACATGGCTAAGAACCGCCTGATAACCACATTGCGCGCTACTACTGCGGCAATAGGCGTCGCCACGGTCATGCAGGCATCGGCTGCTTTGGCGCAGGCTGTGGTGCCTTCGCCGCCGCCCGTGGCTACTACTCCGGAACGGGTGACGCCGCCGGAGCAGACTTCGTCCGCAAGTCCGACAGGGGCCCCCGATCCGTCATCATCGCCAGACATCGTCGTTACCGGCTCGCGGCTCGGTCGAGCAGGGTACGACGCGCCGACGCCGGTGAACGTCATCGGCGAACAGCGGCTGCAGCAGCTTGCAATCACCAATGTCGCGGACGCGCTTAACCAGCTGCCATCGTTCCGGGCGACGAGCACGCCGGCGGCAAACTCGTTTCGTGTTTCGGGAAACATCGGCGCACGAACGCTTGATCTGCGTGGCCTTGGCGCAACGCGCACGCTGACGCTGGTCGACGGACGCCGTTTCGTCGGCAGCAGCGACAACGGTACCGTCGATCTCAACAGTATCCCTTCGATCCTGGTGCAAAGAACCGAGGTAGTCACGGGCGGCGCATCGGCGGCCTATGGCGCGAATGCGGTTTCAGGCGTGGTGAACCTCATCCTCGACACGAAACTCACCGGGATGAAGGCCGAAATCAACAGCGGCATCAGTCAACGTGGTGACGGAAGGACCTTCTATGCAGCCGCAGCAGGCGGCAGCGACTTTGCGAGCGGGCGGGGCCATGTCGTTGCCGGAATCGAGTACTCAAAGGAATATGGCATCGGGACCTGCGAGACGCGATCCTGGTGCGCCAAATACACCAACTACATTCCCAATCCCGGCTACAACACCGCGACGCGGACCAGCACGAACGGGCTGCCGGCGACGCTGGTACTAAACGACATCACCTTCGTTCAGAACGAGAACGGCATTCTATCCGGTGCGGTGAAATCGAATGGGGCAGGAGGCACGATCACCCTCGGTCAGCAGGTCCTGAACACCGGTGCGACCGCGCTACCTGCGGCGCTGCGCGGCAAGCAGTTCGACGCTGCGGGCAACCTCATCCCCTACACCTTCGGCAACCTGCTGAGCGGTCTGTTCCAGCAAGGACGCGACCCGACGCAGCCTTACCTCCTCGGGTTTAGCCCAACGCCGCTCGTCGTTCCCACCGAGCACGTCTCAGCCATGGTCCATGCAGACTATGACGTAACGTCCTCGATCGTCCTATCTGCTGAATTCATGTACGGCCATGTCGTTGGCGGTCCAACCGCCACGACGCCGGTGCAGGACTCGCCCGCGACCATCGACATCAACAATCCCTATCTTTCCGCCGCCACCCGCGCGACCGTTCTCGCGGCCGACCCGACGATCACGAAGCTCCTTGTCAATTCGTCGAGCTTCGCCATCGGTCCCGTTGCCCTAGCGACGAGCACGCTTGATACATACCGCGGCGCGATCGGCCTGAAAGGAGACTTCGGAGGAGGCTGGAGTTGGGATACCTACTACACCTACGGCAGGGTGGACTCGGACGTCGTCGACAAGCGGTCGCGTCTGAAGGAGTGGAATGATGGCGTCGACGCCGTCGTGGCGCCCGCCGGGCTGGCGGGAGTCGCGCCCGGTACGATCATCTGCCGTACAACCCTCACAAAGCCCGGTAACGGCTGCATCCCGATCAACCTGTTCGGCTACGGCCAAGTCTCGCAGGCGGCTGTCGATCGATATCTGGTGACCGAGACGCAGTCGCGCCGGTACGAACAGCATGCCGCGGCGGTGAACCTGCGTGGCTCGCCGTTCAGCACCTGGGCAGGTGAGGTCAAGGTCGCTGTCGGCGGCGAGTGGCGTCGCGACACTGCGGTGGGCGGTGCGGATGCCAACACGCTGGCCGGCAACTACATCCAAGCCGGCACTACCGCGCTGCCGTTCACGAAGACCAGCGTCTATGAAGGCTATCTGGAAGCGGGCTTGCCTCTGCTGAAGGACTCCCCACTCGGCAAGGCGCTCGATATCGACGGCGCCGTCCGCTACACCCACTACGATCCGTTCGGCAACGCGACGACATGGAAAGGAGGCGTCGTTTACACGCCAGTTTCCGATATCACCTTCCGGGTTACCCGGTCGCGTGACATCCGGGCACCCACCGCGCAGGAATCCAGTCCCAACGCGACGACTGTCACCATTCCCTTGGCCGATCCGTTCGTAGGCGGGACGTCGCTGCAGACGGTGGTGACTGGCGGCAACACCAATCTCCAGCTTGAACGAGGAGATACGTTCACCGCGGGCGTCGTGTTGCGGCCGACGTTCGTGCCGCGCTTCAACCTCTCGGTCGACTATTACGACATCAAGGTGAAAGGGGCGATCGACTCCCTTTCCGCCCCGGTGATCGCCTCGGCATGCCGGCAGCAGACGCTGCTTTGCAATCTGATCGCATTCAACGCCAACGGATCGATCAACACGGTCTTCTCGAACTTCCAGAACCTCAGTCAGCTGCATGCCGAGGGCCTGGAGCTCGTGATGGATTATCGCCTTCCGGCATTTTCCGGCAACTTCGACTTCCAGGTGAATGGCAACTACATCATCGATCTTTCGACTGTCGGAGCGACCGGGGTGGTCACCCAACTCGACAACGTCACCGGCAACAGTGGATCCATCACCAACATTCAGGGCGTACCGCGGTGGAAGCTGGACGGGGTCGTCACCTATTCCACGCCAAGTTGGGCAATCACGGCTCATGGGCGCTACGTTCCGAAAGCAATCCTAGATCCGACCAAGGTCGGTCCGGAGGATGATGGTTATAATATCAACCTGCCCAACAGCGCCAACATCAATCGGGTTGACTCTCGGTTCTATCTTGACCTGACAGCACGGGTGAAGATCCCTGATGCTGGAGGCGTCGATCGCTACGAGGTGTTCGGCACGATCAACAATGTCCTCGACAAGGGCGAGCCAGCGCAGTTGCGTCTCTTCGGCAACGCTCAGCAGTTCGACCCGATCGGACGGTTCTTCAAAGTGGGTCTCCGCGCGAAGATGTGATCGCGAGTTGTATAGGCCCTAAACTACAATAGTGGTCATTCGAGGGTGAAGGAGAGTTCGGTGCCTTGCTACGCAATCGGGAATGCTCGACCGTCTCTAGGCGGCGGAGTGTGGCTGGCACCGTCCGCGGACATCATCGGCGACGCACGTCTTGGTGACAACGTGAACGTTTGGTTCGGTGCGGTGATCCGGGCCGACAACACTCCTATCTTCGTAGGGGCTCGTACCAACGTGCAAGACGGTGCGATGCTGCATTCGGATCCAGAGGCACCACTGACGGTCGGCGAGGGCGTGACGATCGGCCATCATGCGATCCTGCACGGGTGCACCATAGGCAGCAACGTGCTGATCGGCATGGGAGCGACGATCTTGAACGGCTCCGTGGTAGGCGATCATTGCCTCGTGGGAGCGGGAGCCCTCGTCACAGAGGGCAAGACGTTCCCGGCACGTAGCCTGATCATGGGAGTGCCCGCGAAGCTCGTCCGTCAGCTTGATGACGCTTCAATCGAGAGACTGAGGGTGTCGGCATGCGTCTATGTTGACAAGTTTCACGAATATTCCGCGGGCCTGTCGCGAATGCCAAGCCTTTCAAGCTGAAACGCGAGTTCTGTTCGGAGGCGTCCGGCGCTTGAACCCCGCCCAAGCGCCCGTATGACCCGAGGGATGAGCATTCCCCTAAGCGCTTCCGCCGTCGTCCCGTATGGAGGCCGCTACTTCGCCGCATTCTGTTCGACATGGATGGCACCCTGATCACCAGCATCGACTCGGCCAATCGAGCCTGGACGAGCTGGGCGTCGATGCGCGGCGTCGGTCCGGCCCACGTCCGTCTCCATCATGCACGCCGTTCGGACGGTCGAGACGATGAAGACGCTCGGCGTTGCCGATCCCATCGTGGAGGCGGCTTGGATCACAAGCAGGGAAATAGAGGATACCGACGGCGTCGAACCGGTACTAGGCGTAATCGATTTCCTGGCCGGTGTTCCGGAGGGACGTTGGGCCATCGTGACGTCGCCTTCTCGCGCGCACTCGCCGAAGCACGTCTCCTGCGGGCGGGTATCGCCATCCCGCGGATCCTAGTCACCTCGGACGAATTGGATCGGGGTAAGCCCTATCCTGCATGTTTCCTTCCGGGCGCGGAGAAACTGGACGTCGATGCGTCGGACTGCCTCGTGTTCGAGGACACATCGGCGGGTCTGCGCGCGGCGGACGCCTCAAGCGCCGCTGGTCTGGCCATTACGTTCACCCATGCTTAGGCGAGGAGAGGAGGGGGCTCTGCAGCTGGTTCGTCGCTTCGCGATTTACCGCGTACACCTGATCGAACATGCGTAATTTCACGCATGTCTTCGGTATTTCGCGTATTCGCGCACGATTGCGTTCGCCAGCGCATGTCAGCGGCATGGCCTGCGATTTTCGGAACGCTTGCATACGGCACGTATAGAGGTTCGATCCGGCCAAGCCCGTGACGGTTCATCCAGGCAGGTCGTTCGGGGGTATCGCCACTTTGCGAAGTGGGACATAGCGACGCACCGCGAGCAGGGGGGGCGATCGGCAACGAGGATCGCGAGCCGGCGGAGATTTCACGCGGGGATGAGATCGCGGGGAGCTTACCGCCAGTTCGGCCTCGAGAAGGATCACCCGCCGAGAGCAGCCGCTTCGCCGAGCATCGCGCTGAGGATGTCGGTCACCTTGGCATAGCCATCCGCGGTGAGTTCCAGAAAGCGACCCCGCCGCTCGATCAGTCCAGCCGCGCATAGGGCGTTCGCCCACCGCTTGCTCACCTCCCGGGACATGCTGCCGAGCGGATCGAGGCCTTCGGCCTCGACGCACTGGGATGCCTCTTCGGCCACGAACAGGCTAAACAGGAGATAGACCGGCGCGGATGGAACGAAGCCATGGGGCATGGCGGCTGCGATAGCAGTTGCTTCGAAGATCGCGCGTTTGGCGGTCTGGATCAAACCGACCGGGTCACCTCTTCTTGCAGCATCTTGAACACTCAGATCTCCAGGCATTCACGCTTCCACGTTGCCGCCGATATAGGGTTTTGGGCGGAATGTTCGTCGATCTGCATCATCTGTCGTTTCGTCGCTGAAGCAACCGCGTGCGTGTTGCTGCGCCCTGGGTGGATGAGCCGCTGGGAGACGCACTGAGCGCACAGCCCGATGTGGAGGCTGAGCATCGCCACGTCACCGGTCCAACGACCTGAGGTCCGGTAGACCCGCGAGTACATTCATCGCCTCGCTGATCAGAGCGGCGACTGCATGTGCCTCCAGCGAGTCGGCCTCGACTAAGGCGTCCTCCAGGTGCTCCTGCAGTCGTTGACGCTGGCTGAGTATGCGCTGAGGCATTCGAGGATGGAAACACGTGCGCCGACGCATTGCAAGGTGCAGCAGCCGATCCGTTCGCTTTTTACGCAAGCACGACGATCACGATGCACTTATCGGCTTACGGGAATAGCCGACTTGGCCCTTGATCTCGTGATCGGCACGATCACCGTCACGATTTTTGGGAGGCGGCACTCCGTTAGCGGCCCATAAGCTTAGGTGCATAATAGAAGCTACGGCGAGTTTCATGCTCGATAAGGATAGAGGACGGTTGCCGTCTCTCGTTTTCGATACGAGATCTGTTGGAATCTCTCATTTACGCGCGCCGAACGTCGGATCGCACCCTGATGTTCTGGCTATCCGTCAGTTGCCGTCAGTGGTTCTTGGAAGGCCAGAAAGTGGCGCCTTCCCTGCCGTCCTCGGGGCTGGACTGAGGTCCGCCGCCAGCATGAGGAAGTCGCTTAGTCCTTCCACCGGCGCGGTTTCGGCCTTGTAGATCACCGTCCTTCCGATCTTCTCGGAGGACAGCAGACCGGCCGCCGTGAGTATCGCAAAGTGCGGGCTCATGCCGTTCTTCGAAACCCCCGCCACCTTGGCGATGTCCCCCGCGGTCATACCCGCGGGCAACCGTTCGACGAGTCTTCGCCAGACGAGAAGCCTCGTTGGCTGTGCTAGTGCACTCATCACCTGCATGGCCTGCATGTTTTCCACCCTATACTGATACGCGAAGCGATCGCCCCCGTCCAAGGGCTGATCCACATGTGGTAACGACAGACTAACTATACAATTGTTCCGGAACCGTTGAACTGTCCGGTGCCGTCTCCATATTGGGGGTCCGAGGTCGTCGAACCCGACGTCCCGCGCCGGATGGCGCACAGAGGGAGCAGTGTCATGGATGTTAACGTTGCGGACCGCCCGACCAAGCAGAACAACCGTCTTACCGGCGGGATCGTCGTGTTGGATCCGCTGGCCGACGATGCCCCGACCGATCGCCGTGTGGTGACCACGGATCGCGCGATCTGTCGTGTCGCGCTGGCGGCTGCGGAGGCTGGTGCCCGTTTCCAGCGGGATGGGAACCCCCGCGACGCGATGAGCTGGATGCTGGCCCCCAGGAAGGTCTTCGACGGCGGCAGTGCCATCGAGGCCTGTCTGCAGCGTGACGCCTGTGAGCGGGCTGTGCTCGTGCACGGCCTCGGGCTCGGGCTCGATGTGGAGAGGGGACCGGTCGACGCGCTTATGAGCGACGACGATGATGATGATTTCGACGACGCGGAGTTCGACTACCTGCATGGGGGCGGCCTTGGAGCTTCCGGCCGTGCCGATCGGTCGCGTTCCGCTGGTTCCACCAGGCTGCGGCTGTACACGGCGACGCTCGTCGATACGCGCGACAACGTCATGATCCAGGCGTTCCATGCCTCGATGGCCCGGAACGTCTACGAGGTGCGCGCACGGCTCACCGGCCGCTTCGGCCCGGACTTGGCGGCTGTCGCCGACATCCGTCCGGGGATCCACAGGGCTTCGCCGGTGGTGGTGGCGCTGGTTTCGGACGCCGTGGTGGAGCTCATTCGCCGTATGCAGCGCGACCACGCCTCCCCGGCGGCCCTTACCTTCGGGGTAGACATCCAGCAGTGCATCCAGGCGTGATGAGCCGCCCGCGTAGTTGGCCCTGCCTCTGATCGGCAAGGCGACCTTCGCGGACGGACCGTCGCCGCGCCTCGTGCCGCCGATGTCCGCCAGATAGACGGAGTGATTCATGAACATGCAGACCGAGGCCGGCCGCGAACACGCGGCCGGCGCGGGGGACGTGCGCGTCCTCCATCCGCTGCGCCTGCCGGAGGGACCGACGGGCAAGGGCGCAGGACGCGGACCGTTCGTCGGCGTGGCCATCGATGTCGAGACCACCGGGCTGGACCATAGCACCGGCAAGGTGATCGAACTCGCCATTCGACGCTTCCGGTACGATCGAGATGGCGTCATCACCGACATCGACGAGGCGTACGAATGGCGCGAGGATCCGGGTGAGCCGCTGACCCCCGAGATCATGTCACTCACCGGCCTCACCGACAGCGATCTCGCCGACGAGGAGATCGACGAGGGGGACGCCACGCGCCTCCTGCGCTCGGCTAGCTTCGTCGTGGCGCATAATTCGAGCTTCGATCGGGCTTGGGTCGAAGCCCGGCTTCCGGAGGCTCGCGACCTGAATTGGTGCTGCTCCATGCGTCAGGTGGACTGGAAGGCGCGCGGCTTTGACGGTCGCGTGCTTGGCTACCTTCTGGTGCAGAATGGCTTCTATCACTGCGGCCATCGCGCCTCCGCAGACGTCGATGCGCTTATCGCGATGCTGCGCCACGAGGACGGTGCCGGTCGGACGGCGCTTTCGGAGATGATCGAGCAGGGTGCCAAGTGCAGCTGGATCGTACGTGCGAATGGAGCGGACTTCGGCGTGAAGGATATGCTCCGCGCCCGCGGCTACCGGTGGGATTCCACTCGCAGGGTCTGGTGGCGGGAGGTGGCCGACGACGCGCTCGTGCCCGAGCAGTTCTGGCTCGCGGCGAACGTCTACGCCGTCGAGGCCAACCCCAAGGCGATCTGTCCCGACCTCGAGCAGGTCACCGCGCGCACACGGTTCCTGTGATCCTCGCCTGGGAGGGAAGACCATGATGATCGGCAACGACGCTTCAGCCCGAGCGACATCCCGGCGGCTCCCTGACCGTGCCATCGGGGGAAGCGCCATCGTCGCCAGCCGCGTCTTCGAGGTGCCGGATCGGCGCCCCGCCGGGCCAGGGCCATGGGAAGGGGAGGCCGACAAGCTCGCCTGGATAGACGTCGGCACGGGTCTGCACTGCGTGATCCTGCGCGCGGAGGTCGGAGGCCATCTCTGCGGCTACGTCGGCGTCGATCTGGGCCACCCGATGTTCGGCTGGGATCATCGGGAGATCCCCTCGGGCCTGCGCGTCTCGGTCCATGGGGGGCTCAGCTACAGCGAACTGAGCGACGAGGACGGCCCGGAGTCCACCGCGATGAGGCAGCTGAAGATCGGCGAGGTCGACGATCCAAGGTGGTGGTTCGGATTTAGCTGCGATCAGCCGGGCGACCTCCAGCCTCGGCGGAGTGCCGCCGGCGAGTGTACCGTTGGCGACCCTCTCTATCGGGACGAGCGGTATGTCCTCGCGCGATGCACCGAGCTGGCGTTCCGCCTGACGGCGGTGGCGAACGCATTGGACGCGCTGCTCGCCGAGGCCCCGCCCCCTTGAGGCAGGTCGGCGGCGTCGGCGCCCGAATGCCGCGGCGCTGATCGATCATGAGGCTGTTCCAACCGCCATCGTAGCCGGCGGCGTGCCTGCGCGAACGTCATAAAATTGAGAGGAGAAGATCATGGTGAGTAAGAAGATGGGTGCGGACGAGCCGTCCGATGTGACTGGTCGGCCGCTGGTTGCCATTCTCGGTTCCGCCGAGGCCGCCGCGAGGGTCGATGCCGCCGGCGGTGCCGTCATCCGCGAGGGCGGCACCACCTTGGTGTCGGGCCGGCGCTACGTGACCAGCGGGGGCACGATCGATGCCGACGAGATCTTCTATGTCGAGGAGGTGACTCCCGAGACGGGGGGGTGCTGGTTGGGAGAGGCCGACAAGGTGGCGTGGCGGGACCCCGCGAGCGGTTACGAGTGCATCATGATGCGTGCGACCGAAGGCGGGTATCTGAGTGGCTACGTCGGTGTTCCCCGTCACCATCCACTTTGGGGGTGGAAGTACGAGGCGATCCCGGCGGACTTCGGCATCGAGGTGCATGGCGGGCTCACCTATGCGCGTATCTGCGAGGACGGTCCGACGCCCGAGCGCCGCATCGTGGTGGAGGCGAGGCGGATCTGCCACGTGCCCAGGCGCATCCGAAACGGATCGGCTACGAACCACGCCACCAGCTATCGGATCGAGGACGCACACCTCTGGTGGTTCGGGTTCGACTGCGATCACGCCTACGATCTCGTGCCGGACGAGGACCGTCACGCTTGCGCCCGCTTCCTCGCAGCGGAGATCGGCCAGGAGTATCGTGACGACGGCTACGTGTATCGCGAGGTGCGCAACCTCGCAGCGCAGCTCCGAGCGATCGCCGACGGCGTGGAGCCTCCGCCGCGTGAAGGCCGGCCCTTGCCGCCGGTGGGACTCGATCCCGGTGCGGGGGACCTGTGATGGCCGGGGGCATTGATGGCGCCGATCTGCCTTGGGGGTGGTGGCTACGAACGTCTCGCGGTGCTCTCGAGGACGAGCAGGGTCGGCGCTGGCACAGCGTACGCGACGCCTACTGGCGTGGGCACCTCCGCTTCCCGCCGAACAACGCGACGTCGGAGCAGCAGGAGCTGCTGCTGCGCGTCCTGTGCGCGGTCGGACGCCGCGGCTCATCGGGTACGGAGACGATGCACGACCTTCTTGGTGGGGATCTCATGTTCTGGCGTTTCTACCAGTGCTGGCTTGGATCGGTCGGGTTGCTGGAGGTGGCCGGTGGGCACACCGTCTTCGGCGCGCCCCTCTCCACGGAGGGCCGGTCCGTCATGCTGATGCTGCAGGCGACGCGTGATCCTGCCTGGATCGATTTGCCGTTCGCCGACATCGTCGAGGCGGCAAATCGCGAACGCCGCGACGCGGCCGATAGGGAACGCGAGTCGACTCTGCAGGCGTTCGAACGCCGCGTGGCCGGGCTGCCTCATGTCTTTGCCCGCGAGCGGGTCGGCAGGACCCATCTGGTGACGCTCACCGGCATCGGTCAAGGCGGCCGGATGCCCGTCAGGCGGGTGGTGTGGTCCCATCCGTTCGGTGGTCCCGCGACGCGTGACGACTTCTACGCGTGGCTCGCCGAGCGGGTTGACCGGTGGGACGCGTGGGGTGAGCTCGCATATGGCAGCGGCGCCCCCGCCCTGACCCAGCGGCTCCTCACGCTCTTTCTCGAGACCGGTGGATGGCCGTCATGACCTCCGAGCCGTTCAGGGATGAGGATATGATCGCCTTCGGGCGGGCCGGGCGTCGTGCCCGCGAGGACATCCTCACGATCGATCGTCTGGCGTCGGCCATGCGTCTCGCAGCCTTCCGGAGCTATCTCACCGACGCGTTGCGTTCCATGTCGGTCCTGGTCCCGGACATGCTGGCCAGCGGCGGGACGGATGTTCAGGCGGCTCTTCAGCGCATGAGGCCCAGCCGAGGTTGGCCGGGATGTGCCGGGCTACCCGATTACGCCGCCGCCTCGTTCAGGGTGAGGCCCAGGATCAGGGCCTTCGGAGGCAAGACTTGGTCGTCCACCGCCACGCGGTTCGACGTCGACGTCCTTCCGCTACGTGTCGGCGATGCGGTCATGATCGACGGTGCCCTGGCGGACTGGGTGGAGGTCGCGGTGGCCGGTCGATGTCTCGACGTCACGTTGCGCGGCGACGCCTGCGCGCTCTCGACGGCGGCGGGGATGGCGAGGATCCGGATACCGGGGGAGCTGCCCGACACGGTGGCGGCGGCGGCCGTTCGCCGCCCGTTGGATGATCTGCTCGATCACCCCCTGCTGCGCGGCCGAGGCTTCGTCGCACGCAACGTGTCGTGCCTTTCGGGGGAGACGACCGTCGAGTTCGAGGTCGGTCTGCTGCCGTTGGAGACGCCCTGGCGCGACTGACCCGAGTTGATGATCCGGAGACAAGAGATGACGGAGTTCGGTGAGTGCGAAAGAGCGAACGGACCGATCGCTCCGCTCATTCTCGTCGCGTCGTCACGGGCATGTTGCCGGTCGCGTGTGCGCTCGCATTCGGCTGGTGCGGCCCGCGGGCGGGGTTCGCGCGACAGTGTGGTCTCGCTTCGTCGACACGGAGTTCACCCGTGACAAGCCGGACGTTCGTCACGCCGCAGCAGGCAGCGATACACGATCTGTTCCTCAGACATCGTTCGATGTCCCTGGTCGCGCGGGAGTTGGGCGTCTCGCAGATCCGGGTCCGCGAAGCCCTCGTCCAGTACCAGCGCAACATCCTGCGAGACCAGGGCGTCCGGCCGCCGCCGCTGCGTGAGATGATGCTCGGTGACGTCGTCACCCGTTTCTGCGCGCCGCTGGAGAACGTCGGCGGACGGCCCGCGAAGCATTCCCGATTCTCGCTGGGTACATGCGCGGCGCCGGCTGGCGGATCCGGGACGGGCGCACCTCTCTTGCCGGAGGAGGTGCCGGGGCCGACGGTCGATCGGCGCATAGATCCCCCGGCGGTGGGCATCGCGCGGTACGTCCTGACCTCCGTAGAAGCGGGCGCCGAGGTGCATGGCGGCTTCTGGGTCAATCTGCAGGCATATGCCGCGCGGATCAACGCCGAATTGCTCGTGATACGTACCGGCGCGGTGGGACTCGTCGGCGGGGGGGACGCGAGGTTGAGGACGCTTGCGACCACAGGCCGGATCAACATCGCCGGCCTCGTCGACGTGGTGGCGGCTAGGGCCCTGCAGTCCTCCCGTCCGCTCGATGCCGCTTCCATTCCACGCGATGCCACCTGGACGCTCATCCCGCATAGCGGGATCCAGTTGGAGACGCTTGCGCGCATCCGAAGCGAGGGGCTGCGCGTGCAGATGACCACCGGCGCGGCGACGCTGCCCCGCAGCGGATCCCGGGCCGACTGGCGGGTGGAGCTGGGCGCAGTGATCATCGAGGTGCGTGCCGATGGCCACGCACACTGTCGTCACCTGCTGGCGCATGTCGATGGAGATGGCTCCTTCCATGATCTCGACAGGCACGTCTCGGGAGGAGCCGTGAAGGTCGGCTGCTCCATTCGGGCGATCGTGTTCGGCGACGTGCATCATGCACACCTCGACCCCGCCGTCGCCGCAGCAACCTGGGGGGTGACCGACGGTCGGGCCAATCGGCAGATGCCTATCGTCGATCGGCTCCGGCCGAGAACCATGGTCTTCCACGACATCTGCGACTTCTCGGCACGTAGCCATCACGACGCCCGCGATCCCCACCGTCGGTTCGCCCTCATGTCGAGTGGGCGCGAATGCGTCAGGTCCGAGTTCCTGGCGACAGCGCGTTTCTTGGCGGCGACGCGGCGGAAGTGGTCGGAGGTCGTGGTCGTCCAGTCCAACCACGACGACGCTCTGGTCCGTTGGTTGCGGGAGGCGGACTTCCGTCAGGATCCGGTCAATGCCGAGTTCTTCCTGGAATGCTCCCTCGCCCTGCATCGGCGTCTGGCGAACGACATCGACGCCGATGGACTGTTCGAGCACGTGCTTCGAGGTCTGTCTGACGATGGATTGCCGCAGGTCCGCTTCCTGGCGACGGGCGAGGGGTTGAAGATCGCCGGCGTCGAATGCGGCATTCACGGTCACAGCGGCGCGGACGGCAAGCGCGGCGCCATGTCCTTCTTCGAGGGCATGGGCATCAAGGCGATCCTGGGCCATAACCATCGTCCCACCACGCGGGGAGGCATCTGCACGGCCGGCGTCTGCCAACTTGATCTCGCCTATGCACGTGGTCCTCTGACCGCCTGGGCGGTCGGCCACGTCATCGCTCACGAGAACGGTGCGCGTCAGCACCTGATCTACGAGGGTGGGAGGTTCTTCGCTTGAGCGGATCGGCGCCTTCGTACGAACGGATGTCCGCCGTCATACCCTCGGGTGGCCATCGCGCGGTGCCGGATCGCGATCGACAGCCCGCGCCGTTGCTCCGGGGCGACCGGATCGTAGCCGCCGCGCCAGGGGCCCGGTGTCGCCCACGGCGGATCCGCTCACCGGGGTCGCGGGTGCGAAGACCGACGACGGGATCGCTCCAGTCGCAGTGTGAGAATTCGAGTGCGAAATCGGTCGATAAAACCGGATAAACGAAGTGTAGAGGAGGTGAGAAATGATCACCAGGAAGGCTGCGGCACGACGCCCCGACGCCAATCTGCGTAGGCTCATGAGCAACCTGCGACGCGACCAGGAGGCGATGGAGGAGCTTCGGCGCCTTGGCATCGACGCCTCGACGGTCGAGGCGTTCCAGCTCGGTATGCGGGAGCCATACCAGCGCTCGGATGGGAGATGCGTCGATCGCGTGCTGAGTTTTCCGGTTGCCGCGGACCGGGGACGGCGGCGTTTCGCAAGCGTCAATCTGCCGGGAGTGACCGTGAACCCGGAGCATCCGTCGAACTGGAGCGCCGGCGCCGCCGTGGCGGTGACCTGGTCCGTCGGGTCGGACATCGTGGTGATCTGCGGCTCTCCCGTCGAGATGTGGCAGCTTGGCCAGGCGGCGGGTCGCCGAGACATCGCGGCGACCTTCGTGACGAGCAGTCAGGCGGAAGTGGCTCCGGCAGTCTGGTCGATGGCACGCTACTGGGCGAAGTGGGAGCGGGTGCTCGTGACAGGCTCGGTGCCGCCTGCCATGCGTTCGATGATCGCGGGGTGGTCCGGCAGGCCCGTGGAGCACGCGCCGCTGGCCGCCTGCTCGCCTTCCAACGACGTGCCCATCGCTCTTCGGCATGTCGACTGGCTCCTTGAGATCTTATCCGGCGCTACTCACTTGGGTTCCGACCGGGCGCGCATCGCCGACGGCGACTCCGCCGCAGGCGACTTCTCCGCCGCGACCACCTGCCTGCATGGGGGGTGGCGGGACGGCCGCATGTACTATCCGGCGCTGGTCGAACGGCGCACGGTCGCCGATCGCGACGTGGGGCCGGTCGCCGGACTGCTTCATGCCTACCAGACGGTCGTCGTCCGCAGCGATGGTGCGGTGCTGGAGGGCGAGATCCTGCCCGCGCCGCCCGGAACCGCCGCTGCGCGACGCGTGCACGCTTTGACCGACGGAACGCGGATCGACGCGGCGCCTTCCGCCAGCCGCCATGCGACGTGGTCCCTAGGCTCGATACAGGCGTTCGTCGCCGCGCGGACGCTCGGACGCGATCCATGCGTGCGTCCCACACCGGCAGTGATGCGTGATGCACATGCGGCGCTGATGTCGCGCGTGTGGCTGCCGGACGCGGACGACCACTGGCTCGCGACCGGCTTCGCGGTCCTGACGCACCTTGCGCGTCTGTTCGATGCCGTCCCGCTGCTGGTCGCGGAAGGACCGCGTGGTTCGGGGAAGTCCGAATTGGCGCTCGCGGTCGCAGGCCTTTCGTTCAACCAGGCCGTCATGGGGCAGGGCTCCGCGGCGGCGCTGGTCCGCCTTGCCCGGGAGGGGGGTGGCCTCGTTGTTCTGGACGACGCCGAGGGTCTGGGGCCCGACACGTCCGGTTTTAGTGAACTCGCTCAGACCCTGAAGCTCGGCTACAAACAGAGCACCGCGCGGAAGCCGATCGTCACCTGTGGCGGCAAGGTGCAGACGCTCGACTTCTTTGGGCCCAGGCTTGTCACCACCACCCGCGGTATCGAGCCCGTGCTGGCTTCCCGATGCGTCACCGTCCGTTGCGTGCCCTCCGGTGCAGCACGCCCGGCTTGCGACGTCGATACCGACGCGGTGCGCGACGAGTTGCATGTCATAGCGATGACGCATGCCGCGGAGGTCGAGACGCGCTACCGTCAGCTGATGATCGGGCGCATCGATCGCGAGGGTGAGATTTGGGCACCTCTTCATGCGATCGCTGAGGTGCTCGGGCCGCCGGCAATGGCGTCGGCGTTGATGCGGCGCCGTGCCGCGGTTGCGCGGCCGACCCTTGCAACCGCTTCCGCATAGCGTGTGGTAGGGTCCGCCTAAGGGAGGTGCGTTGTGGACCATGCCAACGATGATCACGGGAAGCCGCGCCGGTCGAACGAGTTTACCCTGGAGGAGGCGAAGGCTCGGTCGTTTTCATGCCCCTACTGCACCGTCGCGGTGTTTGCCACGTGCATGCCGAACTGGAAGCCACTTCCGGGGGCGAGGCGGGAACGCAGGCCGGGTGACCCTCCGGAGCTCTACTTCAAGGCGAGGCCGAAGGAGCCCCATCCTGACTGGTGCGATTTCGGGCCAGTGCAGGTGCGTGCGCTCGTCGAGGAAAGGACGGTATCCAGCCGGTCCGGGTCGTCGGGCAAGCCCCCCGCACGCATCGATCTGTCGACGGAGAGCGTACACAAGGTCCGCACGTCCGACGACGGGGATGCGGAGCCCACGAGGCGGACCAGGAGCGTCGACGACGGCAAGAAGAAGCGCCGCCGTGGCCCACGCGCTACGGTGGTGTCGCACATCAGGCGCGCTTGCGAGGCATGGGCCGGGCGCGCCGTAGGGCATGACCATCCTCTTGTAGTCCCGGACTATCTTCCCGCCTCGATGAACACCTACGGGCGGGTCTTCAGGTCGCTGTCATCCGATGCGGATGCACCCCCGCAGGCGATCTGGTTCGCCACCCTCCGGTTCACATCGCCGGTACTTTATGGCGAGCGGGTCCTCACGCTACTCCCGTTCGGCGGCGCCAGGATCACCATCGATCGCTCGGGTTGGCCGACGGACTTGCTCGGCAGGTTCGATGCCGAGCTCCGGATCCTGCTAGACGAGGCTGGCAGGCGCTGGAGGGCACGCTCGATCGAGCCGGCGACGCCGACGTTCTTCGCTTTGGCCGAACGATCCCGCCACCCTCTCGAACTGGTCGTCCGGGATTCCCGCCTCATGACCGTGCTCCTCCTCAAGCGATCGCTCTAGATACCAGGGTCGCTGGCAGACGCACTTCCCTGAGTATGTAGCTGAGCATCGCCAGCGCCTCTGAGGTCGATCTCGCCTGGGTGTCAGCGGTCTTCAGACTGCGATTGCCTGTCACGCGCAGCTCGACCGCGTGGTCACGCCCATTTTCTACGCTGAACTTGCAGCTATAGATCTCCTGCTCATTTTCGTGCCCGGCATCCAGCCGGCATAGAATTGTTTCGATCGACCCAAGCCTGCGGATTGCGGCGGCATGCCGCTCGACCCACGTGGCCAGGCGTATGCCGAGGGGAGGGGGGAGCTTGTGCAGCTCCCACGGAAGCACCCTGTCGTCGAAGGCATGGTAGGGCTGCTCGAACACTGGATGCCCGTAGCTTCGACCCACCGCCGGGCCGTGCTCCAAGACGACGGAGTGGTCGATCTGGTTCAGGAGGAGGGCCAGAAGGCTAAGGCCCTCAACGCCGTCCCGGACGGAGGGGTAGCCCATGGTCGACCCCGGATCGCCCCCAAGGACCACATGCTCACCGTATCCCTCACCGTTGCTGGCCTGCATCAGCAGGGTGAGGGACGGATCATTGCCTGCGCGATGTCCGAGGAAGCATCGAACCGACCCGGCATCCTCGAATTGGTGATAGATGAGGGTCATGCGTTCAACCCAGTCAGCCACCCATCCGCTAAGCTCCTGCCCGTCATAGAGGGCGTCCACGCGGTCCGCGCTCACGACCCGATCTCCCGAGGGAGCACGCTGTGGATCGAGGGTGATTGGCGGCTTGGAGGCGTGTCATACGCGTAGGGGGCTACGATCCGACTAGCCGCGGGGACCCGTTCCAGCCTAACTAATTGATCTGTAACGCGAAATACCGAATACTTGTTAAGGTACGTGATGGGGTTCCACGTCCTCAGCCCGATATTTCATATTTATCGCATCCTAGATAATGCATTGTTTTTTCAGTTAGTTACGTGCGTGAGTGTCCTACGTTCCATGACCCCGCTGCGCTTATGTTGCGCGAACCTGCCTAGCGTTGCCCTTTTTCCTCTCCAAAAAGCAGTATTACAGGGGCCGCGACGGCGTTGACCCTGACCACTTGAGCAAGGCCGACTGGGCGGACCATGTTAGCTGAATATCGCAGCCGCTGCCGAGCACAAACCCAACCACCTGTTTGCGGCCGACAAGTTCCAATTTAACCACGCTCCGGACCCAGGCTGGCGCCGGGCGTGGCAACATCGAGACCGGTAAGCTGTGGTTCTATGCCCGCGATGACCTCGGCTGGCAGGGTTAGGCTAACGGTAGCGGCTTACTTCTACATCAGGCCTCCGGGCTGCCGGCCGCTCTCCTCACGAACAAGAACGCCGTGCGCTATGATGACAGCTCAATCGGATACTTAACGCCGGGTCGCGTCCTCCGTCCATTGCGGATCGCCACTTATAACGCAGAAATTTCCGCGCTTGGTGGAAAGCGGCCATTCCGCTTTCTGGCTGCGATTAACAATTATTGACGTTTGTTCAGGAGGTGAGACAGGCGACGGAGGGGCTGCCTTTGACCAAAGGCCGCGAACCCCCGCGTTTACGACCGAGTGGCGTGGGCAACCATTCAACGGGTAGTCGGGTTAGGGACGGGCGGCTGTTAATCGGACCATGCCTAAACTCGCTGAGCGTGTAATGCTCGTATTAGAAAAGATGAAACTGTCGGAATACGTATGTAAATTCTACGGACAAGGTAAATCTCTATTCATGGACAGCTATGTTTGGCAGAATTTTAGCTGCCAATTTTCTAAGAATATCCTTTCGAATTTTACCCGTCGGCGTTCTTGGCAAATACTCGATCCACCATATCCATTCGGGCAGCTTCTGTTTGGCCAATCTCTGATGAGCCATGAACTCCAGAATGTCCGTCGTATCTCCGTGCTCGCCGCCAGCGGAGATGAGGAACGCGCCGACGCCTTCGCCCAGCCGGTCGTGAGGTACTGCGATCACCGCCGCTTCGCGAACGCGCGGATGACGTTCCAATACTTCTTCGATTTCACGTGCGCTGATGTTCTCGCCGCCGCGGATGATCAGGTCCTTTTTTCGTCCCGTGATCGTCACCGTTCCATCCGCCCTGACGATCCCGAGGTCGCCTGTGCGAAACCAGCCGTCGGAGGTGAACGCAGCCTGTGTCTGCTGGCCATCGGCGTAGCCGAGGCACATGGCCGGACCGCGCGTCTCGATTTCGCCATCTGCGCCCGGGGTCAGGACTGTTCCCTGATGATCCACGACGCGCACCTCATAGTCGCAGACCTGTCCGTCGCTCGTCGCACCCCTTGCCATCAGGTCGTCGGGCGGGAATCCCAACGTGACCAGAGGTACTTCCGAGCTGCCGAATACGCGGAATGCGCATGGCCGGGCGAAGCTTGCGTTGGCTTCCATGACGACGGCGGGCGACACAGGCGCTCCACCGCAGGCGAAGAAGCGGAAGCTCGGCAAGTCCGACCCTGCCCGCTGTGCCGCCGTCGCGAGTTCCTGGAGGAAGGGTGTCGCTGCGACCGTACCGCACAGCGAGTGCCGATCGATGAGAGCCACCGCGTCATCCGCCTGCCATCGTTCCATCAGGATCGTTCTGGTGCCGGTGACGAAGGGCTGTTCCAATCCATTGGCATATCCGCTGGTGTGCGTGACCGGACTGGGCATGAGGATGCCGTCGCCGTCCGTTACCTGCCAGCGCGCGAAGCTGATCCGTTCGACGCGTTCCATCGTGTTGTGGCTGTGCAGGACCGCCTTCGGGGTGCCGGTGGTCCCCGAGGTGTACAGGCGCAGCTTGACCGTGTCGGGATCGACCTGCGGCCTGCGATACGTGCCTGCGTCACCGGTCGCGATCAGCGCTTCATAGTCCCGCTCGGGCGATCGGACCGCCACGATGTGCTCTAGCGCGGGCAGATGGGCGGCGAGGTCCTCGACCATGTCGCGATGCGAGAAGCCGCGGAAGCTGTGGGCGACGAACATGGCGCGGCACCGGCTATCGGCCAGCATGTGGCGGACTTCGGCGTGCCGGTAGATCGGGACGATCGGCATGACGACGAATCCGGCCAGCGCACAGGCGAGATTGATCGTCGCCGCCTCGCACCAGTTCGGCAGGAGCATGCCGACCACGTCGCCCGCACCGAGGCCGCTGCGCGTCATCGCATCCGCCAGGGCCAGCGCCTGTGTCGCGACGGTTTGTCGATCGAGCGCATGAGGGCCATCGACGAAGGCCGTCACATCCGGGCGGTCGGACGCGCGCTGCAACGCATAATCGCCGATGGTGCGGTTCGCCCAGAGGCCGAGGCCGGCGTAGCGCTGCAGGTGCGGCGGGAGCGGGAGCCCAGTCATCACTGGTCGCTCCGATTCATAAGGTCCGGCATCGGAGCTTCGATGACGCCTGCACTGAAGTCCCGCACGACGCCGATCCGATGTTCGGCGGTGTTGACCTGCGGCGGGCGATAGGCATGGCAGGCGTCACGACGTTCGGGGAAATCGGCGAGCGGCCACGGATGGTTGTCGGTGATGTGCGCGCGGGCTCGCGCGGTGAAGGCGGCCATGCGCAGCACGGTTGCGCCCTCGAAAGCGTCGTCGCTGAAATGCGTCCGCGCCCAGGGCGCGAAGCCGGACAGGAGCGATTGCTGTGGCCGTCCGACTGCGGGCATGATCATCACTTCGTCGAGCATCCAGGCGTGGACGATGGTTCCGTCCAGGCCGATCGTCGCGGTCGTCCGACCGCCGTGGGCATCGGGGACGACGGCGTCCCACAGGCGATCGCCCTCCGGACGGCGCGCCATCGCCAGGGCCAGCATCGCCAGGTCGAACAGATGCGTACAATGATGCCGTGTGCGGCCATCCCCGCCCACGACATCGCGGGTGGCAGCTATCGACCGGCCGACGATGTCCTGCAGGATGTCCGCCGCACCGAGGCATCCCGTCGTCGGCCAGCGATGGAAACCGCCGTCGATCGTGGTCACCGCGCCATCGGCATGGCAGAGCCGAACCCACATCGCGTGGTTGTTGTCGTCCAATGCGCCGACCACCACGCCATCGCGATGGCGCAGCCGGATCCGGCGACAGAAAGCGCCCGTTCCGAAATCCGGGTTGAGATCGAAATGCGGCAGCAGGCGCTGGGGCGCAGCATCGCCGTCCGGTGCAGGCGCGGTCATTTGCGACCTCAGCCGGGCACGTGCCGACGCGCCGTCATAACGTCTGGCCGTCGTCGATCGTCAGCACCGAACCGGTGACATGGCTGGCGGCATCCGAACACAGGTGGAGCAGAACGGGGTCGAGTGCGTCGATCGGCATCACGCGACGGCGCGGGAAGCCGTCGAGCAGCTTTTCGCCCATCGGTTGCGTCCAGATGTCGGCGTTGAGCTCGGTCTCGATATAGCCGGGGCACAGCACGTTGACGTTGATGCCCTTGCCCGCCCAATCCTTTGCCAGCGCGCGACCCAGTTGCGCGACCGCGGCCTTGGTCGCGCAATAGGGGGCGATGCCGAGCGAGGCCTGATGCGCGGTGATCGACGAGATGATCGTGATGCGGCCATCGCCGCGCGCCGCGCTGCCGGCGGCGACCATGCGGCGGGCGCCCTCGCGCGCGGTCAGGAACACGCCGCGCACGTTGACGTCGACCATCCTGTTGAAATCGTCGATCGCCAAGCCGAGAGAGCTGCCGGGCAGGTTGATGCCGGCATTGGCGACGATCGTATCGACCGGGCCGAATGCGGCCTCGGCGCGATCGTAGGCGGCGATCACCGACGCTTCGTCGGCGACGTCCATTTCCACCGACACCGCCGCGCCGCCATCCGCCGTGATCGCATCGCGCAGATCGTCGAGCAGCGTCAGCCGACGCGCGGCGATCACGACCTTGGCGCCGCTGCCTGCCAAAATGCGCGCGAAATGGTTGCCGAGACCGGACGAGGCGCCGGTGACCAGCGCGACCCGACCGCTGAGATCGTAGGAAAATACCGGCATCGTGCCTCCCCGGTGATAGTGTTTGCAGCAACGTCCGATCGGGATATCAGGCCCGCCCGAGCACCGCAGCGGCGTGTGCCGCCAATACCTTCTTGTCCATCTTGCCCGTCGCGGTGGCGGCGATGCTGTCGACGAGCACCAGATGCTCCGGCCATTTCTTTCGCGAAACGCCGAGCTGTTCCATATGCGCCAGCAGCTCCGGCAGATCGATCGCCCGCTGCCCCGGCAAGATGCGGCATACCGCGCAGGCCTGTTCGCCCAGCTTGCGTTCCGGCACCGCGACCACCGCCGCCTCGACGATCGAGGGGTGGCGCAGCAATGCCGCCTCCACCTCGGCGGGATCGATGTTGAAGCCGCCGCGGATGATCTGGTCCTTGATCCGGCCCACGACCTTCACGAAGCCCTCGGCATCGCGGACGATCTCGTCGCCGGTCAGGTAAAAACCGTCGGGGGTCATCCGTTCCTGCCCCGCGCCGAGGCCGTCGGCATAGCCCAGGAACAGCGACGGGCCGCGCACGCCGGCCTGTCCGCGGCTGCCGCGGGGCAGGGGGGCGAGGCGATCGTCGAACGCCTCCTCCTCGGTGCCGGGGAACGGGATGCCGTCATATTGCTGGCGGCGGTCGAGCGAATGGCCGGGATGCGCGCAGCAATGCCCCATGCATTCTGACATGCCGAACACGCGCAACGCTCGCAGGCCGAGCAGCGCGTCCGCGTCGGCGATCAGTTCGGGCGTCATCGCGCTGCCGCCGACCGCTGCCGCGCGCAGCGACAGGCGCCCCTGCCAGCGGCCCAGCCTGGCCGCCTCGACGAGCGTGAACAGATGCGTCGGCACCATGATCGACCAGGCGGCACCATAATGTTCGGCGCGGCGCAGCGCCTCCTCGGGCACCCAGGGATCGAGCATCACGAGTGGCTGGCCGAGCGACAGCGCGAAATGCGCGGTGAAGGTAAATCCCGGCGCGCTGTCGAGCGGCACCAGCCCCATGATCGCCTCGCCCTGTTGAAGATCGGCGATGCCGGCGAACGCACGGGTCGCGTAGTTGAGCGCCTCCGCGCCGTGCATGACGGCCTTGGGAACACCGGTGGTGCCCGACGTGAATCCGATCAGCACCGTCTGCGCGTTGCGGGGATCGGCGGACCGCCGGTCCGATGGCGGGGGCAGCAGACGGACGCCGTCCGCACCGTCGGGTTCGATGCGCGCCGCATGGCCCAGCCGATCCTCCAGCACCGCGACATCGGCCGCCGACAGCTTCGAGGAATAGGGGCAGAAGACGGCATCCAGACGGGACACGGCGAGCGCGACGGCAAGCGTCGCCGCCGATTTGTGCGCCGCCACGAGCACGCGCGATGCCGCGTCGACGCCGGCATCGCGCAGCCGCTCGGCGATCGGCACCGCCAGATCGGCGAGCATGCGGCGCGACCAGATTCGCTCGTCGCAATCGATCACGGCGGGGGCGTCTGGCGCGCTCGCGAGCAATGCGGCGAATTGCGACCACAGCCGCGCATCGTTCCAGGTCAGATCGTCAGGCAAGCGACTGTCCTCCATCGACGAGGAAGGTCTGGCCGGTGATGAAGCTGCCCGCGTCCGACGCCAGCAGCGCAAGCGTGCCGCTGACCTCGTCGGGTCGACCGAACCGGCCGAGCAGGATGCCGGCGCGGGTGCGATCGGCGACTTCGGGCGTCAGCGTCTCCGTCATGCCGGTTTCGATCGATCCCGGCGCGATGGCGTTGACGCGGATGCCGTGCTCGGCCCATTGCGCGGCGAGATCGCTGGTCAGGTGGACGATCGCCGCCTTGCTGGTGGTATAGGGTACGACCTGTCCGTCGGCCGGGCGGTAGGAGATGAAGGCGCCGACGGAGGCGATGTTGACGATTGCGCCGCCGCCCTGCGCGATCATGTGACGCGCGGCATGGCGACAGGCGAGGAAGGTGCCGGTGACGTTGACGTCCATCACCTTGCGCCAGCCCTTGAGCGGGATGTCCTGCGGTAGACCCCACCAGGAGGCGCCGGCGTTGTTCACCAGTATGTCCAGCCCGCCAAGTTCGGCGATCGTGGTGGCCACCGCCTGTTCGACCGAATCCTCGTCTGTGATGTCGCAGGCGAGGCCGATCGCCCGCGTGCCATAGGTGTCGGCGACGCGTGCGGCGATCGCCTCGCATTCGTCGCTGGTGCGTGACGCGAGGGCGACGGAGCAGCCGAGGTCGGCGAGCGTCGATGCCATCGCCTCGGCGAGCGCGCCGCGCCCGCCGGTGATCAGGCAGCGGCGACCGGCGAGCCGGAACTGGTCCGTTGCGAAGCCGGGAACGGGATCAACCATCGGCTCCGGTCTCCAACAAATCCACCTCTTCGGTGATGAGGATGATGCGCCGCCCGCCCATGCCCTTGGTCTGCGCGGTCGCGGCCTTCCACTCGGGGGACGCGAAGGCGGCGTCGAGTGCTGCCTGATTGGCGAAGGTCAGCACGGCGTGGCCATCCCAGCCCGCCGCTTCGGGACTATCCCCCCCCGGCGTGCCGGGATTGTCATAGTCCTTTGTCACGACGCCGTGGCGGTAGGCGATCAGCCCGGGCAAAACCCGGGCCGCCGCAGCATGGGGGCCGCGCCACCATGTGGTGAAGCGATCCTGCGTCCAGTCGGCGGGGCGACTGGCGACCACGACCATGCTGACCGCCATCGCCTTAGTTGCCCGTCCAGACCGGCTTGCGCTTTTCCAGGAAGGCGGCGACGCCCTCCTTCGCATCCGCCGAATGGTGGACGACGTTGCAGGTCATCGTTTCCAGCGTGATGAGCGAGTTGGTGTCCGCGTCCATGCCGCGGTTGAGCGCCATCTTGGTCATCCACATGCAGAACGGGCTCTTGTCGATCAGCGGCGCGCAGAAGTCCTGGATCAGCTGTTCGAGCGCGTCGCCGCTCGGCGCGGAGGCGTTGCACAGGCCCCATTCGACGCATTCGGTGCCCGACAGCAGCTTGCCGGTCAGCATCAGCTCCTTGGACTTGCGCATGCCGATGTAGCGCGGCAGGCGATAGATCGGGCCGGCACCGCCGAACAGCGCACGACGGATGTGGAAATCGCCGATCTTGGCGTCGTCGGCAGCGATGCCGAAGTCGCACGAGATGAACAGCTCGAACCCACCGGCGACGGCATAGCCCTCGACGCAGGCGATGGTCGGCTTCTTCATGTTATAGATCTTGTCGTAGGTGCGCGCGGAATCGATCGCGAGCTGCAGCGACGTGCTCGATTCGTGCAGCACCGGCCCGACGAGCTGGTCGAGATCGGCGCCGGCGCAGAAGGTGTTGCCGCGGCCACGGAACACGACGGCAAGCGCCTTCTTGTCCTCGGCAGCGCGGTCGACCGCAGCCTCGAGATCACGCAGCAGCTTCGGGCTCACGCAATTGCGCTTGTGCGGGCGATTGAGCCAGATCGTGCAGATCCCGTTTTCCGCCAGCTCATACTGGATGACGTCGGTCTCTTCCGTCTTCGGCTGCTTGTAGACGTATTCCGTTGCCATGTCGTCATTCTCCGTTGGAAGTATCGGCGCGAATAGCTCCGCGTCGGGTGATGTGAGTGATTAAGACGCCGTTTCGGGGTGCACGGGCTCGAGCAGGCCGCCGACCGCCATCCAGGCGGCGATGCCGGCGGCGGGGACGGCGCACAGCGTCGCCTCCGCGATCTCGGCATCGGTGGCGCCGGCACGCCGGGCGCCATCGACGTGCCGCGACGCCATCGGGCTGTAGCTTGCCGCCAGAATGGTCAGCAGCAGCAGTTCACCGTGCTTGGGCGACAGCGGGTTGGCGTCGATGCTGCCACGGCGCATCAGGTAATAGCCGTCCGCACCGCGCGGTGAGAGCCGCAGCAGTTGGTCCAGCGCCGGCGGGATCGTGCCGAAATAGCTGGTGAAATTGTCGATGGCTTCACCCGCCGACGCGGTCGGCAGCGCGTCGCCGGTAGCGGTGGTGGGCGAACCGGGAAGGCAGGCATCGACGAGTGCGGCGAATTCGATCGCGGCGCCCTCGCCGCGCAGGCTTGCAAGGACGATGATCCCGGCGGTCGCATCGCGCGCGGTCACGCCCAGCGCGACGCCGCGTTCCAGCTCGCGTCGGGCGAGTTCGGGGTAGCGGCGATCGATTGCCGCGACCGCTGCGAACAGCGCCTTCATCCGCGCGGGCAGGGCGCCGTCCTGTTCGATCACGGCGCGAAATTCCGCATAGCCGGCGAGCGTATAGGGCGCGTGTTCCACCAACAGCGGGATATGCGCCAGCGTGTTCGTGAGCGTCGACATAGCGACCTCCTCTCCTGCCCCCGTAATGCCCGACCGTCTGGTCGGGCGTCAACAGATCGACCGCTGTCGCTTGTGACAGGCTGCGGATCGGGGCGCGGCATTTACGATGATCCGACGCCCCGATTGAGAGGGCGGTTCGATGAGGATGGAATGGTCATGACACGTCGATGGGCGACAGTCGCCATGGGTTTCCCAGTCCTGATGGTCACGCAGGTCACGCAGGTCACGCAGGGCATCGCGGCGCAGGCGCCGCAATCGCCTCCATCCGGCACCACAGCGCAGTTTGCGGGCGAGACGCGCGACGCACGGTTGCTCGCCATGCGCGCCTATGTCTGGGGCTATCCGCTGGTCCGCGCGGCGCAGCTTCGCCAGAATTTGACATTACCCGCAGACCCGCTGCGCACGCGGCCGCCGTCCTCGCCGGGCGCTGCGATCAACCGTTTCGGGCATGCGCATGAACTGGGATCGCCAAAGATGCGGCAGGGCGTCGCACCCAATGCCGACACGCTCTACAGTCTTGCATGGCTGGACATGGCGGGCGGTCCCTACGTTCTCGAAACGCCCGATTTCGGCAGTCGCTATTATACCTTTCAGATGGGCCAGGCCGACAGCTCGACGCGGCAATCGCTCGGCCAGCGCACGCATGGCCATCTGTTACCCCCGGTCTTCATCCAGGGGCCGGGCCAGCATCATCGGGTGCCCGCCGGCATGGTCGAGGTGCGATCCGACCAGCGCTATATGATGGTTGCGGGTCGCACGCTGGTTGCCGGCCCTTCCGACATCCCCGCCGTTACCGCGCTGCAACAGCGTATCCGCCTGCGGCGATGGGAGGATTATGCGGCGAAGCGCGACGTCCTGCCGCCGGTGACAGCACAGGGTGTGCTGGCGAGCGGTAACGCCGTCACCAGCCCGGACCTGTTCCTGTCGATGCTCGGCGTCGTCCTGCGCGACTGGCGACCCTCCGCTGCGGACCGGCCGCTCGTCGAATCGTTCCGGCGGATCGGCCTTTCGAAGCAAGACGGCTATCGGCCCGAACGGCTGACCCCGGCGACACGGGCGGCGGCATTGCTGGGCATCGGCGATGGCGAAGCTGCGGTTCGGCAGAAGACCTTTTCGCTTGGTCGCAACGTGCATGGCTGGAGCATCAACAACCAGGGCTCGGTATTCGGCGACGATTATCTGCTGCGCGCCGCCGTTGCGATGGACCAGATCTATGTTCTGCCGAAGGAAGAGGCGCTCTACCCCAATGCGCGCCTCGATTCGGATGGGCAGGTTCTCGATGGCCGGAACAGCTACGAACTGCGCTTCGCCAAGGGGGAGGTGCCCCCGGTACAGTTCTTCTGGTCGGTCACGATGTACCATGCGCAGGGCCTCATGGTCGACAATCCCATCGGCCGGTATGCGATCGGCGACCGCACCCCGTCGCTCATTCGTGATGCTGACGGCGGTGTCCGTATCCTGTTGCAGAACGCACCGCCCGGCGACCCCGACACGGTGAACTGGCTGCCCGCGCCGGCGGGGCCTTTCATGCTGATGCTCCGCCTCTACGGTCCTGCCGCCGCTGCGCAGGCCGGACGATGGACGCCGCCCGCGATCGTCCGCCGCAGCGATCCGAACCCGCACAGCTGACCCTTTTGACAGCCGACCGGTCGGTCGATTAGCCGTACACGGGAACATCGGACGAGCAGGCACACCCGCCGCCGGAGAGGATAGCAATGGCCTTCGAGCAATCTGAGCGATCGCGTTCGTGGATGGAGCGGGTCGCCGCGTTCATGGACGCGCACATCATCCCCGCCGTTCCAGTCTATCACCAGCAGCTCGGCCAGATCGATCGCTGGCGTGAGATCCCGCCGGTGTTCGAGGAGCTGAAGGCGCGTGCGAAGGCCGAGGGGCTGTGGAATTTCTTCATGCCGCCGTCGGACCATGACGACGATCTGTTCACCAGTACCGGCCTCAGCAACCTCGAATATGCCCCGATCGCCGAACTGATGGGCCGCGTGTCCTTCGCGTCGGAGGTGTTCAACTGCATGGCCCCCGACACGGGCAATTTCGAGGTGTTGCACCGCTATGGCACGCGCGCGCAGAAGGAGCGCTTCATGCTGCCGCTGCGCGATGGCGAGACGCGTTCGGCCTTTCTGATGACCGAACCCGACGTCGCCTCGTCCGACGCGCGAAATATCCGCACCGAGATTCGCCGCGACGGCGGCGAATATGTCATCAACGGCCGCAAATGGTGGTCGTCGGGCGCCGGCCATCCGCGTTGCGACTTCTTTATCCTGATGGGCAAGACCGATCCCGACGCCCCCGCCTATCACCAGCAGTCGATGATCCTGGTGCCGCGCGACACGCCGGGTGTCACTTTGGTCCGTCACCTGCCGGTATTCGGCTACGACCATGCCCCCCACGGCCATTTCGAGGTGAAGCTGGAGGATGTCCGCGTGCCCGCCGAGAATATGCTGCTCGGCGAGGGGCGAGGGTTCGAGATCGCGCAGGGCCGGCTCGGGCCGGGTCGCATCCACCATACGATGCGCAACATCGCGACGATGGAGGTCGCGCTCGAAAAGATGTGCCGACGGCTGTTGTCGCGCCGCACCTTTGGCAAGACGATCGCCGAACACTCGGTGTGGGAAGAACGGATCGCCCGCGCGCGCTGTGAGATCGAGATGGCGCGCCTGCTTTGCCTGAAGGCCGCGCACATGATGGACACGGTCGGCAACAAGGCCGCGCGGGCCGAGATCGCGATGATCAAGATCGCCGCACCCCGCATGGCGCAGCAGATCGTCGACGACGCGATCCAGGCACATGGCGGCGGCGGCGTGTCGGAAGACTTTGGACTGGCGGAACTGTGGGCCAACACCCGCATCGTGCGACTGACCGATGGCCCGGACGAAGTTCACGAGCGCCAGCTCGCTCGCATGGAACTGGACAAATATCGCGCGGAGCTCACGGCATGACGGCACCGGCAACGCCTGCGGCGACGATCGGCCACACCGTCGCGGTCGAACCGGGCACCGCCTTCGACGAGGCGGTTCTGCGCCGCTATCTCAACGGTCGCATCGCCGGGTTCTCGGGTGACATGGTGGTCAGCCAGTTTCAGGGCGGGCAGTCCAACCCCACTTTCCTGTTAACGACGCCGGATGCCAAATACGTGTTGCGGCGCAAGCCCGCGGGCGTGCTCCTCGCATCCGCGCATGCGGTCGACCGCGAATATCGGGTGACCAGGGCGCTGTTCGAAGCCGGGCTGCCGGTGCCGGAGCCGCTGGTGCTGTGCGAGGATCTGGATGTCATCGGCACGATGTTCTACGTCATGCGGCATGTCCCGGGTCGCGGTTTCTGGGACCCGCGCATGCCAGGCGTGTCGCGAGAAGACCGCGCCGCCATCTACGATTCGGCCAACGAAACGCTTGCCCGGCTGCATCTGGTGGATCATGTAAGTCTGGGTCTGGCCGATTACGGCCGTCCGGGCAATTTCTTCGCGCGGCAGATCTCGCGCTGGTCGCGCCAATATGATGCATCGCGGACACAGGACATTCCGGAGATGGAGCGGCTCATGGCGTGGCTGCCGGATGCGATTCCCGATGCCGGCGAACGCACGACCATCATCCACGGCGATTATTCGTTCCACAACCTGCTGATCCATCCGACCGAACCGCGGGTCGCCGCGGTGATCGACTGGGAATTGTCGACGCTCGGCGATCCGCTGGGGGACCTCACCTACCACATGATGGAATGGTTCAGGCCCGATGGCGTCGACGTGCGCGGCACCTTGCGCGGCGCCGATCTCGCCTCGCTGGGTATCCCGAGCGCCGAGGATTATGCCCGCCGCTATCGCGAGCGAACCGGCTTCGACGTCGATCCGACGCACCCGTTCTACACGGCCTTCAATCTCTTCCGCGTCGCCGCGATCCTTCAGGGCATCGCCGGCCGCAGCCGCGACGGCGTGCAGACCGCGAACAATTCCGCGGAGATCATCCAGCGCATCGTCCCGCTCGCCCAGGCTGCATGGCGTAGCGCGCAGGATGCCGGGGCGAGCTGAAGTTCGCGGGAACGACGACACCATAAAAAACGGCGGACAATGATCCGCCGAACAGAGGAGAGGGATCATGAAGAGCACGTTGAGGATCGCGCTGCTTGCAGCCGCCAGCATTGCCTCGCTATCGGCTGCTTCCGTCGGCGCTCAGCAGCTTGCGGCAGCACCTTCAGCGGCGGTCGCAGCCGCCGCCGACCCCCTGCCTCGGGACGGTCCGCCGCCGCAGACCATCGACACGACCACCGATCCCCGGACGGCCGCATCGGTCGGTCCGGTGGGCGGCGAGATCGTTGTCACCGCGCGTCGCCGCGTCGAACGCCTGCAGGACGTCCCCGTCGCCGCCACCGTGGTCGACCAGCAGCAGATCCGGCAATACGATCTCACGTCGGTCGCGAACATCCGGATCGCCGCACCCGAAATCAGCCTCGACCGCGGCTTCACCGGCTCGGGCTCGTCCATTGCGCTGCGCGGCGTCAGTTCCTCGTCGATAGATGCGGGTGTCGAACAATCGGTATTGCTCGATTTCGACGGCATGGCGATCAGCCGTGGTCGGATCCTCAACGATGCCCTGTTCGACATGGAGAGCCTCACGGTCCTCAAGGGGCCCCAGGCCGTGTTCTTCGGCAAGAATTCGCCTGGCGGCGTGGTGTCGGTCCGCTCCGCGGCACCGGGCAAGGCGCTGAACGGCTACATTCGCACCGGTTACGAGTTCACCACCGACAACAAACAGGTCGAAGCCGCCATCGGCGGCCCGATCGGCGAGGGCGCGGGCGCGAGGCTGGCGATCTTCGCCAGCGACAGCGAAGGGTACATCCGCAACCAGAATCGCGGCGTCGACAATGTCATCTTCCGCGGCAACACCGGCACGGCCTTCCTGCCGCCTTCACCGTCTCGCCTTGGTGCCGAACGCAAGATCGCAGCGCGTGGTACGGTCACGTTCACCGACAACGACGGCTTCGATGCGACGGTGAAGGTGCTCGCCAGCCGCTACGAGGGGCAGGGGGTCCAGAGCTTTTCCGAAGTCATGGCATGTCCTCCGTCGCGGACACGTCCCGGCACGATCGGCGGCCTCATCGACCCGACCGGAGACTGCAAGCTGAACGACAAGTCGTCGCAAGGCTGGGCGGATCCGGTGATCATCGCCAACTGGCCCGAAGTTCGCCGTAACAACGGCGGCCGTCCATATTCCCGCAACGACTCCTTCCTGCCGATCCTCACGCTCAACTATGCGAAGGGTCCGATCTCCCTGACGTCGGTAACCGGCTATTACGGCTATGATTACGTTACGCAGGGCAACGCCGAAGCGACCAGCTATTCCTATTTCTGGTCCTACAGCAACGAACAGAACAGCAGCTTCTACCAGGAGGTGAGGGCAAGCTCCGCGTTCGAGGGCGCGCTGAACTTTGCGGCCGGGGGGCATTACGAGAAGAACAATCGGACGCTGTTCGTCGGCGGTATCAACGGGTCCCAGCCGCGCGATCCGGCGACGGGTCGTTACGAGACCTATGACAACCAGCAGCACAACAAGTCGGAAGCATGGTCGCTGTTCGGCCAGCTGGTACTGAACGTGACGCCGACGGTCGAGCTCGCCGGCGGCGCCCGCTATACGCGTCAAACCAATGAACTGAACTCCTACACGACGTTCCTGAACCCGGTCATCACCAACATCTCTCCCCCTGGCCGCATCATCGCCGGCGAGAAGAGCCAGGACAACGTATCACCGGAAGCCACGCTGACGTGGCGGCCAACCAGGAATCTGACGATCTATGGCGCCTACAAGAGCGGCTTCCTCGCGGGTGGCTTTTCCAACCCCGGCATTCTGAGCAGTACGACCACCATCAACACGTTGAGCTTCGACAAGGAAACGGTCGACGGCGGCGAATTCGGGATCAAGGGCGGAATACTCGACGGCCGCTTGAACGCATCGCTGACGGCATACCGTTATACGTACAAGGGCTTGCCGCTTACCTCGCTGGTGGCGATCAGCCAGACGGCGGTCAGCTACATCACGCAGAATGCGGCCAACACACGGGTGCAGGGGCTCGAGTTCGAAACGTCGTACAGGGGCCCGGCAGGACTGATCCTGCGCGCCACTGCGGCGTACAACGATGCCAAGTTCAACGAGTTCGATCGTGCGCAATGCTGGACTGGCCAGTCGCTCGCACAGGGTTGCCTGGTCGATGCGGTGACGCGCGCCACGTATCAGAACCTCAGCGGTCGTACCGTCTACCGTTCCCCGAAATGGATCGCCACCGGCGGTGCCGTGAAGACCGTATCCCTGGGCGGCGACTATTCGGCAACGCTCAACGCCGATGTGCGCTATTCGGCGGGCTATTTTACCGGGGTCAATCTCAACCCCTATTCCTATCAGAAGAGCTATCTGCTTCTGAATGCCGGCGCGAGGCTGACCTCGCTGGCCAACTGGTCCCTCTCCGTCATCGGCCGCAATCTCACCAATCGTCGCTACGGAACGCTCGGCATCGACAAGCCCGGCGGAATTGGAGAGGTGTTCACCGTCGCCGGCGAACCGCGGGCAGTCGTGCTGCAGATCGAGACGAAGTTCTGATGGACGAGCCCGCGCTCCCGATGGAATGCGATCTGCTGGTGATCGGCGGCGGCATGGCCGGGATGTCGGCCGCCGGCTGGGCTGCCGAAAACGGAGCGCGGGTCATCGTGCTGGAAAAGGCGGGAGCGCTCGGCGGATCCGCCGTTCTGTCGGGTGGTGTATTCTGGACCGCCAGCTCGCATGGCAAGATGGCACTCTACGGCGGTGGAGACCCGGAACTGGCGCGTGTGGTGTTCGACACCTATGGCAGCGCTCTCGCACGGTTGCGCGAGCGCGGCATCGAGGTGTCGCCGCGGCTCGACGTCCTGCACGGGCAGGGCTACCAGATCGACATCGCCGCCCATATCCGTGGCTGCGCCGATCTGGTCGAGCAGCATGGTGGTTTCATCGCCCTCGACACCGAGACGACCGCGCTGACCCGCGACCCCAATGGGGCCGTCGTCGGCGCGACGGCGCATCACGTGGATGGCGATATCGTCATCCACGCCGCGGGTACGATCATCGCGACGGGGGGCTTCCAGGCCTCGCCCGACCTGCGCGAACGCTACATCCATCCCCACGCACGCGACATGCTGTTGCGTTCCAACCCGATCAGCGACGGCGGCGGCCTGCGGCTCGGCGAGGCGGCTGGCGGCGAGGTCGCGGGACGAAACCGGCGCTTCTACGGGCATCTGGTCAGCGGCTCGGATCGGTGGAACGATGAACGCCTGTATGTGGCGTTGTCGCAATATCATTCGGACCGTGCGCTGCTGTTCAATACCGCGGGCGAGCGGTTCTGCGACGAGACGCTGGGAGATCACGTCAACACCTACGAGACCCTGGTCCAGCCCGGCGCGCGTGCCCTGTGCGTGTGGGACAGCCGCGTTCATGCCTCCTATGCCACGGTGCCCGTCGTCTCGGTCGGCGTCGCCGACGACAAGTTCGATGTCGCCATGGCGCACGGTGGCGAAGGTCGGATAGCGGCCGATCTCGACGGCATACGGCAGTTCGCCGACAGCGTCGGGTTCGATGGTGGTCGCATCATCGCAGCGATGGCGCGCTTCAATCACGATGCGCGCCACGGCTGGGAAAACCAGCGTCCGCCGCGCAGCGAGGACAATCGCCCGATCGACAAGCCACCGTTCTACGCCCTGGTCGTCCATCCGGCGATCACATTTACCTTCGGCGGATTGACCATCGACGCCGATGCCCATGTCTTGCGGGCAGATGGATCGCGGGTGCCCGGCCTGTTCGCTGCGGGTGCTGACGCGGCGGGAGCCTATGGCAGCGGCTATGCCGGAGGCCTCGCTTTGGCGATGACGTTCGGTATCGCCGCGGCGCGTTCGGCGGGGTGGGCATGACGGCGGTCCTCCACATCGATACCCCTGCCGAGGCGCGTCAGCGGCGGATGGCATTGTTCGCGTTGTTCGTGGTTTCGGCGTTCAACTATTTCGATCGTACCATCCTGTCGGTGCTCCAGATCCCGATCAAGACCGAACTCGGGCTATCCGACGGTCAGCTGGGGGCACTCACCGGTTTTACCTTCGCCTTGTTCTACGCCACGCTGTCCCTGCCGATCGCACGGCTTGCCGACCGCTACAACCGGCGTATCATCGTCGCCATCTCGCTTGCGATATGGAGCGCGATGACGGCCTTGTGCGGGTTCGCGACCGGCTTCGCCTCGCTCGCCTTCTTCCGCATCGGCGTCGCGATCGGCGAGGCCGGTAGCGTGCCGGCGAGCGTGTCGCTGATCGCCGATTACTATCCGCCGCACCGCCGGGCGATGGCGGTGTCGGTCTGGGGCCTCGCCCTGCCGGCCGGCCTGCTGATCGGCTACGGCAGCATCGGGGCATTGGCGAATGCGGTCGGCTGGCGGCTCGCCTTCGCGATCGTCGGTGGTATCGGCGTTCTCATCGCGCCGCTGGTGCTGGCGATGGTCGGCAATCCGATCCGCGGACGGCTGGACGGCGCTGGTGCGAAAGCGGCCGCCGTTCCGCCCTTGCCGCTCGGACAGGCCTTGGCGCTGCTCTGGCGCACGCCGGCCTACCGGTGGGTGGCGATCGCGGGCATGTTCCACGGCTTCTCGCAATACGCGATGATGACGTGGAACGCGCCGTTCTTCGTCCGGACGCACCACCTGTCGCTGCGGGACGTGTCGTTTCTGATGGCGCTGCTCAGTGGTGTCGCGGGTGCGATCGGCATGTATGGCAGCGGCTGGCTGACCGACCGGCTTGCGATCCATGATCGTCGCTGGCGCGTGTGGATCATGGGCGCCAGCGTCGCCGCCACGGTGCCGTGCGCGTTGGTCCAATACCTGGCGTCCTCGACGAACGTCTCGATCGTCGCAGCCGGATTTTCCTCGATGCTGATGATCGCTTATTACGGTCCGATCGTCGCCGCGACACAATCTGCGGTGCCGCCGACGATGCGGGCGTTCGGCAACGCCATGCTGCTGCTGACCTTCAACCTGTTCGGCCTGGGTCTCGGGCCACTGGCGGCAGGTGCGCTCAGCGACTGGCTCAACCCGACGTTCGGCGACGACGCGCTGCGCTATGCGCTGGTGCTGGTGCTTGCGCCCTCGGTGCTGGCCGCCGGACTGTTCTTCTACGCCGGCCGCTATTGGCAGAATGAAACCGTCGCGGACAAGGAGCCCCTCCATGCGTGAACTTTCCGGAAAATGCGCAGTCGTGACCGGCGCAGGCAGCGGCATCGGTGCCGCGCTGGTCCGGCGGCTGGCGGCCGAGGGCATGAACATCGTCCTTGCCGACGTGGCGGCAGACGACGCCGGGGCGGTCGCGGAGGAGATTGGCGCGGCGCGCAGCATGGTGGTCCGATGCGACGTATCCGATGCAGGGGCGGTCGAGGCGATGGCGGTGGCCGCGGAGGCACGGTTCGGACCTGTGGCGTTGCTGTGCAACAATGCCGGGATCGTGCCCGGCGGCCGCCATCGCAAGGTCTGGGAATACAGCCTCAACGACTGGCAGTGGTCGCTCGGGGTCAACCTGTACGGGGTCATCAACGGCATCCGCAGCTTCGTCCCCCGGATGATCGCGCATGGCACGCCGGCGCATGTCCTCAACACCGCTTCGGTGGCCGGGTTCGTCAGCGGATCGGGGTCGGCCTGCTACGGGGCATCGAAGCATGCGGTGGTGCGGGTGACCGAGGCGCTGCTCGCCGGATTGCAGGAGGCGGACGCACCGATCGGCGTCACCTTGCTCGCGCCCGGATTGGTGGCCACGCGCATCTACGAGGCGGAACGCCTGCGTCCGGATCATCTTTCGGACGCCGGCGGCAGTCCACGCGAGTCCGCTGAACTCGAAGCGATGCGCGACGATTTGTACCGTGGCGCGACCACCGCCGGGCAAACCGCCGACCTTGCGATCGATGCGGTCATCGATGGGCGCTTCTACGTCTTCACGACCGCGGCATTCGATGCGGCGATCCGGCAACGCTGTGCCGACATCGTCGATCGGGCCGATCCGCGGTTCGAGAGCATCGTGGCGATGAGCCGCAAGGATTCCGGTCTGGACCCGGCCGCAACGTCGTCGTGAACGGCATACTGTCGGGACGTTGCGCGGTCGTCACCGGCGCGGCCTCCGGCATCGGCCGCGCCACCGCCGAACTGTTCGCCGCGGAAGGCGCGCGGATCGTTCTGGTCGACCGCGATGCGGATGCCGCGCGCGCCGTCGCCGGGGGACTGGCCGGCCGCGATCACAGCGTCGTGGTGATGGATGTCGCCGACGAAGCCGGCTGGCGAGCGCTCGCCGCATCGCTCGATGCAGGGTGCGACATCCTGGTCAACAATGCCGGCGTCGCCGCGCTCGACCCGATCGCCGCCACCAGCCTTGCGCGCTGGCGTGCGACGATGGCGGTGAACCTCGACTCGGTCTTCCTCGGCACCCGCGCGCTGCTGCCGATCCTGGCTCGGTCGGGGCGCGGGGCCATCGTCAACGTGGCGTCGATCCGGGGCATCATCGGCGGGGTCAATGCGACCGCCTATTGCGCGTCGAAGGGGGCGGTGAGGCTCTTTACAAAGGCCGTCGCCCTGGAATGCGCCGAACAGGGCAATGGCGTGCGCGTCAATTCGGTCCATCCCGGCCTGATCGACACGCCGCTGGCCGCCGCTGCATTGACCGACCGCGAAACAGCCGCCGGCCGCATGGCCGCGCTACCGATGGCGCGCGCGGGCCGTCCCGCCGAAATCGCGGCCGCCATCCTGTTCGCGGCCAGCGACGCCGCGCGATACATGACGGGAGCGGAGATCGTCATCGACGGCGGCACGATCGCGCAATAGGCGCCGCGCCGTATCGTCGATCACGGAGCCGCCGTGCCGATCGGCGTCGCCACCACGCCGTCGGGCGTCCAGCGGCCGTTCAGCAGATCCGCTTTCGGCAGATAGGCGCGCAACGCCAGGTAGAATGGGCGATCGGGTGCGGGGAGCCAGTTCGTCGCGTTCCCCGGCCGATCGCGCTGGATCAGGATCTTTACCGATCCGTCCTTGCCCATGATGAGTCCGGGCGTCCGGTCGTTGACCAGATAGCGTTTCAGCACATTGGGGTGCAAGCGATAGGTCGCGGCGTCGTAAAGCGTCACCGACCAGAAGGCGTCGACCGGCGGCGGGGGCGCCAGCGTCAACGTATAGGCCGCCCGCGATCCGTCGAGTGGCCGGCCGGCGGCATCGGAGAAGGTGTTGAAGGAATAGTTCTCCTCGCTGACGTTGGCGCCGAGGCCGACGTAGTTGATCGTCGCCCGATTGAGGTAATTGAAGCCGTATCGCGCCTTTTCGATGCGGTTCCAGCCCTTGCCCGTCGCGATCCCGAGCTGCGATCGCGAGGCGCGGATGATCGTCATCGCGGCCTGATACCCGGCCTCGATCCCAGCTTTGGTCTCTTCGTCGAGGGCGGCGGGATCAAAGGGTGCGGCAAGGCCGACGCCGACCGCCTGAAAGCGATGGACCAGCGCATCTTCCTGCACCGGATGGCCGTTCGATCGCAGCACTGAATCGAGAATGCGCAGGAACCCCGTACCAGTCTCGCGGTCCGTCGCCGGCGGCGCACTGCCTGGGGCGGCCGATTGCGTTCGGCCCGCGTCATAGCGCGCGATCGTTACGCGGTCCTGTAGCGTGCGCGCCATCGCCACCTCCGACGGCTTCTGGGCGAATATCCGCATCAGCACCCACATGTGCGGCGTCGCGACGCGGAACACCGTCACGCCGGGCGGCACGGTGCCGGTCCACGAAGTCGGTGCGATCAGGTAGCGACCGCCTTTGCTGCCGAAGGTGCGCGTTCCGATGTTGCTCGCATTGCCGTACGCGTCGAAGAAGTTGAGCGTGTAATATTTCAGCGGCACCGGCGGCACCGCGACGATCAGCGGACCGGCCGTGAGGTCTAGCCACGCATTGGAATACAGCGTGTCGGAATTGGGGCTCTTGAAGGCCGCATATTCGGGACCGGCGAGATCGCGATCATGCACGAAACGGTTGAAACCGACGTAGCGCTTACTGCCCCGATCGATCGCCTGAGCGTGCATCTCGGCATATTGGAGGACGGCCGGCAGACCATAGATCGCCGCTTCGGTCGCGACCGCTTCGGCATTGCGCCGCCGCGCGGCCGGATCATCGGGGATCGTGTCGAGCGCCTTGCCGGGATTGAACTGGTCCACCCGGCCGAGATCGTAGCTGGCGATCATCGGCGCCGCAGCAGGGTGCGGACGATCCTGCGCCGTCACCATCGTCGGAACCGCCAGCAGTGCAAACGCCATCGGCAGCGACAGTCGCCGCAGGGCATTGCGCGTCCCCCGGGCGTTCGTGGTCTCGTTCAGCTTACGCATCGCTCACTTCCCCTCCGTCCGGACGGTATCGGACATCGTGCCGCTCTGGGGCATCGTCGTTGACGACGAGCAGCGCGCCGGCATTGGCGCCGCGGAACAGATCGATCAATGCGGCCGGCAGGTGAGACAGCCCATGCCGTCGATCGGCGCGGACCGTCAGCGCGCCGTCGTTCACCCAGCGCCGCAGGTCGGCACGCGCCGCGTCGATCCGATCGACATGGTCACCGACCACGAAACCCTGGATGCGGATCGATCCGTAGACGATCTTCATCATGTCGCGCGGCCCCGGCGCGTCGCCGTCGCCGTCGTAAGCGGAAATCTGGCCGCAGACGACGATGCGGCCATGCCGCGCCATCCTGTCGATCGCATGCTGCAGCAACGCACCGCCGACATTGTCGAAGAATATGTCGATCCCGTCGGGTGCCAGCACGCGCAGACGGTCCGGAACGTCCTCATGCCGATAGTCGATCACGGCATCGACGCACCCCGCATCCAGCAGCCATCGGCACTTGTCGGCGCTGCCCGCGATCCCGATCACCCGACATCCCGACAGCCGCGCGATCTGGCAGGCGATCGATCCGACCGATCCCGCCGCGCCGGACACGAGCACGGTTTCACCCGGTCGCGGGCGGCCGATGTCGATCATCCCGAAATAGGCGGTCAGGGTGTTGGGCGAATATGCCCCCAGCGCATCGTCGAACGTCATGTCGTCCGGGACGGGGAACACGGGGATCGGCAGGCGATCGGGGCGCAGGCGGCTGATATCCTCCCATTGCGACAGGATGACGAGGCGGCTGCCGACATGATGTCGGGGATGCGCCGACGCCACGACCTCGCACGCCGCCATGCCGCCGATGACGCCGCCGATCGGTATCGCCGCGCGAAGCCCTTCCGCCGGCGGGTTAAGCCGGTTGCGGATAGTCGGCGCGACCGAGAACAGGTGGTTGCGGACGATGATCTCGCCCTCTTCGGGCGGGCGTTCGTCGTCTACCCGCTCGATCAGCGCGAAATCGTCCGCCGTTACGGCGCCGGCGGGGTGCCGTGCCAGCGTCCAGCAGCGGTTGCGCGTCATGCCGCCAGCCGGTGGCGCGCCTCCTCGGCGCGACCGAACACCCGCGCGAGCACCATCACGCGGCGCAGCGCCCGGCCGACGACCAGTTCGTCGGTTACCCCCATCCCGCCGTGCAGATGCACGGCCTCTTCGGCGACGTGCTGCGCCGCCTCCGCGACATAGGCCTTGGCGGCGGTGACGTGGCGGACGAAGTCGGACGCGTCGCGGGCCGTCGCGGCGGCTTTCAACAGCAGCGAGCGCGATTGCTCAAGCCGCACGAACATGCGCGCCAGCTTGTGCTGCACGACCTGGAACGTCCCGATCGCCACCCCGAACTGCCGTCGCTGCCGGGCATAGTCGACGGTCTGGTCGAGCAGCGTCGCCATGATGCCGACCATCTCCGCGACATAGCCGAGCTGCGCCAGCGCGCGCGCGCGGATGATGTCGTCGTCCGTGACCGCGAGCGCCGTTGCGGAGCAGCGGTGCAGCGACAGGGTGGCGGCGACGCTGCCGTCCGCCAGGCGGCTCGGATGCCGATCGAGGCCGGGCGCGTCGCCCGCGACCAGCCATGCCCGACCGCTATCGACGATCACGAAGGCATCGGCGTCGGCGCCCCAGCGGACCAGCGGACACGTTCCGTCGAGCGATCCGTCGCTATCGGTGACCGACCCCTCCGCCCACGCCAGCCTCTGCGTGCCTTCGGCCGCCGGCACGATCCGCTGGTCGATCTGGTCGGTTGTGCCATGCCGCGCCAGCAGGTCCGCCGCGCCGAGCATCGCCTCGGCGAACGGGGTGACGGCGACGGCGCGGCCCAGCTCCTTGGCGACGATCGCGGCGTCCTGCGGCGCGCCGTCCATCCCGCCGGCCGCGGCGGGCAGCGCGATGCCCAGCACACCGAGTTCCCCCATCGCGCGCCAGTCGTCGACGGGCAGCGGAGCCTTGCCGGCCTCCGGTGCGGGAATTGCGTCGGCCAGGAAGCGCCTGACCATGTCGCGGAGCAGGACCTGCTCTTCACTGGGCCGGAAGTCCATCGCGTCAGAGCCGCTCGACGATCGTGACGTTGGCGATGCCGCCGCCTTCGCACATCGTCTGCAAGCCGTACCGCCCACCGCGCGCGTGCAGGGCATGGATCAGCGTCGCCATCAGCTTGGTGCCGGTGCCGCCGAGCGGATGGCCGAGCGCGATCGCCCCGCCGTTGACGTTCAGCCGGGCAGGGTCCGCCCCCGTTTCCTTCAACCATGCCATCGGAACGGAGGCGAACGCCTCGTTGACCTCGAACAGGTCGATGTCGTCGATCGACAGGCCCGCGCGTTGCAGCGCGCGCCGGGTCGCCGGGATGGGTTCTTCGAGCATGATGACCGGATCGCCCGCCGTGACGGTCAGATTGTGGACCCGCGCCAACGGGGTGAGGCCGTGCGCCTTCACCGCCGCGGCCGATGCGACGAGCACGCCGCTCGATCCGTCGCAGATCTGGCTGGCGGTCGCGGCACTCAGCGATCCGTCGGGGGTCAGCGTCTTCACCGAACCGATCCCCTCCAGCGTGGCGTCGCCGCGCACGCCCTCGTCCCGGTCGTGGACGAAATCAGTCCCGTCCGGCCCGGTCACGGCGATCGGCACGATCTCGGCGTCGAAGGCACCCGCTTCGGTCGCCGCTGCCGCCTTGCGATGGCTGGCGAGCGCGAACCCGTCCATGTCGCTGCGGGAGAAGCCGTGCTTGTCGGCGATCATCTGCGCGCCGACGAACTGGCTGAAGCTTTCCACGCCATAACGCTGCTGGATGCTCTTGGCGAAGGGGCCTTCGCCGATCCCCGCATTGGCGGCGAGCGTCACCGGCGTCCCCATCGGCACGCGCGACATGCTCTCGACCCCGCCGGCGATCACCAGATCCTGGGTGCCCGACATCACCGCCTGCGCGGCGAAATGGAGCGCCTGCTGCGACGATCCGCACTGGCGGTCGATCGTCACCGCCGGCACGCTGTCGGGCAGCGACGAGGCGAGCACGACGTTGCGGCCGAGCGCGAACGTCTGTTCGCCGATCTGGCTGACGCAACCGATGATGACGTCGTCGATCGCCGCAGGATCGACGCCGGTCTCCGCGAGGATGGCATCGATGACATAGGCGCCGAGGTCGGCGGGATGGATGCCCGCGAGGCGACCGTTGCGGCGGCCGCCGGCGGTGCGGCGGGCGGAGACGATATAGGCTTCGGGCACGTCGACGTTCCTTGCGTTTAGAGGCCCAGCGCAGCGCGGGCGATGATATTGAGCTGGATTTCGCTGGTGCCGCCGAAGATCGACCACGCACGCGCGTTGAGATAGCGGGCGGCGGCGAGCCCCGCCTCGGGCGGCCCCGCGAAACCGGCGTCGTGATCGTGGAAGGGCCGGGCGTCCTGCGATTGCAGCCCGGCTATCCCGAAGGCGTCGATCGCCAGACCTTCGATCCCCTGACGGATTTCCGACGCGATCAGCTTGTTTGCCAGACTGCGTGGTGCCGGCGGCTCGCCGGCCTCGATCTCCAGCAGCGTCTGCAACTCGGTCATCTCCAGCGCTTCCGCCTCCAGCCGCAGCCGCACCGCGCGATCGGCGAGCGATCCGGTCAACGCCGCGGCCCGCTCCAGCCGTTCGAGATCGCCGAGCAATTGCGGCGCATAGCCGGTGCCGCCGCGCTCGTTCTCCAGCAGGAACTTGGCGATCGACCAGCCCTGGCCCTCGTCGCCGACGCGGTTGGCGATGGGGACGCGGACGTCCTCCAAAAACACCTCGTTCAGCTCGTGGTCGCCCGACGCACTGAGGATCGGGCGTACCGTCACGCCGGGCGAGCGCATGTCGATCAGCAGGAACGAGATGCCGCGCTGCGGCTTCACCTCGGCATCGGTGCGCACCAGCGCGAACAGCCAGTTGGCGAACTGCGCCTGCGTCGTCCAGATCTTCTGGCCGTTGACGGTATAGTCGTCGCCGTCGCGGACCGCCCGCGTGCGCAGGCTGGCGAGGTCGGAGCCCGATCCCGGCTCGGAAAACCCCTGTGCCCAGACGTGCTCGCCTTGTCGCAGGGCGGGCAGAAAGCGGTCCTTCTGCGCGGCCGTGCCGAAGGTGTAGACGACCGGCCCGACCAGCTTCAGCCCCATCCCGGCCAGCACGGGGGCGCCCGCGCAGGCGCATTCGGTTTCGAAGATCCAGCGTTCGACGGCGCTCCAGCCCGGGCCGCCATGCGCCGCTGGCCAGAAATACACCAGCCAGCCGCGCGCCTCCAGCGCCGCCTGCCACGGACTCGCGACATCGGGCTCGGCGAATACGCCGGAGGTCAGCGTCGCCCCGCGCCTCATCTCGGGCGTCAGCGCCTCGTCGAGGAACGCGCGCACCTCGGTCCGGAACGCCTGCTGCTGCGGGGTGAGGGTCATGTCCATGTCAGCGCTCCACAATGGCGATCGCCGACACGCCGGGCGCGCCGTAGACGTGGCTGTAGGCCAGCCGCGGACCGCCCGGCACCTGCCGCGCGCCCGCCCGTCCGGTCAGCTGCATGTAATTCTCGTAGACCTGCCGCAGCCCCGACGCGCCGATCGGTTCGCCGCAGGCGAGGCAGCCGCCATCGGTGTTCACCGGCAGCTTGCCGGCGATCCGCGTCGCACCATCTGCGATCCACGCCTCCTGCTCGCCATCGCGGCAGAAACCGTTCTCGGCCATGTGCATGATCTCGGCGCCGCTTTCGGTGTCCTGCAATTGCGCCACGTCGATGTCCTCCGGGCCGACGCCCGCCATCTCATAGGCGGCGCGCGAGGCGATGACGGTGGGGGAGGGGCCGCGCTCGACGTCCAGCGCCGGTGAAAACACTTCGAACGAGCCCGGCGGGCGGCTGCGCACCGTGGCGGCGCGCAGCTTGACCGACGGCAGAGCCAGTTCACGCGCCTTGCGCTCGCTGGCGAAGATCAGCGCGACCGCGCCCTCCGCGGGCGAGCAGAACATGAACTTGGTCAGCGGATCGCTGACCATCGGTGCCGCCAGGATCGTCGCGGCGTCCACCGGTTCGCGCCGCCAGGCATGATCGGCCAGCGCACCATTGTCGAACGCCTTCTCCGCCACCGCCGCGAGCGTTCCGTTCGTGATGCCGTACATCGCCATGTAGCGCTGGATCTTCATCGCGAAGAACTGCGTCGTTAGCATCAGCCCGGTGTCGCCATACCATTCCGGCAGGCCCCATTCGGCCGGCTTCGGATCGAACGCGCCGCGCGGATGCTTGTCGAAGCCGACCGCGATGCCGAGGTCGAACTCGCCCGACTTGATCGTCGCATAGGCGCCGAACATCGCCGATCCGCCCGTCGCGCAGCCGTTGGCGACGTTGATGAACTGGATGCCGGTCAGCCCCAGCTCCGACACCATCGTATCCGCCTTGCCCGCCGCATCGGAGCCGCCGTAGGCAAATTGCATGTCGCGCCAGTCGAGCCCCGCTGCGGCCAGCGCCTGGCGGACGGCATAGGCACCCTGCTGCAAACCCGTCCGTTCCGGGGTGCGGCCGAACGGGTGGATGCCGGCGCCGACGATATGCACGCCGCTCATGCCGCGCGCTCGGTGGGCGCGAAGGCGAAGGTGGATCGCACCGCTCCGTCGGCGCGCTCGAACCGCTCGGCGACCAGGGTCATCGGCATGTCGATGCGATATCCGTCGAGCGGCGCTCCGGTCAGCCGCGCCTCGACGATCAGCGCATCGCCCAGTGTGACGTAGCCGACCGCATAGGGCTCGAAGGATTCCGGCCCGGCATAGGGCGGCGATTTGGGCCGAAACCGCTGCACCGTCCACGACCAGAGCGTACCGCTACGGGGCAGCGGTTCCAGCGCGAACCGATCGTCGTCCGTCGGCGGCGGATAAACCAGCCGTCCGCTCTCCCGCTCCCGAGCCGCATACAGCGTGGGGGTGCCCGCGGCGTCCAGCGACAGCAGGCGATCGTCAACGGGGGGTGGCCAATCGGGCATCGTGCTTCCTCTTCCTGCACGACGACGTAGCGGAGCGAAGACGCCGCCGCCGCTGCCCTTTGTGTCAGCGCAACGTGCCGAGAAAGCCCAGCTGCGCCGCCTTGAAGAGTGCCTGGTCGCGATTCACCGCATTCAGCTTCTGCGCCGCGGTGCGGATATGGAACCGGATGGTGGTCCGCTGCAGCCCGAGGATGGTGGCGATCTCGTCGTTCGTCTTGCCGGCGCCGGCCCATCGCAGGCATTCCACCTCGCGCTTCGTCAGCACGATCGCCCCCACCTTTGCGGAACGGCGTTCCGTCACCTTGACGTAGCTCGCGACGAACACGCGGGCGAGCAGCGCGAGCGCCTCGCCATGCGCTTCGAACGCGGCGGCCAGATCGTCCATCTCCGGGTCGGGCGACAGGAAGCTCGCGGCGCCGATCTCCCCGAACGGCAGGTGGACGGGGGCGACGATCGCGGCGCTGGTCAGCGCGCGTTCGCGGAATTTGGACAGGTCGAACTCGGCCAGCAGCGAATTGGGCGACCGCGTATGAATACCCGCCGCGTTGCACCAGAACGGTTCGCTCTCCAGCCGGCATGCCATCGGCAGGGGCGATGTCAACGCCAGGTGCGGCGTCGTCCACCAGCATTTGTCGCCACTGGCACCGAAGACGTCGCCGGCCAGGATCGCGCCATCCGCATCCCGCATCGGCGTGGCACTGGCAATGTTGTGGGTCACCGCCACCCGCAGTCCGGTAAGATCACGTACGCCGTCGCGCAGCGCCTCGGCAGCGGGACGGATGCCCGCGACGCCATCGACGCGCACGGCCTGCAACAGATCGTCGGCGATATGCATGGCGTCAGCCCGCCTTCAGGCCATCGAAGAACGGAGCGCACAATGCGTCCGCAACCTCCTCCGGCGAGCGTTCCCGAGCCATCGGCGGATACCATTTATACGCCCAGTTGCACATGCCGAGGAAACCGTACGTCGTGATCAAGGGGTCGCATGGCCGGAATATGCCGCGCTCGACGCCCTCGACGACCAAACCGCGGATCGCCTCGAAATACTCCTTCCGCGCGGCACGGATCTGATCGCGCATCGTGCCGGTGAGGTCGCCGTAATTGTCCATGAACGCACGGACGTAGCCCGGATGGCTGGCGATCTGGCGCAGGATATCGACACAGGCGGCGCGCAACGAAGCGATCGGGTCTGCCCCTGCTTCGTGCGTCAGGCCGTCGAGCAAGGCACGGATATGGGTGTCGTGGATCGCGAACAGGATCGCGATCTTGCTGGGGAAATAATGGTAGAGCGTCGGTTTGCCCAGCCCGACCTCGTCCGCCAGCATCTGCATCGACGTATTGTGATAGCCCACCTTGTCGAACAGCGCGGCGCAATGCGCGATGATCTCGCCGCGCTTTTCATCGTGCGCTTCGGTTCGCGGACGCTTTCTGCCCGGTGCGGGCATTATGTGTTCCCGTGACATGACGGCGGCATCCTAGGATCGCGTCCGAAGCGTGTCCATCACGCCTTCGGCTCCATCGCCGTCGCGCCGACCACCCATGCCGACAATCCGGCGACCGGAACCGCGCACAACACCGCTTCGGCCACCTCCGTTTCGCTCGCACCCGCCTTGCGCGCGCCATCCACATGAACTGACGCCCATGGGCTGTAATCCGCCGCCAGCACCGTCACCAGCAGCAGCTCGGCATAGCGCGGCTCCAGCGCGGTGCCCGACAACGTGCCCTCCCGCATCAGGTAATAGGCGTCCGCTCCGGTCGGCACGAGATCGAGCAACGTACCGAGCGAGGGCGGGATGCTGCCGAAATAGCCGATGAAATTGTCCCGTGCCTCGCCATCCGGCACCTCGATCGGGGTTTCGTCCGCATCGATCGTCGCGGCGTCGCCATACACGGCCTCCAGCACCCCGGCGAAGCGCAGGGCGGCACCTTCGCCACGGCTGCTCGACAGGATGGTCAGCGCCGCGGCGGCGCTCTCGACGTCGAGGCCCAGTGCCGCCGCCGCCGCCAGTTCACGCTCGGCCATCGGCAGATAGCCTTTCACCGCCGCCGCCGCCGACAGGAACAGGCGCTTGATGGTCGACGGCAAGGCGCCGTCCTTCTCGACGACGGTCCGAAACCGGCGGAAACCCGCGATCGTCTTGGGGGCATGCGCGCGCAATCGTCCGACCGAAAGCAGGGGGCTCACATCCGACGCCATGTCATCATCCTCTCGCTGCCATTATCGCCCGACCGGTTGGACGGGAGTGACTTTCCGTCCTTTTGGGCAGTATGGATGCGGCTGGCAACCCTCCTATGGGTCCTTGTCCCGGCAACGCACCGGGCAACGCGTCGGTTAGGGAGATGGATCGTGACGCAGACCGGTACACAGACAGATCGGCGGAATGCGGGTGACCTGACGGGCCGTCTTGCCGTGGTCACCGGGGCGGCATCCGGCATCGGGCTGGCGACCGCCGCCGCGCTGGCAGAGCACGGCGCCGCGGTCATCCTGGTCGACCGCGACGGACCCGGTGCGGAAGCCGCGCTCGCCGGGCTGACCGGCGGGGGGCATCGGGCCGTCATGCTGGACGTCACCGACGAGGCCGGCTGGGCGGATCTGGCCCGGACGGTCGAGACGACCAGCGGACACCTCGACATCCTCGTCAACAATGCCGGGTTCGGCACGTTCCGGTCGATCGCCGACACCACGCTCGATCATTGGCGGGCGATCATGGCGGTCAATCTGGACAGCGTGTTCCTGGGCTGCCGGGCGCTGCTGCCGCTGCTCGCCAGGTCACCGGCCGGCGGGGCGATCGTCAACATGTCGTCGATCAGGGGGATCGTCGGCGGTGCCAATGCCGCGTCTTATTGTGCGGCGAAGGGCGGCGTTAGGCTGTTTACCAAGGCGCTTGCGCTCGAGTGCGCCGCGCTCGGCAACCGCGTGCGCGCCAATTCCATCCATCCCGGCCATATCCACACGCCGCTGACGGCGGCGGCGCACGACGACCCCGCCGTGCATGCCAGGCTGCTCGCCGACGTACCGCTGGGCCGGCTCGGTACGGCGGAGGATATCGCAGAGGCGATCGTGTTCCTCGCCAGCGACCGTTCGCGCTACATGACCGGCGCCGAATTGGTCGTCGATGGCGGATCGACCGCGCAGTGAAGCGACTGACAGACAACAGGAGAGCGTGATGAACATCGACGGACTAGCGGCCATCGTCACCGGCGGGGCGTCGGGCCTGGGCGCGGCCACCGCCGCGATGCTGGCCTGGCGCGGCGCGCATGTGACGATCCTCGACATGAATGCCGAAGCGGGGGCGGCGCACGCCACGTCGATCGGCGGTCACTTCGCCCGCACCGACGTCACCGACGAAGCGAGCATCGTCGCAGGCGTCGACGCGGCGGAGCAGGCGCACGGCGTCGCGCGCATCCTCGTCAATTGCGCCGGCGTCGCCCCGGCGATCAAGACGGTGGGCAAGGAGAACGCCGTTCACCCGCTGGCGACCTTCCGCCGCACCATCGACATCAATCTCATCGGCACCTTCGCCGCCATCACCCATGTCGCCGCCCGCATGGCCGCGGCCGATCCGATCGGTGAAGAGCGCGGCGTGATCGTCAACACCGCCTCGGTCGCGGCGTTCGATGGTCAGGTCGGGCAGGTCGCCTATGCCGCATCCAAGGCGGCGGTCGCCGGCATGACGCTGCCGATCGCCCGCGACCTCGCGCAGCACCGCATCCGCGTCATGACGATCGCGCCCGGCATCTTCCTGACGCCGATGCTGATGGGATTGCCGCAGGCGGCGCAGGATTCCCTTGGGACTCAGGTTCCCCATCCCAGCCGGCTCGGGCGACCGGAGGAATATGCCGCATTGGTCGAAGCGATCGTCACCAACCCGATGCTGAACGGCGAAGTGATCCGGCTCGACGGCGCGATACGGATGGCACCGCGATGAGCGCCCGTGCGAACGCCATCGCCGCCCGCGTGGAAGCCTTCGTGCGCGAGATCGTGGTGCCCTACGAACGCGACCCGCGGTGCGGCGCGCATGGTCCTGCCGCCGGGTTGGTCGATGCATTGCGCGAGCAGGCCCGTGCGGCAGGCGTGCTGACGCCCCACATCCTGCCGGGCGGCGAGCATCTCCATCACGCCGAGGTCGCCGTGGTGCTGCGCGCCGCCGGTCTGTCGCCGCTCGGCCCGGTCGCGGTGAACGTCGCCGCGCCCGACGAAGGCAACATGTATCTGCTCGGCCGGGTGGCGAGCGAGGAACAGAAGCGTCGCTTTCTCGACCCTCTGGTCCGCGGCGAGGCGCGCTCGGCGTTCTTCATGACCGAGCCCGCTGCCGAGGGCGGTGCCGGGTCCGACCCGTCGATGATGCAGACGACCTGCGAGCGCGACGGCAACCATTGGGTGATCAGCGGGCGCAAGGCGTTCATCACCGGCGCGGACGGAGCGCGCGTCGGCATCGTCATGGCGAAGGCGGAAGAAGGCGCGTCGATGTTCCTCGTCGACCTGCCCGATCCCGCCATCCGGATCGAGCGGGTGCTCGACACGATCGACAGTTCGATGCCCGGTGGCCACGCCGTCATCGCGATCGACCGGCTGCGCGTGCCGGCGGACCAGATGCTCGGCAATCCCGGGGACGGCTTCAAGCTCGCGCAGGTGCGCCTCGCCCCGGCACGGCTGACGCACTGCATGCGCTGGCTCGGTGCCTGTACCCGCGCCAACGAAATCGCCACCGATTACGCCTGCCGCCGCCACGCGTTCGGCAAGCCGCTCGTCGACCACGAGGGTGTCGGCTTCATGCTCGCCGAAAACCTGATCGATCTGAAGCAAGCGGAACTGATGATCGACTGGTGCGCCGGCGTGCTCGACGGCGGCGAACTCGGCGGCGCGGAGAGCTCGATGGCGAAGGTCGCGGTGTCCGAGGCGTTGATGCGCATCGCCGATCGCTGCGTGCAGGTGATGGGCGGGACCGGCGTCACCGGCGACACCATCGTCGAGCAGGTGTTCCGCGAAGTCCGTGCCTTCCGGATCTACGACGGGCCGACCGAAGTCCACAAATGGAGCCTCGCCAAGAAGATCAAGCGCGACTGGAAGGCGGCGTCGTGACCGCGTCCGATGCGGACATCGGAACGATGGCGGTGCGCGACGCACACCGCTTCGACGAGCGCGCGCTCGCCGACTGGATGGCCCGACGCGTCGATGGTTTCGCCGGACCGCTGCGCGTCGAACAGTTCAAGGGCGGCCAGTCCAACCCCACGTACCGGCTGTCCACGCCAAGCCGGGATTACGTGTTGCGCCGCAAACCGCCCGGCACTTTGCTGAAAGGGGCGCACGACGTGCTGCGCGAGGCGCGCGTCCTCACCGCGCTGGCCGCGACCGACGTGCCGGTCGCGCGCGTCTATGGCGTTTGCGAGGACGATGCCATCATCGGCACGGCGTTCTACGTGATGGCGATGGTCGAGGGGCGCGTCATCTGGGACGCTACCTTTCCCGACGTGCCGCGTGCTGACCGCCCCCGCTATTTCGACGCGATGAACACCACCATCGCGGCGCTCCATCGCGTCGATCCGGTCGCGGTGGGCTTGGGCGACTATGGCCGTCCGGGAAACTACTTCGCCCGCCAGATCGCCCGCTGGTCGGCGCAATATCTCGGCGACGGGCAGGCGGGGCGCGATCCGGACATGGACGCCTTGGTCGAATGGCTGCCCGCCAACATTCCCTACGGCGATGAAAGCAGCATCGTTCACGGCGATTTCCGTTGCGACAACATGATCTTCCATCCCACCGAGCCGCGAGTGCTGGCGGTTCTGGACTGGGAGCTGTCGACGCTCGGCCACCCTCTCGCCGACTTCGCCTATCATGCCCTCATGTACCGGATGCCGCCCGACATCGTCGCCGGCTTGGCCGGCGCGGATCTTGCCGCGCTCGGCATCCCGACCGAACGGGACTATGTCGCCGCCTATTGCGCCAAGACCGGGCGCTCGGCGATGCCGGACTATCAATTCTACGTCACGTTCAATTTCTTCCGGCTCGCCGCGATCTTCCACGGCATCAAGGGCCGGGTGATCCGCGGCACGGCGGCATCGCTTCACGCCCGCGAACGGGCCGCCAACTTCCCGAGGCTCGCACGACTTGGCCATGCCGCCATGCAGGAGGGCACGCGGACCGCGGCCTGATGCCGACACCGACGTGCGAAGGACGTGCCCCGCACCTTTTCAGAAGGACAGAAGAGTGAACGAAGTTCTGCTCGATCGGCACGGCGACGTCGCCGTCATCACACTGAACCGTCCGGATCAGGGTAACGCCATTAACGCGGCTCTGGCACGGTCCCTCCTCGAAACCGTGCTGGCATGCGCAGCCGACGCGACCGTGCGATGTGTGCTGCTGACCGGCTCCGGACGGATGTTCTGCGTCGGCGGGGACGTGAAGGCGTTCGCGGCGGCGGGAGGCGACACACCGGCCCTAGTCACCGAGCTGACGACGTTCCTTCATGCCGCAATCGTCGGATTGTTGCGGATGGACAAGCCGCTGGTCACCGCGATCAACGGTGCCGCCGCCGGCGCCGGTTTCAGCCTGGCGATCATGGGCGATGTCGCGCTCGCGAGCAGTGCGAGTTCGTTTTCGACGGCCTACGGGCTGATCGGCCTGACCCCGGATGCAGGGACGAGCTGGCTTCTGCCACGGCTGGTCGGCCTGCGCCGAGCCCAGGAGATCGCGTTGACCAACCGGCGGCTGGACGCGACGGAGGCCGTATCGATCGGTCTGGTGACACGCGCAGTCGATGCTGCGGCGCTGTTCGACGCGGCGATGGCGCTCGCCGCAGGGCTCGCGGCATCGTCCGTGACGGCGCTCGCGAGTACCAGGGAGCTATTGTTTTCCAGCTACGGGGCGACCCTGGAAGAACAGCTGGGCAGCGAGGCGCGCATGATCGCGCGGTCGGCAGGATCAGAGGAAGCGCAGGCTCTGCTCCAGAAGTTTGCCGGGCAGGGCAGGTCTTCATGAGCGACGCCCTGCTGACCATCACCGATGGCGCCGTTGGGCGGCTCCGGCTGAACCGTCCCGAGGCACTGAACGCTCTGAACCTGGCGATTTGCGAGGGGATGCTGGCGGCACTGGAGGCGTGGCGAACCGATCCGGCGGTGGCGGCGGTGATGCTCGACCATCACGAGGGCCGCGGCTTTTGCGCCGGGGGCGACATCCGCATGCTCGGCGAGAGCGGCGCGACCGACGGTGTCGCGGCGCGTGCGTTCTTCCACACCGAATACCGGCTGAACCACAAGCTGTTCACCTATGCCAAGCCGACGGTGGCGTTCATGGACGGAGTGACGATGGGCGGCGGCGTCGGCATCGCCTTGCCGTGCCGCTGGCGGGTCGCGACGGAGAACACGCGGTTTGCGATGCCGGAGACGGGCATCGGCCTGTTCCCCGATGTCGGGGGCGGCTGGTTCCTGGCGCGCCTGCCGGGGCGGATCGGGCAGTTCATGGCGCTGACCGGACATCGACTGAACGGTGCGGAAGCGCACGCGCTGGGGCTCGCCACGCATTATCTGCCCGCCGCCGCGATGGAGCGCGCCAAGACTGCGATCCTTGCCGATCCGCAGGGCATCGCGGCGGTGCTGGACGGGTTGGCCGTCGCGCCACCCGAAGCGGTGGTGCTGGCGCATCGCGCCGACATCGACCGGCTGTTCGCTGCGGACACGCTGGAGGAGGTGTTCGCCGCGCTGGAGGCGGACGATGGCGCGTTCGCGCAGGCACAACTTGCGGTGCTGCGGACCAAAAGTCCGCAGGCGATGAAGGTGTCGCTGCGGCTGCTATACGACGGCGGGCTGATGCAGAGCTTCGCCGACGAGATGGCACAGGAATATGCCGTCGCCAGCCGCGTCGTGCAGCGCCACGACTTCCTCGAAGGCGTGCGGGCGGTGATCGTCGACAAGGACAATGCGCCGCGCTGGCAGCCCGCCACGCCCGCCGGCGTTACCGATCACGTCATCGACCAGATCTTCGCGCCGCTGCTTGAAGCGGACGCGTGGACGCCCGCATAAGGAGAGTTTCCGTGGCCGAATACCAGACCATCCTCGTCGAGCGGCGCGATCGTGTGACGCTCATCACGCTCGACCGGCCGGAGGCGCTGAATGCCCTCAACGCACAGGTGCTGGACGACCTGCTGGCGGCGCTCGCGGCGTTCGATGCCGACGACTCGCGGGGCTGCGCGGTATTGACCGGCAGCGCCAAGGCGTTCGCGGCGGGGGCGGACATCAAGGAAATGCAGGCGATGGACTTCGCCGCGATGTACGGCCGCAACCACTTCAGCGGCTACGAAAGGCTGACCGCGACGCGCAAGCCGATCATCGCCGCAGTGGCGGGCTACGCGCTGGGCGGCGGATGCGAGCTGGCGATGATGTGCGACTTCATCCTGGCCGCCGACAGCGCGAAGTTCGGCCAGCCCGAGGTGAAGCTGGCGGTCAGCCCCGGCATGGGTGGTTCGCAGCGGCTGGCGCGCGCGGTCGGCAAGGCGAAGGCGATGGAAATGTGCCTGACCGGGCGGATGATGGACGCCGCCGAGGCGGAGCGCGCAGGGCTGGTCAGCCGGGTGATCCCGGCCGCCGATTTGGTCGAGGAGGCGGTGAAGACCGCCGCGACGATCGCCGGCATGGCGCCGCTCGCGGTGCTGGCCAACAAGGAGATGGTCAACGCGGCGTTCGAAACCACGCTGGCGCAGGGCGTGCAGTTCGAACGGCGGCTGTTCCATGGCCTGTTCGGCACCGCCGATCAGACGGAAGGCATGGCCGCCTTCGTCGAAAAGCGTCCGGGGGCGTGGAGAGGTAAATAGTAACAAGTCTAGTTCAGCATGTCGCAGAACCCGATACGGTGGCAGCGATGATCGAGATCTATATCGCGCATGCCGTTGGCGTCTTCGATCAAAGTTAAACCATATTCCTGAGATTACGATCCGGCGTTTCAGTACTATAGCGGCCAGTGTTCCTGTTAAAAAACGCTCCGCCAGTATTGAAGAACGGCCGAACTCATCAAGTGCGATGGGCACTATAAACGTCTACTTGTGGGTATTATACCTTGCCAGTAAGTTGACGCTTGGTGGATAGCCGATCTGCTTTGGGGCGGCCCGCCGCGGTAAGCTGTCGTCCGCTCAGGCCGCGGGGTAGGGGCCAGAAGGCCGGTTCTGATGGAGACCGGAACGGCTGCTTTCGGGAGTGCAGAAGGCGTAAGCGGACGCTTGCTCACCTCACTCGACGCCGAGCCGGAGTCGCAGGTGCAGCGCGTGAAACCCGTGCTTCTCGTTCATGGTGCAGAAGCTGCTGGCCCCCTGGACGAGGAGGAGCGAGCGTCGACAGTGCGGGGGGAGCCAGGACCAGGAGTGGGAGCCGCGGCCGACCTTAGCGGAGTTGGACCGGATCTGTATCGGGCGGCTGGGACTCAAGCTGGAGCGGGTGAATGTCTCGATGAGATAGTGGGGCGCAGCACGATCCGCGACCCTAAGGTCCAACAGCTGGACGATGACCGGCGACGCCGCGGTGGCGCTGGTGGTCCTCGCGACGGCGAAGTGCGAGGAGCGACCCGACGTGCCTCATCCCTTCGCGCGCAGCTGGACGATGTAGAGCTGCGCGTCGAACTCGCGGAGGCTGATGTCGGCGAGCCTTTGCAGCTCCGCCGTTGCGGGATCGTCGAGTGCTCGGGTCGTCGGCTCCGGGCCTGGCGGCAGGTCGCGTTCCTGACGACGGACGAAGGCGTCGAGCCGCGATCCGGCGTCGGGGACGGAGCGTACCTGCACCGGGAGCGAGCGCTCGATCTCCTGGTCCGCCTCGGTTCGCCGGCTCACCCGCTCGCGGGAGCGGATCCGTGCCGTCTCCGCCTCGCGCAAGGCCTCGCCGATGACGGCGCGAACCGGTCGCTTTTCCGCTGAGAGCCTGTCGGCGAGCAGCTTCTCGAGCTCCGTCGCGCCGAAGCCCTCCACCTCCCTCGGTTCGGACATAACGACATATCGGCGACCGTCGAATGAAAGGCGGTGCGCGTCATCGTCGGGGAGGACACCGATGTCGCGCGGGCGGACGTAGAAGGACCGTTGACGGACCACGTGCCGCAGGAAGGCGTCGTCGAACTCCGCCTTACGATGGAACAGCGGAGCGGCGTAGAGGACGACGTTCGGGTCCACGTCGAGGCCGACCAGCATGTCGTGCTGCTCTGACTGTGATCGTCCCGTGATCTCGAATCGGTAGTACGGGACTGACAACGGAGCGCCGGCCTTGATCTCGCGCGCGGTCCGCCTGGACAGGTGATCGGAGCGCTTGAACTGCAGGAAGAGCGGCAGGCCCGGCGCCTCCAGCTTCAGGTCATAGCCCCCGCCGGGCCCTCCTTCCTGAAGCAGGGACGGGAAGATCGGCGCTGCGGACAGCGTGCCCAGCGAGAGGACCAGCTCGTGCGTAAGCGCGAAGCCATAGGAGAACTCGGAGATCAGAGACTTCATGGTCCCAGCATGCGCTCGTTCCGTGTGGGACGCCACGTGCGGCCGGCTGCGCTCATCGGACCGTCTTGGAGCGGAGCGACTGACTTCAGCGCGCGTCACATCCGCCGTTCCGGACCGCTCATCGGAACGTGACGTCGGCGCGGAACCGCTGCAAGGCGGGACCGCCCCCGTTACATCGGGCGTGAAGAGGATCGGCGCGGCACGAACGTCACGTACAAGTGGGAGTTCACGCCGGCTTCGCGGCGGAGGCGCTGGTCTCGTCTCTGTCCACGCCATCGAGGACGGCGTGGTGGACGAACGCCGGCTCCGGGCTACAAGGCGAGTCCGGCGAGAAGAGTTGGACGGATTATGGACGGCAGCGAGGAGCAGGAGGTCGACTACGTCTTAGATCCGGCCTTCTGGGAGAAGGGCCAGGCGCTCGGCTTCCCGATCCGGTTCGAGCTGGTGCTCAAACATCTCCGTCAGGATATGCGTGACGACTGGTACTTCGACTGCCTGCAGTATGACGACCTGTTCAAGGATCCCGACGAGTCCAAGCGGATCATCATGTCGCTCCTCCAGGAGGGGAACGGCATTTACCGCGGAACGCGCAGCGTGGTCCGCAACATCCCGAAGAAGGGCTACGGCGAGCGGTACGGGCTCGAGACCGACTTCTTCGACCGCTTCGTCTATCAGGCAATCTGCAGCTTCCTGATCCCGTTCTACGACCCGCTGCTTGGCCACCGCGTGCTGAGCTATCGCCATGAGCCGCGGCCCCGGAACCCGAAGTACCTGTTCAAGGCCAAGATCGAGCGCTGGTTCACATTCGAGGGCGTGACCCTGACATTTCGACGTTCCGGCCGGCACCTGCTGATCACCGACCTCAGCAACTTTTACGAGAACGTCTCGCGCGCGCAGATCGTGGAGGCGCTCGACGGGATGGTGTCCCGCATCGCTGCGACCGGACCGGAGAAGCTCCAGATCCGCAACGCGATCGGCACCCTCGACCGGCTGCTCGGGAAGTGGACGTTCAGCGGCGACCACGGGCTGCCCCAGAACCGCGACGCGTCGGCCTTCCTGTCCAACGTCCTGCTGTCGTGCGTCGACCGTGAGATGACCGGTAGGGGCTACGACTACTACCGCTACGTCGACGACATCAGGATCATCGCAGATTCGGAACTTCAGGCCCGACGTGCGCTGCAGGAACTGATCAGGCAATTGAGGTCAGTGGGCCTGAACATCAACGCCAATAAGACCGAGATTCTTCCGCCGGACGTGCAGGCCACCAAGCTGGCCGAATACTTCCCGTCCCAGGACAGCTCGACCGCCGCGATCGACCAGATGTGGCGGTCCCGCAGCCGACGGATCATCACCAAATCGGTGACCTACATCTTCGACATCCTGACGAAGTGCATCGCGGACGGCGACTCGCAGACGCGGAAGTTCCGGTTCGCCGTCAACCGGGTGGCGCAGATTGTGGAGTCTGGTCTGTTCGACGTTGGCGACGCGCTATCCAAGGACCTGCTCGACGCGCTGTCGCGATCGTTGTCCGAGCATGCCGTCACGACCGACCAGTATTGCAAGTTGATCGCGACGCTCGACGGGGAGGGGCGCTGCCTACCCGCGCTGGAACAATTCCTCCTGGCGGAGGACGGGGCGATCCACGACTGGCAGAACTACAATATCTGGATGCTGCTCGCGACGAGGAGACACCGCTCCGACGAACTCGTCTCTCTAGCCGACCGCAAGCTCCGGGAGGACGTCAGGTCGGGAGAGGCCGCCGCCATCCTGATCTGGCTGCGATGCGTCGGTGAGCGGGAGCTGATAGGAAGGTGCATCGGGCAGTTCGATCGCCTGCCGTACCAGAACGCCCGCTATCTTCTGATCGCGTCCTCTATGCTCGAAGAGGAGCAGCTCCGGCCGCTTCACGGACAGGTGGGGGTCTGCCTAAAGGGCACCGGCCAACGGGCCGAGCGCCACTGCAACGCGGACGGGCTTCCGTTCGCGATGCGGGAGCGCGTTGACCTTCTGGATCTCGTTGACGAGATCGGCGGCTATGATTGACCTCTGCTCGAGGATCATGCTGTTCCTCAGAGACTTTACCGGCGGTGGAGGGGAGCGCTTCTGGTGGCTGGAGGACGGCGGTCTAATCGAGACCGACGCCTCCAGCGTCGTCGCCTTCGCCGGGATCGTGGTGTGTCACGACTTCTGGATGATCCGCGACGCCCTGTTCGACGCGACGGGGACGCTGCCCGGCGCGATCGTCGATGTGGACGAGTTCCGCATCTCGGTCAGCGGGCTGCCCGCCGACCGGCTGGACCGGGAGAAGCGGGACGTCACGGCGCAGCTCGATCGGTTCGGAGCGGAGCCGCAGGTCCGCGAAGCGTATCGGCGGATGTTCAACCGGGGCCTGCCGTTCGACCCGGAGGTCGCGGCCAGTGCCGCGACCGCGATCGGGGCCATGTACCTGTCGCTGTGCACGCAGGCGAGAGTCGACGGCGAGTTCGAGCGGTTCTTCTCTATCGAGGTCCCCGTCCATCGGGCGCTGCAGCTCGCGATGTCGGCGGGCATCGCGATCGACGCCGCCGGACTGTCGGAGATGCGGTCGCGTGCGGAGCACGACTACTTCGTCTGCCTGAAGGGCTACTCGGACAGGCACGACATGCCGCTCGAGACGCCGAGCAGGTCCGCCCTCGAAGGCCGGCTCCTCGCGGACGACTTCGACCTGGACCAGGTCTCCGTCGAGTACGTGCTGGAGTTCGTGCCGCACGATCGCGATTTCGGCCGTGACACAAGGGATCTGCTCGCGCTCGACGCGACGAGGCAGGTGCTCAACTCTTTGACGCTGGCCAGCCGTGTCGTGCGGCCCGTCGTGGACGTGTTCGGCTCGCGTACGTCGCGGGTCCAACTGCGGAGCCCCGGTCTCCAGAACGTGCCCAAGCGCTACCGATCGATCGTCGCACCGCACGAAGGCATGGAGCTGGGCTACGTGGACTTCGAGCAGTTCGAGGTCGGCATCATGGCCGCCCTGTCCGGCGACGAGGAGCTGAAGCGGCTGTACGCGGCTGGCGACATGTACGACCTCTTCGCGAACGAGCATCTGGGCCTCGCGGGCCGTCGCGATGCCGCCAAGCAGCTGTTCCTGTCCTACGCCTACGGGATGAGCCGCAAGGCCCTGGTGGACGCTGCCGTCGCGCTCGGTGTCGAGCGGGAGCGGGCCAAGGCCGCATTCAGGCTGTTTGGCAGTTACGAGGAATGGAAGCGGTCGGTCTGGGCGGGTTTCCGCCGCGACGGCCGGGTGTCGTCCATCCTCGGCAACCACTACCGCCGGGTCGGGAACGGGCAGCTGACCGGGAAAGAGCAGAGGTCGGCTGTCAGCCAAGTGGTGCAGGGAACGGCCTCGCTGATCTTCAAGCGGGCGCTAATGGCGGCGGCCTCGCTCGACGACGTGCGGATCGTGCTGCCGATGCATGACGCGCTCCTCTTCGAGTACAGGACCGCCGGGACGCCGCCGAGGGTGGTGGAGGCATTCGAAACCGCCATGACGGACGTGCTCGGGGGCTTGGTGACCGGGAAGGCGTCGGTGGGCGCGTTCGTCGCCTCCTGAAAAGTGGCTGTGGCGCCAATGATTCCCGCCACCGGCGCACGCGACGAGCAGTGCGCCTCCCGGCGTCGTTCGCGCTAGGAGCGATTGGCGACGGGCCATGATCAGCAGCGGCCCGCGAGAAGGGCAATGTCGCTGCCCTCCCCGGCGGGCCCCATTACTCGACTGAGAAAATCGCGACGGCGTCACGCGCTCTGGGTCTCTATAGTGTCACAACCGATCCTTCCCGGTTAGCGATAGCCTGGCAGGAAATGACCGCGCGCCCAGCCGCGAACGTATTCCTGCAGGCCGGGGAGGTTGGACGCGAACCCCTCCACAATCCCGATGAGTTGCCGCCAGTCGTCACGCTCGCGGATCAGGCATTCGAGGATGAGCCCGGTCGCCGGCTCGCAGACGGGCCGAACGCTGTTTGTGGACCAGAGCTGATCGATCGCCTCGCACGCGGCCTGCAGGTGCGACAGCGGCTCGGCTTCACGCCCGCCGAGTCGGCCCGCCAGTGCCCTGGCGCGCTCGCCGATGCGCCCGCTCTCAAGGCAGTCCTGCTCGATGCCCAGCGCAATCATGCCCCCGGAGATGCCAAGGTGGGTCTGGCCAGCGCGGATCATGTCGACAGTGTGCTGCGTGAAGTCGGCAGACGCGATGCGGCCGCGGGCGCTCGCCTCTGACAGGATTGCGTGCAGCCAGGCGGACAGCTTGCCGCCGCCTGCAGCGTGCATGCCACGCAGCGCTAGGTCGTCGCAGACCAGCAGCGTCCCGCTCGTAAGGGCGAGGGCCACGGCGTCGAGCATGTCGGTGCGGCCCGACTGGATCAGGTCGCGGAAGGCGGCGGGAAGATCGTCACCCATGACCAGCGGTCGCGAGGCGTCGTTGTCGCGGATCCAGGCGAGGGCGGCGGAAAGGTCCTCGCGCAGCTCCTTCATCCTCTCCGCCGGCGTCTCGGTGTGGAGGATGCGTCCACCCTCGAGGTAAGAAAGCGACGAGTGGCTGCCGTCCGCCATGAGCGACTGCGCGTCAAGCCGGGCGTCGAGGCGGTCGACCACGCTCCGGGGCACGGCGATAGTGCCGCAGATCTCCGCGACGACATCGAGGACGCCGAGCCGCCATGCCGTCCAGAAGGACAGGAGGTCGAGCACGCATCCGCGACCCCCGTTCGCGTGGATCGCGGCCTGCGCGGCCTGCCGTTCCGGTTCGGTGCCCGCCGCCACCTTGAGCGGAACGCCCTGTTCGGCGAGACCCGCGGCGACGTCGATCGTGTCCATGTGGAGCCGGGTCGCGAGCAGGTCGATGGGCATGCCGCTGGCGACGTGGCGCTCCTGCTCGGCGAGCACCCAGTCGCGTCGGTCCTTCAGCTCCGCGATGACCTCTTCGAGGCCGCTGGGGCTTTCCGGATCGACCGTCATCGACTTCAGCCCGAACACGTCCGGGAAGCGCTCTTCGTATTTCTCGAGGACGTAGTGGAAGCGCGCCACGATCTTGTGGCGCAGCTTCGTGATCCGGACCGATCTGCCGTCTGGCGCGGTGAACTCGTCATCCACGCGAAGACCCCAGGCGGCCTCCACGAGCGGATGTTCGGGCTCCCATGACTCGGGATCCAGCGCGCGCAGCTCCTTGTCGGGTTCGACGACGAAGAAGGCGATCGAAGCGTCGGCGTACTCGATGTCGATGGCGACGTCGGTGCCGACAGCGTCCGGAAACCAGTTGCCCGGCCTGCCGGCGTCCTGGGGTCCCTCCCTTATGGTCATGGAGGTGAGCGTCATCCAGGCTCGCGGCCGGTCCCGCTGCTGGAGGAAGAGGCGATAAGCGAACCTCGCCGCTCGGTCGTGGTGGCCGAAGTGGTGGAGGAGGCGGGCGACGCGGTAGGGATCGCTTCCGCCGGCCCAGGGGAGGTTCTCGATCGGGGTCTCGAGCGTCTCCAGCACGGCCTTCGAGCGTCCGAGTCTGAGCAGCGTCTCGATGCGCATGAGGATAGCCTTGGGCAGGCCAGGCCGTATTTCGAGCATGCGGTCGAGGTTCGCGAGGCAGCGGTCGAGGTCGCCGATGTTCCAGGAGTGGCGCGCGTCGAGCCAGAGCATGTCCGGGTGTTCACGTACCGTGGCCGCCGCGCGCGCCAGCGCGGCGCGGAACGCGCCGTCGCGGCGTGCCTCGGCGAGCGCGGTCAGGTACATGAAGGTGATGGGGCGGGGGCTTCCGAGGTCGGCCAGTCCTTCGATGAGATTGGCGGCTCTGGCCTCCAGCCCGTTCTCCAGCATCGCCTCGGCGACGAGCATGCGTTCGATCGGCTCCGGATCGACGCCGAGGTCGTCCGCGATGCCGATCAGGCGCTCGCGCGTCTCCTCCTCAGCCGCGCCCGAGCGGATCGAAGCCTGAACCTCCAGCAGCCTGGCGGCGACCACGTCCTCCGGGCGGGCGAGCATGTCGTCGAGGACGGATCGGAGCGCCACGTCGTCCTTCGCTGCGATCGCCATCTCGGCGAGGAGCCTGCGCCGCATCCCCGAGACGCGTTCGTCGCCGCGGTCCTCCGTGGCCTGCAGCGCCGCGAGTCGCTCGGCGGGATTGCCGGTGCGGGAGAACTGGACCTTCATGAGGACCGTCTCGGGCTCGCTGCCAGGTTCCAGCACCTCGACCGCCTCGTCGCGCCTGCCGCGGTCGATGAGCGTCATGGCGAGGAGCCTCATCAGCTGGTCCTCGCCGGGCATGGCCTTCAGGCCGTCGCGCAGCAGCGCCTCGGCCTCGTCGCGCCGGTTGGCGATCCGCAGCAGCAGCGCCGCGTTGCTGACGTGGGCCATGAGGTCGTGCCGGTCGGCGTAGGCGACGTCGAGGCAGTGCTTTGCGTAGGCGGCCATGTGCGAGGCCGCCTCGTCGATCTGAACGTCGGTGACGGTGTCGCCGCCGCCGACGACGTGCACGCGGCTGTCGACGGCAATGGAGAGGACGGCCAGTGCCTTCAGACGAGCGACGTCGTCGAACTCGCTATCGCCGTCCTCGAGCGAGAAAACCTTCGTCTCCCAGCCTGGAAGCCACCGCTTGCGCAGGAAGTCGGCGATCGCGAGTTCGGCCGAGCGGGTTCCCCGCATCTCCTCCGGCACGAGCGTGCCGGGATCACCCTGCCAGTTGGAGCGAGACGCGGCCTGCAGCATGGCGCTGACCGCGAACTCGGTCCTGTCCGGACGCGCGAGCACGGCTCGCGCGATCTCCATGCCCTCGTCGGGTCTGCCCTGGATCGTTCGCGCGATGGAAAGGTTCGCCAGTGCGTCGGGATCGTCGGGCCGCAGCAGGTGGGCGCGCTCGTAGGCCTCGGCGGCTTCGGCCTCGCGTCCGCGGTCCATCAGTGCCGCGGCGATGTTGGTCTCGATCCGGTAGCGCGCCCAGGGCGCGTCGGCCGCCTCGGGTCCGTCGCGCAGCGCCACGAGCCGCCTTTCGGCCACCGCGCCCTGTCCTTCGCGCACGAGGTCGCGCAGCAGGTCGATGCGGGCGTGCAGCGCCGGATCCTCGTCGCCGATGCTACCCGGCCCGGCCGGTGTGGAGGCCGCAGGCGGGGTAGCTACGATGCCGCGCCGCATGAACTCGTCCGCCATGTGGGCGATGAAGCCGTCGACGCTCATCGTGCCGCCGTCCGATATCTGGACCGGGAGCGTGGTAGCCACCGAGGACGGGACAAAGGTGTTGTAGGCGGGCTCGTGCAGTCCGATGAGCAGCTCGAGCTGATCCCAGCCGTACAGGTGCACGGTCACGTCGTGCCCTTCACCGCGCAGCTCGCGTTCGACCGCCTTCGCCGCCTGTTCGGCCTTCGCGTCGTTGGGCGCAGTGGTGGCGAAGATGATCTCCTTCAGGCCGAAGGGCAGCGCCAGGGCCGCGCGGCAGTCGGCGAGGATCTTGACGTGCTTCAAGCTCTTGGTGACGAGGCGGCACTGGATGCCGACCGGATGCGCCGGGTCGCCGCCCCGGTGGCCGAGGATGTCGATCCCGCCCTGGTCCTGCCCGTTGCGACCGTACTCCTTGGCGTTCGGATCCCGCAGCTCCTCGCGGAACAGCACGACGCAGTTGCGCTGGAATGCACCCCAGTCCTTGGGCTTCGCGATCTCTATCGCGAGCCGCTGCCCGACCGGCGCGCCCGTGGACGCGAAGCTGTGCTTTCGGCCTGTCTTCGAAGGGGAGGTCGCCATGGCTCGAGCATAGAGAACAGGTGGTGAACCTCCAACGGGTTTGACGCCGGCGACGCTCGTCCACCGGTGACGTATATCTCGATTTCGACGTGGAGCCGCCGGGCACCTTCGATTGGTCGGACGAGGTGGACCACGTCGCTCAGACGTTCAGGTCGCTCTCCGACGCGAATACTGCTCGAGTGAGGGACATCATAGCATGGCTCGACCTCCATCAGGAGGATGGCAGGGTCTTCGCTGCCGCAATCGATCACGAGGCAGGCCTCGACGCTCTCCGCTCAGGTGAGCTGGCCGATTGCCTGGTACGGGATTGTCCGGTCGCGGAACGTCCCGACCATTTCAGATTAACGAGCGTCCGAAGCTGGGAGCCGGGCAGGTAGGTCTGAATGACTGCAACTGGGTCGTGTCGGCGGGAGGGTCGGGCGGCCGCTCTCGCCCATAGCGGACGTTCAGGACATACGAATTACCGTTGCTCGCCGGGACGGCGGCACGATGGATAGTTGATTGGAGAGGCAAGCGCGCTCCAGTAGCCATCGGCGCCTCTCGTGAGCCTGAGCGAAGACACTGCATCGTAGCTTGGTCGGATACGATCAGCTCGCTGCTGGAGCGCCTGATCGCGAAAGCATACATCAACGCCTTTGACGGATGTAGCCAGCACGGTGAAGCTCATCAGCCAGCCACCGTCGCGACTGGTCATCGTCACGCCACTCTTACCCCGATCGGTTTCGATGAATCCATAATCTTCAGGCGTCCGCTTGCCGGAAGCTCGTCGAGGTCCGGTAGAGTTCGGAAATGAAGTAAGGTCCAGTCTGCGGATCAGCTGATCGACCCCGTCGCCCGTCGTTACAATCGGTGCGGGGATGTGATCATCAACAGCGACCCCCAAGGACGTCGCGCACCATCTACGCGCTAGGTCGAAGGCGGTCGACATGCCACCCTGGCGGCGTCGAATCCGACATACGGGCTGACCGACACCGCTATTACCGCTATGATAATAGACGATAATCCCGGCTCCGCTGCCGCTGTATCGAGCGCGGTACGCCAGGGGCGATGCCGACCGTGAGCCTGTGGTCGGCTGTTCGGCGTTCCAGGGTGTCAGCCCTTCGGTTTCGATCAGCGCACTGGCGAGCGCGTCGGGCTGCGGGATATTCGTGTCTAGCACCAGCTCCGCCGTCACTCCCTCCCGTTCGAGCACCTTACTATGGTAAGACGTTAGCACCTGAGAACCGCCAGCTAGCATCATCACTACCAATAAGCCGACCATCGTGCATCTCCTTCGCCGATTAGGATAACCAGCTGGTTTGCAGCTTTCATGCAGAAGCCGACTGCACCCCTTCAAACTTCCGTTCTCGTCACCTAGAGGCTGTTGACCGGCCCTTCAAAGCGGAGCGGCGGCTTTCTCCCAGATTATGACATTCGTCAGTGGATGGCCGGGGTGCCAAGCTAGTCGTTCGCGCCGATGAACAAGCGTCCGAAATTGGGAAGCGGAGAAAGTGAGCTGAATATCCACTTGTGGGTCGGAGCGGCAGAAAGGAGACGATCGGTCTCGTGCGACGGCGGACGTTTGCGTCACTAAGCATCCGCGGTAGGATTGGATGTGAATGCGGTAGGATTGGATGTGAATCGAGCGCAGTGGACAAGTCAATTAAAGCGGCGTGACTTGATCGCCGGTGCGGCGGGAGCGGCGCTGGTGAGCTTGCTGTCAGTGAGCCTTCAAGCACAGCCGTCCGCTGGCCGGTTGCTCGCGGTGAGAGGGACCCGCCTCTGGGTCACGGACACAGGGCCTCGCGACGCCCCCGTGCTCCTCTACGTCCACGGCGGTCCTGGCATCGGGGCGCTGGAGTTCGAGCACTACATGGTACCCGCGCTGGCTGGCAGGGTTCGGTTAGTCAGCGTGGACCAGCGCGGCGTCCTTCGCTCCGACGCGCTTCCTACCGGTACAAAGGTGACGGTCGACGATCTTATCGCCGATTTCGAGGCTGTTCGGAGTGCACTAGCAGTGCCGCGTTGGCACGTGGTGGGGCACAGCTTCGGCGGCATGGTCGCTCTACGCTATGCACTGGCGCACCAGAACCGCGTGCAGCGTCTGATACTGGAATGCCCATCCATCGATCTTTCCAGCTCGTTCCGCTGGCTGTGCGCCGCGGCAGCGCAGCTTCTAAACGGAACTGAGCCAGCGAAGGCGTTGCATGCGACACGACTGGCGGACCCGTCCACTCCTCTGGACGACGGCTTCATCAGCCAGATGGATGAGGTGCTTGCGACGCTGGGTGGGAGGCGGCAGGACCTCTACGTCAGCAACCCGCGAAACCGTGACATCTTCTCACGCCTTGCTGCGACCGCTGGCCTTTCGGAGGCCCGTTGGAGGCAGGGCGCCGTTCCCGGCAAGTCGCTGCTGGCGCAAACCTCGACGCGCCGCCCGATGCTATCTGCCATCGACCAGTGGAATGGGCCGCTGCTTTTGATCCGTGGCGATGGTGACCACGTCACCAGCCCAGCGGAACTCGTCGCCGTTGCACAAGCGGGCGGAAAGATCGTCACCGTTCCCGATGCAGGGCACTTCGTCCACGTCGAACAGCCTAGCGCGTTGGCGAAGCTTCTTTCGCAGTAGCCGCTGCGAACCATGTCGACACGTGGTTGCGCGTCATGCATGTAAGTTGGCCTGGAAACTCCGTCGATCAAGTATGAACGAACGTCCGAAAGCGGAGACTGATCATGCTGCTCGCGATGTCCGCATCTGGGTCCTGGCCGCCGCCCCGCCGTCGGTTCCCGATTGCCGAAGTCATATTTCGCGCACATCTTCGAGGTAGCTGCGGCCGATACGGAGCGTCGCTCCATCGGCGAGGACGACGGACCAGACACCGCCACCCTCGTGTCGCAGGCCGGCGATGAGGTCACGCCGGACGATCGTCGATCGGTGGATGCGCCGGAACAGCGGTGCGGGGAGGCGCGCGACGATGTTCTCCATGGTCTCGCGCAGGAGGTGCGATCGGCCTTCGACATGCAAGCGCACATAGTCCCGCTCGGCCTCGACCCGCTCAACCACAGCGAGATCGACGCGCACCAGATCGCCCCGGTGCGACACCCACAGATGGTCCTCGACCGTTGCGATGCCGGCGGAACGTCCGGCCAGAAAGGCGCGCGCACGGGTCAGCGCCACGGTCAGCCTGTCCGGCTCGATCGGCTTGAGCAGGTAATCGATCGCGCCCACATCGAACGCGGCGAGCGCATGCGCCGTGAACGCGGTGGTGAAGATGGTCGCCGGCGCCTGATGATCGCGCGGCAGCCGCCGGGCCGTTTCCATGCCGCCGATCCCGGGCATGGCGATGTCAAGGAACAGGATGTCGACGGGCCGATCGCGCACGGCCTCCAGCGCCGCCTCGCCGCAATCAGCCTCGCCCGCGACATGCAGGTCCGCCTCCGCGCATAGCACCCTCAGCAGGCGGCGCGCCGGCGCCTCGTCATCGACTATCAGTACCGAGAGCGCGCGGTCAGCCATCGGTGCCGGTCATCGGAATGGACAGGGTGGTCTCCCACCCGCCCTCGGCCGGTCCCGCCGTGAGCGCGGCGCCGGGGCCGAAGCGCGCCGCGAGCCGCGCCCTAACGTTGGCCAGGCCGATGCCCGTTGAGGGCCAGGACGCGACAGTCGCCCGCGCAGAGGTGCCGCATGCGCGATCGGACACGTGCAGTTGGAGTACCCCGCCTTCGCACCGGCCGCATATGCCGATCGTCACTCGTGCGGTGGTGGCGCCCAGACCGTGCTTGACCGCGTTCTCGATCAGGGGCTGGAGAATGAGCGGCGGCAGCATGATGCCATGCAGCGATCGGGCAACGTTGATCTCGACGGAGAGCCGGTCGCCGAAACGGGCCTGCTCGATCGCGAGATAGAGCCGCTGGAACTCCACCTCGTCGGCGAGCGGGATATCGGCCACGGGGTTCTCGACCAGACCTGCCCGAAAGAACGCCGCCAGGTTGCGGATCATGGCGCCGGCTGCTCTGGTCTCGCCGCCCGCCACCATCGCCGCGAGCGCGTTGAGGGCGTTGAACAGGAAGTGCGGATCGACCTGCAGCCGCAGCATCGCCAGCCTGGCGTCGTGCGCGGCGGTCTCGGCCGCCGCCCGCTGGCGCTCGACCGCGCGCACCTCGCCGACGACACCCAGCGCCAGCAGGAACGCGGCCCAGGCGGCGAAGAAGAAGTACCAGGTGACGAAACCGTCCGCGATGGCAGTCCGCAGCACCGCCCCGTCCTCCCATCGGGCGAGGTCGGGCAGCACAGAGGGAACGGGCAGCCAGCGATAGAACAGGTAGCTGTTGAGCGCGGCGAACAGCATCGCCGCGGGCGCGCACGTCAGGAACGCCGCGGCGGCACGGATCGGCAGCAGCGCCGCCGCCGTGCGGCGCAGCGTCAGATGGAGGCACCAGGCAAGCCCTAGGCCGATCAGCGTCATGCCGAGCCGGCGGACCAGCATCCCGCCCTGATCCGGCCAGCCCATGACCCACGCCCGGCCAGTGACAAGCGCGAGCCACACCGCCCAGAAGCCGGTGATGCTGACCAGAGCAAGGCGGGCGGGCACCGGAACGGCGATGGCAGGGTGGGCGGGATCGTGCATCGCCGATACGTCTAGCACGTCCTTCCATATTGCCACCCGGTCGTGAGCGACGCCCATCGCGGCCTGACGACGCTCGTCGCACCGCGCTCGACGTCCACGGCATCAGCCGCGACACGTCGATCAACGAACAGGGGAACGACTGTGATGAAGATGACGAAAGCCGGGCAAACGGGCGTGCTGGCGATGCTGCTCGGCACGGCGGGAAGTCAGGTAATGGCCGGCGCGCCGGGGTCCGGGCCTGTCCCGCCGCTCGACTTGGCGTTCGACCGCGCCGCTGCCATGGTGAAGGCCGCAGGGTTGCCGGGCGAACTGGTCCTGACCGATGCCGCCGGTGCTGAGCGGGCCGCCGCATTCGGCGTGGCGGACCGAGCGGCGAACGTCCCCAACCGCGTCGGTCAGCGCTGGCTCTGGGCGTCGGTGACGAAGCAGGTGACGGCGACACTCGTGATGCAGGAGGTCGCCAGCGGCCGGATGGCGCTCGACGCGCCTATCGGTCGCTACCTGCCCGACTTCGGCGGCGACCGCGCCATTACGGTGCGCGAAATGCTCCAGCATCGCTCCGGCCTTCCCAACCCTTCGGATATGCCGGCGATCGACGGCGTCCCCGGCTTCTACCGCGAGAGCGGCTCGAGGATCGGCGATGCCGCGCGCACCGCAAGTTTCTGTTCAGGCAAGGCCAAGGGCGCGCGGGGCGGCCAGTGGGAATACAACAACTGCGATTATCTCGTCCTCGGCGCCGCGCTCCAGGCCGTGACCGGCCGCAGCTATGCACGGCTGGTCGAAGAACGCATCGCCGCCCCCTTGCGGATCAGGACGCTGCGGCTTGCCCGAGACGGGGCGCCGCACGGCGGCGCGGCAGCGACCGGCTATGACGGCACCGCGCCTACGCCGGTGATGAACGTCGCCACCGGCGGGGCAGCCGCGGCGCTGACCGGCAGCGCTGGCGATCTCGCCCGCTTCGATCGCGGTCTGATGACCGGGCGTCTGCTCGATGCGCAGGCGCGCGCCACCGCCTGGACCGGGGATCCCAGGCTCGGCTTTATGGCGCTGGGCACATGGTCGTTCCCCGCGCGCCTGAACGGCTGCGCCGCGCCGGTCCAGCTTGTCGAGCGGCGCGGCGATTTCGGCGGCACCCAGGTCCGCAACGTGATCGCGCCCACTCTGGGCCGTGCCGTCATCCTGTTCACCAACGACGCCTCGGCCACATTCGGCGAGGTCTGGCAGGGCAAGGGCCTGACCTTCGACCTGTTGTCGGCCGCCTTCTGTCCCCCCACCGCCTGAAAGGAGTTCGCATGACCCTACCCGCCTGTCGCCTGGTGCTCGCCGTCGCGCTCGGCACGATCGCGCTTCCCGCCACCGCGCAGCAGAAAACTGACCTAGCCGGAGAGTGGACGGTCGATCTTCGTCCGACGCCGCAGGCGGCGGCTTATTTCAAGCCCATGACGATTGCCGTGGCGGCGGACGGGGCGTTGACCGGCGCGTTCTACGAGCATCCGATCGAACTCGGCCGGGCCGGAGCCACCAACGGCCGGCCCTGCTTCGCCTTCCGCACTCAGGACGCCTCCGGTCCCTATCAGACGTCGGGCTGCCTCGTCGGCGACCATATCGAGGGGCAGACCTGGTCCGAGGGGCGGCGCTTCGTCCTGACATGGCAGGCGACCCGTACCCGCAAGTAGCGTTTAGGGATCAGCCGATCGGCCAGGTGCCGGCGTGCTCCCACGCCCCTATGTTTCGCGTGATCTATGCGCAGTGGTGTCTCGAGAAAGCCGGAGGCGTGCTGGGAGACATTGGCCAGCCCAGATTGGCGTGGCTGGCAAAATGAACGGGTGTCCGAAGTCGGGAAGCCAGAAGCGGGCCACGAATGACCGCAAGTGGGTCTCAGCAGGCGAGGTCGCCGGCCGTTGTTGCAGCTAGCGTACCGCCACGCCCTTCCAAAACGCTATGCGACCGCGGATATCTTCGGCCGCTGCTTTAGGATCGGGATAGTACCACGCGGCATCTGGGTTCTCGGCACCACCCACGTGCAAGCTGTAGTAGTGGGCCGTCCCCTTCCAAGGGCAGATGGTTGTCGTGTTGCTTGGCTGGAGGACCGCAGGGTCAACGCTGTCGGCAGGAAAATAGTGGTTGCCTTCCACCATCACAGTATCGTCGCTCTGGGCGATTACTGAACCGTTCCATCGGGCTTCAACCACGTCAATTCTCCTAGCGCTGGTCCGGTAAGTCGGGCTGCACCTGTCTCTCGTCAAGCCACGACAACCCGGTGAACGGACGTCCGGTTCTGGGAAGCACGATGATTGCAGTGATCGACCGATTGTGGGTCGAGATGTCGGACGCCGGCTGGCCGGCGATGTCTTAACCGTTTGGTTTCGAACAATCAGCGCTAAACGTGCCCTGTTCGCTGGAACAAAGGGAGTTATCGGCAGATAACGGCCCGACGGCCGGCGCTTCGGGGCAAGCCCCCCTCTAGCGTCGGGTTTTCATGGAAAACGAAACTTCCGAGATGCTTCCTAGCGCTCCGGCTCCGCATCTGGCAGGAAGCGCGAACCCCGACATGACAGACGACAGCAACAGCATCTTCTTCGCGGCAGTGAAGACGACACGCATGCCGATGATTGTCACCGATCCCAATCAGCCCGATAACCCCATCGTATTCGCCAACCCGGCGTTCATGGGAATGACCGGCTACAGCAGCGACGAGTTGATCGGCACGAATTGCCGCTTGCTCCAAGGACCGGACACCGATCGCGATACGGTGGCGGAGGTCCGTCAGGCGATCGAGCAGCGTCGGGAAACGACGGTCGAAATCTACAATTACAAGAAGAACGGCGCTGGCTTCTGGAACGCCTTGTTCATCTCGCCAGTGTTCGACGCCGACAACAACCTCATCTATTTTTTTGCTTCACAGTTGGACGTCACACGTCGCCGCGATGCCGAGGAGGGGCTGCGCCAGGCGCAGAAAATGGAGGCGGTCGGACAGCTGACGGGCGGCGTGGCCCATGACTTCAACAATCTGCTGACTGTCATTCAGGGCTTCGGCGACGTGCTGAAGAGCCAGATCGAGGGCGAAGACGAGTTTGATCGCAAGCGGGCGACACGTTCGATCAACGCCGTTCTTCAGGCGGCCGAGCGGGGCGCCACGCTGACCCAGCAGCTTCTTGCCTTCTCGCGACGCCAGAAGCTGCAAGGCCGCGTTGTGAACTTGATCGACATGATCGATGAGTTGCAGCCGCTGATCGAGCGAACGGCAGGCGGCATGGTGAAGGTGAGGATCGTTCACCAGGAATCGACCTGCAATGCCCGCATTGATCCGACCCAGGCTGAGCTGGCGATCATCAATATCCTGCTCAATGCCCGGGACGCGATGCCGAACGGCGGCAACATCGTCATCGAGATCAAGAACCGGTCGATCGAGGCGGGTGACAAGGGCTTTGGCGAGCTGGAGGCTGGCAATTACGTCGCGGTGACGATCACTGACGAGGGCACCGGCATGTCGCCCGAGGTGCTGGCGCGCGTAGCCGAGCCGTTCTTCACGACCAAGGATCAGGGCAAGGGCACCGGTCTTGGCCTGTCGATGGTTTACGGGTTCATGAAACAATCGGGTGGGTCGCTGAGGCTCTATTCCGAGGAAGGGCACGGCACGACCGTGAGGATGCTCTTTCCGTGCGAGAATGCCAAAGCCGATCCATCGGGCGCCCAGCCTTCGCGATCACTGGCCGACAAGCGCGGCACAGAAACCGTGTTGGTGGTCGAGGACCAGGTCGATGTCGGCGACTATGCCGAGACGGTGCTCTCGGAGTTCGGGTATACGGTGCTGCGCGCCGACAATGCGAACGAAGCGCTGACGTTGCTCGACGGCTCCGGGCATATCGATCTGTTGTTCAGTGACCTCATCATGCCGGGTGGCATGAACGGCGTCATGCTGGCGCGCGAGGTGAAGCGACGTCGACCAAAGATGCGCGTGCTGCTGACCACCGGCTATGCGGAATCATCGATCGAACGCGTGGATGCCCGCGGCGCCGAGTTCGATCTGATTCAGAAGCCTTATAAGCGCAGCGAGCTAGCGACGAAGGTACGTCAGGTTTTGGAAGGACCGACCGGGATCGGCACGCACGGGGGGTGAGGCATGGAGAGTTACTACCGCGATCAGGCATCGATGTGTGCCGAGCAGGCCGCATCCACGACATTGCCGGACGTTGTCGCGAGATGCAGGCGATGCGAAGCAGCGTGGCTGGCCATGGCGGAGCGAGCGGCCCGCGATACGCAGATCAAGCAGGCGGTAAGAGCATGATGCTACAGCAGATTGCGACCGTAACAATCCTTCGCTAAATCGTTCCTGTTTTGGACCGACAACCGCTCGCCCCTATTCCGCTTCAACCTTTCGAGCCGTCGCCTCAAGTTCGGGCGGCGATCGACGCCTATGCGCGTGGACTGAACGCTTGCGATCCGATGCAGATCGGCTTCAAGATGACTCCAGTCGCGATGGTTGTCAGCGATCCGACCCTGCCTGACTGCCCGCTGATCTACGTCAACGAGGCGTTCGAGCAACTGACCGGCTTCCCTGCCGCCGAGGTTCTGGGACGCAACTGCCGTTTTATGCAGGGGCCTCTTACAGACCCTGATGACGTAGCCCGCCTCAAAACCGCAATCGCCCGGCGCGAGCCGATCGAACTCGACCTGCTGAACCATCGTCGGGACGGGACGCCGTTCTGGAACCGTTTGATGGTGGCACCGGTCTTCTGCGAGGACGGATCGCTCCGCTATTTCGTCGCTTCGCAGATCGACGTCACGATCGAACGGCACCGTGTGCTGGAGCTGGAGCAGGATCGCGAGGCGCTGGCCGCTGAGGTGGCACAACGGGATGCCGATCTGACGCAGCACAACACACGGCTGCGGCTAGCCTTGAAGGCGGGCGCCTTGGGCGCCTGGACGCTTGATTTGCCCGAGTTGGTTCTAACGGCCTCGTCGGGGTGCAAGCGCATCTTCGGGCGTCCGACCGCCGAGCCCTTTACCTATGACGAGTTGCTGGCATCGATCCATCCCGAGGATCGTCGTGCGATGCAGGCCGCAGTTCTCCGGACGATCGAGCACGGCGATCCTTATCACATCGAGTACCGGATTCTGACCCCGGCAGGCGAGCAGCGCTGGATATCGGTGCAGGGCGATCTTCAGTATCGCGCAGACGGTACGCCGCTGGCGATGTCCGGCTTCTCTACCGACATTTCGGATCGCAAGATTGCCGAAGAGCATCGGGCCGTCTTGGCTCGCGAACTGACCCACCGGGTCAAGAACACACTGGCGACGGTGAACGCGGTAGTCAGTCAGACCTTGCGTGATGCGTCATCGCTTGAGGATGCCGCGATCGCTGTATCAGGCAGGATAGCCAGCTTGGGTGCCGCGCATGAGCTGCTGATCCAGGACGAGGTCGAAGGTGCCACGATCGGCGATATCGTTGATCGCGCGCTGCTGCCGTTCAAGGACCGTGACGGTGCGCGTTTCGCGTTGCATGGTCCGTCCGTCCGGCTTTTGCCCGAGGTGACCCTGGCGCTTGCGATGGCGCTCCACGAACTGGCGACCAATGCGATCAAATACGGCGCGCTTTCAGTGCCGGAGGGGCGGGTCGCTATCGAATGGTCGATCAAGCGTCAGGACGGCGAGCGTCGACTGTTTTTCTGCTGGGCCGAGCATGACGGCCCGCCCGTGACGCCGCCTACCAGGACCGGGTTCGGCACGCGCATGATCGAGCGCGTGCTGCGCCGCCATGTGCGTGGTGGAGCGGCAATTCATTATCCTAAGACCGGCGTCCGGTTCGAGATCGAAGCATTAATCTGATGGTGATCTCGTGGCCAATATACCATGATAGAGATTAAAGCGACCGTTAACCGAACCCCTTTCGCGCTGAAGCATTGATACAAGACCATGTGTCATGTGCTCATCATCGAGGATGATTGGCTGATCGCCGATCATATCGCCCAGCTGATCGAAGCTGCTGGTGCGAGTTCGGTCGACATGGCTGACACCGAGGACGATGCTGTCGCGCAGGCGCTCGCCCATCCGCCCGAGGTCATTATTTCAGACGTCAATCTAAAGGGGGGCGGGAACGGCCCGGATGCGGTCAAGCGGATCGTCGCTGCGCTTGGCGAGCGGCCCGTCCTGTTTGTGACCGGCGAACCTCGAGCTTTTCAGCCGCAATCGCCGGCAATGCGGGTCCTGCACAAGCCGGTGGATGATCGGGCGTTCGTTGCCACCTTTCGTGCTATCGCTCCAATTTCATAAGGAACTGCCGAGTATCTCTGATCCGATCATCGCATAAGTGACGGCTGCAGGCGCAATGAGTTACGCATGAGGATGTATACGAAAATCGTTGAGCGCATCTGCCGTAAGGCATTCGTCGCCGTCAATGAGCGGAACTACGCGGTCCTGCTGTCGATGTGCGATCCGCATATCACTCACCGCTTCGGCGGGTCTCACGCGCTGGGAGGCATTCGTAACAACCGTGATGACCTGCAACGCTGGTTTGAACGGTTGGGGCGAGTCGTTCCGAGCCTTACCCTGACTATCGAAGACATATGGGTGAAGGGCGGCCCGTGGAAGACGACGGCTATCGTGCGGTGGACCTCGACTGGGATACCTCTTGATGGGCAGCGTTATGAGAACCACGGCGTCCACGTCGTGGAGATGCGCTGGGGCAAGGCCGTTTCGATCGACGCCAATGAGGACAGCCAGGCGGTAGCAGATCTTCTCCAGCGACAGGCGGCTTGGGGAATCGAGGAGGCCGTAGCACCGCCGATCCAGTCATAGCCCCTTAGTTTCCACGCCCTGATTACATCATGTTAGCGTCAGAACCGTTCGGTTGCGATACCCGCTATCGACCGCAGAATAGGTCAACGACGCTGTTCGGCGCATCAGGTCCGAAGAAGCGGTAAAGGTTGACGGCACTGGCCTCTGCCATTCGTGTGCTGCGCGTGAAGAGGTCGCGTTCATAGGTTGTGAGCGCGGCATCCGGAGCACCGGGATGGTCGATAATGGCGCGGGCAAGTTGGAGGCCATCGAGCATCACGAGGTTGGCGCCCTCGCCGGCGAACGGCGACATCAAATGCGCCGCGTCGCCGAGAAGCGTCACGCCCGCCTTGCGTGGCCACGTCATACCGACCGGAAGAGCGTAGATTGGGCGGACCACGAGAGTCCTGTCGGCTACGCAGATCAAAGCGCGCAACGATGGTGCCCAATTGGCGAACAGGGCGCGGAACCGCTCCACCGCGGCGTCGGGATCGCTATCAAGCCACGCCTCGAGTCGGTTCACCGCCACATAGGTGTGGATGCTGCTGTCGGCGTTTCGATGCGCCAAGATGCCCTGATAGGGGGGCGACCGCGATCAGCGTGCCCGTGCCGATGACCTCGGAGGCGGCCGCGGGACTCCGTCAAACCAACGTGGCAGGCGGGGCAGGGGGCTGATAACGGTCACGGATGAGCCGGAAATCGAGGGCGTTGCCGCCCAACCCATTTCGCCGCTTCAACTCCTCTCCGGAGGTGATCCGGCTGGTCGTGCCGATGTATTTGCGCTTTCCGCTGTCGCTGCGGAACGGCGGGTTCCGTCAAACCAACGTGGCAAGCGAGGCAGGGGGCTGATATCAATCACGAATGAGCCGGAAATCGAGAGCGTTATCTCCCAGCCCGTTTCGTCGTTTCAACTCTTCGCCCGAGGTGATCCGGCTGGTAGTGCTGATGTATGTGCGCTTTCCGCTGTCACTGCGGAATGTGGAAGACCTGCTGTTCGAGCGCGGCATCGACATCTGCCACGAGACGGTGCGACTGTGGTGGAACAGGTTCGGTCCGTTGTTTGCCGGTGACATCCGCCGTCAGCGGGCGAGCCGGATGTGCGGTTTTCGCCACTGGCGATGGCACCTTGACGAGATGTACGTGAAGCTGAACGGCGAGATGGTCTATCTGTGGCGGGCAGTGGATCACGAGGGCGAGGTGCTGGAAAGCTACGTTACAAAGACACGTGATAAGGCAGCCGCTCTTGGCTTTATTAAGAAGGCGCTAAAGCGCCACGGTTCACCCAAGGCGATCACCACCGATGGTCTACGCAGCTATGGCGCTGCCATGGACGAGCTTGGCTGCCGCGATCGTCAGGAGATCGGTCGCTGGGCGAACAACCGTGTCGAGAACAGCCATCTGCCGTTCCGACGACGGGAGCGTGCTATGCTACGGTTCAGGCAGATGAAGACGTTGCAAAAGTTCGCATCCGTCCACGCCAACGTCCACAATCACTTCAGCCTCGAACGACATCTCATCGACCGCCGGACCTACCGGGAACGACGCTCCGCCGCGCTCGCGGAGTGGCAGGGGCTCGCCAGCTAGGCTGCCGCCCTCAAAGGCCGCCGTGCATCGTGTGGAGAGCGGTTCGCGTTAGACTGACAGCACCCTCGTCGATGATGATCGCCGCGGCGAAGCGGGGCCTGTTGAGCGGAGCCGAAGCCGTCGCGCGTGTCAGCCCCGATCGCTATGGCGCGGCAGCGGAAAAGCTTGGTGCCGCCGCCGTCGGTACGCCGCTCGCCAGCCTGATCGGTCAGGCCACCGCGCGCGTGCTCGAAGCGGTGATGCCGTTCCGGCCACCGCGCGTTTCGTTGAGTGACACAGCCGATGCCGACGCCGTCGCCCGCTTCTCGCTCGAGGATGACGACGCCGATTTGCCGGATGACCAGCGCTTCGCCCGGATCAACGAAAGCGACGAGGCGTTCGCCGCGCGCCAGAAGGCCGGGTGGGATCGCTTCCAGGCGTTCGAGGCTAAGCTCACCAAAAGCGGTGCCGAGCTGATCCTGCGCGATATCGGCTCGAATGCGATGCGCGCGATCGCCGAAACCGACCTCGCCGCGCTTCAGGCCATTGCCAGGCAGTTGCTCGATGTCCCGACCAGCCGGTTGCCGCGCATCGCTAATCTCGCCTCTCGCATCGCCCGGGCGCTGTCCACCGCAGACCCGGATCTCGCCGTCGCGCTGTTCCGCCGTTGCACTGGCCGCGAGGCCTTTGTCCGCATCACGCGTTCGGCGGGTTCGATCCCGCTGATGACCTGGGATATCTGGCACAGCGAGGATTCCGGCGCGATGGAGGCGTTGCGTCGCGACCGGCTCGCGCGCTGTTCGAGTGACCACGCGCTGGCAAGTGAAGTGCTCGCCGCCTACCATGCCGGACGGCAATCCTGGCTGGAAGATTATGCGACGCGCGAGATCGCGACCGGCCATCCCGTCGCCACCGCTCGGGCGCTGACGATCCTTGGCTTCGCCGATGAGAGCGAGACCGCCGGCGCGACGATCGCGCGGTTCGACAATCATGGCGGAATGGTCGGGCGGGCCGCCGAGGCAGCGCGGTTCGCCTATGATCGCAACCGCTGGTCACGCATCTGGTATCAGCGCCTCGCCGAGACCGGCGACCGCGTCGACTTCTGGCGCTATGGCACCTTGCTCGCCAAGATCGCCGATGCCCGCATGGTGTTGTGGACCGGAGACTATGTGGAAGGCCCGCTGCTCGACCGGTTCGGCTATTCGCTCAACCGGCCGATCGAACGCCGCATCGAGGCGTGGAAGAAAAAGCGCGACGGCAAATTGTTCGGCCAGGACCAGCCACGCGATGTCTATCTCGAACCCGCACCCGACGGCTTCGATCTGAGCGAGGAATGATGTGCGATCCTGCGAAATGGTCGGAGCTGGGCGTCGCTATTCGGCGAAGCTTTCGGTGGATGAATAGAGATACTGCCAGGCGTTCTTGATCGTCGTGCGATTGATGCCGGCGATCTCGTCCGCGTCCGGCGTGCGAGTCACCGGTCCGAAATTCCGGTGCGCGGGGTCGTTCGACAGAAACAGGCAATGGCGGCTCGACAGCGGCAGCAGCATCGTCGGCTTGTTGGTGAAGTCGATCAACGGATTGCTGGAGGTCAGGAATCGTTGGTCGCTGCCCGGCGGGATCACGTTGAGCGCATAATAGAGCGGAATATAGCTCTCCCAATTGTCGAGTGCGGTCTTCAGCCGGACCACAAGCCAATAATCCTCGCTCCAGTGGCCGACCTTGTCGGGATGGACCGTCTCCAGCTCGTGCCGCAATCGCGGCTGGTTATGGTGCATGAACGAAATCGCCATGGCGAGCTTGCGGATATCGGCCGGGAACTGACCCTCGAGAATCTCCGTGATGACCTTCGACGCCATACCATCGATCACCGCGATCTGCTTCTCCGCCCAGTCCGGCGCATAGCCGGGCGGTGGATTGCGCAAGCTGTTCCAGCGCTTCTTGAACCCGAAGCGCTCATTATTGCCCTTGGTGATCTTCCCCGTCTCGCTGTCGAGCCGCCACAGCGCGCCGGCCTCGGTCTCGAACCGCTTGAGATAATAGCGCGGCGTATAATGGTGCCGCTTCGAGACCGTCATGGCATCGCCTCCGGTTCATCGGCAGGGGCTTCCCGAACCGCCGACTTCCGGTCGCGCTCGCGTGGTCCGTTCCACTTCGGCTTGTCGGGACGCGGGCCGAAAATGAACTGACCGAACGCATAATAGCCGCCTTCGGGCGACGGCACGCGGTCGAGCTGTGCCACCGGCGACAGCGCAGCGGAGCCCGCGATCAGCGACGCTTCGCGCGTACCGGACGCGAAGATCGTGTGGTAGCCGAAGCGGCAGATCAGCCGATTGATCCTGGCAATCGCCTTGCGGTCGGTGATCGTGCGGTGGCCGATGTCCGGCCGGCGCGGACGGCTGCGACCGCGCAGGACCATCCGGGTCGTCACCGGAAACAGCAGCTCGATCCGGCCGGCGTCCTGCGCAATCTTATAGGGTCGCATCGCCGGCGTCGGGACGCGCGGGTCATAATAGATCACCGGATTGTCGCTGGTGAGGAACGCGTGATCGGACGCGTTGTGCAGCACATCGAAGCTGAGCGTGGCGAACAGCTTGCCCATGTCGTTGAGCGCGCGCGCCATTATCTCGAGCGATTTTTGCGGGTCGATGGTGACCTGGATCTTCTCCATCAGGTCCGGGAAGCCCTCGGGGAGCGGCGGCAGCTTCCCGGCGGCGTGCATGAGCAGCGCCTGTGTGTGCACCGAGTGGCCGAGGTACAGCTCGGCGGGATCGCGGAACGCCGGCACCCGCACGCGCATGAGGCCGAGGAAGGTGATGATATGAGGCGCGGCTTCAAACATCGCCTCGCGGTTGGCGAGGGCTGTGACGATTGTCGGCCACTTCGTCTCGATCTCGCTGAAGATCGCCTCGAGTCGATCGTCGTTGCGCATACCCTCATCGTCGAACTGCGAATAATAATAGCGCTCGAACCCGGTCGACTCCGGGCGCTGCCGGAAGGGCCGAGCAGGATCGTCCTTGCGGAAGACCTGCAGCTGCCCCGCGGCATCACAGAAATTCTTCAGGTAGGTGACCGGGACGTAGTGGTGACGTTTCGGCATCGAGTGGAACATAACCAAAACATTGCCGCGCTGCCAGGCTGATCTTGGCCGCACCAATCATTTCGGTTGAAATTGAGTGACTTAGTGGCTGCGGATAACGCGAGGGTGCCCATCTATAACGGGGCGGCACGCTGGGCGATTCGGCTCGATGCGGGTGACCTCATTTCAGGCCGACTATAACGCGTGGCTGGCGGCCGATCCGCCGCACGACATCGTGCTGTTGCGCGCGCAGGTTGCCTTGGCTTGGCTCGATCGCGGCTGGGCCTTGCGCGGTGCGGTCGAGAAAGATGTCGCGGAGGCAGACATGCCAGAGTCGGAAGATCGGGCACCGCGGATCATTGGCTGCGGCTAGACGGGTGCGATTGGAAAGCCTTCACGACGACAGACACTGATAACAAGCTCGGCATCGGCGGCAATGGTCAGAAAACAGGTGGGTGAACTTCGTTTAAAAATGTCTGCAAGTAACATCACCATGCCTCGCGTTGAGGTCGCGGTGGAGTCTTCATTCTTACGTTGTCTATCAGAAGCCGCCAGTTGGCTTGCGGCCCAATTTCAGTCGGCCCATGAGAACAGGGGTGCGATCGCTGAATGTCGGCATTTGATAAGACCCGCCGTTCGCCGCGTCGCCGGTGAACGGCAGAAATGTCCCAAATCTAGCCGTGTTAGCATAGGAAGCACCTGGGCCTTCGAACCCGATTTAGAAAATGAATGAATGGCAGGAGTTGGGGAGCGGGGATGGCGGTCTGAATGACCGCAATTGGGTCGGAGCAGCCGCAATCTGCCGGTCGGTTTCCGACCCAAAGGTGGTCGTAGCCGAGGCACCGTGCCGATCTCGGGAGCGGACATTCCGACCCGGGTTTCTGACACACGCAAACCCTCGAAAGACCGTGGTAGGTTCTGCAGCGTCACAACCGACCGGTTCTGACACCTTCGGCTGTTATTTGTTGCACGCCATCGCCCTCAACCAAGCGGTCCTGATACGCACTGTGAAGGCTCTCGATCTTTGAACGAGGTTCAGTCGCAGACTAGCTCCTGAGGCGCAGCGCATCGACCAGCAAACGGAACGCCAGCGAGTTTTGCCGCCGACTGGGATAATACAGGTGATAGCCCGAAAAGGGCGGACACCAGTCAGCCAGCACGCGCACCAGCCTGCCGGAGGCGAGATCATCCTGAACGGCTCCGTCAAACCAACGTGGCAGACGGGGCAGGGGGCTGATATTGACGGCGAATGAGCCGGAAATCGAGGGCGCTGCCGCCCAGTCCGTTTCGCCGTTTCAACTCGTCGCCGGAGGTGGTCCGGCTGGTGGTGCTGATGTACGTGCGCTTTCCGCTGTCGTTGCGGAACGTGGAAGATCTGCTGTTCGAGCGCGGGATCGACATCTGCCACGAGACGGTGCGGCTGTGGTGGAACAGGTTCGGTCCGCTGTTTGCCAGCGACATCCGCCGTGCACGCGTCAGCCGCATGCGAGGTTTCCGTCACTGGCGATGGCACCTCGACGAGATGTATGTGAAGCTGAACAGCGAGATGGTCTACCTGTGGCGAGCGGTGGATCATGAAGGCGAGGTGCTGGAAAGCTACGTCACGCGCAGTCGCGACAAGGCGGCGGCGCTGGCCTTCATGAAGAAGGCCCTGAAACGCCACGGCTCGCCCGACACTATAACGACTGATGGTCTACGCAGCTATGGTGCTGCCCTGGACGAGCTGGGCTGCCGCGCCCGCCAGGACATCGGCCGCTGGGCGAACAACCGGGTCGAGAACAGCCATTTGCCTTTTCGACGAAGGGAGCGGGCGATGCTGCGGTTCAGGCAGATGAAGACGCTGCATAAGTTCGCCTCGGTTCACGCCAACGTTCACAACCACTTTAGCCTGGAGCGCCACCTCACCGACCGACAAACCTACCGGGAACGACGCTCCGCCGCGCTGGCGGAATGGCAGAATCTTGCAAGCTAGGCGGCAGCCATCAAAGACCGGCATGCATCATGTGGAGAGCGGTTCGCGTTAGACTGACAGCACCGATCGCGGCAATGGACGCGCCAAAGCCGTTTTCCAGAATGTCGCGAGCTGAGGCAAGCGATGAACCGGTGGCAAAGATGTCGTCCACGACGAGAACGCGCGTTTGTGTGAGATCGGGCCCCTCGCCATCGACGGCGAACGCCCTGAAAAAAGGCCTCAAGACAATTTCGGTGTCCTTGGCCTGAAAAATCGCGTCGGGGTTTGTGCCCTCCCAAGCGTGCATCTGTGAGCCCCAAACGCTGCGTTGCCGTGGCGACATCCTCGCCGGTGGATTAGCCTTCGCTTCCGCAAGCACTTCGCCAACGGTGCGCTTGCGAAGGAACGTTGGTTCCAAAATTGGCGTGCCGGACACGTCCGACACCATAGCTGCAAACTCCGCGCAGAACGGTGACGAAGACGGTAAAGGCAGCACAAAATCGAACTTCTCGAGGTCCGCATGTGGCGCCTCGAGGATCAAGCGCGCGCGTGCCATGAGTTGGCTCTTCCAAAAGGGCAGGATCGAAAACCCCCTGCGCCCCTTAAGGGCGTGGATCAGCGGATTGCCGTCATCGCGCCGTTGGCCGCGCTGGTTTCGACTGAACACATGCAACAGCGGCATGCCTTGGAAACGTGCTCGGTAGGGGGTTCCCGCCACCGACGTGTCGACGCCATTCTCATGCTGATCGTTGATCGTGACGGCTTTTGCCGCCGACACCTCAATGCCCATTTCGTCTCCAGCCCGCCGTCAGGAACCCATGGGCATTCGGAGCAGGGAGCCTCTGGAGTGTCCACTCGAGCAACGCATGTGCTTTGCTGACCGCTGCAATGCAAGCGTGGCCGGGTGCACCGCCGCGTCTCGGCTAATCCGACACCGGGCGATCAAGGGCAGAGTTGACAACATCCAGACTACCTACTAGTCGGCATACATCGCGGGGCGAACTACCGGGCTCCACGTTGGTCGCGCGTTTTAACGGATTTGCAAAACGGCTCGCTGCCAACCCTGCAGTCGAAGTAATCTTCCTGCCGGACGGATGTCTGCGTGCTCGCTAGGCGATCACATCATATGGCATCTCTAAGATATGCAGAATGTAAGGCGGATGTTCTACAGATGAAGACTTATTTGAATCAATCTCGTCGTGCATTCATGCGGAAAGCCGCCGTTTTCGCGAGCTCGTCGGCTGTTGGTACTGTGTCAACCGCAGCGCTTGCGGCAAACGACAGTAGCTCCGATGCTGACGAGATAAACCTTGCTATAAACCTCCTTTACCTTCAAGCCCAGTATTACACCCGCGCTTTAGGTTCGACGATACCGGCAACCCTCCCCGCTGGGTCGGGAGCAGGAGGTAGCGTAGAGGGAGGCACCGCTGTCACCTTTGCGGACCCGCTCATACGAGCTTGCGCTGAAGAACTCGCAGCGGACAAGGTTGCCCATATAGTGCTCCTACGCCAGCTTCTTGGAAGCAACGCAGTATCACAGCCTGCTATCGACGTGTCCGCCAAGCCTTCGGGCAGTTTCTCGACGTTTATGCGATTTGCTGGACTGATTGATGGGGCGTCGGCTTTCGATCCGTATAGCAGTGATGACAGTTTCCTGCTTGGCGCATTCATAACAGAAGACGTCATGCCAACGTTATGGCGTGCCAGTGTCGCGCAGATCGTAAATCCCGCTGCCCGGGAAATCGCCGCGGGGATGCTTGCGACCTCCGCGCACCATGCTGCTCTGATCCGCAGCCTTATCCTTGATCGCGCAATTGTCAGTCCCGGGCTGATCGCGGCAGTCCAGGCCATCTCGGATACTCGCGATCGATTCGACGGCGGCACGGAGATTGACCAAGGGCTTGGCCAGATGTCGCGCGCTCCGGGAGCAGCTGCTTCTACAATCATTGCGAACATCGCACCGACCGATGCCTTCGGATCCGTGTACAGTCGCGGTTCCGGCCCGACGCTGGGGATCATGTACATGACGGCAGGCACCGCCTCGAACGGGGGCTTTTTTCCTGCGGGTGTCAATGGAACCCTCAAGACGAGTGCACCGGCATGAAACTCCTTAATGATCTAGATGTGTTGCCCACTCAGGCACCGTCCACGACGATAACGCACGAACGTGCGCGCCGTTCTGTAATTGCCCGGTCGGTACTCGTCGGAAGTGCGCTCCTTGCGGTGTCGCTAGCAGGCTGCAATGACTCAGGCCAATCAGGCTCGTCTACCCCACCCAATGGTGGCGCCAATCCGGGAACAGGCTCCGTTCGACAGGAAGATGTTGATATTCTCCATTTTCTGCTGACGTTTAAGTATCTGGAAGCGGAGTTTTTTTCGCAAGCGGCTTTTGGAGTCGGGCTGCCCGATGCGTTGCTGGGTCGGATCGGCCAGCGGGGTGATGTCGTGGGGCCACGCCTCGTCAACTTCTCTAGCGCCGCCATCGCTGCCCAAGTGCGTGAGATCGCGTTCGACAAGATCGATCAGATCTCTGTTATTCGGCAGCTACTGTTTCCGATCCCGCAATCTGATCCCACATTGGACACGACGGTCGCGAGACCTGCCATCGATCTCGCGGGAAGCCAAAATGGCGCGTTTTCGCAAATGGCTCGACGCGCTGGCATCGTCAGTGAGGCTGCCTCGTTCGACCCCTATCTGAGTGATGACAATTTCCTTCTGAGCTCATTCTTTCTGAGCGATGTTGCTGTTGGTCTTTGCAAGCAACTCATCGGTAAGGTGCAGCAACAGGCGTACGCCGGCATCCTTGCCGGGATACTTGGATGCGATAGCTATCACGCCGCATCGATCAGGTTCAATCTGTATCGAGCGATATCCAAGAACCCCGACCTTTCCCGACAAATCGACGCCGTTTGCCGCCTTCGCGATACACTTGCGGGAACGCGTGGGGATCAAGGTGTTGTCGATACGGCATCCAAGCCTAACCTTTCGCCTACCGATGGCTCTGGACTTGTGTATGCAAGAACGCCGGGTCAGGTGCTCAACATCCTATATCTAAACAGCGGCAGTGTGCAAATGGGTGGATTTTTTCCCGCAGGCATCAATGCGAACATAAGAAAATCCGGCAGTCAGTAAGTGATTGATACGCCAACAGCCCCCTGACGCCCGTTTTTTCCGATTTTTCGCTTCAGCAATCCGCATGCGGCAAGAGGGCCGCGTGTTGACGACAGGGATGCCTATAGTTCCGCCAGACTACCATCCAACGGGAAATCGTTGAGGCGGTAGCGGCAGACCTAGGGCCCCGGGATTTTTTTGGCATCGCGTTGCGGGTTCCTACCATCGGCTCCGTTGGCGCAGAACAGGTTGCTTGAACACAGGAGCCTGCGGCGGTCGGCATCGTTCACTGCCCATCATCATCTAGGAGGCTTCATGCCGTTCGTTGCGCGTGCACTTATTTTGACTATTCCTGCCCTGATCGCCACCACGGCGCAGGCGCAGACCTTTTCTGGCCCCCACGTTGAGGCAGTCGCAGGACTGAACCATGACAAGCGTGAAGTGCTTGGCCGCGACCTCAAGGATGACAGCTTCGTATATGGCATCGGTGGTGGCTACGATGTCAGAACCGGAAATGTCGTGATCGGCGCGCTTGGCGAGATCACGGGAACCACGAACAAGAACTGTGGAACCTACGACATCAAGGCCACAATGCAGACCCCTAGCTTCGCTGGGCGTGTCTGTACTCGAGGGCAGCGATCGCTGTTCGCCGGCGCCCGCCTCGGTTATGTCGTAGGAGATCATACGCTGGGCTATGTTCTCGGCGGGTACGAGAATGTCCGTTCGAAGTCCTCGGTCGACGGTACACTCGGAGGCGTCATGGAAAACCGCGATAGCCATATAAACGAAAACGGTTTCCGGCTGGGTGCCGGCCTCGAGCATGCGCTCTCCAGCCATGCCTTCATCAAGGCAGAATACCGGTACTCCCGCACGGGACCTCAGGGGCCAACCTCAGAGCGTCATCAACTCCTCAGCGGCATCGGGTTCCGCTTCTAAAGTGCCCCGGTAATTGGTTTTGGCGCGGTTGGATCGGGCTTTTTGCAGAGGTCGCTGGCTCCTGCACATCGGCTGCCTTTCGGCCGTCTGCGTTCCGGCTCGGACCTTTGCGTCCGAGCCGGAAACGTTCAACATACCATCGCTGTCGATTGTTGAAGCGATCGAACGATTAAGCATGCAATCCGACCTGTCGATCGGAGGCATGCTGCACGTCGATCCGCGCCTTCGTACCAAGGCTATTAAGGGACGAGTGTCTGAAAAGACGGCCCTGAAGCATATGCTTAAAGGTACCGGGCTGCGCGCGGTGCAGGTTGGCCAGCATAGTTTTCGGCTGGAGCGGGAAGCTCCGATCCCAAAGTCTGTAGCGCCGGACCGTCCTTCGTCTCCACCACTGGAAGAACCACCGCAGGACATCGTTGTCATTGCAAAGCGATCGTTACCTGCCTCGCTGCTCGGCGGAAGCGTTGACTATGTCGCTTTCGACAGCGCGCTTAGCAACAATGATGCTCGCCGTGGCCCGGCAGAGTTAGCCAGCCGCATTCCCGCCATCTCGTCAACAGCTCTAGGTCGCGGCCGCGACAAGTTGTTCCTTCGCGGGATCGCAGACTCAAGCTTCGCAGGCGCTACTGAAGCAACGCTGGGCGAATACCTGGGCGAAGCCAGGCTCAATTTCAACGCTCCGGATCCGGGATTGCTTCTCTATGACATACGCCGTGTCGAGCTGTTAAAGGGCGCACAAGGCACCTTGTATGGAGGGGGGACCCTCGGTGGCGTCTTGCGCATCGAGCCTGAACGGCCCAACCTATCCCGCAGTGCCGGTTTTGTAGATGGTTCAATCTCGACAACACAGAACGGTGAGCTTGGCGGGGCGCTAGCCGGCGTCATCAACTTGCCGATCATTTCAGAGAGTGTTGGGGCTCGCCTGCTCGCCTACCGAACACGCGACGGCGGCTACATAGACGACGTGAAACGGGACCTAAAAGACGTCAACCGCACAATCACGTCGGGAGGAAGAGGCCAGATTCGCATCGAGCCCGGCACCTGGCGGGTCGACGTCACTGGAACCTACCAGCGCACCCTGTCGCACGACAGCAACTATGCCGTGGCGGGCGAGGGATCGCTCGAGCGAAGAACTAGCGTTGCACAACCATCCTCGAACCGATTTAGCCTGCTCGACGTCGAGGTCCATGGCCCGGTCGGAGAAGCCGAGCTTGTCTCCACGACGTCCGTCGGGCGCAACGTTCTCAGCGCAACATACGATGGGACGGAAAAGGCCGGCGTACCGGCAGCCTTTCGCGATGATCGTCGCCTTACAACGTTGAGCCATGAAACGCGCTTCGCACGATCGTCCGCTAAAGGCAGCGGTTGGGTGATCGGTATTGCAGCTTTTGCAGAGCGCGATGTGGCACAACAGGTTGGCGACCAAACGATCCTCGCTAGCCTTGCGTCCAATCTCCACAGCAACCGCCTTAACGTCGCCCTGTTTGGTCAACGTTCTATTCGCGCGAGCGAATTCTTGTTCACGGCAGGGCTCCGATCGACTTTCTCGCGGCAACAAGCTGACACTACGCTCATCTTAGCATCAAACGGGTTCTCGAGAGGCGGCCAGACTGAACGCAATGCCTCCCCGATGGCGGAAGCGACGTGGCTTATCGATGCGAATTCATCGCTTTCCCTCTCGCTTAGACAGGGATTTCGGTCAGGTGGAAATTCGATCTATCGGGTCGATCAAAAATTCGCCAACGTTCTAACGCCAGGCTTCTACTCGATATACTACGAGCAGGACCAGATACGCGCGACCGCGTTGGAGTATACTTACAGGTCCACCGGAGGGCAGCCGTTAGATCTCAAGGCATCGTTGACAGCTGTGAGATGGAACAGAACGCAAAGCAGCGTAGTCGATGAATATGGCTTCCTGTATACCACGAATTCGAATGGATCGTCCTTACTTAATGCAGATCTGTCGGCATCGTGGCTTATCAAATCCGACACGACGTTACGGGCCGGCAGCTCATTGACCAAGCGCATAGGCATCGGTCCCGGCTCCGCCGTCTCCGAAGTCCCGAGCGTACCGAGTGTCGCTACCTTTGCCGGTATCGAATGGCAGAAGACCATTGCAAATGGCTGGAAAGCCAGTCTCGAAGGGCGCCTCGCGTATCGAGGAAAATCGCGCCTCGGCTTCGCCTTCCTGCATGACGTTAGCCAAGGCGACGCGATCTTTACTAGCCTGGCGGCGCAAGTTTCACACCGGCACTCCTCCCTCACGCTGTCTGTGGAGAACATCCTCGACGACCGCTCTAGTCTGTTCGGCTATGGCAATCCGTTTACCCTCAGATCTGAGCAGCAGCTGACGCCGCAGCGCCCTCGCACGCTCACCTTGGGTCTGCATGCAAGTTTTTGATCGCGCCCATGCGGGTTCATCAGTCACGTGTCGTTTGACCATCACAAGCAGGTGGAGCGATATAAATTGTCCGGACGGGCGGCTAATCATGCCTTATTCAGGCGCAACGACACGCGACCCTATGAGCGGCGTTCGGTGGTCTACTTGGTTCCCAAGGGGCTTACTCACGTGATTTCCGCTCCGACGTTGATCGACCTGTTCCATGCGAACCGCGACATGATCCTACGGTACATGCGAGCGCACGGTTTTGCCGATCAGGCTGATGATCTGCTGCAAGAGCTATGGCTTAAAATAGGGCGCACACCTCCTGTCGCCGAGGTCTCGCGAGCGTATTTGATGAAGATGGCGCACAATCTCATCATCGACGAGGCGCGAGCGGCTAAGCGGCGGAAAGAACGCGACCACATGTGGCAGGACGGCGAGACAGGCCTTCTAGAAGCAGACCCAGCGCCAAATGCCGAGCAGATCGCGATAGTTCGTGACGCCCTTCGGAGAGCTGAGGAGGTGCTCCGTCAGCTTGGCCCAAAAACTGAACGCATTCTTCGTCGTCATAGGATCGATGGCGTTTCACAAAAACAGATCGCCCTCGACGAGGCGTTATCACTCAGTTCGGTGGAGAAGCATCTGCAAAAAGCCTACCGAGCGATAGCATTGATGCAAATTGATTTGGACGGGGCTGTGGGGGCGCCACGATGACCAAGCATGTCCGCGGTGACGACCTGTCAGACGCACTTGACTGGGTCATCCGCATCCAATCGCAGGAGTTCGATGACTGGGAAGCTCATGCGGCTTGGCTTGAGGCAGATCCCGGCAATCCCGTACTATATCATCGGGCCTCTGAGGCACTGACCGATGGCATATCAACCTTGCAACAGCTGGCTCGCGAACCGTCACCTATCGCCGCGAACGATACGTCCGTTCGACCCGGCACCTTCCGCACCCATCGAGCCTGGTGGACAGGAGCCGGCCTTGCACTCGCAGCATCGATAACCGCCTTCGTCATGTTACCCCAAAGAGGAGTGGAGCCGGAGCGAGTATATCAAACAGCAGCAGGTCGTAATCGACAGGTCACGCTCGCCGGTGGCACGTCTTTGGCTCTAAATGGCGATACGCGAGTGGTTGTGTTGGGTAGAGCACAGCGGATGGTTGTCGTGCAGAAGGGTGAGGTATTTCTCCGGGTTGGTCACGATGCCAGACACCCTTTTGAGGTCGTGACAAGCGGGCAATTGTTTCGTGATGTCGGAACCGAGTTCAACGTTAGCGTACACGGCCGCGCAACACGCCTTGCAGTCGCCGAGGGCGCGGTGGCGTTCGATCCAGACGGCGAAAACCTTCGCATCGGCGCAGGTGATGCGCTTGTGGTATCAGGTCGAAACGTGACGCTCTCCAAAGTGGCTTCGCACAGCGTCGGTAGCTGGCGGCATGGGCGGCTTGTCTACGTGAATGACACCTTGGACATCGTGGCAGCTGACTTGACGCAATCGTTGGGTGTGCCGGTCGACATAGCTCCCGAGCTTGCTCATGCGCGCTTTACAGGTGTGCTGCCGCTAAAATTGGGTCCTCGCGACGTGGTCTACCGTTTGGCAAACCTACTGGATGCAAAGGTAGTGAAGACCAAGTCAGGTTGGTCTGTTGGGGGTTCGGCATCAGAGACTAGGGCAAGCCAATACAATATGTTACGGCCAATCACGAAATAGTGTCAGAGACAAATTTTCTGTGCGTAGGTTCCCAGGCAATTACACGCGCCCCGGGACCTGCATGCGGTTGATAAAGGCATCAACAACAAGACTGAATTTGGTCGGATCCTTGTAGGCCCGGGCCATGATCATGGCGCCATAAACTGCTGTTTGAAAGAATTGAGCAGAGAACTTCGGCTCGAGTTCCAGCCGAATGTCGCCCTTCTCAAGACCTAGCGTCAGCACGCGCTCGATCCAGCGACCGAGGTCATTGAAGTGCCCCTGTACAGAGGCGCTCACTTGCTCGGGCAGCCCGGGCAGTTCGGCCGCAAGGACGCCGGCAAGGCAGAAGGTCGCGGAATCGTTCTCAATGCAACGCTTCCAGTAATCTACATACGCTACGAGTTGCGCCATTGGGTCGGGATTGTGATCTTCCAGCAAGCTGAGTTGAGCGCGGATGTGATCACGCTGCTGCTCGACGACTGCGACAACGAGGTCAACCTTGGAGGGAAAGTGGTGGTGGATGCTCGGCTTCCGGATGGCAAGCCGCTCAGCGAGATCCGCGTAACTAAAGCCGTTATAACCGACATCGGTAATGAGCTTGGTCGCCTCCTCAATCAGCTTGTTGGCGGTGCCGCTCATGCCCACTCCTTCACTACCTACTAGAAGGCCGATATACCTAGCCTCATCGTGTTTACAAGCTACCTATCGCTTCAGACCGGCGCCTGCGCCTTTCTGCACGGCACAGCAGCCAACTCATGTCTGCCCCCAGTTAAATTGTGAAACGATCTAGGGCGGGAACCCGCCATCCTAAGGTCTTGATGCTTAAGATTGTTGAGCTACCTGGGCGGCGCCAAAGCCGATCGGGTGCTGCTCGGCGGAACAAATCAAAAAGGCCGGCATCGCCTATTTGTCTCAACGCCTGCACGACCGCGATGGGCTAAAAGCGTGACGCCGGCTGATTGCCAGCAGCTTTATGTCGTAAAGTCTCGGTTGCCGTCCTCTAGGGTTCAGACTCATTCAGAGCCAGAACGCCAAAGCGGTTGCCAGCGCGACGCCTGACAGGAAGTTGGCCGCGAGCTTGTCGTATCGGGTGGCGACGCGGCGGAAGTCCTTCAGGCGGCAGAAGGCGTTCTCGATGAGGTGGCGACCGCGATAGCGGTCCTTGTCATAGCGGATGATGCGCTTGCGGTAGCGCCGACCTGGGATAACGGGGACAGCCCCTGCATCGCGCAACGAGCGCCGCAACCGGTCGGCGTCGTAGCCCTTGTCGCCCAGCAGGTAGCGCATGTGCCCGGCGCGCTCGAGAAGCGCGGGTGCGGCCTTGATGTCGCTGACGTTGCCGGGCGTCAGCATCAGCGCATACGGGCGGGCCGATGACGTCGGTGAGCGCGTGTACCTTGGTGGTCCAGCCACCGCGCGAACGGCCGATCGCTTGGCTCGATCGCCCCCTTTTGCGCCGAACGCCGCGCGCTGTGCCTTGACGTAGGTGCTGTCGATCGCGGTGCTTTTCGTGACCGCGCCGGTATCCACCAAGGCATCGAGCAGCTTCAGCCAGAAGCCCCTGTGCGACCAGCGGTTGAAGCGGTTATAGATTGTCGTCGACGGACCATAATCGGCCGGGCAGTCGCACCACCGGCAACCGACCTTCAGCACGTGCAGGATGCCCGAGATTACCCGACGATCATCCACCCGTCGGGCACCGGGCTGGTTCTTTGGCAAATGCGGTTCGATCGCCGCCCACGCCTCGTCCGAAAGCCAAAACAGCGCCATCCCGCACCTCTTTTGATCCACACCGCCTGTGAATCAGGAAAGCCGCACGCCTTCAAGCAGATGATTGGGTTTGGACCCTAGTCTATCGGTATCGGTCAGTCCTGCTTTCAGAGTGTGTGGGCCAAATCTTGAGGTTACGAGAGGGTGGCTTCGGGTATCCTCGTGACCGCGTCGTCTCTCAGCAGATAAAACGCCATGCAACCGATGATTATCGCAATGCCCATCAGGGGGCTAGCCGCTGACACCGCAGTAGCAAGGATGAACAAGCACAGGGTTAACTGCGACAGTCGCTCGATCTTCGCTCGTTCCCTCCGGGTCACAACTTGGACTGCGATATCGCGAAGTATGCGGCGTTGAAGGAGCAGATACGTTGCGTTAACAAGAACGAAGGCCGCCGAATAGAGCATGGTTGGCCAAGCCGCCATCCGTGACTGCGCCATCCAGGCGGTAGTGAAAGGCAGGAGTGACGTCGAGAATAGATGCGCGAAGTTCTCCCAAATGAGGAGGCGCGTCACTGTTTGGGTGTGACGCAATAGATTGTGATGATTGATCCAGACCGTCGCGACAAAGAGATAACTCAGCGCGTAGCTGACGGCGGTTGGCCAAAGATCGATTAGGCTGGCCAAAGACGCGCTAAGGGGTGGTCTGAGCTCAAGAACTAAAACGGTGATCAGGACCCCAAAGATCGCGTCGGAGAACAGCACCATCCGATCATAGGAGCCTTTATGAGTCATCATGACCGTGGCTTCGGCAAGCCAGCTCCGGCATCCTTGTTTTGATGCGAAGCGGTTAAGTGCCGGGACGATCGTTCATGATACACAGTTACCAGAAAGGCTGCGAGAGACCAGCTGCAAAGCGCCGCTGCCGCACCCTGCCATCCGCCAGCCTGCCAAGCCATAGTACCTGAGGCAGTCCCTATTGCGCCTCCGATGAAGAAGACGATCATGAAGGCGGCGTTGATCCGGCTGTGCGCGTTTGCATCGAGCCCGTAGAGTTGGGCGAGGTTGTTGACCTGGGTACCCTGAACACCAACGTCGATCACAAAGGTCGCAACGACCAAGGCAACGATCGAGCTTGGTAGCAATGCCGCAACCAGACACCCTGCGAAAAGCAATCCTGTCGTGAGCAACTGCGCTCGCTGAGGACTGCTCTTATCAGCTTGCCGGCCAAACCACGGTGCCGCGAGGGCACCGCCAATCGCGACGATGCCGAACAAACCGATGCGGTCACTGTCAAAGTGGAAGGCCGGGCCGCTCAGCTGGAAGGTCAGTATCGTCCAGAAGCAACAGAACGCTGCAAAAGCGAGACCGCCCATAAGCGACAGGCGGCGTAGCTCAGGGAAGCGCCCCAATTGTCGAGCTGTGGAGACGAGCAGCGTCGCATAGCCGTCGCGATGCCCGCCGCGCTGCGATGGCAGCGTGAATTGGACTAACATGGCGACCGCGATCGCCGCACAGCCGGACATCCCGTAGACGAGCCGCCAGCCGATCCAGTCTGCGAGAAGGCCGCTTATGATCCGGGAGCTCAGGATGCCGATCAAAGTCCCGGTGAAAACCAGCCCGACGACTCTTCCGCGCTCGTTCGGCGCGGCAAGTGACGCGGCCATTGGGACAACGATCTGAACTGCGGCCGTGCAAACGCCAAATAGGAGACTGATAAGTCCCGCCGTGCGGATGTCCCGCGTGGCAGTCATAGCGATTAGGACGACACCCAGAGCAAGCTCCAACACCACGATGAGGCGTTTGCGGTCGAGCATATCGCCGAGCGGCACGACAGCGAGGATGCCCAAGGCCATGCCCCACTGGCTGAGCGCCGGGAGGAAGCCGACGCCGGCGGCCGAGGTCCCGAACGATGCGCCGATTTGGGTGAGAATAGCCTGCGCGTAGTAGATGTTCGCAATCGTGGTACCGGTGGTCACCGCCATGATCAGGAGCTGCGCGCGGGAGAGTGAGGTGGTGGTCATGAGCTACCGTGGGTCGTGCAGCCGCATGCCCACCGCCGCCCTGAGCGCGGTCGGAGGGATCGACTTGGTTTGAAGAAGGTGGGCGCCTTCGGCCCCCGGCGGTGGGGGGGGAGGGGACCGAAGGCGCGGTCCGTCAGGCCTTGCGGGTGAGGCCGGCCATCAGGACGTACTTGACCTCAACGTATTCCTCGATGCCGTAATAGCTGCCTTCGCGGCCATAGCCGGATTGCTTCACGCCACCGAACGGGACCGACGCCGTGCCGACCGAACCCGAGTTGAGGATCACCATGCCCGACTCGATCTCCTGCGACAGGCGGAACGCCCGTCCGAGGTCGCGGGTGAAGGCGTAGGCGACCAGCCCGTACTCGGAGTTGTTGGCTCGCGCGATCACCTCCTCCTCGGTGTGGAAGCGATAGATGGGCATGACCGGACCAAAAATTTCGGTCTGAGCCACCGCCGCATCGTCACCGATATCGGCCAAGATCGTCGGTTCGTAGAACAAGCCGCCAAGCTCGTGCTGCTTGCCGCCGACAACGACACGGGCACCGTGGGCGCGAGCATCGTCGACCAGCGCCGCGACCTTATCGAAGCCGGCCTGGTTGATCAGAGGGCCGACCACGAAGTCCTCGCGCATGCCGTTGCCGACCTCGATCTTGGCAACCCGTTCCGCGAACGCTTCAACGAAACGATCGTAGATCGCATCGTGCACGTAGAAGCGATTGGGCGAGATGCAGACCTGGCCCGAGTTGCGCAGCTTAGCTGCGACGGCGCCGGCAACGGCTTCCTCGAAATCGGCGTCGTCGAAGACGATGAAGGGTGCGTTGCCGCCTAGCTCGAGCGTCATCTTGGTGAGCGTAGCGCCGCTGGCGCTTGCCAGCAGCTTGCCTACTCCTGTCGATCCCGTGAACGAAATTTTGCGGATGCGCTCGTCGCCGGTGAACAGCTCGCCGATTTCCTTAGGGTTGCCGGTCACCATCTCGAATACGCCCTCGGGGATGCCGGCCTTCCGGCCATATTCCAGGAGCTTGTAGGCGGTGAGCGGCGTCAGCTCCGACGGCTTGATGATCATGGTGCAGCCAGCTGCCAGTGCTGTGGCGATCTTGCGGCAGATCATCATGAACGGGAAGTTCCACGGCGTAATTGCTGCCGTCGGTCCAACCGCCTGCTTGATAACCAGCACGGACGCGCCAGCAGCGTGGGTCGGAATGGTGTCGCCGTAAACACGCTTCGCTTCCTCGGCGTACCACTCGATGAAGCCGAGACCGTAGTCGATCTCGCCCATGGCTTCGGAGATGCACTTGCCATTCTCCTGAACCATCACTTCGGCGAATGCGCGCTTGTCTGCCCGGACCAGCTCAAACCAGGCACGAAGCAGCTCGCTACGCTCCTTGGCAAGCCGGCGCGACCATGCCGGGAACGCATCGCAGGTCCGATCGATAGCTGCCTTGACCTCATCGAAGGACATTTCGGGAGCTTCGCCAACAACCGAGTTGTCAGCCGGATTATAAACCGTAATCATGATATACCTCTTTCTGGTTTGTCATGGGTGGTAAGAAAGCGTCAGATATCTTTGGAAACGATCAGTTTGCGGTGGGCTCTCGAAAGAACTTCATGCCGACATGATGGAGAACGCCGTTGACGAACTCACCGTCGGCTTCAAAGCCTGTGTCATCCCAATAGTTGATGTGCGAACCCTCGACCTCATAACGGCCTTGGTAAGCGCTCGCCTTGTTGCCTCTGGCTTCGTCGTACCGGCCGTTCGGGAGAAGTTCCTGACGGATATAGCCATCCGCCGTGACCCACATTCCAACAACCGTGTCAGGTGGCGTCGATGCCATTGATTGTCTCCGCATTGACTGTGCGGAGGTTCAATTAGCGAGCCGCCAGCGACACTTCCAATATATCAGCTATCAAACTTGATACGTTTGATGTATCGGATGACTATGGACCTTCGTCACCTTCGGTACTTCTTGGCAGTTGCCGAGGAACTGAATTTTCGCCGCGCGGCGGAGCGCCTGAACATGGCGCAGCCTCCCCTGAGTTCGCAGATTCATGACCTGGAGAGGGAGATGGGGGTATCGCTGTTTCGGCGAGTCCCCAAGGGCGCGGAGCTGACGGAGGCGGGAATAGCGTTTCTGGCCGAAGTGCCCGCTGTGTTTGAACAGGTCGAGCGCGCAGTGGGAATGGCGCAGCGTGGCGGCCGTGGTGAAGTTGGTCGGCTCCGGGTCGGCTACACCGGCTCAACGACCTTTAACGAAGTTGTACCGGAGTCGCTTCGTAAGTTCCGACGGGCCTACCCAGACGTCGAGCTCGCACTTGACGAGCTGAACAGTAGCTTCCTGCTCGACAGGCTGCTTCATCAACGGCTCGACGCAGCGTTTATCCGGCCTGGCAAAGAGCCGCCCGCTAATGTTAATATTCTATCGCTCCCATCAGAAAGTATGATGGTCGCGGTGTCTAGCGAGCACCGGCTTGCAGGGCGCTATGCCGTGGAACTTCGGGAACTCGAAGGTGAGCCTATGGTCCTATTCTCTCGAGCGCTTGGATCGGCCTTTTACGACGAGATCATCGAGAGCTGTCGGGAAGCCGGTTTCGAGCCCAGGGTCGAACAGGTCGCTCCCCAAATACCATCCATCTCAAACCTCGTAGCTGCCGAGATCGGCGTTTCGATTGTTCCAGAACGAGTGGCCGCTGCGGCTGTGACGGGAGTGTCCTATCTACCGATTAAGGGGATCGCTCCGGTCGCTCGTATTGCTTTGGCCACGCGGATCGACGACCGCAGCGTCATCACGAAGAATTTCAGAGCGCTTGTGCAGCATGCCTCGAGGCAATCTCGAAATCAGAGTTAGGCTCGATGGGATCAGTTTAATGCAACTCAGCACAAACCTTCTCTCTTGAAACGGTAGGTAGATTGATCGCGACACGCGCATCCGGGCCCAAACTCAGGCTGTGATGAGTACCTTCTGCTGCCGCCTTTCAATTGAGCGCGAAGGCGAGTCGCCGGTCGTGGCCTATTAGCCCTTCGTTCCAACGCGAGCTCCCCGCCCAAAAGCTAATTGACTAACTACCAACCAGTAGGTAGGCAGCGATAGGTTTGCTGTAGCGGCCGCGGGCCGACTGATGGAGCGTTTATGAAAGCTGGTGATTTCGTCCACATATGGAGCTCGGCATCCGTCGCCGTCGGAATTCTTGCCTTGCCGGCTCCCGCTCTTGCCCAAGTGCAGACGGCTGTGTCGATGGCGACTGAAACACCCGACGATGCGAGCAGGCGCAATCACGTCGTCATCGGGATAGGAGCTGCGGCGGTACCGGTGCTGCAAGGTTCCAAGGACTATCGTGTCCTCCCCGTACCTGCGATTGACGTGCAGCAGGGATGGTTATTTGCCAATCTTCGCAACGGCATCGGTGTCGTCCCGATTGAGATGCAGCATCTAACGATTGGGGCTGGGGCAGTTTACCTGCAGGGCTACCGTCGGCGCGACGTGCCGATAGGCGTCGACAGGCTTTCCGATGGCGTGGGCGTTCGTCTGTTCGGGGCAATACGATCAGGTGGGTTCCTCGGCAATCTGGGTGTAACCAAGGGGCTCGCGGGACAGACCAAGGGTGTGTTGGTAGATGCGAGCGTCAGCTATCCGGTTCCGATCACGCCGCGCCTGAGCTTGACGCCGACGCTGGGCACCACATGGGCGAATGCCAAGTACAACGACCGATATTTCGGCATCAATGATCGCGAAGCGCTGGCATCGGGGCTAGCGCGTTTTTCGGCCGGTGCCGGCTTCAAGGACGTTTCGGAGACGCTTACCGCGAGCTACCGTCTGACCGATCGCATTGGTCTGAGCGTCACGGGCGGCGCCACCACGCTGCTGGGCGATGCGGCGGATAGCCCGCTAGTACGGCGCCGGACGACGCCTACGGGTCTGCTATCCTTATCCTATAGCCTCAGATAAGCAGCAATGGCATCGGGCTGGCGCTTGCGCAGGCCCGCGGAGCACGTCGGCTTCAAGAAGAACTGGGGGAGTGATCCTCTGCTCCGCTGAAACATTGCCGGATCACTCCCGCAACGCCGCCACGGCCGCGATGATCATCCTGTCGAAGTCGAGTGACAGCAGGTCGAGCTGATTGATGACGACGCCACCAATCCGCCCTACGCCACTGCGCTGCCGGTTCACCGAAACGTCGGTGCCGCGCACTGGCGCGCCGGCCAGTTCGAAGTCGAGCGTCGGCAAGGTAAGCGATTTTACGTGCAGGATACCGCCCGCTCCTCCGAGGCGCCCAGATCGCTCGGACGCGGATGCGACCTGGGACACGCCGAGCTCTTTGAAGCCGGCTTCCGACAGCTCGACCGCGTTGGATCCGGTATCGAGCTGCGCAGGGCGCTGGACGGAGCCTAGCGTGACCGGCGCGCCTATGCTCCCACCGGCCCAGTACATCGGGAAGGACTTTGCAACGCGCGCGGTCGCGGGAGCACAAGCATTCGCTCCCAGGCAAAGGGTCGATCCACGGTCCAGCCAGGCGACCTGGCGAAATGCGGCGAGTACCGGCAGACCGAGGATCCCCGGCATGACACTACCGTCCGGAAGGCGGAGCATGGCATCGGGAAGGACAAGGACTGGGACATGTCGTACTCGAGCAGACCCGATGGAAAGCGTGTCGATGACGCCCAATCGGCCAGCAACTTGGATCGGTGTGGACGTGGCGATCGTCGCGCTTCCTTCCACCATGCGCACGCTCAGTTTGGTGGCGGTGCTCTCTGGGACCGTCGTTAACTCGGCGCCTGTGTCGACGATCCAAGACGACGTCGCGTCCCCCGTGGCGACCTCTACCGTAAGGAGTCCGACGGTGTTTCGTGCTATTGGGACGGTTGCCGAGCCCGTCGTCGTCGATTTCGGTTCGTGTCGGAAGGCGTTGGCAATGGCGGCGTCGTCGGACGCGCCCGTGATCGTTGCGAGGCGCCCGCAGGCTGCTGCCCATCGCGCCCCTTCGGCGAGCACGCCGTAGCCGGCGCATAGACGCTGCGCGAGCATGACGCGTTCCGCCTCCGGAGCTTCGGGATGGCGATTGAGCCACGTCTCTATGGCCATATGCTGCTGCAGGCCGCCTCGTTCCGCATCGAACGCCAACGCCAACGCCTCGGCTCCAGGACGGGGCTGATACGGGTCGGGTGGTGGGAGCGGGACAACCTGCGACGCGAGGAGAAGGGAGAATATTATCATTTATGTTCAGGCGATCGACAGGAGGTTTGGATCTTGCCAAGCCGGAGAAATAGCTCAACGACGCACAAGCTGGCGAAACGGCTGGCGCTGCTGCAGGCGATGCGAACGGCGATCTCTTTCAACCGCAACAACGACGGTGGATCGCTTGGCTTGTCATCCCAGCGCAAGCACAGCTCCAGGCGCGAAGTGGCCAACCGGCGTTTCCACCGCCTGATCGCCCGCGCCGGGTCGTGTAGCACCGGTGATCGGAAGCCAGAGAGCAATCGCAATCGGCTTCGCTGCGGAAGAGGCGACGACGGTCACCGGCATGCCGTCTCTGTCCGAAGTGTCCCAGGAGAAGGATTGGCCCGCTGCTACCGGAGCCGGAACGTGCAGCGTTTCGAGAAGCTGGCCGTCGGAACCGAAAAAGCTGACATCGACATCGGCGTCGCTCGCCGTTCGAATTTGACCCGCATAGGAACCAGTCTTCATCGCTACTGCCGTTCCTGTTTCCACCAACGCGGTTCGCCCGACCCAGCTGCCAACGTCGATTCCGCCGCTGCGATTTGCGAGTTGCTGCAGCGTAGCGCTGATATCCTGTAGCGTTGAAAGCTGAGCCAACCCTGCAAGTTCGCCGACCGACTTCGTCGGATCCTGCGGCACAAAGGGATCCTGATACTTGAATTGCGCAAGCAGCAGCTGAAGAAAGTCAGGGGTCGTAACTTGCGATACACTCGCTGTCGAAGCGTTCGCTTTACTGGAAGGCGTCGTAACGCCGATGCCGTCGACCATGATCAGACCTCGTTCTATCAGTCCTAACTACCTTCTGGATGGTAGGCTGTCAATTTAGATGGGGTGAGCGGAAGGGGGTTCGTTTCGGGCGACGGTGACGAGACTCGGGGTTCGACATGTCCGGACTGATGACATGTGGATTGACGACGTTCCGATTGCCGATGTCAGAAGAAAGTTACGCTTATGAAACGACCTTCTTGAGCAGGAGCAGCTGGGCATGCTGGCTCGGACTGTGCACCCGGAGCGAACCAGCACCTTCAAGCAGTGAAGGCCTCGCCTTCGATCTTCGCCAACATCATCGGCCAGGATCGGTGACGGCTGGCGTCCGCGACGGTACCAGATCTTGAATGACCGTAGGTATGAGCTCGGAGACGGTCGGGTGTATCGGCACCGCCCAACGCAGCGTGTCGATCGGTTGATCGGCGTTCATCATGTCGAGAATACCATGGATTGCCTCGTCGCCGGCCGTGCCGAGGATCGCCGCGCCGAGGATGCGGCGCGTGTCGGCATCGGCGACGATTTTCATGAAGCCTTGCGTCTCGCCTTTCTCCACGGCGCGGCCGACGCGCGTCATCGGTCGCTTGGCGTGGAGCAGCCTGCGCCCACTCGCTGCGGCCTCGGCATCGGTCATCCCTATGCGCCCGAGCGGCGGATCGATGTAGAGGGCGTAGCCCGGCAAGCGCTGGCTGACTCGGCGGTCCTCCCCGTCGAGGAGGTTGGCGGCAATGATCTCGAAGTCGTTGTAGGCGGTATGGGTGAAGGCGCCGCGCCCGTTGCAATCGCCCAGCGCGAAAACGCCTGACACGCCCGTCTCCAAGCGATCATCGACCATGATGTAGCCGCGCGCATCGGTTTCAATCCCCGCCTGCTCCAGACCAAGATCGTCGGTGTTCGGCCGCCGGCCCGTGGCCATCAGCACATGCGTGGCGAGGATCGGCTCGGAAGCGGCGTTGCAGCTCATCTGCACGGCAATCTCGTCGCCTTGCGCCTCGAAGCCGATGCAGTCCGCGCCGGTCCGGACGGAAACGCCCTCGGTTTCCAGTATTTCGCGCACGGTGACGGACACGTCCAAGTCCTCCCGTCCGATGAGCCGATCCAGGCGTTCGACTATTGTCACCTGCGCGCCGAAGCGCCGGTACATTTGCGCGAACTCCAAGCCGATGTAGCTACCGCCGACGATCACGAGATGTCGCGGCAGTACGTCCAGCGCGACCATGTCAGTGTTGGTGAGGATGGGCACGTCGTTGATGCCCGGCATGTCGGGGATGACGGCGCGCCCCCCGACGTTGATGAAGATGCGCGGTGCGGTGATCTCCTCGCCGCCAACCTCGACTACCCGTGACGCCGTGAAACGCGCGTGTCCGCGGATCAGCTCGACGTTTTCCATGCCCGCGAGCCAGTTCTCGTTGCCGGTTCGCGAGTCGACGATGACCTTGTTTGCACGGGCCGCGACCGCCTCCATGTCGACGACGGGTGCCGATGGGACGGTGAAGCCGTAGTCGTCGCCACGCCTTGCAGTTCGAATGGCCTGCGCACTGGCGATAAGGGTCTTGGTGGGCTTGCACCCGGTGTTGACGCAGGTGCCGCCGACCAAGTGCCGTTCAATCAGGGCGACCGTCATGCCGACGTCGTTGAGCCGTCCGGCGAGCGACGGACCGGCCTGGCCGGCGCCGATAATAATCGCATCGAAGCTGCGCATAATGTTCAAGTCTTTCTAGCATTGGTTCGCCCGTGGCGGGTCGGGCCTGCGCGGCGCAGGCCCGACCCGGTCATGCGAGCGTCAGCCGGACGTCGACGTTGTTGCGGGTGGCGTTGGAATAAGGACAGACGCCGTGCGCAGCCTCCATCAAACGCTGCGCGTCCGCCTCGTTTAGGCCGGGCAGGCTCACTGACAGTTCAACCTCAAGACCGAAGCCGCCCTCCGACCGCATGCCGATCCCGACAGTTGCGGCAACGGAGGCGTCTTCCGGCAACCGGAGCTGGAGCTTCTTAGAAACCCCCTTGATCGCGCTAAGAAAGCAGGCCGAGTAACCTGCGGCGAACAGCTGCTCGGGATTGGTTCCCGCGCCACCTGCGCCACCCAACTCCTTAGGCGTGGAGAGCTTTAGCTCAATGCTTCCGTCCTCGGTGCGGGTGCGGCCCTCGCGGCCTCCGGTGGAGATGGCAGTGGTGCGGTATTTGACGTCGATGGACATGATCAGGCTCCTAAAGAAGGTAGACGAACACGCTCGCCGCGCGGGCAAGTCCTATGGCGAGCGGGTTGAAGGGCGGTCCCAGCGTCAGGCGGCAGCGCTACGCGCACCGCGGCGGGCGTCGCTCACCGTCAGCCACACCGCCGAAACGAGGAAGTAGAAGGCGCCGAACGCCGCATATGGTGCAATGTTGGCGATACCGACGGGCTCGGCGCCGGCCGCCATCTTCAGCATGAAGCCACCGGCCAGGATCGACTGCGCGCCGCTAAGCCCCATGGCCCATTGCGCGCCCGTCGTTCTCCAGCGGCCGATTGCGGTCGCAAGCTGAAACAGCCCGGCGAAGGCGGCCCAAACGCCAAACACCTTGAGGACCGCGGCGTTGCTCTGGCCAAGTGCGACGACGACGGCAATCGTGGTGACGATGCTGACAATGAAGTTCAAAAGCTGGCTCTTGTTGCGCCCAATGCCTCCGCTGCGGCTCGCATCAACGTAGTTCGCGATTGCGTCCCATGCCGGATACGCCACGAGCATGACGGCAGCGAGCGGTGGCGTGTTCTTGGCCACGGCAAACGCCGCGACGACCCACACGGCGGAAAAAGCGAAGCGTGTGTAGTAGTAGCCCTTGAGCCATTGGCTCGTAGAGGGCTGCCTGAACATGGTGGACCGGTGATCGACAGTTTGGATTGACATGGCATTTCTCCGTGACTTTCACCCTACTAGTAGGTAGGCTGATGGGAGTCAACAGGTCTGTGCCGTGCGGATTTCCGAACAATTTGCCTTTTTTTTTGAGAAAAAGGCAGCGTTGCTCCGCGTGCGATAGGCACTTCTCGATGAACAACCTATATCCTCCCTATTAGGAGGTAGGCAGATGACGGCGTTAAGTGGTACGGCGGAAAAGCTGGTCGTTGGCGCCAAGCAGCTGATCATGCTGGGTGGCTATAACGGGTTCAGCTATGCCGATCTTGCGGAGCGCTACAGCATCCGAAAGCCCAGCATCCATCATCATTTCCCCTCCAAGGTCGATCTGGTCGTCGCCGTAGTCGAGCGGGGACGTGCGGCGATCCGTACGCAGATCGCCGCTGCTCGGGAGACGACGCCTGTCGCGATGGATCAGCTGCGCATGTACATTGAATATTGGGAGCGCTGCATCGTGGACCAGAGCGCTCCGTTCTGTCTGGCGGGTGTATTGGCGGCGGAGTTGCCTAGCCTGCCGCAGCAGATCGCCGTGTCGGTACGCGGGCATTTCACCGACTTGGCGGAGTGGCTGGAGGATGTGCTGGTGCTTGGCGTGGAGCAGGGTTCTATGCGGCTAGAGCAGTCGCCGCGGGCGGAGACCGAGAACTTCATGGCGGCGGTCTACGGCGCGATGCTTGTCGCCCGGGCGTTCGATGATCCGACGCGCTTCGCCGCCATTGTCGAGTCGCTGATCGAGCGCGTACGGGTCTAAGGTTTCAAATACGCGGACGTCCCGCCGCTCGACAGCGGCGGGACGTCCGCGATGGAACGAACCTACCGGGAAGGTCGCATCATCACCGATGCGAGGCGTAGCACCGCCAGCCAGTTCGCAGGTTTACTGCGGTCCAAACCAGCCATGAACCGAGCGCCACTAAGTAGTGTGGTCTTTGGGAAGTGCGGCGGTAGTCTGGACATCAGCTTCATCGCCACGTCCCGCTTTGGCTTCACGCTGTCCGCTCTAGCGCGCGCTAACAAGGCGGCGAGTTGATCGCGTGTCCCGTCCGTGCAGTATGCCCGCTGTCCGATCTGCTGGCGCCAGGAGTTCGCCAGTGATCCGGCATCCAGGGCGTCGAAACCCAGTTCCTCGACGAGCTTCATGACGGCGGCACGGGTCTGCGGGTCGTCACCGGCGACGGGCAGTGCGATTCTGTTGAGCGCTCCGGCGGGCCGACCACCATGCTCCAGGCTGAGGTCGGAGATGCTGTTGAACGCCTTGACGACCGGGAGACCCAGCTGCTGCGCCACCCAGACGGACTCCGGCATGCCCTCATCGATCTGCAGGATCGGGCCGTCGCGAAGCGGGATGTAATTGCCGGCATCCACAATGGTTTGGCCGTGTCTCCACGAAGCGACCAGATCCTTCGGTAGACGCGGTATCGCACCTAACGGGATGGCGAGGATCAGCAGCCGCGCCTCGGCTGCCAATTCGCTGATCTCCACGGCCTTCGCGCCGCTCGCAACGGCGAAGTCACGCAAGCTACTCGGCCCTCGCGAGTTGGCGACTGACACCTCGTAGCCGAGTGCGGTCAAGCGCCTGGCGAGGACGCCGCCAAGTTGACCCGCTCCGACGATTCCGATCGAGCTCATCGGTATCCTTCCATGATTATTGCAAACGCCAGCCGTGTCATCGGACGGTTCTTCGAAACCTCAGATCCTGACATGGTCAGCGGCTTGCCAGGCTCATAAACCACGCGGGTATCTCGTTGTAGCAGTGGAAGGAGACCACCTTCTCGTCGCGAAGGTGAAAGACGTCGCAGCACGGTATGTCGAAGGTCTCGCCCGTCGGAGGCACCACCCCCTTCGCGGTGCGGAGGTCGCCGAGATGGGTGCCTTGCAGCCGAAGCTCGACGATCACGGCATCGCCGACCTCATAGAACGATAGCAGTTCGCGGTGCATGTCGGGAAAGGCGCTCGCGATGCCCTGGATGGGCTGACGAACCTGGTCGCCCGTCCATCGCATGCCGGAGCCCTGATCGAGGAAATAGCCATCGTCATGGAACAGGGTGGCGAACCTGTCCGCGTTGAGGGACGTGCCCTCGGCTGCGGCATAGACTTCACGAATGATCTGCTCGTTTGTCGTCATGTCGTCTTCCTTCTCGTTCGGAACTGCTGCTTCGTTAGGACGTGGAAATCAGGGGTGGGGGAGCCGAAGGGTGGCGGCGGGTCGCTGCGACGGCTTGCAGTGGTTCGTGGCCGTCGTCTGGGGGCAGCACTGATCCTTGACCGTGCCGGCGGCCGCCCGTGTTCCCGTCGTCTCGCCGCTATATCCCCGCATACCATTCGTAGCCGCGGTCTTCCCAATAGCCGCCCTTCCCACCGCCGAGATGGGCGAAACTGTCGACCAGTTCGATCCGCCGAATGTATTTGGTCTGCTTGTAGCCGAGCTGACGTTCGACCCGAAGGCGGAGCGGAGCCCCGTGTCCGACCTCCAGCGGGTGCCCGTTCATACCGTAGGCGAGGATTGTCTGCGGGTGGAAGGCGTCGATCAGGTCGATGCTGCCATAGTAGCGCCCGCTGCCGTCGAAGGTCTGCTCGAGCTCGTCGTAGCAGTGGAACACCGCGAAGCGCGCGTTGGTTCTGAGCCCGGCTGCGCGCAAGACCAGCCCGAGCGGCACGCCCGTCCATTGAGCGATGCCGCTCCATCCTTCCACGCAATCGTGACGGGTGATCTGGGTGCGCGCGGGCAACCGCCGCAGCTCGTCCATCGACAGCGCTATCGGACGATGGACGAGACCGTCGACCTTCAGCCGCCAGCCGGCGAAGCCGTTCTCCTGCAGTTCCGCATACTCCTCGCCGTCCGGCTGCGATGTGCCGTTGACCCGGAACACCGGCGACAGATCGGCGACACCGTATTCGCGCGCGAGCGAGCCGCCGATCGCCAGTCGCTGCGCACGCCGGGTCAGACCTTCCGCCTTGGCAAGGACGTCATTCACCGAGGCGTTGCCGGCGAGGCCGTCGCAGCCCGTCAGCGCCGCGGCGCTGAGGCCCATCAGCCCGCCGGTCAGCAGCCGGCGACGAGAAAGGTCACTGGTCATTCGGTGTCTCCCAGCTTGATGACGTATCGACCCGTGATCATCGAGCGCATGTTGTTGATGGGCCCCGACAGCACGACCATGAGCACGTGGACGATCACGAACAGGACCAGCAGCGACGCGGTCGCAAAATGGAGGGTGCGCGCGGACGCGCGGCCGCCGAAGAGGTCGAGCAGGAACGGTGCGGCAGCGTCGAACCCCGGCGACATGGTTAGTCCGGTGAGCAGCATGGTCGGCAGGAGTCCGACTATGACCGCGAGATAGGTGAGCTTCTGAAGAGCGTTGTAGCGGCGCGCCGCCTCGCCTTTGGGAAAGCGTAGACGGGCATGGTCGAGCATCTCGTGCCAGAGATGGCGCGGCCGCACCTCACTGCGGGAGGGCAGCAGGTCGCGTCGGAAGTGGCCGAGCGCCAGCGCAGTGCCGAGGTAGACGAGACCGTTGGCCACGAACAGCCAGGCGAAGAAGAAGTGCCAGCGCCGCCCGGTGGCGAGGTCCTGACCGGAGGGCAGGGTGATCCAGGACGGGAAGCCGCGCGTGACCGGCTCGCCATCCTGGCGAGACACGCCGAGAACGCCGGTCGTATCCATACGGCGTCGGCCCAGGTGGAGCACGCCGCGCGGATGGTCGCCATCCCCGGAGGCATCTATCCGGGCGACGTAGGGGTCGGCATCGGCGCCGATTTGGCCCCAGTGCAGCGACGGATAGGCGTTCAGGATCTGCAGTCCGCTGAACAGCAGCACCGTCAGGCAGAGGACGTTGATCCAGTGGGTGACGCGCGTCACTACGCCATGACGGTGGGTGAGCACTCGACGCGGGGAAGCGTCGCCTGGTGCGGCAGGTTCTTGGTCGGACATCGCGGGCCCTTAAAAAAACAGGGGATGGGGCGCCGGCGAGGGGGGAGGCGCCGGCGCCGTCACCTCACATCGGCGGAACGACGCCGTTCTTGCCGACGACGACCTGATGCGCGACGAGCTTGCCGCCTGCGCTCTCCGCCCCGATGAACACCTTGGCGCCAGGCTTCAGGTCGGCCGGCGTGGCGCTGGCGAACGAGACCACGGGCGCGGACGGCGGGATGGTGATCGTCTTTTGACCGCCGTTGTAGGAGAGGTTGACCGTCTGGCCGTTCACGCCCTTCACTTTGCTGGTGACGGAGGCGTTGGTCATCGAGCTCTGCGGCTTGAGATCCCAGCCGTAGCTGCCCTCGCCGAGGCCCTTCAGCGCCGGCGGGAAGATCAGGACCTCCAGCGCCCGGTCGCCCTTGGCGTTCTTCATGGAAGCGATGCCGACGAAATCGCCCGGCTTGATCGCCGCGACCGACGAACGGGCGAGGCTGCTGATCTTCCAGCCGTCCGCCAGCGCGACGTCGACGACCTTGCCCTCGCGCGACCTGACCTTGAGGGAGGTGGCCGTCGCGCTGATCACGCTGCCGCGGACGTTCGCTCGGCCGGAGTTCTGAGCTGCGAGATTCGTGCCGGAAACGGCAAAGAGCGCGGTGACGGCCGAGATGACGGCACGCACCAGATGGTTTTTCGACATGGGGATATCCTTTTGGGACTTGCGGTGACGGGCCTACCCCGCACACCAACCCATGTTGCCTACCTACTAGACGGTAGATGGTCAAGTGTCTATTGAGCTTTGGCAACCCTCGCCGCGAGGAGGCAGCGGCATGGATCACCCGGTTTTATTGGAGCTGGTCCAGTCCATGCTATCTGGCCTCGAGAGCAGAAAACGGAGAACGACCATGCGTATGATCGGTCTGATCGGCGGAATGAGCTGGGAAAGCTCGGCGGAGTACTATCGCATCATCAACCAGGAGGCGCGCAAACGTCTGGGGTCGACTGCCTCGGCGCGTTGTCTGCTTTGGTCGTTCGACTTTGCCGAAATCGAGGCACTGCAGCATGCGGGCGAGTGGAGTATCTTGGCTGAACGACTTGCAGATGCGGCGCAGCGGCTGGAGGCGGCCGGAGCTGACCTGCTGGTGATCTGCACCAACACCATGCACCGAATGGCGGACGAGGTGCAGCGCGAAATCAGTATACCGCTGCTCCACATCGCCGATCCCACGGCGGAACGACTCGTCGAAAGCGGGTTTCGCAAAGTGGGCCTGCTCGGGACGGCGTTCACGATGGAGCAGGACTTCTACAAGGGCCGGCTGCGCGAACGATACGGTCTCGATGTCGTGATCCCGAACGCTGAGGACCGGGCGACCGTTCATCGGATCATCTATGAAGAGTTGGTCGCAGGACGTATCGAATCCTCCTCGCGTGACGCCTATCGGGCGGTGATCGCTCGCCTGGTCGACGACGGAGCCCAGGCGGTGATCCTCGGCTGTACCGAGATCATGCTGCTGATCGGTTCGGAGGACAGCCCGGTGCCGGTCTTTGACACGACCGCGCTGCACGCGGCCGCGGCGCTCGACTACGCACTGGCCGACATCCATCGGGCATCGACAGAGGCAACAGACCGATGACTGAATTCCAACATCGCCATCGAGCCGCGACCGACGCGGTGCGTGCCACCCTTATGCTTGGCGCAGCCTGGCTTCTGCTCGGCGCTGCCGAGCCGGCAGCCAGCATCGTCGTCACCTTACCGGCCGCATCCGCAGCAAAGGCGAGCGACCGGTTGCTGATCTTCGCGGAGCCCGCGACGGCCGAGAACGAGCATACGGAATCCGTCGATCTGGGGCGTAACGCCAAGTCGGTGTCGGTCACCGGGGTGGATGTGCGGGATGTCGGCACCAAGCGTTCGGTCGCCGTCGACACCAGCGCCCTCGGCTACCCCGAGAGCTTCGCGGCCCTTCCGGCGGGCACCTATCGCGTTCAGGCGGTGTTCGATCGCAACGGTGACTACAACTATTCCGGTCGCGGAGCGGGCGATCTTGTTTCCAAGGTGGTCACCATCACTTTCCCGCTCGCTACACCGCCCATCATCCCGCTCGATCACGTTGTGCCGCCTCAGCCGGATCAGTTCGACACCGCCGGGCTTCCGCCGGTAGCGGCGGAGCAGATTGCAGCGTCGCGCCCACATCTGCACGAGGAGCGCATCGCCTCGCCATCGCTGACACGTTTCAAAGGAAAGGCGCAGGCCATACGCGCCTGGGTGCTGACGCCGCCAGGCTACGATCCGCAGGCGCGGGTGACCTATCCGACAATATACACCGCCGGTGGCTTCGGCGCGACGCACCGGTCGGACGGGCAGCAGTTGTCCAAGCAGTGGCATCTGATGGAAACCGGCGCGCTCCCGCCGATGATCTGGGTCGCGCTCGACTTCTCCTCGCCGAGCGGGACGAGCGAGTTCGCGGACAGCGCGAACAACGGGCCGTGGGGCGAGGCGCTGGTCGGCGAGGTGATACCCGCGCTGGAGGCTAGGTACCGCATGGATGCCCGGCCGTCCGGACGCTTCCTCACGGGACACAGCTCTGGCGGATGGTTCGCACTTTGGACGATCGTTCGTCATCCGGAGCTGTTCGGTGGCAGTTGGGCGACGTCGCCCGATCCGGTCGACTTCCACGACTTCCTCGGTGTCGATCTCTACGCCCCAGCTTCGAATCTGTATCGATCCGTCAACGGCACGCCGCGTCCGCTAGAGCGCGATCACGGCAAGGTCATCGGCACGATCGAGGAGGCTGCAAGGCTCGAGCGTGTGCTCGGTCATGACGGAGGGCAGCTCCGTTCCTTCGAGTGGACCTTCTCGCCACGCGGTCGCGACGGCAAGCCGACGGTGTTGTTCGACCGGAATACGGGAGCGATCGATCCCGCGGTCGCTGCCTATTGGCGCGATCGATATGACATCGCGCACCGGATCGAGGCGGAGTGGCCGCGACTGGCGCGAGCTCTCGACGGCAAGGTACACGTGGTCGTCGGCGCCGAGGACTCCTACTATCTGGATGGTCCGGTGCACCGGCTCGATGCGGCGTTCCGCAAGGTCGGCGGCAAGGCCGAGTTCCGTTACGTGCCCGGCGCGACCCACGCCGTCTCCATGGTCTATGCCAAGGACGGTGATCGCAATGCACTGTGGAAGGACATGACGAGCAAAATGTATGCCGTGGCGCGGCCTGGAGCGAAGGTCGCGATCAACTCCGCATCGGCTCCCGTCAAATGATGCTGCTATCCAGATACGGGATTCATCGCAATACACTTGATTTCGACAAGAAGCCCGTCCACGGCGAGGTCGGAAACCCCAATGCATGTCCAAGCGCACCTTCCGCGAGGAAAGCGAAGGTCTTTGACCTTTCGGAAAAGATCGATGTTCTGCGCTAGGTCGACGTGGAATGTTGTCATTTCGACCACGTCGTCGAACGTACAGCCGGCCGCCGCCAATACGAGATCCACGTTATCCCAGCACGCGTGAAATTGCTGCTCCGGGTCCGTGATGACGGACAGGTTGCTATCTCGACCTACCTGTCCGGCACAGAAGACGAAGCCGGCCGCTTGTACGGCTGGAACGTAGCCGGCGCGGTCTACGATGTTCTGCATCGATGGCGGGATGATGCTGATCCGATCGGTCATAGAAGTCTCATCATCGCTAACGCGCGCATAATGGCGATGCGCCGACACATTGTTGAAGCCACAGTACAGATGCGACGGTGTTTGGCGATAGCTGCCGTGGCCGGCACTGCTTAGTCTTCATCCTGCCACCTGCGCAGCGCAGTCTGATCGTGGTAGGCCATGCGCGTCGGCGTCGTGAAGAACTCAATCGTCGTACCCCACGGCATACGGCAGTAGCAGACCTTGTTTCCCTCGCCCTTCTCGGTCGCGTAGGGGATTTCCCGCGGCGCCGTAAGCGGGGTTCCGCCCGCCTTCTCGAAGCGCTTCACCGATGCGTCGATGTCGTCGGTGTAGATTCCGAAGTGCGTGATGCCGAAGTCGCTCGCCCGGACTGGCTGCGCCTGTTCGGGGCCATGCATCTCGAACAGCTCGATGTCCGGACCGGTGCCGATCTTGACCATGGCCTGGCCGCGGACCACAGTTCCGGGGAAAGCGCCAACGGCCCGCTCGAACTCGGCCCCCTGTCGCGGGGCATCCTGCGGGCCGAACGACTGGTAGATGACCTGGCCGCCGAACGCCTCAACGAGAAACGATTTCGCCGCTTCGATGTCCGGCACCACGATGCCGATGTGGTTGACGCCGCGGATTGCGGGTGTGGTCATAACGATTTCCCTTCTGCTTCAGTGTGATTTTACGAAGTCGATCAGCGCTGCGGCGACTTCATCTGGGCGTTCGTCCGCGACGTAATGACTGCAGAGCGGGAGCGATCCGCCGGTCACGTTTGCGGCGAACTCCTGCAGCATTGGCACCATTTGCGCCCCGAACCGCTGATCTCCGCCCAGACCGAGGACCGGGATTGCCAGCGGCTGCTTCTTGTATGTCAAAGCGGCCGCATGGTCGTCCCTGAGGGTGCGATACCATTCCATGCCGCCGCGCGTGCGGCCGGGCAGCGACATCGCCCTGGCGTAGATCTCGATGTTTGCCGGATCGAAGGAACTGTGATCGTGGAAGCGCTCTGCCATGAAGGTCGAGATGTAGTCGTATTCCCGACCGTGGATCAGGCGCTCGGGCAGGTCGCGGTTCATGTGGAAGCCGAAGTGCCAGAGCCTAGCGGTCGTCGCCTCCCATTCACTCCAACCGGGCAGCGGAACGTCGAGGACCGCGAGGTGGGTTACAGCCTCCCGGAAAAGGGCGGCTTGCGGCAGGGCGACCATTCCGCCGATGTCGTGGCCGCACACTGCATAACGCTCATGCCCGAGCGCACGCATGACCTCGTGCGCGTCGCGTGCCATTGTCGCCTTGTCGTAGCCGCCCTGCGGACAGTCGGAGAAGCCGGCGCCGCGCAGGTCGATCGCGACGACGCTGAACTGCTCTGCCAGCAGCGGCATGACGCCGTGCCATTCCCACCAGGTTTCCGGCCAGCCGTGAAGCAGGAGGATCGGCGGCCCCGACCCCCCCGAGACGGCGTTGATCCTGATGCCGTTCACCGGCACCAGCTGCTGGGTAAAACCGTTCAATGCTGCGATCATGAGCGCACTCCCGCGATCGTTGAGTTGGAGGTGGATCAGGCGCGTAGGATCATGACGGGTTGAAGTCCGTCGCGATCGAGACGGCGCGCCAAGCGTCGATGTCGTGGCGGAAGGCGGCCAATTTGCGCTCCGCGATGTCGTGCGCGACCGGGCCGAGCGGAAGGTGGAGCGGGCTGTTCTCGTCGTCCACCGCGCGCAGGATCACGGCGACTGCCTTGTCGGGGTCGCCGGCCTGCTTGCCGTCCGAACGTTCACGGTAGGGCTTGCGCGAGGTGGGGGCGTATTCGGGCATCTCGTTCGCAGCCATGATGATCGAACGGCCAAGGAAGTCGGTGCGGAACGGGCCCGGCTCGACGATCACCACGCGGATGCCGAACGGCGCCAGCTCGCCCGCGAGCGCCTCTGAAAGGCCTTCGACTGCGAATTTTGCTGCGTTGTAGTATCCGCCACCCGCTCCACCCGCGATGCCGGCGCCTGACGACATGTTGACGATGACGCCGCCATTCCTGCGCAGGATCGGCAGCGCGGCTCTGGTCGTTTCGATTAGGCCGAATACGTTGACCTCGAACATCGGACGGTATTCCCCGGGCGCCCCCTCCTCGATCGCACCGAACAGCCCGTAGCCCGCATTGTTGACTAGCACGTCCAGCCCGCCAAACGCCTCTTCGGCGCTCGCCACCGCCGCCCTAGCGGTTGACGTGTCCGTCACGTCGAGTGGCACAGTGATCATGCGACCGCCGAAAGGGGCAGCCAGCGCCTCTATGTCGGCGACGTTCCGTGCGGTCGCGACGACCTGATCGCCGCGCTGCGCTGCAGCTAGTGCAAGACGCTGGCCGAAGCCGCTCGAACACCCCGTGATCAGCCAGGTCCTCATGATGTCTTCTCCGTTTGATTGTGTGCCGCCGCGGTGCTGTCGGTTGCGCGGACGGTGGCATCGGCCATAATCGACCAGTCCTTGTCGCCGAGCCCCAGCGACACGGCCCGATCCAAGCGTTCGCGCACGGTATCGAGCAGAGGCAGGGGACGACCGAGATCTTTGCCCGCCTCGGTCGCGAGGCGCATGTCCTTGAGCGCGAGCCTGGCTTTGAAGCCCGGCTCGAAGGACTGCTCGGTGATCTGCGCGCTGTAGCTCTCGTAGGCGCGACCGGCGAACAGCGTGGCGAGGATGAGCTCGAAGAAGTCGGCGCGGTCGAGCCCAACGCCTTCGGTCAGCTCGACCCCCTCGGCCAGCGCCTCGATCGCCATGCCGATCATCATGTTGCACGCGAGCTTGGCCACGTTCGCCCGGGCGGGATCGTCTCCCAACTTCCAGACCTTCTCGGCCAGCTGCGCCAGGATCGGTTCCACGGTCTCGACGGCATGCGACTTGCCGGCCGCGAGGATGTTGAGCTGGCCGCTCGCGGCGACGGTTGGGCGACCGAGAACCGGGGCGGAGACATAGCCTAGGCCTGCTTCCTCGTGCAGCGTCGCGAGTTCGCGTCCGAACGCCACCGAAATCGTCGACGCGACGACGTGGACCAGCCCGGGTCGCGCGCTGGCAAGAAGGCCGCCGTCGAGGATGACCTCGCGGATCGCGGCATCGTCGGACAGCATGGTCAAGACCACGTCCGCCTGGAACGCGTCTGCGGCCAAAGCGACGAGCGTTGCGCCGGGAACGGCGTCGCTTGCGAGTTCGCTGCGGTTCCAGGCCCGGACCTGATGGCCGACCTTCACGAGGTTCAGGGCCATGGCGGTGCCCATGCTTCCGAGACCGATGAGGCCTACCTCCATCTGACTGACTCCTTCTGCTTGGATGCCGAGAACGGTTTCCGCGTAACGACAATTTAGGCGGTTGAATTTGATCAATAACTGCCACTATCGCACCTTTGCTGTTCAGTTTTGTGGGTGCTGAGTTGTGCGATATGGAATGGAGTGACGTCAGGATCTTTCTCGCCATCGCCCGGACGGGCACGCTCGGTGGCGCGGCGCGTGCGCTCGGGAGCAGCCATCCCACTGTCGGACGCAGGCTCCGTGCGTTCGAGCAGGCGATCGGTCACACGCTTTTCCAGCGGACCGCGGATGGCTTTGTACTGACGGAGGAAGGTGACGGGATCGTCGCGCTGGCCGAGCAGATGGAGGAGGGCGCACTTACCATGCAGCGCCGCCTTGATGGTCGAGAGCAGACTCTCAAAGGCAGCTTGCGGATCGCCTCGGCCGACTGGTTCGGCGCCTATTTCCTGCCGCCGATCATCGCCGACTATACCAAGACCTATCCGGAGGTCGACGTCGAGGTTCTGACCGGGACCCGGCTGTTCAATCTCGCTCAGCGCGAGGCCGACGTGGCCTTCAGGATCGTGCCGTTCGACACCGCTGATCTCGTGCAGCGCCGGTTGTTTCGGCTCGATTACGGCGTCTACGTCGCCGATGGAGCGCCGGAGCCGCGGTTTGGCGATGGAGCGGGATTTCGGCTGATCACGCACGATACCTCGACGGGCCAGTTCCCCGATATAGCCTGGCTGATCGAAAGCTTTCCAAATGCACGGCTCATCCTACGATCCAACAACCGCAACGTGCAGGGTAGGATGTGCCGCGAGGGTGTCGGCATCGCGGTGCTTCCTCAGGTTGTGGGCAGCCGGATTCCCGGCATCCGCAAGCTCGATCTCCCGGATGAACCGCCGTCGCGCGAGATCTGGATGGGATATCACCGCGACCTGCGGCGCCTCCAGCGCCTGCGGGCGTTCATTTCCACCGTGTCAGATCATCTCGCGCAAGGTGTCGTAGCGCCGTGAGTTCGTCCGACGGCTACGACTGACCGCAAACGGGATCGGGCGAGTGATTATCTGCGCATGCTTCGAGCCGGCGAGCATCGCTGTAGCCGTAATTTGTGCTCTCCGAGCGGCCAATCGTCAGAACCGGCATGACGGGCTATCGCAGGAAGGCGGCAGGCGCCTTCCTGCGATAGCCCAGGGATCGGAGGGCTGATCCGGCCGCCTCTGCCCGCCCGGGGATGTCGAGGATCGGCGCGCAGGAAAGGAGCTTCCAAGCCGATCCGCCTTCAGGCCCCCATCGCACCGTCGATCGTGTGCATGGCCCCGCTGACGAACGCCGTTTCAGGACTGGCGAGCCAAGCCACCATCGCGGCAACCTCCTCGGGGCGACCATGACGCTTCACCGCCATGAAGGCCTCTGTGCATTATTCGGACACAGATTAACGGTAGCGCGTCACCAGCCAATCCCGGAGTTGTCGTCTCCGCGATTGGCTGATTTGATCTTACTGGGATGCCGTAGTGCAAGCTCGTTAAGCTCGCAGAATGTTCGCATCCCAAGCGCTCAGAGCCTGTGTGACACCGGCATCGAGGTCTTTGGTCGAAACGCCATCTCGGGCCTGAATGGACAAACCGACCAAAAGCCCTTCGAACAAGGTGGCCAATCCGGCCGAGTTTGTCTCACGACGCAGCGTACCATCCGCAATCGCAGTATCGACACAGGCTAGGATCGCCTTGCGGTTCGCCTCTCGCTCGGCGCTCGTCAGTGCCTGAACCGACGCTCCACCTTCGGAGCAGATGATACTCGAAAGCGCGACCATGCAGCCGGTCGGATGCGTAGGATCGGTCTGCATCTCCGCCGAGCGGCGCAACGCTTGCTCGATCCGCTGACGTGGGGTCAGGCTTTGATCGCGTAATGCCAACATGACCGTGCCATGTGTGGCGAGATAATTGTCTAGTGCAGTGCGATACAAAGCCTCCTTGGAGCCGAACGCGGCATAGAAGCTCGCCGACGAGATACCGCCCATCGACCGGCGAAGCTGCTCCAGCGACACGCCTTCGAAGCCATGCTCCCAAAACAGGTGCATTGCCTGGGTAACCGCTTCGTCACGATCAAAGCCGCGCGGGCGTCCGGTACGGGCCATATCAAGCTCCTTTGCTAATTCTGAATTAGTTGATCCACAAGTCATTGACAACCAGTTCGGGCGCGCCCTACTTATGGACTGTTCAATCCATAAGTAGGGCGCGTAATGACAGATCCAATACCCGCGCGCGAGGAAGGCGAGCGCGACCAGCTGCCGATCTCTGCGCTTTTGGCACTCGCCATGACTGGCTTCACCGCCATCCTGACGGAAACCCTACCGGCTGGCTTGTTGCCGCGTATCTCGGAGGGGCTCGGCGTTTCCGAAGCTCTGGCTGGGCAGACCGTCACCGCCTATGCGGCGGGATCGCTCATCGCCGCGATACCGTTGACCGCCTGGACGCAAGGCTGGCGGCGCAAGCCGACACTGTTGGCGGCGATCATCGGCTTCCTCATCTTCAACACCATCACCGCCATGTCCGGCAATTACTGGCTGACGCTGGTCGTGCGTTTCCTTGCCGGCGTAGCGGCCGGCCTCGCCTGGGGCATCCTGGCCGGCTATGCGCGCCGGATGGTGGTGGGCCGGCTCAAGGGCAAGGCGCTGGCGATCGCCATGGTCGGGACGCCGATCGCACTGTCGCTCGGCGTACCGGCGGGGGCCTTTCTCGGTGCGACTGTGGGCTGGCGTGCGGCGTTCTTTGCAACGTCGGGAACGACTGTCCTGCTGATTGGCTGGGTGCTGTGGGCGGTGCCCGACTTCGCAGGCCAGTCGGCGCACCGGCGGCTGTCGATCAGCGCCGTCTTCGCTACACCCGGCATTCGTCCGATCCTCGCAACAATCTTCGCCTGGATGACCGCACACAATATCCTCTACACCTATGTCGCGCCATTTTCCGTCCTGTCGGGCCTCCATGGACGGGTTGATCTGCTGCTGCTTACGTTCGGCGGTGCGGCACTTGCCGGTATCTGGGTGACGGGGCTGCTGGTCGATCACATGTTGCGCCGCCTGGTGCTGGTCAGCTTGATTGCTTTCGCAGGCGTAGCGCTGGCCTTCGCCCTCTTCGCTACGGTTCCCGCGGTGGTGATCGCCGGTATTCTCGTGTGGGGCCTGTCGTTCGGGGGCGCTGCGACGCAACTTCAGACGGCGTCGGCTGATGCGGCTGGCGATGGCGTCGATTTGGCCAACGCCATGATTACCACGGTCTGGAACAGCGCGATCGCCGCGGGCGGGATCGTTGGCGGCCTTCTTCTCAATCAATCGGGTGCGGGCGCATTCTCGTGGGCAGTGCTCGTACTCTCGTTGATCGCCCTCTGCATCGCTTTCGGCGCACGCCGGCACGGCTTCACGCCCGGCCCCCGCGTGCACGCCTGACCTACTCTCAACAAAGGACTATGTAATGTTTTCTACCTTCTTGAAGCGCGCTGTTTTGGGTCTCGCACTGACGGCAGCATTCGCCGGCACGATCCCCGCGGCGCCCGCAGCGCCCGCGGCCGCAACGACTGAAGAGTTTCCGTCACCGATTGGATTCACACCCGGCTTCGCGCAAGTGGATGGTGTGAAGATGCACTATCTGAAAGGCGGCGCTGGTCCGCTCGTGCTGCTTGTTCACGGGTTCGGCCAGAGCTGGTACGAATGGCATCAACTGATGCCGCTTTTAGCAAAAACCCACACGGTCGTGGCGGTGGACCTGCCAGCGCTGGGTATGTCGGGGGTGCCAAAATCGTACGCGGGTCAAGACATTGCGCCGCTACTGTACCGGCTTGCCAAGAGCTTTAGCCCGAACGCGCCGTTCAATCTCATCGCGCACGACATCGGCATCTGGAACACCTATCCAATGGCTGTCGAGCATCAGGCCGACATTCGCCGGCTCGTCTACATGGAAGCGCCGATCCCCGATGAACGGCTCTACCAATTCCCCGCCTTCACACCCCAGGGAGAGTCGCTGGTTTGGCATTTCAGCTTTTTCGCAGCTGGAAACCAGCTTCCCGAAACACTTGTCACCGGACACGAGCGCTTCTTCATCGAGCATTTTATCAAAGAGCATGCCACGAACAAGGACGTGTTCACACCTGCGCTGCTCGACATGTATGGTCGGTCTTATGCCAAGCCCCAGACGCTGCATGGTAGCTTCGAATATTACCGAGCGCTCAATGAGACTGCTCGCCGTAACAAGCCATTAAGCGCGACCAAGCTGACAATGCCGGTACTAGCCATCGGTGGCGGTGGCCATGGCGGCATGGGCAAGCTCCAAGGCGAACAGCTAAGTGAGTATGCCACCAATGTGACGAAGAAGGTTCTGCCGGAGTGTGGACACTGGCTCCCCGAGGAGTGCGCGTCGGCGCTCAACCCAGTCGTCGTGAATTTCCTTACAGCGAAGTAACCATAGTGATGCCGGCAGCTATCCACCCCGCTCCACTCGATAGCTGCCGGTCTTCCCGCCACCAATCATCGACCTTCACCGCAGCGACCTTGCGGCTCTAAAAGGTCGCTTTGGTGCCGTAGGCCCCACTCGCCGAGCAGGCGAAACGGCTCCCGCAGCGTTCAGCCTGACGCGTGATCAAGTAGACAAGAGTTATAGGCGCAGTGGACGCACGGTCGGGTTCCCGACCGCAAATTTCGACAAGCGCGAACGGGGAGTTCAGTATCGCCGGATGGGTGGTGGAACCTGTCGGGGGCTCGCTCAGACGTCGACTTGATCTACTTTAATCACGGAAGGTGTGACCGCAGTCCAAGTGAGCCCGGTCAGCGCAGCCAGCAACGCCGTCTCCACGAAGAACTGCCCCTCGGCCGCAAGAGCCATCGGCAAGCTGTCCTTGATCCAGAAACTGAAGAGGAAGGTCGCGACGACACGACCTCTGATCAGAAGTAGGAGCCCGGTGAAGAGTGCGATGCGTCTGGCCTTCGAGCCGTTCAGCGCTGGCCACACCAGATAGATCAGCGCGAACGAGGCGATCGTCGGCTCCAAAAACATGCCGTAGATGAACTTGTATTCGTAAAAGCCGTAAGGTGGCTTGTGCGCCTCGGGTGCCTCGCCCAGATGCAGCGCGAGGGTGACTGTGTCTGCCAGGCTCCTGAGCAGCGGCTGCAAAGCGAAATAGCCGATCGCGCTGGCTGTCGCGACGGCGACCAAGGCGACGACGGGCCGGTCGGCGCTTATTTTCCGGCCGATGACGACGGCGGCCGCGCCGCTGTAGAAGGACAGCAGCGTGCCAGGCAGGCGGGACATCAGGAGGCCGACCCAACGCAGGTCAATCCACCCGTCTGTCACGACGTTGTCGACGACGATGGCGCGTATCGTCTCCTGTAGAAGAACGATCAGCAATCCGAACGTCGCGGCGGCCAGCAGAATGCTTTTCTGGGACAGGTACCAGCCCGCGAGGCGACAGGCGCACAGCATAGCCGCGAGGCGTACGAACTGTCCGATGTACCTCGCCCATTCCGGCACGTCGTTATCGTGAGGGAAGGGGATGCCTAGGTGTGCAATGGCGAGGTCATGTGATACTAGCGCGAGAAGGGCTGTGATTACTGCTCCGCACGCGACAAAGATCGATTGCCAGCGCGATAGGGCAAGCTGTCCGGCTGGCCTTGTCTTAGTCATGGGGATTTCAACCTCAGGTGTGCCGCTGCCGCTGCGCTGCCGCTGCCGATCCTGCGAATGCCGGATGACTGGTCACGATCGGGCGACCGCCGCCGTGGCGAGCTATGAAACCGACCTGCGCGTCGAGGGGCAGGCGTAGGTCCGGACTGAGTGGCACGACACGTTCGCTCACGGGCTTAACCTTTTGAGCCCTTCACGCGCAGCTCTCTGCTGTGCTTGACACCCTGTCCCGGCATGTCTGCCGGCGTTAGGTCCTTTTGGAAGAAGACTCGGTTGAAGCCATTGTCCATTCCTCGTCCCATCTCGACGAAGCCCAGGCGTGGATTCGGATGAGCTCTCGAATGAGGACAGCGTCCGACGCCTCGGCCGGCCTGATCTTCATGCTCTGGGTCATCGAATCTCTCCGCCGGCTTCGAGTTTACGTCACACCTGTCGCCCGTCCCGGCATGGGTGCAGGCCTCTAGGCGGCAATGCCGCCGTCGACGAGGATGCCCGAGCCGGTAACGTACGCTGCGCCTGGACCCGCGAGGAACGCGACGGCTTCGGCGACCTCCCTCGGCTTGCCGTAGCGCGCGATGGAGAGGCTTGGGAGAATGGCGGGCGCGAGCGGGCCGTTGGCCGGGTTCATGTCGGTGTCAATCGGGCCGGGGCGCACCAGATTGACGGTGATCTCGCGGGGGCCCAGCTCGCGTGCCAAGCCTCGGGTGAAGCTCTCCATGGCGGACTTGGTTGCTGCATAGACGGCGATCCCTGCGAAGGGCACGTGCACGCCGGCGTTGCTGCCCACGGTGATGATGCGGCCGCCGTTCGGAATGTGTTTCAGCGCAACCTGTGTGATGACGAAGACGCCGCGCACGTTGATGTTCAGCTGCAGGTCGATGTCCTCCAGCGGCTGCTCGGCGAACGAGCCCGCGCGCAGCACGCCGGCGTTGTTCACCAGGATGTCTAGGCCGCCGAGATCGGTTACCGTCCGTTCGACCGCGTTCCGACTGGCTTCCGGGCTGGCGGCATCTGCCTGAATGGCTACCGCGTTGCGCCCAAGCGCCTGCATCTTGGCAACGAGGGCCTCGGCCTTGCTCCCTGACTGCTCGTAAGTGACTGCGACGTCTGCGCCGTCCTCGGCCAGCTTCAGTGCAATAGCGGCGCCGATGCCACGTGCGGCGCCGGTGACGAGCGCACGTTTGCCGGCGAGAGGAGTGGAATACATGTTACTGCTCCTTGCGGGAAATTCGATCGTCTAGATGGATGGCGGGAAGTGGCTGCGCCGTTCCGGCGCAGCTCCATCTTCTGCCGCCCGTTCGGCGGGTTCCGAGAAGGCTCGCTCAGGCTGGAGAGCCGATAACCCTCGACACGCTGGCGTCCGTGAAACAAGGGACGTCAGCCATTACCGTCGCCGTCTCGGGAGAGGCGAGCGCAGCATGAATCGCGGCCTCATCGCGAAACCTGTAGATGCCTATCGAGACATCCCTTGCGTCGGTTTCGCGCGGGAAGAACGCTGAGGCGCTTTCCAAGCCATATCGCCGCCAACATTCCAGGGCGAGTGGCAGGTGAACGTCGACGTAATGATCGCGGTAGAAGAATGACCCGCCACTGCAGGTCACCATCATGATTGCTTGTGCCATGCCAACCATGTGGGCTGAACAGCATCGATCATAAACTTACGAAAGTGCACGGTGGCTGTTCGCTTTCGTGCCGCGCTCCTGCGCGGAATAGCGCTGTAGTACGGGCCAGTTGGTGCTTAAGCTGGATCATACCCGACGTGGCGCCATCGTTGCGTCCGTTGTCGGAAGCGCGACGCCAGCCAAGCTCACGGACGCCACCCGGAACTGGTAAGCGTCACTCAAAGTACGCGCTCAGAGCTGGGCCGCGCTGATCTCGTATAGCTGCGCTGCCGGAGCGCTCGCGGCAGCTTCGAGACCCAGCGCTTCGGGTACGAGCTGATCGAGATAGAAGTCGACGAGCGCCTTCTTGGTCGCGCTTGCCGAGTGGGACGCCGCCTCACGCGACAGGAGCCAGCCGCTGGTGGCGACCGAGAGCATCGTGAGAAAGGGATAGCTCGCCGCTAGTCGGTCGTCGGGGTTCGCGTCTTGCAGTCTATGGCCAACGGCCTCGCAGAGGGCGATCAGCTTGCCCAAGGCCGGGTGGTGCGCGCCGTTTCGCATGTCTACAATCAGCTTCTCGAACGCCGCTCCGTTCGAGAGGGCGAGCTTGCGCCCGACGAGATCTGCCGCCTGGATGCCGTTGGTCCCTTCATAGATCGGGGTGATCCGTGCGTCGCGAAAGAAGCGTGCCGCGCCCGTCTCCTCGATGAATCCCATTCCGCCATGCACCTGCACCCCGAGACTCGCGACCTCGTTGCCCAGATCGGTCGCGTGTGCCTTGGCAAGCGGAATCATGATCTCGAGCCGATCGTGCGCGTCCGCGTCGTGCTTGGCGCGCTCCACCTGCGCGCAGGCGTAGTAGACGAGCGCGCGGGCGGCATCCGTCTGTGCCCGCATCCGCATCAGCATGCGGCGCACGTCGGGGTGTTCGATGATCGCGCTCGGGGCGCCGGTGCGCACTCCCTGCATGCGCTCACGGGCATACGCCGCCGCCTTCTGCGTCGCCGCCTCCGCGACCTGCACGCCCTGCAGGCCGACGTTGAGGCGCGCGTTGTTCATCATCGTGAACATCGCGCGCATTCCACCGCCCTCCGGACCGATCAGCTCGCCGGTGCAATCGTCGTGGTCGCCGAACGACAGCACGCAGGTAGGCGAGGCGTGAAGCCCCAACTTGTGTTCGATGGACACCGTGCGCACGTCATTGCGGGTCCCGTTCGGGCGCACCTTCGGAACGAGGAAGAGCGAGATGCCCTTAGTGCCTTCGGGCGCATTCGGCGTGCGCGCGAGGACGAGGTGAATGATGTTCTCCGTCAGGTCGTGGTCGCCGAAACTGATGAAGATCTTGGTTCCCTTCACCCGCCACATGCCGTCATCCGCCAGCGTGGCCGTGCAGCGTAGCGCGCCGACGTCGCTGCCGGCCTGCGGTTCAGTGAGGTTCATGGTTCCAGTCCACTCGCCGGTCACGAGCTTCGGCAGGTAGGCCGCCTTCTGCGTCGGACTGCCGTGGTGCTGTAACGCTTCCACCGCGCCGATGGTCAGGATGGGCGCCAGCGCAAATCCCATATTGGCGCTTCCCAGCGTTTCCAGCACCGCTGCCTGCACCACGAACGGTAGTCCTTGTCCGCCTGCCCCCGCCGGTGCGCCGATGGTCCCCCAGCCGCCATCCACAAATGCCTTATACGCCGCTCGGTAGCCCTCAGGCATGACCACATCTGCGCCAATCAGCTGTGGACCGATGGTATCCCCGGCGTGCGAAAGCGGTGCCCACTCGCGGCTGGCCAACTGTGCGGCACCCTCCAGCACCGCGTCGAGCGTGTCTGCATCAACCCCAAGTTCGGCAATGCGGGCGACGTGGTCCAAAACGAAGCGTTGCTCGGCAATTGGAGCAGTATAGCTCATGATGTGCCCTCTAGGTTGGCAAGTACACGCGATTCCGATTGCGAGAGCAAATCGTGGATATCCTGTGCGCGGCAGACCTGTGCGATGCGCGGGAAGACGTCGTCTGCGCTGTTATCATGTGCGTGCGCGCTCATGTCGGTCATCGCATCCACCGGTAGCACCACGTCGAAGCCGAGTTCGTAAGCCTGCCTCGAGGTGGTCTCCACCCCCGCACTTGTAGCGATGCCCGCAATGACGACCTTGGTGACACCGAGGTCACGCAGGAGCCTTTCAAGGCCGGTGGCAGTGAACGCTCCCCAGCTGCGCTTGCTCAGCAGGTGGTCGCCGGCCTGCTGATCTAGCTCTGGAACGAGCTCGGCGAAGTCGACCGGCAGTTCGCCCAGCTCCAGCGGCCGATCGACACGGCCCGGCGGGATGCCAATGACGTTGACAAGTACGACCGGCAGCGAGTGCCTACGGAATGCTCGCGCAAGCGAGGCTGCGCGTTCAACCACATCCGCGGCTGGGTGGGCAGTGGGGAAACCGATGATGCCCTTCTGCAGATCGATGACGATGAGCGCCGCTTGACGGCCGATCGTGTGGACGGACATGAGCGGGACCCTTGAGTGCGGTTTGATGTCCTGCGCCGAAGATGCGCTACGACGCAGGACCAGGAGGTATCGGCTATCTCGCCGCTTGGCGGCGGGTCCCCTCAGGCGGCGGCCGCGTCGAGCTGCTCCTTGTGCACGTAGTGGGTCGGACGCTCGGGCAGGCTGAGGCCGTAGTCCTTGCGGCCGACATCCGCGATCTTCTCGTAGAACGCGCCGAAGCGTATCACTTCCATGTCGGGCATCGAGATGATCGTGCTCGAGATGCCTTGTGGATTGTAGTATTTCCCGAGGCCCAGATCGGTCTCCACATCTGCCACCGCACGGATCTCAGGCTCGATGCTCTCGAGCGAGAACTTGCTACCCTGCAACGAGACGTTGGCCGAGGAGCCCACGATCGGGACGAGCTCTTCGAGGCACATCGGCGCGAGTTCGTTGAGCAGCGGGCCGCCATTCATCAGCATGCTGAAAGTGCCGTTCTTGGTGGAGATGTCGCGGACCCACGGATCCATGGCCTGCATGTAGGGATGATCCATGCGCACCGGCGCCACGATGGTGAACGGCAGGTCGAGGTCCACCGCGACAGTTGAGATGAAGTCGCGCAGCTTGTCGTCGAGGATGTGCAGTTCCTTCGACATCGAAATGTTACCGAGCCCGCCGCACTTCTTGCCCGCTGCCCGGTTCTTTGCCGCCAGCGACCGCTCGATCGCCTCGCGGCTGCTGCCGCCGATCGAATAAGCGATGTCCAACGCGAGAATGGCGAGACCGCCATCCTTCACAGCGTCGAATACGCGCTTGGCTTCCGATTTGATGAAGGTCGGATCGACCGTCTTGTGCACCATTCTCCATCTCCCAATGCTGTTCAGCGTGTTTCGGGCGCTGTTACGTTCAGTGCCGCCGCTGTCCTGAGGGATGCACCTGCCGCGGCAGGTCGGCTAGTGAGCTGGATCGATAAGAGATATCGATGACGTAAATAGTGGAGACGTTCGGCTCGACGAGCTCGTGCGCCGTTAGTGAAAGTGGCGGCCCGCTTGTCGGGCAGGAAGGGAAGCGCGGATGGCCAGCCTGAAGAATATCGATCTACGGCTGCTGCAATGCCTGGACGTATTGCTCAGGGAGCGCAGCGTAACCCTTGCTGCGGAGCGGTTGCAGATGAGCCAGGGTAACATGAGCAATTCACTTGCTCGGCTTCGCGACCTGCTCGGAGACCAGTTGCTTGTCCGGACGGCGCGCGGAATGCGGCTCACCGACCGCGCGGTCGAGCTCCACCCGGAAGTGCTGGAGCTGGTTCGGCGGATGCAGTCGCTGCTCGATACCGAAGACGACAGCGACGTGGCGCATGCCCATCGCCGCATCCGGGTTGCATGCACAGATGCCACCGCGCTGTTCGCCTTGGGGCCCCTGGTGGAGGAAGCGAGGCGCCATGCGCCGAACCTGCAGATCGAGATCTCGCAGATTCTCAACCGGCACGTCGCGGAACCACTGGGCGACGGCACTATCGATCTGGCAATCGGTTCCTATATCGAGCTGTCGGAAGCGCTGCAGGTCAGCCGCTTGCTGTCATATCGCATGCTCTGTGTTGTGGGTGCCGACAGCAAATTCGCCTCCGCCGGCATGGACTTGGACAGCTACAGCAAGGCCGCTCACGCGCAGTTCGCCGTCAGCCAGGGCTTTCGCGCCACCACCGAGATCATCATCGACCAGGCGCTGACGGATCTTGGCAGGACACGCGCAGCACGACTGACGTCACAGTTCGTAACGGTGATCGCGGAAGCGGTCTCCAGAAGCGACCTCGTCGCGGTCATGCCGGATTTCATGCTGCGGTATTTTTCTGCACGGCTGCCGCTTGTCGGTCTGCCGATGCCGTTCGACATTCCGGAGTATCCCCTTTCCGCCGTCTGGCATTCACGATCCAAGGGCGATCGGGTGCTGGCGTGGTTCCGTCAGCAGTTACGTCGCCATCTTCATGGCGATCACGGCCGACCCATACCTATTCGCGACAACACCTGATCGTAGAACAGTCCTTCAGCTGGCGAGATCGCTACGAATCGCCTTCTTGTCGATCTTGCCCACGCTGGTCCTCGGCAGCGCCGCCACACTGATGACGCGGTCGAGCAGAGCGAAGCGGTTGATCGTCCCGCTCTCCACCCATCGGGTGAGGAAGCTGTTGAGCATCTCACGCGTCGGAGCGGCACCGGGCACCGGGACCACGACCGCGACGGGCCGCTCCTGCCACTTGGGGTCGGGTATCCCGACGACAGCCACCTCCACAACGTCGGGATGCTGTACGATCAACTCCTCCAACGTCAGCGACGCGATCCACTCGCCGCCGGTCTTGATGATGTCCTTGAGCCGGTCGCGGATCTGGACCACACCAGCCGGATCGATCGTCGCTATATCCTGCGTGTGGAGCCAGCCGCCGCGCCAGAGCTCCCGCGAGGCGTCGTCGTCGCCGGGGTAGCAGGGTGTGAGCCAGGGTGCGCGCAACACTAGTTCGCCCGTGGCGATGTCATCTGCGGCAAGCGGCCGCATGTCCCCATCGACGATCCGCATGGACACGAGCGGGATAGGCTTGCCCGCCTTGATCGCAAACCAGGGGTCGTCGCTGTCCTCCCCGAGGCTGATTACCGGGCCAGTCTCCGACATGCCGTATCCGGCCGCCACGATCATGCCGGTCTGCCGCGCCGCGGCGGCAAGTTCGCGGGTCAACGCGCTGCCCCCCACCATCATCTGCCAGCCGTCGAGGCGCTGGCCTTGTGCGGCCGCGGCGGTAAGCACCATCTGCAGAATTGTCGGGACGCCGTGCGAGAAGGTTACGTTCTCCAGCGCGCGTAGGCGCAGGATCATGTCCACATCGTAACGCCCCGGATAGATCTGACGGAGGCCGAGCATCGTCGCCAGATAGGGCATGCCCCATGCATGGACGTGGAACATGGGCGTGAGCGGCATGTACACGTCGCCGGACCGCATGCCGACGCCCCGCCGGCCGCCGAGCGCAGATCCCAGCGCGAGCGTGTGCAGCACGAGCTGGCGGTGGCTGAAGCATACCTGCTTCGGCAAGCCGGTCGTGCCGCTGGTGTAGAAGGTCGTGGCGGTGGCATTCTCATCGAAGTCGATAAATTCGTGCTCGGGGTCGGCCGCGGCTAGCAGGTCCTCATACTCGCCAACCGCCCATTCGGGCAGGAGCCGCTGATCGTCGCAGATTGCGATCACCGCTCGCACATCGGGAAGCTCGTCACGCATCTTCTCGAACAACGGCCAGAAGTCAGCGTGCACCACAACGATCTGCGCACCTGCATGTGCGATGGTGTAGCGCATCTGCTCGGGTGAGAGACGGATGTTCGCTGTCTGCAGCACCGCGCCCATCATCGGCACCGCGAAATAATGTTCGAGATAGCGGTGGCTGTCCCAGTCGAGGATCGCGACCGTCGTGCCCTGCACCACGCCGAGCTCGCTCAGCGCCGACGCCAGTCGGCCGATACGGCGTCGCAACTCGCGATAGTCGTGACGCACCACATCGCGATAGCCGATCGTCTGATCCGCGTCGCCGTGCAGGCTGGCATCCAGCAAACGGGCAATGGTCAAGGACGTGTCGACCCGCTCCGGCGCGGGCGTTGCAAAGCGAAGCGGCACGCCTAAGCCTCCACCGAGGTGCGCAACTTGTCCCATGTCGCCGAACCGAACAGCGCGAACACGCGTGCCGGGGTCAGATCGCCGGGCAGCTCTGGATGCATGCCGGTCTCCTTGAACGATCGCAGTGCATCGAGTGCTGCTCCGACGATCGTGCCAAACACCAGCGCCGGTGCGATCACCATGTCAAAGCCCATATCGCGTGCCTGCTGAAGGTCGAACACGGGCGTGACGCCGCCCTTGACCATGTTGAGCAGACACGGGCCCCTGACCAGACCGGGCACCGCGGCGGTCTCCTCCAAAGTAGTCATGGCCTCGACGAAGCCGATATCTGCACCGGCATCCAAAGCGGCGTTGACCCGCCAGATCGCTTCATCCATTCCGGCGACGGCTCGGGCATCCGTACGCGCGATGATCGCCAGGTCGGGATCGCGCCGGGCAGCGACAGCCGCGCGGATCTTGATAAGGAACTCCTCACGCGAGACAATCTCCTTACCGGTCAGATGCCCGCACCGCTTGGGGCTGAGCTGGTCCTCGATGTGCAGCGCGGCGACACCGGCTGCCTCGTATTCTTGGATCGTGCGGGTGACGTTCAGTTCGTTGCCATAGCCGGTATCGGCATCGGCGATGGTCGGAATCGACACAGACCGGGCGATCCGTCCAGCCTGCGCCGCCATTTCCGTTAGGGTCAGCAAGCCATAGTCCGGGAGGCCGTAGGTCGAGGACACCCCGGCGCCGGTCATGTAGACTGCGCCGTAGCCCGCGGCACTCACCAGCATGGCGGTCGCCCCATCGTAGGCACCGGGCGCTACGATCATTTCCTTGTCTCTCAGCGAAGCACGCAGTTGCTGACGAGGTGTAATCATGCCGCCTCTCCGGAGTCACGCGGCGTGGGCCGGTCGATCGGCTCCCACGCCCAGGGTCGATCGTTGCGGTCGCGGGTCTGCCAGGCTTGGATGACCGCCTTGTCCCTGAGGGTGAGCCCGACATCGTCCAGACCGGCTAGCAGCCCTTCGCGGCGCAGCGGATCTATGTCGAACGAGTGCGTCTCACCCGCAGCGTCGATGACGAGCTGACGCATCAGGTCCACGCTAAATGCCGGACCATCCGGCCGTGAAAGACCCATGAGCTGCTTGACCTTTGCTTCCGGCAGGCGAACCGGCAGCACGCCGTTCTGGAAGCAGTTCGAGTAGAAGATGTCGCCGAAGCTGGGCGCAACGACGACGCGGATGCCCTTTTGCGCGAGTGCCACCACCGCGCCCTCTCGCGACGAGCCGCAGCCGAAATTGCTGCCCGTCAGCAGGATCGGCGCATTCCTCCACCCCTCACGGTTGAGCGGGAACTCCGGGTTCTCGCTTCCGCCCGGGCGATAGCGGAGCGCCTCGAAGGCATATTGCCCGACCTGCGTCTGGTCCCCCTGCGTAAGGCGCTCGATCCGAATGATGACGTCGGTGTCGATGTTCGCCAATGGCAGCACCGCGGCAGAGCCTGTGACGACGACGAGTGGCTGCATGGTTCTAGAGGCTCCTGGCGTCGGCAATGCGGCCGGAGATGGCGCTTGCCGCCGCGGTCGCGGGGCTGGCGAGGTGGGTGCGCGCACGCGGGCCCTGACGCCCGACGAAGTTGCGGTTCGACGTGGATACGCAGCGAGCGCCGGGAGGCACGGTTTCGCCATTGGCGGCGACGCACATGCTGCACCCCGGCTCTCGCCATTCGAAGCCGGCGTCGACGAAAATGCGATCAAGGCCCTCCGCCTCCGCCGCGCGTTTCACCTCCCACGAACCCGGCACAACCCAGGCGCTGACGCCAGGTGCGACCTTGCGACCCTTCGCGATATCGGCTGCCGCGCGCAGATCCGGCAAGCGTGCGTTCGAGCAGGAGCCGATGAACACCCAGTCGACCTTTGCATCCGAGATGCGATCGCCGGGCGTCAGGCCCATATAGTCTAATGCGAGGCGCATATGCTCCCTTCGCGTGATATCCGCCACAGTATTGGGGTCGGGCACGCGGTCGTCGACTGACATCGACTCGTCCGGAGCGATGCCCCAACTCACCACGGGAGCAACGCGGGCGGCTTCGATCAGCACATCTCGGTCGAACACGGCATCGCTATCAGATGCCAGCGCCCGCCAGTCCTCCACAGCCGCCTGCCAGGCGGCTCCACTCGGAGCGAACGGGCGACCTTCAAGGTATGCGAACACTTTGTCGTCTGGCGCCACGAAGCCAGAGCGCGCACCCATCTCGACGGACAGGTTGCACAGCGTCAGCCGCCCCTCGACATCGAGCGCGCGCACCGCCTCGCCCGCATATTCGATGGCATGCTGGATGCCCCCGCCGGTTCCGATCACCTGCAAGACATGCAAGGCGAGATCCTTGGCGCTCACGCCCCTGCCAAGCTTCCCTTCGATCCGCACCCGCATCGATTTGGGCCGCTGCATCCGGAGCGTCTGGGTTGCAAGCGCGTGCATGCTCTCGGACTGCCCCACGCCGAAGGCGAGGGCCCCGACGCCACCGTTGGTGCAGGTATGACTGTCGCCGCAGATCAACGTGGTGCCGGGAAGCGCGATCGCCATCTCAGGCGCCATCACGTGGACGATGCCCTGGCCTCGCTGGCCCACATCGTAGAACCTAATGCGCTCACGCGCCGTTCCTGCCTGCAACCGCGCCCAGAGCGCCCCGCCGGGAGCGTATGTGGTTGCGGAACGGCCGGGGCGGCTTGAGACTGCGTGATCTGGTGTGGCGAATACCAGGTCCGGGTTGCGGACGGTCAGGTCCCGCGAGTGCAATTGATCAAGCGCGATCGGGCCGGAGAGATCGTGCAGCACGTGCCGATCGATATGTAGCAGCGCCCAGTCGTTGCCGAGGTCGCGGATGACGTGCGCGTCCCAAATCTTGTCGAGCATGGTGCGCGGGGAGGGGGTGACCGACATTCAAGCCGCTCCTTCATTGCCAAGAAGCCGCATACGGCGGCGATAGATTGGAAGCCCGACTAGGATCAGCCCGCTTCCCACTACCGTTCCGATGAGGATGACGCAGGTCAGGGCATGAGCGATGGTGGCCTGGCCCTCAAACAGACGGTCGCCGAGAACGCCGACCAGCAGCGATCCCATGGAGTTGCAGATCACCGCGTTGGACATGGTGTTGAAGCCGGCAAGCCGGGCCCGGATGGTCGATGGAAGAGCTTCTCCCATCATCGCGAAGGCGCACACGGTGGGCGCGTAAGAGAAGAAGGCGCCGATGGTGACAAGGACGAGCGAGAGCGTGAGATCGGACGTCAGGTACCCCGGAATGGTGAAACACGCGAAGATGGCCGCACTTGCCACGCAGACCTTGAGCGTGGCGGCAAGATCGCCGCCCTTGCGCAACTTGGATATCATCCAACCGGCGGCAAACGAGCCAAAGATCATGGCGATACCTGCCGTCGAGCCAACGGTCAGGGCCGCAGTAGCCGCATCCAGGCCATGCGCACGGGCCAATGCCGGCACGATCCACACAAAGTTGGTGATCGTGGCCATCTGCACTACCGACAGGCTGACGTAGAGCGTCAGCAGTAGGAGCGGATTAGCCGCGACAAAGCTACGGACGCTGCCATCCTCCGTCCGTACGGACGTCTCCGGCGTGCGGCGCGGCGGTTCGCGCATCGCCGCGCCGACTGCTACGACGAAGATCACACCTAGGCAGGCCGCAGCCACGAAGAGGCTTTGCCACGGGCGCAGCGTTCCGAATATTGGCAGGGACAATCCGCCCATGCGGGTGATTGCGCCGATCAGCACACCGCCGAAGAGCATCGCAAGCACGGTTCCCAGCGCGCTCGCGCTATGGAACAGTCCGAAGGCCCGGCCGCGTTCGGCGAAGCTGCGCGTATCGCTGAGCAGCGAGACCGCGAGAGGCATCACGGCCGCCTCGCCCATGCCAACCAGAGCCCGGGCAGCGAACATGGTGCCGAATGAGTTGGCGAACGCAGTGGCAAGGGTGGCGGCGCTCCACAACGTCACCGCCACGATCAGGACGTTCTTTCGCGATCTCCGGTCTGCGAACCAGCCGGCGATGGGACTGAAGGCCGCGTAGCTCAACGCGAAGGCCAGTCCGGCGAGCAGGCCAAGTTGGCTGTCGGAAAAGCCGAACTGCGCCTTGATCGGCTGGAGTGACAGCGAGAAGATCGCCCGGTCAACATAGCTCAGCAGGGATGCGCAATAGAGAACCGGGAGCACCGAGACGGGCTTGGCGCCTGCCTCTGCGGTGCTGGAAGAGGATGTTTGGCTTAGCATCAGAACTTAAGCCCGAACCGCGCACCGATCGTCCGAGGAGTGCCAACGGCACAACGATATACGGTTCCGCCGGTATTCCGATCTCGAAGGCCAAATACACTGTCGAGAACTTGTGGAAAGATGTAGGTGCAATAGCCTTTGTCGGTGAGGTTCTCGCCGTAAACGGAGATCGAATAGCGATCGTCCGGAGCCGAAATGGTGAGGCGTGCGCCCAGCAGGCTATAGCCTTTCTGAATCGCCTGGGGATTCGCGTTCGAGTCCGCGTTCAGGCTGGTATCAGAAATGAAGGACAAGTCGCCGCGTAGCGAGGCTGTCCATCCCGAAGCGGTCAGATCGAAGTTATATTCTGCGCCGGCCGAGCCCTGCCATTTCGGGGAATAGTTGTTGCGCTTTCCGGTGAGGTCCTGCGTGCCGCCAAAACCCGGCAGTCCGGCAGCGTTGCGATAGCTCAGGAACTCGCTGTCTAGATAGGCAACCGCTCCGTTGATGCGGAAGCCGCGAGCAGGGATCAGGGTCGCTTCCGCCTCCACGCCCTGCTGGCGGAGCGAACCGACGTTCTTCACGGTCGTGGTGACGCCGTCGAAGCCGCGATCCTGATAATCGCTGATGTCCATGCGGAACGCGTTGGCATTGAGGGTCAGAAAGCCGCCCCATTGCGACTTGAACCCGGCCTCGTAGTCGTCGACGAGTTCGGAGCCGAACACGCGGGCGTTGCCCAGAGCAACGGTGCCGCCGCCGGAGTTGAAGCCGCCTGACTTGAAGCCGGTAGAGTAGTTTGCGTACAGAAGGACATCGCGCACTGGCTTCCAGGAGAGGTTTGCGCGCCAGGTGAAACGGCCGTCCTTGAAGCCGAGATCCGAGGATTCCGCGCCGCGCAGCAGGCGAGCTGCGGGATTAGCAATCCGCTGCACGAAGCTGCCGTCCTTATCGTCATGGGTGTAGCGGCCGCCTAGCGTGATATCGACGGTGGGCGTCAGCGCGTACGTTGCCTGCAAGTAGGCAGCAACGCTGTTCAGGTCCTGACGGAACTGCGCCGTACTCGCGTCGAGAAGAGGCGACGAAAGGCAGGTCGGCTGCAATGCCGCCGAGGCGAGACTCACCACGACATTGCAGAAATCGTTGGTGAAGGAGAACCGCTCGCCAATGCGGAAGTCTTCCTGGAAGTAGTACAGGCCACCGACGAAGTCGAGTTTGCCTCCCAGATACGTGTCAGAAGGCGAGATCAGTTGCAGCTCGTGCGTCTGGCTGTTCGATCGGTACGCACTGTTGCGTGCCACCGTCTGGATTGGGAGCGCCGCAAGGTCGCTGTCGATCTGGTCGTTTTTCCAGCTGCGGTAAGCGTTGATGAGGCGAAAGGTGAGGCCGCCGGACGTCTCGTACGAAAGATCGCTGGTGAGACCGAACTGGCGATCGTCAAGGTTATTGTAAATGGCGTTGCTGTTCACACGGTCGAATGGATTCAGGTCGAGCGCGATGCCGCCGAGGCGCGTCTGGAAGTTTGCCAGGGCGGTAGGGGTGAAGGTGTCGGGCTTAAACTCGATGTTGGCGCCGCCGTCGCCTGTGTTGGTGCTGAAATCTCCCCTGAGCAGCCAGGTGACGTTGTTCAGCGGTTCGAGCTTCAGGGTCGCGCGTGCCGCGATCGTGTCGGTTCCGCCGAAACGATGGTTGCCGACGCGGGTGCGGGCATAGCCGCCATAGCTACTGACCAAGCCCGCGAAGCGGAACTGCGCCTTATCCGAGAAGGGCAGGTTGATCGCCGTCGTCGCCTCGTAAGTGTCAAACGAGGCAACCTGCGCCGAGGCATCTAGCGAGAACTTGTTGGTGGGCTTTCGCGTGTGGATGCTGAGCGCCCCTACGCTCGCATTGCGGCCGAACAGCGTGCCCTGCGGCCCGCGGAGAACTTCCACGGTTTCAACATCGTAGAAGCGCCCGATCAGGGGACCGGGTCTGGGGACATAAATGTCATCCTGAAACGTGGCGACGGATGGCTCCACAGCAGTCGAGGCCGACGCGCCCACGCCGCGAACGTTGATGCGGACGGACGCGATCTGCAGCTGTCTGGTAGAGGTAAAGCTGGGCGTGATCCGGGCGAGTTCGCTGATATCGTCGACGCCAGACTGTTGCAGCTGAGCCTCTCCGAATGCAGCGATCGAGATCGGCACACTCTGCACACTTTCCGCACGCTTCTGCGCGGTGACAACGATATCCGCCAGCTCGCTTCCGGTCGGGTCAGCTTCCTGTGGCTTGGCTGCAGGGGCCGCTGCTACCGGCGCCGGATCGGACGTGCCAACGGTCTGCGCTTGCGCCAGCGATCCATGAAGGACCGCCGCGGTCATGATGGTCGAGGCGAGCAACACGCGATGATGCTTCATCTTCCTAACATCCTCCCAGACATGCCGGGCGTATTCGCCATCGGCAGGCAGGTTTTACGATCGTCCTTCCGACCAGTCAATATTCTAATAAAATATTCTATTAGAATCCTCTTGGATTGACCCTGGTAGATGCCCGGGTAGGGTGTGGCATGGGCGAAAAGGTTAAGAAGACGGACGGGACCGTGGTCGATCAGACGATCGACGCGATGCGGGCAGCGATCCGTTCTGGGCAGCTCGTCCCGGGACAGCGTCTGGTCGTAGCTGACATCACCGCGATGTTCGCTGTCAGCGCCGGGCCGGTGCGCGAGGCAATTCGACGGCTCACCGGCGAGGGTCTGATCGAGATTGTACCGCATCGCGGAGCCTCGGTCCGCCGCATTACACCGAGCGACCTGGAAGAAATATTCGAGCTGCGCGGAGCGGTGGAAGGCCTTGCCGCGCGGCTCGCCGCCGAGCGCGGAGACGCATTGCGCGCCGAGCTGTCCACCATCATGGCGGAGATGGAGCGAGTGGCCGTGGCGGAGGATATCGATAGCTATCTTGCCAACAACACTGCTTTCCACGATCTCATCTACCGAATGGCGCACAACGAGCGTGTCCGCGGACTGGCGGCGCAACTGATCCTCCCGGTGTACCAGGTCCGGCTGCCACATCGCATGAACGTAGCGGCGCTTCATCTGTCACATCGCGAACACAAGGTGATCGCCGCCGCACTTTGGGCTGGCAACGGAAACGCTGCCGAGGTCGCAATGCGCCAACACATTTTGAACGCAAAAGAGGGTTTGAAGAAGGCGCTCGCTGGCAAAACGCTGCCGCTTGGCCCCATTTAATGGGAATCTTGCCGTAACCAAACTATTACAATTCAATCGATCAGAGGCTGAGCAAAGGCATAGGATCAGCAACCCCATTTATGCGCCGCAACGGTAGAGTTCACGTCTGACACTCTCAGCGCTGTTTCATTGGCTTTTACGGCGCAGTATCTTCCGGTTGCTGTAGGCCGAGAGGGACCTTTTAGGGTCAGGACCCTAAGGAAGTGAGGAAGCAAAGCCGGCTGCCCGACACTACTCTTTTGACGCGCAAGTGCGCCAGCATGCACAGTGACTTTCCGTAAGAAATTCCGATTAAGACGCCGGCACGACGATATCAAGGAAACGGCAGGAGCAGCGTCGATATCCGAATCTGGAGTAGAAGCTCCTCGTGTTGGAACTAACCCACGCTGAACCCGCCAAGGCATCGGCGCATCGAGTCCGTCTTTCATGTCAGCAGACATCCGAAGGGGATTTGAATTCGTGTACCGCTTGCTTCTCGCGTCATCCGCCACGCTCGCCATCGCCACCGCCGCCTCGGCACAGACTGTCGTGGACACGAAACGGACCTCCGCCGTCCGCACCTCCACGGTCCGCAACGGCACCGCCGACAGCGTCAACATCGTCGCGACGGGCAGCGTGGTGCCGACGAGCGGCACCGCAGTGACGATCGACAGCAACAATGCCGTCACCAATGCCGGCACGATCCAGGTCACCGACGCCAATGGCGGAACCGGTATCCTCGTACAGACGGGGGTGAGCGGGGCGATCACCAACAGCGGCAAGATCATCATCGACGAAGGCTATACTCCGACCGATGTCGACAAGGACGGCGACCTCGACGGCTCGTTTGCGCAAGGCAGTGCCCGCACCGGCATCCGCACCGCGGGGGCGTTCATCGGCAACATCGTCAGTAGCGGCGAGATCGCAATCGAAGGCAACGATTCTGCCGGCATCTATCTGGGTGGACCGCTGACCGGCGCCTTTGGTCACAGCGGTAAAGCCAACGTGCTGGGAGACCGATCTGTAGGCGTGCGGGCCGCGGCGGTGACCGGCAATGTCACACTGGGTGGGGTCATCACCGCCACTGGCCGCGACGCGGTCGGCGCGCGGGTCGACGGCAACATCGGTGGCGCTCTGGTGATCGAGGGCCTAGTTGGCGCGACCGGCTATCGCTCCACTACACTTCCAGCCGATCCATCGAAGCTCGACGCTGACGATCTGTTGCAGGGCGGATCGGCGCTCGTCGTCGCGGGCGACGTCGCAGGCGGCATCGCCCTGTCGGGCGCGACCGACAAGGTGGCGGATATCGTGTCCTATGGCGCGGCGCCGGCGTTCCGGATCGGCGCGGCAGACCGGTCGGTGACCATCGGCTTGATCGCTGCAAGCACCCCTGCGGCGGGGCTGGCGATCAACGGCCGCGTCACGGGCAGTGGTGTCTATAGCGGGGTGGCGGCAACGGGGCTGGCCATCGGCGGACTGGGCGGCGCGGCGACGATCGCCGGCGGTGTCACTGTGGGCGGCACGGTGCAGGCCAACGCCAATGGTGCCGCGGCGACAGGGATCCGTTTCGGCGCAGGCGCGACGACACCGGAATTGCGCGTCAGTGGAGCAGTCAGCGCCACTGGCGGTGGCGCCGCTACGACGCAGTCGGTGGCGGTGCTGGTCGACACTGGCGCCGCGGTGCCGACGATCCGCAACGCGTCCACGATTCGCGCCGGCGCTACCGGTGCCACCGCGGTCGCGATCCTCGACCGCAGCGGCGGCGTCACTCTCGTCGAGAACAGTGGCTCGATCGCCGCGGCCGGTGGGGATGCCGCCCGCTCTGTCGCGATCGACCTTTCGGCCAATACCAGCGGCGCGACCGTCCGCCAGACCGCGCCGACCGCAGGCGCGGCACCAAGCATCACCGGCGCGACGCGCTTCGGAACCGGCGGCGACCGGCTCGACCTCACGGCCGGGTCGGTCAGCGGCGACGTCGCGTTCGGTGCCGGCAGCAACCGCCTCGACATGAGCGGCGTGAGCACCTTCACCGGCACGGCGACCTTCGGCAGCGGCGCCGACGGAATCGCGATCGGCGGCACCGCCCGCTTCAACGGCACGGCGGACTTTGCCGGCGGTGGTGCGGATGCGCTCGCGATCAGCGGCAAGGGCGTGTTCGCGGGGCGACTGGTGAACGCCGGCAATGTCGCGGTGAGCGTCGCGGCCGGCGGCGGCACGTTCGCAGCGAACGGCGCCACCGCGATCGGCTCGCTTGCGCTGGGCGACCAGTCGATCCTGTCGGTGGCGCTCGACAAGGCGAACCCCACCGCCAATCTGATCCAGGTGGTGGGCGCGACGACGATCGGCACAGGCAGCCAGCTGTCGCTGCGCGTCGCTGGCGGCATCGACGTCGCCGGCCGCTACGTCGTGCTGCGATCGGGCACGCTGACCGGCGCGCAGAACCTGACGCTCTCCACCGCCGCGGTGCCGTTCCTCTACAAGGGCGCCATCGTCGCCGGCGCGGCGAACGAGATCGCGGTCGACGTGGTGCGCAAGGCGAAGACGGAGCTTGGCCTGAACGCCGCCGCGACCGGCGCGTTCGATGCAGTCGACACCGCGATCGGCAGCGATGCGAAGCTCGCCGCAGCGATCCGCGGCATCTATGACGGCGCGGCGTTCCGCGCGGCGATCGACCAGATGCTGCCCAACTACTCGGGAGGCCTGTTCGAAAGCGTCACCCTCGCCTCGCGCGCCGCCGCGTCGCAACTCCGCGAACCCGCGGGCGCCTATTCCGAAGAGGGCACCTGGGGCTTCTGGCTCAGCCCGGTCGGCTATGACGCTTCCAAGGCGCAGCGCAGCACGACCAGCTACGACGTCCACGGCTGGGGCCTCAGCAGCGGGCTGGAGCGCAAGACCGCGGCGGGCAACTTCGGCGTCTCTCTCGCCTATTTGAACGGGCGCGACAGCGAGGGGCTGGCGGTCAACCGCATCAAGCACCGCCAGTATGAACTCGCCGGCTTCTGGCGCGGCCATTGGGGCGGCCTCTCGGCGCTCGTCCGCGGGTCGGCGGCGTTCGTCTCGTTCGACGCGGTCCGCCAATTTGATGGTGTGCTCGGCACCGAGACGGTGCAGCGCCGCGCCGACGCCGACTGGAACGGCATGCTCTACTCCGGCTCGGGTGCGGTGTCGTACGAACAGCCCATCGGCCAGTTCAGCCTGCGGCCGGTGCTCGCGGTCGACTATTACCGGCTCAACGAGGATGCCTATCGCGAGACCGGCGGGGGCACCGCCTACGACCTGACGGTGCGCAAGCGCAGCAGCGAAGAACTCGCGCTCACCGCCAGCCTCGCGGCGGGGATCAACTTCGGCGGCGCCAACCGCTACGACCAGTGGAGCCGGATCGAGGTCGAGGGCGGGCGGCGTGAACGCATCGCCGGCGCGCTCGGACGTACGACGGCGAGCTTCGGCAGCGGGCCGGCGTTCACGCTCGCTCCCGAGACGCGCGACAGCGGCTGGACGGGCAAGGTTCGTGCGATCACCGGCACCACCGAAGTGCGCCTGAGCGGCGAAGTCGGTGCCGAACAGCGTCTCGGCGACGTCGCGCTCTCCGCGCGCGCCGCCCTCCAGTTCGCCTTCTAGGCGAAGCACCGTGCGTCACCCCCGCACGCGTGCAGCATCGGAGCTCCACCATCCCTCCAGGTGGAGCTCCTTCTCTCTTCACGACGGTTCGGCTAGACGGCTGACTTCCCGCTCCTTCCAACCGGTTTCCGCCATGCCGCCCCCCGGATCTCCCACAGGGATCGAGGCCGTCTTCCTCGCCAATCGCGACAGGCTGGTCCGCTTCCTCGTCGCGCGCGGCGCGGGGGAGGCGGCGGAGGATCTGGCTCAGGACCTATGGATCAAGGTATCTGGGCGTATGGACGGTCCGATCAGCAATCCGGTCGCCTATCTGTTCCGCGCCGCCGACTTGCTGATGATCGACCGCTATCGCGCGCGGCGGCAGGCGGATCGGCGCGACCACGACTGGAGCGAGGGGCAGGCCGAGGCTGATCCACCCGCCGACCGCGTGATCGCGGGCCGGCAGGAGGCGGCGCGGGTCGCCGCGACGCTTGACGGACTGGGGTCGCGGACAGCGGCGATCTTTCGCCGGGCCCGGATCGACGGGGTGCCGCAGCGGCAGATCGCGGCGGAGCTGGGGATCAGCGTCAGCACGGTCGAAAGCGATCTGCGCATCGCCGCCCGCGCGCTCGCGGACCTGAAGGAGCGGATGCGATGACGGATCGGCATATTGACAACGAGGCGCTCGACTGGGCGATCCGCATGGCAGAGCCGGACGCCGATTGGGACGCGTTCATGCATTGGCTGGAGGCGGATGCGACCCGCTCCGAGCGCTACGATCGCGCAATGGCGATGCTCGACGAGGCGACGGACGCCATAGCGGCCCAGCCTGCGCCAGCCATCTCGGCACAGCCCGCGCAAGCCGCCCTTACGCGGACGCCGCCGATCGCACCCGCTGCCGAACCGAGGGGGCGCTCGTCGCACCGACGCTGGATCGGCGGGGCGATCGCGGCGGCATTGACCGCGGCGGTCGGCCTCGGCGTGTGGACGCAGCAGCCGCAGTCCTACACGATCGCCACCGCGGCGGGCGAACAGCGAACCGTCACGCTCGGCGACGGCAGCAGCGTCGTGCTCGCCGGCGATTCGTCGGTGCGGCTCGACCACCGCAACCCGCGGGTGGCCACGATCGACCGGGGCGAGATGCTGTTCCGGGTCCGGCATGACGCGGACCGCCCGTTTGCGGTTCAGGTCGGCGGGTTGCGGCTGGTCGATCTCGGCACCGTGTTCGACGTGAAGCTGGCGGGCGAGCGCACCCGAGTCGCCGTGGCGGAGGGCGCGGTGATGGTCGATCCCGAGGACGCGGCGCTCCGCCTCGATCCGGGACAGGTGGTCGTCGCCCAGGGCGGCACGCTGGAGCGAGGCGAAACCGCCGTCGCGGACGTCGGCAGCTGGACGGACGGGCGGCTCGCCTATGACGACGCTCCACTCGCCGAAGTTGCAGCGGACCTTTCGCGGCAGATGGGGCGTCGCGTGGTTGCCGGGCCGGGAGTGGCGTCCAGGACGTTCCGGGGCACTCTCAACGTGCCGACCGTCCGCGAACGTCCCGCGCTGCTGGGTACGCTGCTCGACGTGACGGTCCATCAGGACGCGGAGGGATGGACGCTGGAGCCGCGCCGGTGAGAATGACGGGAGGCGCCGTCGCGGCGCTCCTCGTGGCAGCGGCTCCGGCGGCTGCGGAGCCACTGAGGCTGGACCTGCCTGCTGGCAGCGTCGGCCAGCAAGTGATGGCGCTTGGCCGCGCCGCGCGCATCAGCGTCGTGGTTCCGGATGCGCGCCTTTGGGCGCGTCGCGTCCCGACCCTGCGCGGCGCATGGCGTACCGAGGCGGCACTCGCTCTGATCGCGCGACGGGCGAACGCGCGGGTGGAGATCGTCGGGCCGAACAGCTGGCGGCTTGTGCCGCAGCCGATCGCCCGGATGATCGCCAGGCCGTTACGGGGGCCGCTCGCGCCACGATCCCGATCGGGTCCGGACGTCGGCATCGACTCTGGAGCCGACATCGTCGTCACCGCCAGCAAGCGCGACACGACCCGCGATCACTTCGCCGGACAGGTCGCGCGCGTGTCCGGGGGCGAACTCGAATTCGGCGGTGCGGGTGGGACGGAACGGCTCGCGGACCGGCTGACCAGCGTCGCCTCCACCTACCTCGGCGCTGGCCGCAACAAGCTGTTCATCCGCGGCATTGCCGACTCCAGCTTCACCGGCCCCACCCAAGCTACCGTCGGCCAGTATTTCGGCGACCTGCGGCTCAGCTACAACGCCCCCGACCCAGACCTTCGCCTGTCGGACCTGGCCGCAGTCGAAGTGCTGGAGGGGCCGCAGGGCACGCTCTACGGCGCGGGGTCGCTCGGCGGTCTGATCCGGCTCGTGCCCAACGCCCCCGATCCGTCGCGCTTCGGCGGCTCGGCGATCCTTGGCGGCTCTGCGACGACGCACGGTGCGCCGGGCCTCGACACTCAGCTGGTCGCCAACGTTCCCATCCTCACCGACCGGCTCGCCATCCGCCTCGTTGCCAACGCCGCCAGCGAAGGCGGCTACATCGACAAGCCGCTGCTCGAGCGCACCGACGTCAACCGCACTCGCATCCACGGCGGGCGCGCCGCCGCGCATCTCGACATCGCTCCCGGCTGGAGCGTCGAGCTGATCGGCATCGGCCAGCGCATCCGCGGCGCCGACAGCCAATATGCCGACCGTGACGGGCGGCCGCTCAGCCGCTCGGCCCCGGTCACCGAAGGGTTCGCCGCCGACTTCGGCCAGGCGCAGTTCGTCCTCGCCGGTGCATTCGGTGCCGTCCGCTTCCGCTCGACCAGCGGCATCACGTCGCACGACCTGATGGAGCGCTACGACGCGACCGCACCCGACGGCCCGCCGCGGCTGTTCGCGCAGACCAACCGCACGCGGATGCAGGCGAACGAGACGCGCGTCTGGTCGTCGCGCGCCGACGGCTCGGGCTGGCTCGCAGGCTTCAGTCACATCCACAACCGCACCCGCCTGACCCGGCTCTATGGAGCGCCGGACGCGCTGCGACCCACCACCGGCGTCGTCAACGGGATCAGCGAGACGACCGTCTACGGCGAGGGCAGCCTGCGCCTGTTGCCCGGTCTGCTGACCACCGGCGGGCTGCGAGTCACCCGGTCGGTGCTCGACGGCCAGGGCGCGGACGTGACGCAGCGTGTCACGCTGGCGCAGCTTGCGATGACTGCGAGCCACGCGCAGACGATCGTGCTGCCCTCGGCCTCGGCGCTGGTCGACCTGACGCCTCGGGTGCAGCTGTTCCTGCGCTACCAGCAGGGGTTCCGCCCCGGCGGCCTCGCGATCGAGGGCGACTTCGTCCGCCGCTTCCGCAACGATCGGGTTGCGACGATCGAGGCTGGGCTGCGCACGGCGCGGCCCGGTGTTGAATGGTTCGACGGTGCCTTGACGCTGGCACATACCTCGTGGCGCGACATTCAGGCGGACTTCATCGACGGATCAGGCCTCCCGAGTACCGCCAACATTGGTGACGGCCAGCTCTGGACGGTCGAGGCGACGCTTGGCGCGCGTCTTACTTCTGCGGTGCGGATTGAAGGTGCCGCCTCCTACAACGACAGCCGCATCGATGAACCTTCAAACGCCAGGCTATTTGATCTCGTCGGCAGCCCCGCCGCCGATTCGGCAACCGCCCGTGCGCAGTTGCTCGCACGTCTAAGCCAGATCCCGAACATCGCTCGCTTCACCGCTCGTATCGGCGCCGTTTACCGGCAACAGCTCGCCGGCACGAAGGACATCAAGATCGACGGCTGGGTTCGCTACGTCGGATCGTCACGTCTCGGCGTAGGGCCGGTGCTAGGACAGAGCCAGGGCAGCTTCCTCGACACGGGGATCACTGCTCGGCTGGGGCTTGGCAGGCTCGGAGTAACGGCCGGCGTCACCAACCTCGCCGACGTTCGGGGCAATCGCTTCGCACTCGGAACGCCATTCACTACCGGTCGCGATCAGGTGACGCCACTGCGCCCGCGCACGCTTCGGATAGGAATCGACACCAAGTTATGATCGTCCGGCTCCGGATGTGCGGGTGAGGACGACCTTTGACGAGCACGGATGAGCAGTCGCCCTCTGCCTCTAGACGGAGACGTTTCGATATACCCTTGATGCGCGAGCTGCAGACTCGAGAAGCTGCCTGCCTGCGCCTCGTCGCTCAGGATACCTTCTTGTGGATGCATCGTGCTGATCGGCTCCGTCAAACCAAATGCACGAGGTGTCCTGAAGCGCTGAACGGAGTAGGGCGGGGGCATGCCCCGCGCCCGCAAGCCAGCCTCGCCGTTTCGCTGTTTCAACTCCTCGCCGGAGGTGATCCGGCTGGTGGTGCTGATGTACGTGCGCTTTCCGCTGAGCTTGCGGAACGTGGAGGATCTGCTGTTCGAGCGCGGGATCGACATCTGCCACGAGACGGTCAGGCTGTGGTGGAACAGGTTTGGTCCGCTGTTCGCAGGCGACATTCGCCGTCAGCGGGTCAACCGCATGCGGGGGTTCCGCCACTGGCGCTGGCACCTGGACGAGATGTACGTGAAGCTGAACGGCGAGATGGTCTACCTGTGGCGAGCGGTCGACCATGAGGGTGAGGTGTTGGAAAGCTACGTCACCAAGACGCGGGACAAGGCTGCCGCGCTTACTTTCATGAAGAAGGCGCTCAAGCGGCACGGTTCACCCGACGGCATCACCACTGATGGCTTGCGCAGCTACGGTGCCGCAATGAACGAGCTGGGCAATCGCGAGAAGCAGGAGGTGGGGCGCTGGGCCAATAATCGGGTGGAGAACTCGCACCTGCCGTTCCGACGACGAGAGCGAGCGATGCTCAGGTTCAGGCAGATGAAGACGCTGCAGAAGTTCGCCTCCGTTCACGCCAACGTTCACAACCACTTCAGCCTCGAGCGCCACCTCATCGATCGACAAACCTACCGGGAAAGACGCTCCGCCGCCCTGGCGGAGTGGCAGGTGCTCGCCAGCTAAGCTGCTGCTTTTAAAAACCGGACTGCATCTTGTGGAGAGCGGTTCGCACTAGACTGACAGCACCCTAGAACCTCATGCCAGAGATGGCGCGGGCGCATTTCGCTCGAAGACGGCAACAGGTCGCGCCGGAGGTGACCGAGCACCAGCGCGGTGGCGAGGTAGAGAAGCCCGTTGGCGACGAAGAGCCAGGCGAAGAAGAAGTGCCAGCGCCGGCCGGTGGCGAGGTCCTGGCCAGACGGCAGCGTGATCCACGACGGAAAGCCGCGCATGACCAACTCTCCATCCTGGCGAGACACGCCGAGGAGGCCGGTGGTGTCCACGTCGTGTCCGCTCAAGTGCAGCACGCCGCGCTGGCGGTCGCCTTCGCCCGTTGCCTCAATCCGGGCGAGGTAGGGGTCTGCATCCGCCCCAATCTGACCCCAGTGCAAGGACGGATAGGCGTTGAGAATCTGAAGCCCGCTGAGCAGCAGCACCGTAAGGCACAGCACGTTGATCCAGTGCGTGATGCGGGTCACCACGCCATGGCGATAGGTGAGCACGCGCCGCGGTGCAGGGGGACGCACCGGCAGAAGAAGTTGGTCGGGCATCGCGGCCTCTCGAAGGGGAACTGGGGTGGCGCCGGCAACCCCGGAGGGGGGTGGGGGCAGGGCTGCCGGCGCCGTCGCCTCACATCGGCGGGACGACACCATTCTTGCCGACCACAACCTGATGCGCGACAAGCTTGCCGCCGGCCACCTCGGCGCCGACGAAGACCCGTGCACCGGGTTTCAGATCGGCCGAGGTAGCCGGCGCAAAGGTGACCACCGGCGCCGAGGGCGGGATGGTAATGTTCTTCTGGCCGCCGCTGTACGACAGGCTGACGGTCTGGCCGTTCACGCCCTTCACCTTGCTGGTCACGGAGGCGTTGGTCATCGAGCTCTGCGGCTTGAGATCCCAGCCATAGCTGCCTTCGCCGAGGCCCTTGAGCGCCGGCGGGAAGATCAGCACCTCCAAGGCGCGGTCACCCTTTGCATTCTTGGTGGAGGCGATGCCGACGAAGTCGCCAGGCTTGATCGCGGCGACTGATGAGCGCGCGAGACTGGTGATCTTCCAGCCGTCCGCGAGTGCGACATCGACGACTTTGCCCTCGCGCGACTTGACCTTGAGCGAGGTGGCGCTCGCGCTGATCACGGAGCCGCGAACATTGGAACGGCCGGCATTCTGGGCGAACAGGCTGCTGCCCGAGACAGCCACCAGCGCCGCCGCGGCGACGGCACCTGAGCGCATCAGATTGATCTTTGACATGGCATTTCCTTCCGAAACTCCGTGGGGACGGGACCACCCTGTCCCTTCAACTGACCACCTACCTACTAGACGGTAGCTCGTCAAGCGAGTAGAACAGGTTCAGCTAGTCACGTCCGTGCTACCCTGGCCTTCACACCTGAACCGGAGAACCATCTTGCGCATGATTGGCCTGATCGGGGGCATGAGCTGGGAAAGCTCGGCGGAATACTATCGCATCATCAATGAGGAGGTGCGCGGTTGTCTCGGGCCGACAGCCTCGGCGCACTGTCTGCTCTGGTCGTTCGACTTCGCTGAGATCGAGGCCCTCCAGCATGCGGGCGAGTGGGGCATCCTGGCCGAGCGACTTGCTGATGCGGCACAGCGGCTGGAGGCGGCGGGGGCGGAGCTGCTGGTGATCTGCACCAACACCATGCATCGGATGGCTGACGACGTGCAGCGCGCCATCGGCATTCCGCTGCTCCACATCGCCGATCCCACGGCGGAGCGGATCGTCGCTGACGGACTCCGCAAGGTCGGCCTGCTCGGGACGGCGTTCACGATGGAGCAGGACTTCTACAAAGGACGGTTGCGCGAGCGATACGGCATGGATGTGATCGTGCCGAACGTCGAGGACCGTGCGACTGTTCACCGCATCATCTACGAAGAGCTGGTCGCCGGACGCGTCGAGGCGTCCTCGCGCGATGCCTACCGGGAAGTGATCGCGCGCTTGGTCGCCGGCGGTGCCCAGGCGGTAATCCTCGGCTGCACCGAGATCATGCTTCTGGTCGGAAGGGATGACAGTCCGGTGCCGATCTATGACACCACCACGCTGCACGCCATCGCCGCCGTTGATCACGCCCTGAATGGAAGCAGAGCCGGCATAACGCGAGCAATAACAGGAGAAGCACAGCGATGATCGGGGCCGGAGACTATCACCTCTCCCGGGCGAGGGCGGGGCGTCTTGTCACCTTGGCGGGATCGGCCTTGTTCCTGCTCGCCGCCGCGACGCCCGAGACCCGCATCACGGTGACGCTACCACCCACCCTCGCGGCTGACGCGGGCGGCCGATTGCTGGTGTTCGCGGAAGCCGTGACGAACGAGAGCCCGGAGAAGGAGGACGTCGACTTGGGGCGGGCGGCTGGGGCTGTATCGGTCACCGGCAGGGACGTGCGGGAGTTCGGCGCCGAACGGTCGGTCGTGATCGACGTGCGGGATGCTGCCTACCCGAAGAGCTTCGCCGCTCTCCAGCCGGGAACCTACCATGTGCAGGCGGTGCTCGATTGCAACGGCGACTACAACTACGCCGGCCGGGGAGCGGGCGATCTCGTGTCGAAAGTGGTCACAGTCACTTTCCCGCTCACCACGCCGCCCGTTATCCCGCTCGATCATATGGTGCCGCCTGAGCCCGACCAGTTCGACACTGCCGGGCTGCCGCCCGTCGCGGCAGAGCAGATCGCGGCGTCGCGATCGCATCTGCACGAGGAGCGCATCGCATCGCCCTTGCTGACGCGTTTCCACGGTGGGGCACAGGCGATCCGCGCCTGGGTGCTGACGCCGCCGGGCTACGATCCGCATTCGCGGGTGACCTATCCGACGGTCTACACCGCCGGCGGGTTCGGCGCGACGCACCGGCTCAACGGGCAGCAGCTGTCACAACAGTGGCACCTGATGGAAAACGGCGCGCTTCCGCCGATGATCTGGGTCGCGCTGGACTTCTCCTCGCCGACCGGAGCGACCGAATTCGCGGACAGCGCGAACACCGGTCCTTGGGGCGAGGCGCTGGTGGGCGAGGTGATCCCCGCGCTTGAAGCCAGGTACCGGATGGACGCAAAGGCGTCCGGACGCTTCCTGACGGGACACAGCTCGGGCGGTTGGTTCGCGCTGTGGACGATCGTCAGCCATCCGGAGATGTTCGGCGGCAGCTGGGCGACGTCGCCCGATCCAGTGGACTTCCACGAGTTCCTTGGAGCCGATCTCTATGCCCCCGGAGCCAATCTGTTTCGACGCGCCGATGGCACACCGCGCCCGCTCGAGCGAGATCATGATAGGGTAATTGGGACGATTGAGGACGCTGTGAGGCTGGAGCGCGTGCTTGGTCGCGAAGGCGGCCAGCTCCGCTCATTCGAATGGACCTTCTCGCCGCGGGGCGCTGATGGCAGACCCCTCAAGCTCTTCAACAGAGTGACCGGCGGAATCGATCCAGCGGTCGCGGCCTATTGGCGCGACCATTACGACATCGCACATCGGATCGAAGCGGATTGGCCGCGCCTGGCGCACAATCTCGATGGTAAGGTCCACGTAGTCGTCGGCACCGAGGACTCTTACTATCTGGACGGCCCGGTGCACCGGCTGGATGCGGCATTTCGCAAGGTAGGCGGCAAGGCCGAATTCCGTTACGTCGCTGGCGCGACCCACGCGGTGTCGATGCTTTACGCCAGAGATGGTGATCGCAACGCATTGTGGAAGGAGATGACGCGCGGGATGTATGCCGTGGCCCGCCCGACGACCGGGCGCGCGGTGCGATCTGGCGCCGTCGGGGACGCAAAGCCTGCCAGCTGACCTCCACGGTCTGCAAGCTGTCGAGCCGGCCTTCCGAGATCGTTACCTTGTATGCGGTTAACACGCCTTGCTTCGTGACAATGCCTACGTCTCGAGCTTGGATGGCCTAGCGCAGTCTCGAAAGTGTAAGCACATCCAGGCTCGGCAATGAGCCACGAACCGGGCGGTTCTTACAATTGGACTGCCACCATCGAAATCGTTGGGAGCGTATCGACATGAATGACCATAAGGGGGGTGTCGCGGTGCAGGGCCGTGTCATTCCCTTTCCTTCTTCAATCAGCATCGAGGCGCGCGACAATCTGGCTCGGATGGTCGACGAGAACGGCGTTCCGTTGAACGCGCGTTATGCGATGCCACTCCCCAGCGACCACGCAAGCTGGACGAGAATCAAGGCTGCCGCGGATGCGCAGTATTCGGCGACGATAAAGGGGCTCGCAGGCACACTGGAAGCCGGCATCGAGACCGTCCGAAGCGGTGACGCCACCATCCATGTCGCGACACCCGTCTCATCAGTCGAGCCGGAAAGCGCCTACATAGACTTTCACGGTGGCGCCTTGGTGTTCGGAGGCGGCGAGGCGTGTCGCGCGCAGGCCTCCATGCAGGCCAACCAGCATGGGGTGCTCTGCTACGGCGTCGATTACCGGATGCCGCCCGAGCACCCCTACCCGGCCGCGCTCGATGACGCATTGATGGCCTACCGCTATGTTCTGGAGCGCCATGCGCCATCGCGGATCGTCATCGGCGGACGATCCGCGGGCGGCAATCTAGCGGCAGCGGTGCTGTTGCGGGCGAAGGACGAAGGCCTTCCGCTGCCGGCGGGACTGGTTCTGCTCTCCCCTGAGGTCGACCTGACAGAGTCAGGCGACAGCTTTCACGTCAATGAGACGGTGGATGTCGTGCTGCCCGGCTCGCTCATCCGGGCCAACGAACTGTATGCCTGCGGGGCCGACCTGTCGCATCCGTACTTGTCGCCCCTGTTCGGTGATTTGACCGGATTTCCACCTGCCTTTATCCAGTCGGGCACCCGTGACCTGTTCCTGTCCAACGCGGTCCGTTTGCACCGCGCGCTGCGCCGAGCGGAAGTGGAAGCCGAACTACACGTCTTCGAGGCCATGCCGCACGGCGGATTTCTGGGGAACACGCCGGAGGATCGCGAGCTGGCGGCGGAAGTGTCTCGGTTCGTCGCAGCTCGATGGTCGTGACGCACTTCGCCAAAGCTCGATCGGGAGCGGTATGGTTGCAACGAAAGGCGTTGCCCGTCGCGGCCGCGTCGTCATCTGATGCCTGACGAGCAACACCACCGCGACGATGCACCATTAGATCCGGGGGCTCCGTCAAATAAAATGCACCGGCTGGTAAGGAGGGCAGGGTAGGGGCGTGACATGCCCCGTCCGCGCAAGCCTGCATCGCCATTCCGCTACTTCAACTCGTCGCCGGAGGTGATCCGGCTGGTGGTGCTGATGTACGTGCGCTTTCCCCTCTCGCTGCGGAACGTGGAGGATCTGCTGTTCGAGCGCGGGATCGACATCTGCCACGAGACGGTCAGGCTGTGGTGGAACAGGTTTGGTCCGCTGTTCGCAGGCGACATTCGCCGTCAGCGGGTCAGCCGCATGCGGGGCTTTCGCCACTGGCGCTGGCACCTGGACGAGATGTACGTGAAGCTGAACGGCGAGATGGTCTACCTGTGGCGAGCGGTCGACCATGAGGGTGAGGTGTTGGAAAGCTACGTCACCAAGACCCGCGACAAGGCTGCCGCCCTTACTTTTATGAAGAAGGCGCTCAAACGGCACGGTTCACCCGACGGCATCACCACTGATGGCTTGCGCAGCTACGGCGCCGCGATGAACGAGCTGGGCAATCGCGATAAGCAGGAGGTGGGGCGCTGGGCCAACAACCGGGTGGAGAACTCGCACCTGCCGTTCCGACGACGAGAGCGGGCGATGCTAAGGTTCCGGCAGATGAAGACGCTGCAGAAGTTCGCCTCTGTTCACGCCAACGTCCACAACCACTTCAGCCTCGAGCGCCACCTTATCGATCGACAGACCTACCGGGAACGACGCTCCGCCGCACTGGCGGAGTGGCAGGTGCTCGCCAGCTAAGCTGCGACCTTCAAAGACCCGGGTGCATCGTCTGGAGACCAGTTCGCCTTAGACTGACAGCACCCTGGAAACAGATGTTAGTGCAGGCAGGTGAGTCCGATCAGAATCTCCATCCTCCGGGCGATCATAAATTTTCAACGCTCGCTGGAATAAAGTCTGAGCCAGCATCGTCACTGCGTTGATCCTTTTATCGGAGGCATCGATGCCAGCCACCCGCCGCCTATTGCACCTACTTCTTGCCCCAGCATTAGCGTTCGGCGCGGAGACCGCCTTTGCCACGATCGCAGATACAGAGCAGCCATACCTCGTAGAGATGAATGCCGCCATGGACCGGATGATGAAGGCCATGATGGTCAGCCCAACAGGTGATGTTGATGCCGACTTCGTGACCATGATGCAGCCGCATCACCAAGGTGCCATCGATATGGCGGTCGCGGAACTTCGCTACGGCAAGAACGAGCAGCTCAAGCGGATCGCACAGGAGATCATCGTCGATCAGCAGCAGGAGATTGCGGCCATGCGCCTCGCGCTCGGTCAGCCGCTGCCGCCATCGCAAGCTGTCCCGACGCAGCAAGGCTCTACGCCCCATGCCCATAAGGAGCACTGACATGAATCGTTTTATCCCGGTGGCGGCCCTGCTTGCTAGTTCCGCTGGTGCGCAGACGGCTCTCTGGGCAGCGCCCGCTTCGATCGAAGCGCCCGTCGTTGACGACCAGCCTCAGACCACGGCGCGGGCTGATACGGCAGGCTCTCAAAAAGTTCAGGCACCCTGGAGCCGCAAGGACGTGCCGACCAGCGGCCGGGACCGGGTCTACGCGGCTGAGCAGTTCTCAAATACACTGTCTGTCACCGACCCGTCGACCAATACGCTTATTGGCGTGATCAAGCTCGGCGATCCGCAGCCTGGCAACTTCAGTCCGCTCTACAAGGGGCAGGTGCTTGTTCACGGATTGGGTTTCTCGCCCGATGGTAAAACGCTCGCGGTCGTTTCGATCGGCTCTAACTCCGTGACCTGGATCGACACGGCAACGAATGCGGTCAAGCACACCACGTACATCGGTCGCAGCCCCCACGAGGCTTTCTTCACGCCGGACGGCAAGGAAGTCTGGGTGACGGTACGCGGTGAGGATTACATCTCCGTGCTGGACCCGATGACCTATGAAGAGACGGGGCGCATCAAGACGCCTGGTGGGCCCGGCATGACGATCTTCTCGCCGGACGGAAAATACGGCTATGTGTGCTCGTCCTTCAATCCCGAACTCGTCGTGTTTGATGTGGCGACCCACAAGGAAGCGGGCCGTGTCCAGCAGCCCAGCCCCTTCTGCCCGAACATTTCTGCCAGTCCCGATGGCAAGCAGGTCTGGTTTACGCTGAAGGACGTCGGCAAGACCGTAGCCTTCGATGCCAAACCTCCCTTCTCCGTTCTCAAGGTGATCGACACAGGTCCGATCACCAACCACGTCAACTTTGCGGTGACGCCGAAGGGGCAATTTGCCTATGTGACCGTCGGCGGCCTTAACCTCGTGAAGGTTTTCCGCACCAGGGACTTCGCACAAGTTGCAACCGTGCCTGTCGGTAAGCTACCGCACGGCATCTGGCCGTCCGGCGACGGCTCGCGGATCTATGTCGGACTCGAGAACGACGATAAACTCGCGGTTATCGACACGGCAAAAAACCGCGTCACAAGCATGGTGCCAATCGGTCAGGCGCCACAGGCAATCGCCTATGTGCCTAATGCAGTGCCAGATGGTTCGGGCACTGCAAATCTTCAGCCTCTCGGCAAGGCTGGTAACGCCACGCATCTGACACTCGCGCCACGCGGCGATGCGAATGTCAGCCCGACGAGCGTCACCCTGTTCGACCAGGGATTGATCCAGATTCTGCAAGGCTCCGTGACCGGCCTGGCGCCCAAGCACGGCTATGTCCTTGCCCTTTCTGACCATGCCGATGGATCGGGCGCTTTGGAACCGCTTGCCAAGTTCACGACCAATCCTGCAGGTTCGGCCATCGTCAACGTGTCAGGACCAATCCGGCAAATTGTCACGGCTTCGACGCCCGCCGAGAGGCGCTGGCTCGTCGTTGCGGAGAATAACGAGGATATGCCCGGCACTGTGCTTCAGGTGCAGCAGGACTGAGATGGACGAGCGGGCTGCTATGATCGAACCGCTGATCCCCGGCCTGCGTCGCTACGCTCGAGCGTGGCTACGCGACGCCAGTCTGGCGGACGATCTCGTTCAGGACTGCCTCGAGCGCGCGGTCGCTTCCTGGCGCCGGAGACACGGCGATGCGGTGCGTCCGTGGCTCTATGCAATCTTGCACAATCTGCTCGTCGATTACAGCCGGCGTACGGCACGGCGTGGAACGCCCGTTCCCATCGACGCAGCGGATGGACCTGCGCTGTCGATTGCGCCCGAGCAGGCTGCGGGTATCGAGTATAGCGACCTGATGCGCAGCCTTGATACCCTACCTCCTGATCAACGTGCCGCAATCCTGCTCGTGTCGGTCGAGGACCTCTCCTATGCCGATGCGGCTGCCGTTCTGGGCGTGGCGATCGGCACGCTGATGTCGCGATTGTCTCGCGGCCGGGATCGCCTCGCAGCGCAGATCGGCCTTGGTGAGCGGCCGAAGCTGCGGAGGGTGAAATGACGGCCCCCATCGGTGAGGATGACCTCATGGCGTGGGTAGATGGCCGACTGCCTCCTGAGCGAGATCCGCTCGTCGATGCCTACCTTGCTGAGCATCCTGACGTTGCAGGCCGACTTCGTCTGCAAAGGCAGCAAAGAGGCACACTTTCTGTTGCTTTCTCTGCGGTCTCATCCGAACCGATCCCATCTGCCATGCGAGTGGATGCTATTACGGCTCGTCGTCGTAGTGGCCCTCAGTGGTGGCATGCAGCGGCCGCGGCACTCCTGTTGGCCATAGGTTTCGGTGGCGGATGGGGGCTGCGTACCACCACTCTTCCGCCACAGGCGGGAATCGGAGCGCTCGCTCAGGAGGCAACATACAGCTACCGGGTGTATGCCTCCGACATGCAGCGCGGTGCTGAGATCGGACCGGACGACAGACTGCAGTTGATCAGTTGGGCGTCGCAGCGGATTGGCAGCCGCGTTGCCATACCGGACCTCCTGTCAGCCGGCTATCGCTTTGCTGGCGGCCGTCTCGTCGCCACGCCACACGGGCCGGCCGTCATGCTTCTATACGCAGGACCCGCGAACACCCGACTCGCCGTACTCAGCCGTCCAATGGAAATCGACAAGGCTGCGGGAATGACCCCCAGCGAGGAAGGTGACATCAACCGCGTAACTTGGGCTGACCGAGGGATCGGTTACAGTATCGTCGCGCCACGCTCGCCTGAGGATTTACGACCTGTGGCTGAAACCATCCGCCGGCAGATACTTCGTGTGTGAGGACGCGAACTGACCGACCCCAGCCGCCGGGCCAACTTTCTGTCCTTAGCCGGGTCAAGGCTGATGGCATCACAACCAAGCTTCTGCCGGCCGCCTGCGGCTGAGACGACCGGCAGCACCGGAGCATCAGATTTGTGTGTGACCACCGTCAACGAAAAGTTCGATGCCATTAACGAAGCTGGCGTCATCCGATGCGAGGAACAGCACCGCCCTGGCGATCTCGTCTGGCTGACCGACACGACCAGCTGGTATCTGCGTGGCCAAAAAATCCTTGATGCCTTGCGCTTGATCGCCGTTGCCGAAAACTTCGTTCAAGCCGGCAGTTTCGGTCGGCCCAGGGCTGACCACGTTCACGCGGATACGACGATCCTTAAGATCGAGAATCCAGTTGCGAGCGAAGTTGCGCACGGCGGCCTTGCTCGCCCCGTATACGCTAAAGGCCGGAGTGCCAGATGCGCCAGCGGTCGAACCCGTTAGGACGATCGACGCGCCGTCTTTCAGCAGTGGCAATGCCTTTTGAACCGTAAAGAGTACGCCCTTTACGTTGGTGTCGAAAGTTGTGTCGAACTGCTCTTCAGTGATCTGGCCGAGCGGGAGCATGGTCCCACCCCCTGCGTTGGCGAAGATCACATCAATTTGAGCATGCTGCTGCTGAACCGCGTCGTAGAGGCGGTCAATGTCGACGAGTTTCGTCATGTCCCCCTGCACCCCAGTGACACGCCCGCCGATCTGCTTCACCGCGGCATCGAGCACGTCTTGGCGGCGGCCGGTGACGAACACGCGAGCACCTTCGCCAGAGAAGGCTTTGGCAGCCGCCAGCCCGATGCCGCTCGTCCCGCCAGTGACTACCACCACCTTGTTGTTGAACCGGTCCGTCATTGTCTGTCTCCTTCATCGTGGCGGCGCAGCGCCGTTGCCCCGCTTAAATGCGGTCGGAACGATCGTGCTTGTAGCTGACAAATTCGGCACGTACCGTTCCACTGGGGGAACGCTGATGCGAACAGACCTGAATGATCTGGCATACTTCGCCGAAGTGGTATCGCACGGCGGGTTTGCGGCAGCGGGGCGCGCCTTGCACGAGCCCAAGTCCAAGCTCAGCCGTCGCGTCGCGGGCTTGGAGGAACGGCTCGGCCTGCGACTGATCGAACGGTCGAGTCGTCGCTTCCGCGTCACCGAAACTGGCCAAGCCTTCTACGAACGCTGCCGTGCGATGCTGGCGGAGGCCGAACAGGCTGAGGCTCTTGTTATGCAGGCGCAAGCCGAGCCGCACGGCCGCATCCGGTTCAGCTGTCCGACCGGCATGATCGAGCCAGTCTCTGGGATTGTTGCCATGTTCCTCGCCAGATATCCCAAGGTTCGTCTTCAGCTCGTCGCTACCGACCGCGCCGTCGATCTTATCGAGGAGCGGATCGATCTGGCGCTGCGCGTCCGGTCATCGCTGAACAGCGATGCCGCACTCACGATGCGTTCGCTTGGCACCTCTACGCGCATACTGGTGGCGAGCCCGCAGATCGCCAGCCAAGTGACGGAGTTGGAAAAGATGAACACCCTGCCGTTGCTGGCCACCAACGACGAGGCGGATGAGGTAGAGTGGCATCTGGAGACAGAAGATGGCCGCCGCCATACGCTGCGGGCTATTCCCCGCCTCGGCTGCGCTGATCTGACGGCCGTGCGGCGAGCAGCTGTTTTCGGTTTGGGTGTTGCGATTTTGCCCGATCGGGTGTGCCGCAACGCGATCGCGGACGGTAGCTTAGTGCACGTTCTTCCGGAGTGGCGCGGTCTGCAAGGGGTCGTCCACCTAGTCTTTACGACCCGGCGTGGATTGGCTCCTGCGGTGCGAGCTCTGATCGATCACCTAGCAACGCACTTTCCGCGCCATGCTCTTGCAAGTCGGTGACGCTAAGCCGAAAGTGGGCCGGGTAGCTTTTCAAAAGTGGAAGGCGCCAGGAACTGCGTTCCAAAAGTTCTTTATGCTTTCTTTCAACTGACCTTAGTTCGCGATGATCGGTCAGCCGAGGCCAATCCATCGCTTAGGCCCTTTGAGCGGGCGCGCGCCACTGATGGCCACGCGCGACCTATGTCAAACGCGACGACCTGATGAGCATTGGCGGTGGCGGCAACAAGCTCCGAAGCTCGCTACGATACTTTCATCACGACGGGGGCGCGGCAATCGTTTCATGCGCGCTTGAGCGCAGCTGCCGCGGCACCAGCGGAGATCGCCCGCGAGATGGTCCTAAACGAAACCGTTTCGCGCGGCGACCCGACGTCTAAATACCGTGTCGAATTTGCGGTCGGTGAAGTGGTGTATGCGTCCGGGACGCAATCGTGTCGACCAATTTACTACGCATTCGATCACCGCCGCTGAGCCTAGACTGGTTCCCTTGCTAATTGATCGGAGGCAACTTTCTGAAGCTGCACTGCTTCTTCAGGCGAGATGCCGATGCTGTCCGCGGCGGCTTCGTCCTTGCCAAAAGACGTCGGATCGATGCCGGTAATGCGCCCGAAGACCACCAGTGCCTCCAGATAGTAGCCGTGAACGCTCGCGTGGTAGTGGTCGTACGTCCATAGATCCATCTGCCCGAAGGCGCGGCCGTCGTACGGGTTCGGATCCGCCACGCCGGTTGTCATCGCTCGGCTCCACGCTTCCCCGACCGGTAGGACGCCCGTGACCCCCGGCGTCCGCGCCTTGGCGGTTTCCGATGCGGCGCGCAGGTCGGCAGCCATCGCGGTCACCGGCTTTCCGTACCAGTGTCCCTTGGACAGATACGTCTCGTCGGCCCGCGTCCACGTCGACATGAGATGGACCTGGACGCCGGGATTGCGCGACCTGAACAGCTCCGTCAGCCTACCGACGTCGCGAACGTAGTTGGTCGGGTCGCCGGGCTGCTCGCGATTGAGCGTGCTCAGCTCCTGAAGGACAACGACGTCCCACGCCCGATCGAAGAGCTGGCGCCTCTGCGAATAGTGGAACCCCAGCGTCTTGCCCCCCTGCGTCTCGAGGCTGACGGCGTAGTTGAGGCCCTTCTGTCTCGCCAGGGTGGCAAAGAGCGACGGGACGCCGCCATAGCCTGCACCATTGAGGTCGGTGACGTACTCCGGGTGCCAGTTGCGCACGCCGGAATGCGCGCCCTGCGTGAAGCTGTTGCCCACGAACAGGATCGTGCGCACCGGCTGCGTCGAGGGCGGCGGGATCTGCCGCGCCGTTTCTGCGGAGGTCGGCGGCGGGGTCCCCGCGACCGCCGGCCGACCGGCGGGAGAGACGGGCGGCGCCCCCTCCTGCGCAGCAGCCGGAGCGGCGGCCAGCAGGAGGAGCGGGAGGATCACATGTGACTTGGGCATTGTTCTCGTCCTCAGAAGCGCTTGCCGACGCTCAGATACCAATAGCGCCCGTATGGAACGTAGAGCGACCCGAGATATCCATCGGCGGTGATCGGCGGCTGCTTGTCGAAGATGTTCCTTGCGCCGATCCGGAAGCGGGTGTCGTCCATGGCACCACCCTTCACCCGGTACTGCGCATAGAGGTTGAAGGTCGTCGTTCCCTTGACCACGAACGGATTGCCGTTGGTATCGAGGAAGTTGGTGTCATTCACGTCGCCGATGTAGTTGGCGAACGCGCCGACCTGCACCTGCGACAGCGACCACGTCAGTGATCCGGTGACGCGCCATTTCGGCCGTCCGCGGTCCTTGATCAGGTTGGTCGCGTCGGTGAGCGGCGTCGCAGCGTTGATCTGACCGGCCGCACGCGCGTCGAACAGCGCCTGTACGCCCGGAGGCGTCTCGCGGCTGAACTTGGTGAGGCGCGCGCCGTTGATGTTGAGGTCGAACTTACCGATAGCCGTACGCACGTTGTAGATGAGAGCAAGATCGACGCCCTGAACCGTCTGGGGCAGCAGGTTCGTGAATTGGTCGTTGATCTGAGTGACAGCGCCCACCGGGGCAAGGCCCGTTCCGGTGAACAGCGGGGTGTCGTCGGCCGTCGCAGCTGCACGCACAACGTTGGGGTTGCTCGAACCCTGAAGGCGCAGGAGATAGTCCAGCACCAGCGCGTTCTGTGGCCCGAACTGGCCGACGATGCCGACCTGCTTGATCGACCAGAAGTCGGCGGTGAGCGTCAGCTTGCCGTACTTGCGCGGAAGGAACTTGGGTTCGAGCACCGTACCCAACGTGTAGTTGGTGCTGTTCTCCGGCTTCAGGTCACGATTACCGCTGACGAAGATCGAGTAGCTGATCCCTCTCGCGCAAGCCGAGTACGTCGCGATGCGACCGGCGCGCAGATCGGCCTCGCACCGGTAGTAGTCGGTGTTCGAGCCGAGACGGGAATACTGGACGGTGTTGACCTGCTCCAGGTTGGGTGCGCGGAAGCCTTTGGAGTAGCTGCCTCGCAGCCTGAGACCGTCCACCAAATCCCATGCGGCCGCGATCTTCGGCTTCGCCACCGATCCGAAGTCGCTGTAATGCTCGTACCTGCCGGCCAGCTGCACATCGATGCGTCGGATAAGCGGAATGCCCATCTCCGGCGACACGACGGGGACGGCAAGCTCCCCGAACGCAGAGAACACGTCGCGACTGCCCTTGGTGCTGGGCGTTGGGCTGACTGCTGCGACGTTGGAAAGGTTCCTTTCACCGGCGACCGCATCGGTGAACGTGATGCTGCCGTTTAGATTGGGATCGCGGATATCCTCCTGCGACTCATGACGAGCCTCGACGCCCAGAGCTATTCCGAGACCACCTGCCGGAAGCGCGATGAGGTTGGCGTTGCTGAGTTTAAAGTCGCCGAGCGTTAGCGTCGTGCGGTCCTTCCGCTTCAGTCGGAAGCGGATAGCATCGATGGTGGATTGGCTTGCCGGTGAACAGTCGCCGATCGACGGCGTCACCGAGCATCCGCCCGAAAAGGGATTGTAGGCGTCCGGAGTGGAGAGTGCGAGACTGCGCTGCAGCGCCGTCATGTTGATCGCATCGGACGTGTCCGTCGCCTCCGCCACCGAATACAGGATGGCGGAGTCGAAGTCGAAGCTGCCGATCTTGCCCTTCACGCCGCCGAGGAACCTCGCCTGCGTGTTGGTGACGTCAACTCTCTGCAGTCCGGCGTCGACGAAGCGGTAGGTCGATAGTCGAACGGGCAGACCGGCTGCGGGCACGTTGGTGAGGCCGGGGATACGGTTCGGGTTAAGCGATCCATCCGCGAAGCGCGTCGGCCCGAACGGGCTCCAGTAGTTCGTGGACGGGATGACGATGGAGTTGAGGTTGATCGTGGCGGGCTGCAGCCGTTGGGTCTCGGCGCGGTAGTAGCCGAGTTCGGTATACAGGGTCAGGCGATCGGAAACGTCATAATGGCCGGTCAGGAAGGTGTTGTACCGGTTGAAAGACGGCGTGACGGTCGTACCCGTACGCGTGTCATAGCGCTCGTTGCGCAGCGTCGTCGCGGTCGCCCGCGTGCCTGTTCCGTAGCAAACATCCTGATTGATCGTGACGACGCAGCCTGGATTGGAAGCCGACTGCGTATGGAAGGCACCGGCCGACGAGGTGAGCGCGGTGGTCCCGCGTCGGATCGTGCCTGGACCACCCACCACCGCCAAGTTCGCCCAAGGAGACTGGGTCGCGCGCCCGTCGGGCGAGAGGCTGCTGGAGAACGCCGGATTGTCGGCGAAGTACGACAGCAGATTGTCCGTTGCGGTATACGGCTGATCGGACGAGCGCTGCGCAGTGCGACGCGTGTAGTCTAGGAAGACGGACACGTTGCCGCGGCCCTCCGCGAAGTCATGGCCGGCGGTGCCGGTCAGCTGCAGCTCCTTGCGGTTCGTACCTTCGGCGAACCCGAAGCGGTAATCCAGCGAGGCGCCGTCGAAGTTCGTCTTGGTGACGGTGTTGACCACGCCTGCGACAGCGTCCGTGCCGTAGATGGCCGCTGCACCATCGCGCAGGATCTCCAGGCGCTCGATACCGGCAACGGGCAGCGAGTTGGCATTGTATCCAAGGACGGGAACGTTGCCGTCGCCCGCCTGGCTCGTCGGATGCTGCACCAGTCGGCGACCGTTCAGGAGAACGAGGGTGTTGCCGACGCCGAGATTGCGCAGGTTGATGGAGTTCACGTCACCGCGGGCCGCGTTGCTGGTCTGCGCGTTGTTCGCCTCGTTGAAGGTGACGTCTCCAGCCTGTGGAATGCTTCGGAAGAGTTCGTCGCCGGAAACCGCCCCGGTGGCGTCGATCTGCGCGGAGTCGATCACCGACACGGGGAGGGCGGCGGTAGCGCTCGCACCCTTGATCTGAGAACCGACGACGACGATGTCGGCATCGGCCTGCGGCGCCCGTTCGGCGGTGCCCGACGTCGTGTCATCCTGCGGCGTCGCGTTCTCCATTCCCGGCACCGCATCGGCGAGCGGCTGCTGCTGCGGTGCGGCCGGAGTGGCCTGCGCCGGCGACGGCGAAGACTGCTGCGCGTGCGCGGACGTCGCGACGATGATCGCCATTGCAGCGGTGCCGGCGCGCAGGACGTGCCTGGTGCATCCCTTGATCATTTCACTCTCCCTGTACTGTGGTTATCGGCGCGGATCCGGCAGCCATGGCCACCGGTCCCCGCTCGTTGAGGGTTGCGTTGAGCAGCGGGAGGTCGAGCTTGCCCTCCCAGCGTGCCACGACGATCGCCGCGACCGCGTTGCCCACGAAGTTGGTGAGGCTGCGGCATTCGCTCATGAAGCGGTCCACACCCAGGATCAGCGCCATCCCGGCGACTGGAACCGAGGGAACGATGGACAATGTGGCGGCGAGCGTGATGAAACCGGCTCCGGTCACGCCGGCAGCCCCCTTCGACGAAAGCATGGCCACCCCGACCAGCAGCAGCTGATCGCCGATCGACAGGTCAACGCCGCATGCCTGCGCTATGAACAGCGCCGCCAGCGTCATGTAGATGTTGGTGCCGTCCAGATTGAACGAATAGCCGGTCGGCACCACCAATCCGACGACGCCGCGTTCGCAGCCGGCCGCCTCGAGCTTGCCGATCAGGTTCGGCAGCGCTGCCTCCGACGAGGAGGTTCCCAGCACGAGAAGCAGTTCGGCCTTGAGATAGACGATGAGGCGGATGACCGAGAAGCCATGGAGGCGCGCCACCACGCCGAGAACGCCGAGAACGAAGATCAACGACGTCAGGTAGAAGGTGGCTACCAGCCCCCCGAGGTTGACCAGGCTTCCCGCTCCATACTTGCCGACGGTGAAGGCGATCGCCCCGAACGCGCCGACTGGTGCGGCCCGCATGAGCAGGCCCACAATCCTGAACACCACCAGGTTGAGCCGCTCGATGACGTCGAGGATCGGCTCGGCCGGCTCCCCGACGAGGCTCAGGGCCACGCCGAACAGGATCGCGACGAACAACGTCTGAAGGATGGATCCGGCAGTCAGGGCCGACACGAGCGTGTCAGGAATGACGGCCATGAGGAAGCCGGTTATCGTCGTCTCGTGCGCCTTGCTCGCATAGTCGGCGACCGCGCCCGCATCGAGCGTCGCAGGATCGACGTTCATGCCCGCGCCCGGCTGCACCACGTTTCCGACGACGAGACCGATGATGAGCGCCAGCGTGGAGAAGAACAGGAAGTAACCGAACGCCTTGGCAGCGACCCGCCCGACCGTGCGGAGCTCACGAAGCCCCGCGATCCCACTCACCAGGGTGAGGAAGATGACCGGTGCGATGACCATCTTGACCAGCTTAATGAAACCGTCGCCGAGCGGCTTCAGCGCTTCGCCGGTCGCAGGCCAGAAATGTCCGACAACCGCCCCCAGAACGATGGCGAGCAGAACCTGCGCGTAGAGATGCTGATACCATCGCCTCGGCGCACCGCCGCGGCTCGCATGGATACCCGGATTCTGGGTTGCGACCTTCATATCCTCCCTTTCGCGCCCCTTGTGAACGAGGCTGCGTCGTGCATGCTAGGAGCGGGAACGAGGGGTGCCAAACATCTAATCTCTCCCCGTAAATAGCTAGAAACTAACGATAATCTTTGGAGAGCGACGATGCGGCACTGCTCTGGGCGTGAAATGCAGGGCAACGGAGGCGCAAAAGTGTGCAACATTCTGCCCAAATGAGAATCGCCCGTCCGGCGTCGCTCATGCTCGCTCTGGGATGCCTCGCGGCCACCGCGACGGCGGTCGGCAGCCGATGGTCGCATACCCGTGCGGACACGGTCGCGGACCGCGCGGCTGCGTCGCTCGCGCGGACGCATCTCGGCCTTCTCACCAGCGAGCTGCAGAAGTTCAGGCTGCTGCCGCTCGTGCTTGCCGAGTACCCGGACGTCTCGGCGGCCTTGCGAAACGACGATCGAAACGCGGCCGGCCGGCTTGATCGGACCCTGGAGCTTCTCGCCGACCGGACGGACGCCGCCGCGATCTACGCCATCGCAGCGGACGGCCGTTCGGTCTCTGCGAGCAACTGGCGCCTTCCAACCACCTTCGTCGGCCAGGACTACGGCTTCCGTCCCTACTTCCGCAACGCGATGAGGCACGGCGGTGCCGAGCTGTTCGCTCTCGGCACCGTTAGTGGGCGACCGGGGCTCTATCTGGCCCGGCGCATCGACGACGGCTCGCGCGCTCTCGGCGTGATCGTGGTCAAGGTCGAGTTCGACCGGCTCGAGGCGATATGGGCCCGCGCACCTGGCTCGACGATCGTGACCGACCAGCGGGGGGTTATACTCATCACCAGCGTACCGCAGTGGCGGTTCAGGCCTACGCGACGTCTCGACGAGAATGCCTTGGAGGACGTGCGCCGCACGCGCCAGTACCGCCTCACCAGCTCATCGAGCGCGCCGGTGACCATCGACGGGCGCAACGCCACGCTCGTGACGGGTACGGATCCGCCCGAGTTCCGGGTCGCTGCAATCGGCGCGCCGCTCGCGGAGGGTCGGCTGATCCACTTCGCACCGCTGGCTCCAGCACTCGCCGCGGCCCGGTCGGTCGCCCTCATCTGGGCGATGGTCGCACTCATCATCGCGGGCATCGTGGGCGGTTTGGCAATCCGGATGGCGGAACGGCGCCGCTTCGCCAAGGAGGCGAGGGAGCGGCTGGAGGAGGAGGTCGTGCGGCGCACCGCCGAGCTGCGCGATGCGAATGCGCGCCTGATCGTGGAATCGAAGGAGCGTGAGGAGGCGGACCGGAGATACCGTTCGGCTCGGGAGGAACTGGCGCAGGCGAACCGTCTCGGCTCATTGGGACAGATCACCGCCGGCGTCGCACATGAGATCAACCAGCCGCTCGCGACGATACGCATGTTCGCGGAGAGCGGAACCAAGCTGCTCGACCGCAATGCGTCGGATGCCGCGAGGGAGAACCTGCAGTCGATCGTCGGACTGACGGAGAGGATCGGGACGATCACGGGAGAGCTGCGCGCCTTCGCGCGGCGCCGCACTCCGGTCAGCGGGACAACCTCACTCGGTGCCGTCGTCGACGGCACGCTGCTCCTCGTCGGCGAACGCGCACGGGGCATCGTCGATGCAAGGCTCACAGGCGAGCAGCGTGGATGGCATGTGGCCGCCGACCGCATCCGTCTCGAACAGGTGCTCGTGAACCTCGTCCAGAATGCGCTTGATGCCGTGGCGGCCGAGGCCGATCCCATCATCGTCATCGAGGTGGAGGATGCCGGATCGAACCGCGTCCGCCTCAGCGTGGCCGACAATGGATCCGGCATCGATCCCGCCCTCGACGACACTCTCTTTACGCCGTTCGCCTCCGCCAAGCCGGACGGTCTCGGACTTGGACTGGCGATTGCGAGGGACATCGTCCGCGAACTCGGTGGCGACCTCGTGCTCGTTCCAGGGCGAGCCAGAGGCGCCGCGTTCACCCTGACATTGGGAAGAGCATGATGACATCGCCCATCGGCCAGACCGTGCTGTTCGTCGAGGACGACGAACCCCTCCGCAGAGCCACCACGCAGGCGCTCGAACTCGCCGGCTTCTCGGTCAGATCGTTCGCCGGGGCGGAACCCGCCTTGGCGGTGATATCCGCGCGGCTGGACGGTGTGGTCGTATCCGACATCCGCATGCCGCGGATGGATGGCCTGCAGCTCCTCAAGGAGGTCCGCGCCATCGATGAGGATCTGCCCGTCATCCTCGTGACGGGACACGGTGACGTACCGATGGCCGTGTCCGCCCTTCACGACGGAGCCTTCGACTTCCTGACGAAGCCTTTCTCCACAGACCACCTGATCTCAGCCATCAACCGTGCGCTGGAGCGGCGTGGCCTGCTCATCGAGAACCGGCGGCTGAAGGCCACGATCGAGTCTAGCGAGGGCGATAGCCCCATGATCGGACAATGCGAGGCGATGATTGAGGTGAAGGACACGATCCGGCAGCTCGCGCATGCGGACGTCGATGTCCTGATCGAAGGCGAGAGCGGCACCGGCAAGGAGCTCGCCGCCCTTATGCTGCACCGGTACGGCCCACGACGCACCCGCCCCTTCGTCGCCGTGAACTGCTCGATTCTTCCGCCCGACACCGCCGCGATCGAACTGTTTGGGCACGCAGCCAACACGATGCCACACACGCGGGCCTCACGGGTTGGCCAGATCGCCACTGCGAACGGCGGAACCCTGCTGCTCGACGACATCGACACTCTGGCGCCTGCCGTTCAGACCGCCCTTCTCAGGGTCATCGAGGAGCGCGAGGTCCAACCAATAGGAGCGGAACGGGCCGATGCCGTGAACCTGCGGGTTGTGGCCACCAGCAGGATAGATCTAGCCGAGGCGGCCGCCGAGGGCCGTTTCCGGGAGGATCTCTACCATCGCCTCGCCGTGACCCGGCTACGCCTACCCGCCGTCCGTGAACGCGAGCAGGATCGCCTCCTCCTGTTCGCCTTCTTCGCGGAGCAGGCGCGCGTGCAGTTTGCGCGCCCGCAATACACCATGACGGACCTCGAGCGCAGCCGCCTGCTCATGCACCAGTGGCCGGGGAACGTCCGCGAACTCCGCAACTATGCCTTTGAACGCGTGTTGGCATTCCAAGGAGCGGCGAGTAGTCTCACGGATGAGCAAGACCTCGCCAGCCGGGTCGCTGAGTTTGAGATTACCGTCATCACGGATGCACTCCGGGCGACCCGCGGCAGCGTCACGCGGGCGATGGACGTCCTGAAGATCCCGCGAAAGACGCTCTACTACAAAATGACGCGCTACGGCATCGACCCTGACGTGTTCCGATCTCAAATGCGCTAGAAAGCCGGCGTCGAAAACTGAGCATCGTTTGAAGATGAATGAATGTCCGAAATCGAGGAGCGGGAAAGGAGCGTGAATGTCTGCTCGTGGGTCAGTCGGTTTAAACCGATAAACAAGCTTTGAGAAATCTCGCTTGTTCGGCGAACGCTGCCTCCGTTTCTGGGCAATCCGCAAAAGCCCAGAAAGCATGCGGCATACCCTCGTAGACGAACAGATCGGCCTTATTGCCTGCTGCGCGCAGGGCTAGATGAAAGCGCACCGTCTGGCTGAGAAGCACGTCGCGCGTGCTCGACATCAACAACGTCGGCGGCAACCCATCCAAGGGTCCATAGATAGGCGACATCAGGGGATCATGTCGGTCGGCCGACCCGACGTACGGCGCCACGACCTCGGTCAACGCCTTGTTCGGAAGCAGCGGGGGCAAATATCCCTCGATATCGCCCGAAAGTGCCATGTCGCCAGACCCGGAGAATATGCCTGCGCCTGCTGGCAGTGGCAGCCCTTCGCTCTTCAGTCGCGCGAGCAACTGCCCGCACAACACTGCGCCGGCCGACGTGCCGAAAATGGCGACTTGGTCAGGCCTGCGCGTCACGATCGCGGCGCGATAGGCGGCTAGGGCATCGTCCACTGCGGCGGGATAAGGCGCCTCGGGCGCGAGCCGGTACAACACCGACGCCACTGGAATGCCCGTGAGGTCGGCAATGGGAATAGACTCGACGATCGAGCCCGAATTCAACGTAAAACCGCCGCCATGGAAGTTTAGGAGCAAGAGGCCTGCCGGATCTGGTGTCATCCCGTCCGGAGTGACCATATGGATCGGCACGCCACCAAGCACGTCCGGTCCGACCGTGACGGCGTGGCGGCCAGCCCTCGCCTGCACAACGGCACTCATCATCGCGTCCGCGAAGGCACGCTGTTGCATTAGGCTCATTTCCGGCTGCGGTTGCGCAATCATTGCGAGTAGCGGAGCGAGTGCGGCCTGAGCAGCTGAACTGACCGTTGGCGCAAGAGGGGGCTGCGGGAAGGCGTCGGCCATGAAATGTCCTGCTCTATCGGTTCGGGCTACTCAACGTCATAGTTTATGGTATCGATGTCAATCTGCACAATGGAGGGGATGGGGCATGGCCGAAGCCGAACCCACGATGAGGGATCTGCCAGCACTACGCGAAGCAATGGCGGCGCAGGGCCGCATACGTCCTGCGGCCGAGGTGGTGGTCGAAAGTCATCAGGCGGATGCCGTGCCGCTGCGGATCTATCGGCCGATTGGCGCGGCAGTGGCAGATCGTCCGCTTCTGGTGTTTCTGCACGGCGGCGGTTGGGTCCTTGGTGATCTGGATACGCATGACGCATGCTGCCGGCAACTTTGCGTGGCGGCGGACTGCGCAATCCTCGCTGTCGGCTATCGCTTGGCGCCCGAGCATCCGTTCCCAGCCGCACTGGACGATGTGATGACGGCATGGCGCTGGACGCGGGCCCAGGCGAAGGTGCTCGGTTTTGATCCGCGCTGCGTCGCGATCGGGGGAGAGAGCGCGGGCGCGAACCTGGCGGCGGCGGTGACGTTCGTCCTGCGCGACGGAGGCGCAGACCAGCCGCTGTTCCAGTTCCTCGTACACCCGCCCACGGACCTGCGCTTGGAGCAGCCGAGTATCGACACTGTGCCTGGGATGAGCCGGTCGTTCCTGGGCGAATGTGTTGCTGCCTATGCCGGAAGGGCGTCGCTCGACGACCCGCGGCTGTCGCCGCTGCGCGCCACTGACCACGCGGGCCTCGCCCCCGCAGTCGTCATCACCGTCGCCAACGATCCGCTACGCGACGACGGCGAACATTACGCTTTGGCATTGGCGCGCGCGGGCTGCGATGTCGGTGTGCAGCGCCTGCCGGACTTGCCGCATGGATTCATGTTCTTGCCCGCGACCCTGCCGGAAATTGCGGCATCGTTCCACTTGCTCGGCGATCGCATCGCGCGATACTTCCAAACGCTGTGACTACCACAATCCCCTCAAAGCCGGGCTCGGCCCCGCGGCCGACGATGGCGACGATCGCCGAGCTGGCCGGCGTGTCGAAGATAACCGTGTCACGCGCGCTGGGCGGCAGTGAACTGGTCCGCCCCGAGCTGCGCGAGCGGATCGCCGGGATCGCGCGCGAGGCGGGCTATCGTATGAACGTCGCGGCCCGGGCGTTGCGGACGCGGCGTAGCCGGACGATCGCGCTGGTGATCGAGCGTCTGGTGGCGGGCGACCGGCCGATCTCCGACCCGCTTATTCTGGCGATCATTGGCGGACTACTAGAAACGCTGACCCCCGCCGGCCAAGCGATGCTCGTGACGTCCAGCGACCATTTTCTGGACAGCCAGGTGGTCGACGCTGACGGGATCGTGATGGTGGGGCAGGGGGCTGGTGGCCAGCGCGCACGGACTGTCGCCGCGCAAGGATTGCCGATTGTCGCCTGGGGCGAGCGCCTGCCGAACAGCGACCTGATCGTGATCGGCAGCGACAACCGGTTGGGAGGTCGGTTGAGCGCGCAACACTTGATCGACACTGGGCGCCGGCAGCTAGTGTTTCTAGGGAACGGCGATCATCCCGAGGTCGCTGCGCGGCTGGAGGGCGTGCGCGATATCGTCGCCACGACGCCAGCGATGATCGCCGCAATCGTACCCTGCGATTTCTCACGGCTCGAAGGCGCGGCGGCCGTGCGTCGCCTGCTTTCGGAGGGTGTCGCCTTCGACGGCATCATCGCCGCCAGCGACTTCATCGCGGCGGGCGCCTGCGACGCGCTGCTGGAGGAGGGACGCCGCGTACCCGACGATGTCGCGGTCATGGGCTTCGACGATATCGCCGTCGCCGCCAACAACCGGCCGCCTCTGACCTCGATCCGTCAAGACTGGTCGCGGGCAGGGCGGCTGCTCGGCGAGACGGTGCTCGCGCTGATCGAGCAACCCGATGCGTTTTCTCCGCCCGAGCGCCTTCCGGTCGAGCTGATCGTCCGCGAGAGCACGGCGCAGGTCGTCTAGCGTTCGCAGAGGTGCGCACTGAAATGCGCAGCCATGAGGGCGAAGGCCTCCTGCGATTCGGGCAGCAGGGTGTCGACGTGATGCGCGTGCCACAGGCCGTCGAACAGGACGAACCGTGCGTCGACATCGGCTGCGAGTAACCGCCGGTGCATGACTGCGACGCTGCTCGCCGCAAAGTCGCGGGTGCCCGTGATGAGCAAAGTCGACGGGAAAGCGGCGAGCATCGTCGGATGGTCGCCGGGGAAGACGAGCGGATCATGTGGATCGCTGCCGTCGAAATAGGGCAGGTCGTGCATACGCTGAATGTCCGCGGCGCCGGGCAGCCCGTTAAGTTGCCCCGCCAGCGCCAGCGTATCTCCGCCGACATCGACACCCGAACCATGCAGCAGCGCGATCGCCTGCGGCACCGGCCGTCCTTCGGCAGCGAGCCGCGCGACGAGTTGCGCGGTCAGATACGCGCCGGCCGAACAACCATAGATGCCGATCGGCTCGTCCGCCTCCGCTAACAACGCGGCATACACAGCGAGTGCGTCGTCGACCGCCGCGGGAAACCGATGTTCGGGTGCGAGGCGATAGTCGACCGCAACAACGCGCATGCCCGTCGTCGCCGCGACCGGCACCGCCTCTAGCACCGCACCGGCACCGGCGCCCCAAAGGAAGGCGCCGCCGTGCAGGCAGATCAGCACACCCTTACACCTCACCCCCGCCGGCGCGACGTCATGCACCGGCACACCGCCGATCGTGCGGGCGACGACTTCCACTGGATAGGAGCGGAGTGCCTCTTCAAGCCGCGCAGAATTGATGGCGTCATAGTGACGGCGGCGACCCTCGATATCCTTCGGCAGCGCGGTCGGCTGACGGACAACCGTATCGAAGTGAATGCGGGCAGCCGGGCTGACCCAACCAGCTAATTCGGGAGGGGGGATCATGCATCATGCCTTTGCTATCGATGACATCATATCGCCGAAAACGGTCTTGCCACTCGTAAACGTCTGACATCGCCATATTGACATCGATACCATTTTGCAAGAATGAGGCTGCATAAGGCCGCGCGCAACGCGGTTCGATTTCGGGGAGGAAGCAGATGAGGTCGCCGTTCTATTGCACCGCAAGCGCTGTGGCATTGGTGATGGCTGTGCCCGCCGCTGCGCAGCAGGTATCGCAACAGGCCGGAGTGCCGGCAGCAGGTGCCGCGTCACCCGCGCCGAATGATGACGTGGCCCCGACAGACGCCGATGCGGCCGTATCGCCCGCTACGGGCCTTGGCGACATCGTGGTTACGGCACGCCGTCGGCAAGAGCGGCTGCAGGACGTGCCGCTATCCGTCACCGCCTTCACGCCCGAAAAGCTCGCCGATGCGCGCATCGTCAACCGCACTGATCTAGCCAATTTCACTCCGTCGCTGATCAGCATCACTGGCGGCTATCCCGGCGAATTCGCGTTCTTCGCACTGCGCGGACAGGGGCCGGCGTTCGGCTCGGTGCCGGGCGTCATCAACTATTTTGCCGAGGTGCCAGCGCTCGTCGGCATAGATGGTCGTGTCGGCACCTTCTACGATCTCGCGAACGTGCAGGTGCTTGCCGGGCCGCAGGGCACGCTGTTCGGCAAGAACGCGACCGGCGGCAACATCCTGTTCGAACCGGCACGGCCGATCAACCGGCAGGAAGGTTACGTTCAGCTCGAATATGGCAACCTGCGCGACGTGCGGGCCGAGTTCGCCGTCAACCTGCCGATCGTCGACGACAAGGTGCTGCTGCGTGTCGCCGGAGAGGTCGGCCGCCGCGACGGCTACACGAAGGATGTCGGACCGTTCTTTCGCGGTAAGGACTACGACAACCTCGCCTATCAGAGCATCCGCGCCAGCCTGACGCTGAGGCCGATCGACGGAGTCGAGCTCTACACCGTCGCGCGCTACCATCATTCCGAAAACAATGGGCCGGGTACGGTGCTGCAGGAGCTCGATCCGTCGCTTGGCGCGCCAGCGGCGCCGGCCGCGCTGTTGCTACCCGGCTTCGGGAGCGCGCTAGCCAATCAGCAGGCCTGGGGCTCGCGCCGCGTCGCCTACGATATCGACGAGTTTGCGCGGACCGACTACTGGCAGGTGATCAACCATGCGACCGTTGCGCTGGGCGATACGCTGACGCTCAAGAACATCGCGAGCTATTCCGAGCTGACCTACCGCTACGCCTACGATTACGACGCTACGCCGCTGTCGATTAGCGGCCAAACCAGCGCGACTGGTGCGCCGACGCAGGCGCCGACGTACTTCACCGAGGAACTGCAGCTGCAGGGGCGCGTGTTGCGCGACGCGGTCAATTTCAGCGTCGGCGGCTATTACGACCGATCGGGTCTGCGCCGAGACCAGGGCCTGTTCGTGATCCAATATCCGCTGACGGCGCTGGTTGGGCCAGTGCCGGCGATCATCAACAATCGCTCACGCAGCCATGCGGTGTTCGGCCAGGCGACGATCGACCTCGGCAAGGCGGGGTTGTTGCGCGGGCTGAGCTTGACCGGCGGCCTGCGGCATACTTGGGACGAGACGTCGAACTATACGCAGATCTTCGTACTGCCGGCTACCAGCGGCTCGGGCAAGTTCGAATACACGAGCTATAACGCGTCGCTCGATTATGCCTTTGCCGATGGCATCCACGCCTATGTGACGGCGCGCGACGCGTACAAGGCGGGTGGCGTCAACGGGCCGGTGCCGGGTAATTCGCCCTTCCGCACCTTTCCGCCCGAAAAGCTGGAGGACGTCGAGGTTGGCCTGAAGAGCCAGCTGCGCATCGCCGGCGTGTCGACGCGGTTCAACGTCGCGGCTTATCGTGGCATCTACACGAACATCCAGCGCACGACGCAGGAGGCGATCGGAGGTACAATCCTCAACGTGACGCGCACCGCCGCGCGCGGGCGAATTCAAGGCGTCGAGGTCACCGCGGGGATCGAGCCGCTCCAAGGCCTCGCACTGAACGGCAGCTATTCCTATACCGACGCGAAATACACCGAGGTCACCGATGCTTCGGCGGGCGCGATCCTCGCGGGCGCGGCGTTCCCCTATACCCCAAAGCATAAGGTGACGCTGGGCGCCAATTACCGCCACGACCTGGGCAGCGCCGGCATGCTCGCGCTGTCGGCGAACTGGGCCTATCAGAGCCGCTTCTCGACCGCGCAGAACAACCTTGCGCGCGTGCCCTATCTGCCCGCCTACGACACGCTGGCAGTGCGGGCGGGCGTGCAGGGGATCGGTGGCAGCAACCTCGACCTGACGCTGTTCATGGCCAATGCGACGAACAACACCTTCGCGACCGGATTGCAGGATCTCTACAACGTCGGCGGCGGGACGGTGACCTACACCTACGGCGAGCCGCGGACCTATGGGGCGCAGCTGCGCTTTCACTGGTAGGCGGGGGTGTCCGTCCTTCTCGCGGAGGTATCGTCCGTCATGCACACCGCGCCCGCCATCGCGTCGCCCGCGGACCTTTATGGTCCGCTGCTGTCGGAGGTGCAGCTCGCGCGTCTGTTCGAGGACGGCAAGACCTTCGTCGACGCGGTGCCGCTGCGCGCGCCGTGCCAAATCCGCGAGGCCTTCGCCGCGCTGCCGCCGGGGGTTGCCACTCTACGCGGCTTCGTCGACGAGAACTTCCGGCTGCCGGCCTCCGCGCGGGTGCATGCGGCGCACGGCGAACGCGACCTGCGGGCTTATCTCCGATCGATCTGGCCCGACCTCTGCCACGAGAATGCGGCGCCGACGGCGGGCTGCTCCCTGCTTCCCGTCGCGGGCGTGCATCCGGTGCCGGGCGGCCGCTTCGCCGAGCTATATTATTGGGACAGCTATTTCACGATCCTGGGGCTGATCCGCGACGGGTTCGAACAGGTCGCCGCCAACACCGTCGAGGCGTTCGCCGACCTGCTCGCGACCTATGGCCGCATTCCAAACGGGACGCGCAGCTATTATCTCAGCCGCTCTCAGCCGCCGCTCTATTACGCGATGCTGGGCCTGGTACCCGATGCGCGGCCGGGGCCGATGCGTCGGCGGCTGGAGGCACTGTTGATCGAACATGCGTTCTGGATGAACGGCGCGGCCGGGCTTGGCCCGGCGGAGAGCGCACATCGGGTCGTGCGGATGCCGGACGGCGCGGTGTTGAACCGCTATTGGGACGATCGCACCAGTCCTCGCGATGAATCCTATTTGGAGGACGTCACCACGGCGGATCGATCGGGACGGCCGCACGCCGATGTCTATCGCGCGCTGCGCGCTGGCGCGGAGAGCGGCTGGGACTTCTCGTCGCGATGGTTTGCTGAAGGCGACAGGCTGGAGAGCATCCGTACGCCCGAGATCGTGCCGGTCGATCTCAACGCCTGCCTGTATGGCATGGAGCGCGCGATCGCGGCACTGGCTGATGCGCTGTGCGAGGATACGATCGCCCGCCGCTTCGACGGCGCCGCGCGGCGGCGCCGCACGGCGATCCATCGCTGGTTGTGGCACGACGCGGGATATTTCTGCGACGTCGACTTCGAGACGGCTGAGCCGCGCCGGCACCTCACCGCCGCGACGCTGATGCCGCTGTTCACCGGCGTCGCGAGCCGGGCGCAGGCCGCGCAGGTGGCGCAGGCCACCACCGCCGGGCTGCTCGCCGACGGCGGCCTTCGCACGACGCTGATCGACAGCGGCGAGCAATGGGATTGGCCAAACGGCTGGGCGCCGTTGCAGTGGATCGCCTTTGCCGGGTTGCGCCGGTACGGCTACCGCCGCCTGGCCGATACGATCGCCGCGCGTTGGGTGGGTACGGTGGATGCCGAATTCCAGCGCAGTGGCTGGATCCACGAGAAATACGATGTCGAGCGTCGAATGGGCGGCGGTGGCGGCGAATACCTGCCGCAGATCGGTTTCGGTTGGACTAACGGGGTCACCGCGACCTTCATCGATCTGTTGGGGATGAGCCGCGCCGGTGCGGAGACCGAGCGGTGATCCGCGCGACGGCCGCCTATCGGAACCGGCTGATGCCCGCCGATCAGGCGGTCGCGCTGATTCCCGACGGTGCCCGTATCTGCATGGCGTTGGGTGTCGCGCAGCCGCCCGCGATCCTGCATGCGCTGGCAATGCGGGCAGAGGCAGGCGGCATCGACGGGGCAAGCCTCTATTACCTGCTGTCGACGTCGCTAGCGGGAAAGACGGTGCTGCAGCGCGGCCTGCGCCACCGGTTGCGGCCAATGAGCCTGTTCCACAGCGCGGTCGAACGCGCGATCGATATGGAGGCGGCGGCGAACGGCGACCCCGACGTCGACCTGATCCCAGTCGCGTTCAGCCGTGTGCCGCGGATGCTGCGCCAGGAGGTGGGCGTCGACACGCTTATCACGCAGGTCGCGCCGCCCGACGAGAACGGCGACTTCAGCCTCGGCACCAACGTCGATTATGCGCATGGCGCGGCGCGGTCCTGCGCGCGGGTGATCGTCGAGGTCAATCGCCACATGCCGCGCACCGGCCGCCACGGCACCATCCCGCTGTCGGCGGTGACCGCCATCGTCGAAAACGACCAACCGCTGCCGGAAATCCCCTCGGCCGCGCGCCGGCCGCAGGACGAGGCGATCGGCGCTATCATCGCCGGCCTGATCGACGACGGCGCCTGTCTGCAGATGGGAATCGGCGCGGTGCCCGAGGCGGTCTGCGCGGCGCTGCATCGGCATCGCCATCTCGGCATCCATTCAGAACTGATGACCCCCGGCCTTGCATCCCTGAGGCAGGCCGGCGTCGTCGACAACAGCCACAAGCGCGATCATCGCGGCAGGACGATCTTCACCTTCGCCATGGGCGACCGGCCGTTCTACGACTTCCTCGACGGCAATCCGGACTTGGAGGCGTACCCCGTCGACTACGTCAACGATGTCGCGGTGATCGCCCGCAACCCGAACATGGTTTCGGTGAACGCGACGCTGGAGGTCGACCTCGACGGCGCATGCAATTCGGAAGGGATGCATGGGCGCCAGTATAGCGCCGCCGGTGGCCAGCTAGACTTCGTCCGCGGCGCCGGTGCATCGCAAGGCGGCAAGTCGATCATCGCCTGCCACGCGACCGCGGCGGCCGGTACGGTCTCGCGGATCGTGCCGCGACTGTCAGGTCCGGTCACCACGCCGCGCAACGATGTCCATTTCGTCGTCACTGAATTCGGCGCCGCCGACCTGCGCGGCAAGTCGCTCGCAGATCGGGCAAAGTCGCTGATTGCGATCGCCCACCCTGGGTTCAGAGACGAGCTGACCGCACAGGTCGACCTTCGCAGGAACACATCATGACCCTGTCGTCCCCGTTGGACATCCTTCCCGAAGAGGTGGCGCCAGCGACAATGCCGCACTCTGGCCTCGCCCAGCGAATCTCCGGTTTGTATCTGGCGGTTTACCTCCACTTCGGCTTCTTCGGCTTCCTTCCCTTGTGGCTTTCCGCGACGGGCGCGACCCCCGGCGAGATCGGGCTGTTGATGGCGATCCCCCTCATGCTGCGATTGGTGACGGTGGCACCTTTTTCGGCCTGGGCGGGGCGGACTGGCCGGGTGCGCAACGCCATCGCGGTCACCGCGCTGGGTTCGGCGGCGCTGATCACGCTGCTGATTGGCCAGCCGAACCATCTGGGGCGCATCCTGATCGTCGTCGCCTTCTCGACCACATGGGATCAGATCCCGGTGCTCACCGACGCCTATGCGGTTATGGCCGTCCGGCGGGTCGGACTCGACTTCGGACGGCTCCGTGTGTGGGGTTCAATTGGCGCGGTTGTATCGAGCGCCGGCGCCGGGTGGGTATTCGGCCTAACGGGAATCGCGGCCCTGCCGTGGCTGGTCGCCGGGCTGCTCATTCTGCCCGCATTGATGACGCTGGCGCTTCCTTCTGACCGGACCGCAATCGATGCAGGCGGGGCCGCACAGGGAAGCTGGCGACAAGTGGTGGGCGACCGGACACTAATGCGCCTGATCATCGCGGCATCGGTGGTGATGGCCAGCCACGGCGTGTTGACCAGCTTCGGCCCCATCCAATGGGCGGGGCACGGCATATCGACCGGCATCATCGGCGTGCTGCAGGCCGTCGCCGTGAGTGCGGAGATCGTCGCCTTCTGGTTCGGATCGAAGCTGTTGGGACGCAGGGATCCCGGCGTGCTGATCTGGTTGGCCGGCTGCGTCTCAATTCTGCGGTGGACGGTGATGGCGGTCGATCCTCCCGCGGCGATCCTGATCGTCGTGCAACTTTTTCAGGGCGTCACCGCGACGGGCGCGATCCTAGGGGCAATGCTGGTGATCGCGAAGCGCGTGCCGCTCGCCTTGAGCGCGGCGGCGCAGGGACTGAACGCTGTGCTGCTCGGCCTGGCACTGGCGGCGACGACCGCGGGTTCCGGCCTGTTATGGCAGCGCGGCGCGCTGATCGCCTATCTCGTCATGGCCGCGCTCGCGGCGCTGGCGGTAGTTCTCGCGTGGCCGCGTTCGCGCGCCGACATCTTGGACCGGAGTTGAAGCGATGCCCTCGAAGATCCGCTACCTGATCCACAAGGCCGTCATGGCTGCCATGGTCGCGGCCGTTGCAAAGGGCGCCGCGACCGCCCAGACGCAGCCCGCCGGCACGAACAACCTGGCCAAGTGGGCGTTGCCCGATACTCTTAGCCCGCAAGGGCGAGCGATGGCGGCGGCAATGGCCGCAGCGCCGGTGCCCGAACCCGCGCCGCCGCTTGAGTTGCAGCGGCGGTTCGTCGCCGATCTTCAGTCTGGAATGGGCGCTGAACTAGCCAAGCGGTACGACGTCCGGATTCAGAATTCGACGATTGCCGGCGTGCCTGTGCGCATCCTTTTTCCTAAGGGCGTGACGACGCTCGGTAGGGAACCCGTCCTGCTCAACCTGCACGGCGGCGGCTTTCAAGCCGATGCCGGATCGCTGACCGAGACAGTTCCGATCGCCGCGCTTACCGGCATTCCGGTCGTCGCTGTGCTGTACCGGCTGGCACCGGAGCATCCGTACCCGGCGGCGCTGAACGACGCTTTAGGGGTATATCAGGCGCTTGAGAAGGATCGCTCGGCGGCGCACATTGGTGTCTACGGGACGTCGGCCGGGGCGGCGCTGAGTGGGCAACTCCTAGCGCGGCTTACCACGATGAAGCGGCCGATGCCGGCCGCGCTGGGCTATTTCTCCGGCAGCGCTGACCTCACTACGAGTGGTGATTCTGAATCCTGGATGCCGCTACCCGGCGGTGCGAGGACGATGACGGAGAGTGTCGCGTCCTACGTCGGCAAGACTCCCGTCTCTGATCCGATCCTGTCGCCGCTGAAGGGCGACGTGTCGCGCTTCCCGCCAACCCTGCTGGTTACGAGCACGCGCGACATCTTGCTCAGCCCAACCTCAATCTTCGCTCGCAAGTTGGCGGAGCAGGAAGTCGACGCGCGGCTCGTCGTATTCGACGGACTGCCGCACGCCTTCTGGGCCTATATGGCAATTCCCGAGACGGACGAGGCTAACGCCCTGATGGCGAAATTCTTGAAATCCCGCGTCGCGAACGCGGAACGCTAAGAATATATCGCGCGGCTGCACCAGCGCAGCGCAGCCGCGAGAATGGCACTATGAACGAATGTCGGAAGTACGGCGGCCGGGGAGAGGCTACGAGCGTCCGCATTTGGGTCAAGCAGCGCGCTCTCTCGAACCAACGACCTACATCAGCTTATCGAGAGTGATTGGCAGATCGCGCACGCGCTTTCCTGTGGCGTTGTAAACGGCATTGGCGACTGCCGCCGCTACGCCGGTGATGCCGATCTCACCGATACCGTGGGCACCCATCGGCGTGTGAGGGTCGGCAATATCGGTCCAGATAACGTCGATTTCAGGCACGTCGAGGTGCACGGGAATGTGATATTCGGCGAGGCTTGGGTTCATGATCCGGCCATTGCGTTCATCGAACTGCGTCTCCTCCATCAGGGCCAGGCCCAGGCCCATGATGATGCCACCGCGAAACTGGCTCTTCGCCGTCTTGGGATTGAGGATGCGACCGCAATCGAACGATCCGAGAATGCGGCTGACCCGTATCTCGCCCGTGACGGCGTTGACATGCACTTCGCAGAAGATCGCGCTGTGCGAATGCATTGACCAGTGCATCAGTTCGAGGGGTTGGGACGCCGCCTCAGTGACGGTGACATTGTCGCGCTGCGCGCGCGCCAGGATCGAAGCATAGCTTTCCCGCCGCGCAGGATCGTCGCGCTTGGCGAGGCCTCCGTTCTCGCTGCCCACCTCGTCCGCCGACAGCCCGGCGAGGGGCGAATCGTTGCCGGCGAGTTTCAGGAGTTCGACGACCAGCGCGTTCTGCGCGGCGATGACGGCGGCACCGATCGCTGCGGTCTGCTGCGATCCGCCTGCCATGATCGCGCCCGGGATCGATGCGTCGCCATAACCGACTTCGATCCGGTCCATCGGCAGAGCCAGTCGCTCTGCCGCGACGATCGCGGTGGTGGTCGACGTCCCCATGCCCATCTCGGCGGCTGCGACCTCGATCTTTGCGCGTACTGTGTTGCCGTCACGCGCAAGGGTGATGCGTGCCTGGGCGCCGGGCATCCGGTAATAGGGATAGGTGCCGGTCGCGCAGCCCATCCCGACCAGCCACTCGCCGTCCCGGCGTTCGCGCGGCACCGCAGGACGATCCGCCCAGCCGAACTGCTCGGCGCCGGAGCGCCATGCGTCGATGATGTGCCGCGAGGAGAAGCTGAGGCCCGATGTCGGGTCCTTGTCCGGCTCGTTGCGGATACGCAGCTCGACCGGATCCATGCGGAGATCGATGGCCAGTTCGTCAATCGCGCATTCCAGCGCGAAGGTGCCGACCGCCTCTCCCGGCGCGCGCATGAAGGTGTTCGCCAGCATATTCATCCTGGCGGTCTCGACCTGCAGGGTGATGTTGGAGCACGCATAGGCCGCACGCGTCCCCAGGATGAACGGTTCGGGCATGTTGTTGTGCGGGGTCATTACCGACAGGCCAGTATGGATGAGCGCGTTGAAGGTGCCATCCACGGTCGCGCCGATCGCGACGCGCTGCTCGGTCAGGGATCGCCCGCCGACGACGCGGTACACGCCTTCGCGCGACAGGGCGATGCGCACTGGTCGCTGCGCCAGCTTTGCGGCGGCGGCGCCGATGATCTGGTGGTCCCACAAGCCCTTGCTGCCGAAACCGCCGCCGACATATGGGGAAGTCAGATGAACCTGGGCGAGATCAAGATCGAAGACCTCGCCTATCGTCTGCGCCTGCGCGGTGACCATTTGGCTTGCGTCGTGGATCACGAGTTCGCCATCGACCCAGGCGATCGTCGCGGCATGCGGTTCGATCGCATTGTGGTTGTGGCGCGGCGTGCGATAGACCTGATCGACGACGTGTGGCGCGGCGGCGAGTGCCGCTTTGGCATCGCCGATCTCGTTGAGCAGCGGCTGGCCCATGAACAGGCCCTGTTCGATGCCGTTGGCCTTCGCGCCCGCCAGGCTGGTCGTCGACGGCTCCGCGTCATAGGTGAAGCTGAGCAGCGACGCGGCATGATCGGCCTGTTCCTGGGTCTCGGCGAGGACGCAGGCGATCGGCTGGCCGTTCCAGTGAATCTGGTCGTCCTGCAGGATCGGCAGGTCGGCAGGGCCCACTGCGGTCGGCGACGAGCCGAACACGCCCGGCTTGTTCATCCGCGGCGCGTTGAGGTGGGTCATCACCAGCACGACACCCGGCGCAACATCCGCGGCCGTGCTGTAAACCGCCGTGATCCGCCCGCGCGGAATCGTCGCATAGGCGAGCGCCGCATACACCATGTCGTCGAAGCGGAATTCCGCCGAGAAGGTCGCCTCGCCCTTGACCTTCAGCGCGCCATCAAGCCGGGACACGGGCGTGCCGATCAGGCCATGCTTGCGCGCGATCAGCGGGTCGGGACGGCCACCGGGAATCCAGCTGTCGGGCGCCAGCGGCACGAGCTTCTCCATTGCCCCCTGGATCAAACCCTGTGCCGCCTGCTTTGCGGTTTCGACGATGCTCATGCCACGTCTCCCTTCGCCAGCTCGATCAACACCGCGGCCAGGGTCCGCGCCGCCAGTTCCGGCTTGAACGCATTGTCGCGAAGCGGCCGCGCGTCGGCGAACTCCGCGGCCGCGGCCGCGCCGAATGCGGCTTCGGTAGCAGGCTTGCCGCGCAGAGCGGTCTCCGCCTTGGTAGCGCGCCAGGGCTTGTGCGCGACGCCACCAAACGCGATCCGGACGTCGCCGATCCGGTCGCCGTCCATCTCCACCGCGGCGGCGACGGAGATCAGCGCAAAGGCGTAGCTCGCCCGGTCACGCACCTTGCGATAGGTAGAGTTGGCCGCGAAGCCGAGCGGCGGCAACGCGATCGCCGTGATGAGCTCGCCCGGCGCAAGCACCGTATCGAGGTCGGGTCGGTCGCCGGGCAAGCGGTGGAGGTCGCCAAACGCGACCGTCCGCGCGCCGTTGCGTCCCTCGATATGCACGGTTGCTTCCAGCGCAGTCAGCGCGACGCACATGTCGGACGGATGCGTCGCCACACACGCATCAGATGCACCCAGAATGGCATGGATGCGGTTGAAGCCCTCGCGGGCGTCGCACCCCGTGCCGGGCGTGCGCTTGTTGCAGCGCGATCCGTCCGTATCGTAGAAATAGGTGCACCGCGTACGCTGTAGCAGATTGCCGCCCACCGTTGCCATGTTGCGGATCTGCCCCGAGGCACCTGCCAGGATCGCGCGCGACAGCACCGGGTAGCGCGTCCGCACCGCGTGGTGCTCGGCCAGCGCGGTATTGCGAACGGCCGCGCCGACCAGCAGGCCGCCGTCCGCCGTCTCAGTGATCGCGTCGGACAAACCGGTTACGTCCACCAGCCGCTTCGGCCGCGCCACGGTCTCGCGCATCAGGTCGACGAGGTTGGTGCCGCCGCCAAGAAAGGCCGTCGCATCGCCTGCGCCGAGTTGCACCGCGTCCGTTACATCGTCGGCGCGCGTGTAGCTGAAGGGCGTCATGCGGTTACCTCCGTGGCGCGGTCCGATGACATCGTCGCCTGGATGGCATCGATGATACCGTTATGCGCGCCGCAACGGCACAGGTTGCCGCTCATCCGTTCCCGAACCTCGTCGCGGGTCAGTACCACTTCGGCGGCGAGATCGGCGCTGACGTGACTGGGGACCCCGCGGCGTGCTTCCGCTGCCATGCCGATCGCCGAACAGATTTGCCCTGGTGTGCAATAGCCGCACTGAAAGCCGTCATGCTCGATAAAGGCAGTCTGCAGAAGATGGAGCGTCCCGGCCTCCTCCAGCCCTTCGATCGTCGTGATCTGGCGGCCGGCGTACTGGACCGCCAGTGCGAGGCAAGACAGGATGCGCTCGCCGTCAACCAGCACCGTACACGCCCCGCATGCGCCCTGGTTGCAGCCCTTTTTCGTGCCCGTAAGATGCAGTGTCTCTCGGAGATGGTCCAGCAGCGATACACGAGGATCAATTGGTCCTGTGACGACGGTTCCGTTGACAATCAATGACACTGGGGATCTCCATCGGCGCACCGCAACAGTGGCAACTTACACCGATGTATGTGTCGTGCCGATGTCTTTTTCACCCAGACGGTCTGCGTGGCTGATAAATGAGCGGTCGTTTCAGCGGCTATTGATAACAACAGGCCGTGCGGCTGGGGCAGCGTCTGACGATCGAGATCCAGGCGACGGTTTCCGATCGCGACCAGCAAAACTGGAACCGATCACTAAGATAAGTTGCGGTCAGGCTGCTGGGAAAGCGTAAGAGCGCAGGCCCTCGAGGATCGAATGCCGCATTGGAAGCCAACCAAGCTCACGTTCGGCGCGCATGCCCGAGACCACCTGATCACACGCAATTGCGTCCGCGAAGCCCCCGAGCGCCTGCCGTGCCTCTTCTAGCGGCCATTCCGTGACCCGCCCCTCGGCACCTGCGCCCTCGCTTGCGGCGCGTGCAATCTCGATCAGCGGGATAGCCGCACCGTGAGCGCCGTTGAAGATCGAAGCTGCCGCTGCCTTATCGAGCGCGAGCAGATACAGGTCGGCGAGATCCTCGACATGCACGCATGTCCAGCGGTTCTGCCCGTTGCCGACGTACCGCGCAGCGCCATGCTCCCGAGCCGAACTGTACATCATCATCGTCGTCCACGCGTGATTGCCGTAGACCCAGGCTGGACGGATAATGATCCCGTGAACGCCATCGGCTGCAGCGCCGAGGATCTCCAATTCAAGCGCCTGGCGGAATCGCACCATTTCCAGCGGATCTAGCGGGCTATCCTCGGTTGCGGGCGTTTCGCCGGTGGCGCCGTACAGGAAACAGCCGCTCGTATAGAGAAAGCGCTTGGACGTGCCGCGCAACGCATCGATGATCGCGCGGGTCGCCGCTTCGTCAGCAACCGCGCTGTTATGGTCGTTTGGCGATGCGGCGTGAACGACTGCATCGACGCCCTGGACGGCGTTGGCGATGCTGGCTGCATTCTCCAGATCGCCGTGAGCCGGCTCATAGCCCTTGTCGGTCAGCGCGGCTGCGCTCGCCTCCGAACGTGCAAGCCCTACCACGTCGTGCCCCGCCGCCGCCAATCGCCGGGCGACCGCGCCGCCGATCAATCCCGTAGCACCCGTTACCAATACACGCATGTCAGCACCTCATCGCTTTTGTGCTGAAACGTAGAGCGGAACAGCGGCCCCGCGTGAAATCGCAAGAGATAATAGGGTGTCATCGGCTCCGCCGATGACGTCATGCCAACGCGGCGATTTCAGCAATGCATTCACGTAGCCAGACCGTGGCGGGATGATCATCCACCCGGCGATGCCACATCATCGCCAGCGGCCAGTCAGACAGCGCGACCGGTGGCTCATGCACGACTACGCCGAAATTGGCCGCGGCGAACCGCCGCGCGACCCGCGAGGCAAGCGTCGCGATCAGATCGGTCTCTGCGACGACGAACGGGGCGACCAGGAACTGCGGCAGGCTCAGTACGACGCGACGTGCCACCCCAAGCGCCGCAAGCTTGCGGTCGACCAGCCCTGTGCGATCCCCCTCGGGGGACACTAGGAGATGGGACGCCGTGGTGAACGCCTCGATGTCGGCTTCTTTTGCAAAGGCCGGATGCCCTGGACGCGCGATGCAGGCGAAACCTTCCCGAAGCAACGGGCGTGTGAGGATGCGCGCCGAGGCGTCGACAGGAACGCTGACTGCAAGACTTACCTCGCCACTGTCGAGGAGGCCGACGACTTCATCTTTGCCAAGAATGCCGCGGACCTGCACATCGAGGCGAGGCGCTTCGACCGCGAGCCGCGCCAGGAGCGGGGGGAGCAACACGAACGCAGCGTAGTCGGTCATCGCGATCGTGACGATGTGATCGGCAGCCGCTGGATCGAAGCCATCGTCTTGCAGGACTGATCGTAGGAGGCGGAGCGAAGAGACAATCGGGCCGGACAAGTCATCAGCACGCGGTGTTGGTTGCATCCCTGTCGGCGACCGCACGAACAGTTCGTCGTTGAATACCTCGCGCAGTCGAGTGAGCGCACCGCTCATGGCCGACTGGCTCAGACCGATACGCTGGCCGGCACGGGTGACGTGGCGCTCCGCATAGAGGGCATCGAATGCCTTCAACAGGTTCAGGTCAAAGCCAGCCACATCCATCGGACGGCCATAGGAGAATGAGACCCGCCAGGAAAGGAATCGACGGGTTCTCGAAGCCTCTCCATTCCTAAGAAATTGTCCGACTGGGGTTTGAGATCCGCCTCCCGACCCGCCTTTGCCGTCGACATGAACGAATCGCGGAAACGGGGGAGCCGAAAAGCACTCCGGAACGTCCAGTGCTGCGTCCTCGTTAGCAAGGTCGCACACCTTCTGCGGTACCGGGATGTTTCCTCGTTTACGCTTATCCTGGTGCAGTCCGGCACCCTTCCCATCGTGATATCGACGATCACCTGGGTCGAACGCCATCTGCGTCTATGACAAAGACCAAGGGACGCACAGGTGCGCACAGGTGCGCACCTGTGCGTCAACATTCAGCCTCCAGCTACGGCCGCAGAGCTTGACGCGGCCAGGCGAGAGGTCGCTCAGATTGGAGAACGCCTCGCTGGAATCGCAGCGGCGCACCTTTCGGCCAAAACATGGAAGGCGCGCCTCCGTCTGGCTCAGGCCGTCATTGCACGAGCACCGCGCAGCTGAATTGCTTGGGCACCTGATCGTCTCGGCAGTTGCGGCCGCGGCGGCGGTGCCGCATGGATCATGTATGATCGACCTGAACACCGCTTCCGCAAACGACTTCGACGCCGTTCCGCAGTTGAAGGGCCACGGCTTCGAGATCGTCCGTTATCGCGAGGAGCGCGGTCGTTTCGATGCGCTCAGGCAGCTTGACGAGGTTCCTGGGCTTACGGGCAAGTGGGACGGGGCAGAAGCCGAGGTCGAGGTGCTCTGAAGCTCAGGCGTAACCCACGACCGCTATGAGCGGGTCACCGCGCGCTCCATCCGCCAGCACCCGGGCCTCCATGTCGCGAAAGCCCGCATCGTCGAGATAATGGCGGACCAGCGAGGCCTGTCCATGCATGTCCAGCGATCTCCAGACCGCCACCGCCTTGGTCGGAAAGCAGCGGTTGGAGAAGCTCACGACGAACGGTGCGCCAGGAGCAAGCGCCCGCCGCACCTCGGCAAACACGTCGTAGGGGCGCTGGAGATACTGTACTCCGACGCAGCACAGCGCACCGCCGAAGGCCCCGCTGTCGAGCGCCAAGGCTGTGTCGCGGTTGAGGTCCTGTACGAACCACCGGTCCAGTCGCGGATTGGCCGCGAGTTCTTCGGCGTTCATGCCATGGCCTACCACCTCGGCATAGCGACGCTCTGCGGGTAGGTGGCTGACCCAACTGGACATCAGGTCGAGGATCCGCCCGTCATCCGGTAGCAAGCTACGGTAACACTGCGTCAGTGCTGCGATCACCGGATCGTCGAGATGGGTGACAAGCCGCGCCGGCGCATAGAAGGCGAGATCGTCTCCGGTATCGTCCTTGTCGAACGCATGAGCCGGGAGTGGTGTACGCTCTTTCATGCCTGGCGGCCTGTCAGCTGCCCACCCGATCGCCGGCGAGATAGTCCATCTTGCCGATCGCCACGCCCTTCATCCGCAGCAGTCCATAGGCCGTCGTTACGTGGAAGAAGAAGTTCGGGAGGCTGAAATCGGTGATCAGGCTCTGGCCGGTGAACGTCATCTGCGTGTTGGGTAGCTTGAGAATAACTTCGGCCGCTTCCCTGCCGTCGAACGCTGTCGGCTCGGCGTTCTCAATGTAGGCGATCGTGCGGGCGATCCGATCGCGCAGCTCGGCGATGCTCTTCTCATCATCCGCCATCGGAAGCGGTTCGGTCTGCGCGACGCGCGTCACGGCCAGCTTGGCCGTATCGCAGGCGATCTGCACCTGCTTGGTCAACGGCAGCATATCCGGTGCCATCCGAGCGCCGAGCAGGTCCTGCTCGCTCACGCCGCTGGTGCCCGCCTTGGCGAGGAGGTGATCCAGATTGCGTAGTGCGCGCGTGAAGATCGGGACGGTGATCTCGTAAAGGCTAGGCATCATCATTTCTCCGGCAGGCTTTCCGAAGCCCCTTCCATGCTTGGACGCAGGTAGTCCGACGCACAAGTCTCACGGCTGATCATGGCCTTCCCAACGATGTGGTCAGGCGGGCAGGGTCAGGAAGGCGATCACCCCGGCAGCGACGGCGAAACTGGCGGCTACAATGGCGGCGATGTGAAACAGGCCGGTGACTTGGGCGGCAGGAACCGCCATGACGGCACCCGCGAGCGCCGTTGCGATCAGTCCGCCGGTGCGCGCGATGGCACTGTTGAAGCCCGATGCGGTGCCGGTATGCCGGTCATCCACCGACGAGAGCACAGCGGTGGTGAGCGGCGCTACCGCCCCTGCCATCCCTAGTGCGATGACTGCCATCCCCGGCAGGACGCTGCTCCAGTAACTCGCCGACGGATCGGCACGGAGGAGCAGGGCGAAACCCGCTCCGGTCACGATCGGCCCCAGCGTCAGCGGCCAACGCGGGCCGATCTTCTCGCTCAACCGACCGGCGAGGCGCGAGGTCGTGCCGATCACGATTGAGAAGGGGAGGAGAGCCAGCCCGGCCTGCGTTGGCGTATAGTGACCGCCGACGATCAGCAGATACGGCAGCAGCACGAGCAGCCCACCCAATGCGCCATACAGCATCAGGGTCAGCAGGGTCAGACCAACGAAGGGACGCGAGGCAAACAAGGTGAGGGGCATCATCGCGCCCTCGCCGCTGCGGTGCTCGTTCCAGAGGAACAGGAGCAGCAGCAGCATACCGCCGCCAAGGCCGGCCCATGTCTGCGGTGAGGCGCTGTGCTGGCCGGACCAGTGGGTCAGCGCCCAAATCAGGCTGCCGAGCGCTGCGGTTGCAAGCATCGCTCCCGGCCAGTCCAGCGGCTGCACCTGCCGTTCGCTTTCCGCGACGTAACGCCACGCGACGACGATCGCGGCGACGGCCACGGGCAGATTGAGGAAGAAAATCGCGCGCCAACCGACCACATCGACCAGCCATCCGCCAAGCGGCGGCCCCACTGCACTGGCGATCGCGCCGGCCGCCGCCCAGGTGCCAACCGCCCGCCCCCGGGCTTCACCCTCGAACGAACTGCCCAGGATGCCTAGGCTGTTCGGCATCAGAATGGCGGCGCCGACTCCTTGCACCGCACGCGACGCGAGCAGGGTTGTCAGGTCGGGGGCCAGCGCGCAGCCCGTCGAGGCAAGCGCGAACACCACGATGCCGGCGATCAGCATGCGCCGACGCCCGAAATGATCCCCCGCCGCACCGCCCATCAGGAGCAGGGCCGACAACGGGAGGAGGTAGGCGTTGATGATCCACGGCAGGTTCGCCGGGCTGCCGCCGAGATCCTGTGCGATCGACGGCAACGCCACGTTCGTCACCGACCCGTCGATGAAGGCGAGGCTTGAGGCCAGCATGGTTGCCGCGATCGTCCAACGTGGATGGAGGATCATTCGCCCTGTCCGCTTAGCGTCGCTCATGAGGAACGCCCATCACAAGGGACGATGGTGTTGGGCATTACCTTCGAATGCACGGGTTAACCGATCACGTTGACACGAAAGCTCGATGTCTGCCATTCCACTGCAGCCTTGCTGAAAGCCGGTGGGCATCTATACGTCCTGGAGTTGGCCAACTGGAGATATCGCCTCGTTCTATGGCCGAGGTCACGCTTTCTAGGCCCTTATCGCTCTACCGGTTTAAAGGCTTTTCGCCGGATGAAGGGGTGGTCGGACCTAACTGCCGCGAACCTGAACGGACGTCCGACGGTAGGAAGTCGCACATGATAATCGGACGTACGGGTCCTGGTCCCCCCGCTCGGCATCGTCACTTGATATCAGCTCTGATGTTCATCCAGCAGCACCCGCAGCCGCTCGGCATCGTCAGCTGTGGCGGGGTTGTAGATGATCATCCCGAGTTCGGGTCTCCCTTCGACGGCAAATGAGGAAAACTCCATCGCCAGCAGCCCCGCGTCGGGATGGTGAATTCGCTTCAACCCCTCGCCATGAGCGATCACGTCGTTGTCCTGCCAGAGTGCCTCGAATTCCGGGCTAAGCCGGGATAACTCCATGACAAGCTTTGTCACCTCGGCGCTGGTGCTGGCGCCAGCGCGCGCTACGTCGGCGCGGAAGGCACCGACGACGAAGCGGGCGATGCTGTCGAAATCCGCATTGCGAGAGCGGACATGGTCGCTGCCGAACATCAGGCGTAGGATGTTACGCCCCTCGCGCGGCAGCTTGCCATAGTCGGTTAGCAGCACCGCAGCCGCGCGGTTCCAGCCGACGACGTCCCACATCGCGGTCTTGATGATCGCCGGGCTGAGAGCCATCCCGTCGAGTACCCGTTGCAGGCGGGAGGTAATGCCGTCGACCGGCTGATACCGTGCCTCCGGCGGCCGTCCGAGGCCCAGCATGTAGATGTGCTCGCGCTCCGGCTCGGTCAGCATCAGGCCCTTGGCGATGCGGTCGAGGACGTCTGCGGACGGCGCGCCGCCTCGGCCCTGCTCGATCCAAGTGTACCAGGTGGGGCTAATGTTAGCGCGGCTCGCCACCTCTTCGCGGCGCAGGCCGGGTGTGCGCCGCCTTCCGCTGGTGAACCCGAACGCTGCCGGGTCCAACCGGGTGCGGCGGTCGCGCAGGTATGTTCCAAGCGGATTGCGAGCGTCGCTGGCCATGATCGATCCTGTTGCAGATTATACCACGATAAGCTCACTACTTTAACAGGTTCAGATTTGCGGAGATACGCTCTTGGTCAACGAGGAGATATCCCATGCGCGTATTCCTGACCGGTGCGACCGGCTTTATCGGTTCCCATGTCATTCCCGAGCTGCTCCATCGCGGCCACGACGTGCTCGGGCTCACCCGCTCCGACGCAGGCGCGCAGCAGCTCGAGGCTGCCGGCGCCGCGGTTCATCGCGGCGACCTGGAACGACCCGAGACGCTCGCGAGCGGAGTCGCTGCCGCCGAAGCGGTCATCCACTGCGCGTTCGACCATGATTTCCAGAACTTCGTGGAGAATACGAGGAAGGACGAACGCAATATCGCCGCGATGGGCGACGCGCTGGTGGGGACCAACAAGCCGATCCTGATAACTTCGGGCATTGGTATCGGTACGCCGCGGGGCGGCGGGCCCGCGACTGAGGATGTCCTCAATCCGCTCCACGCCAATCCGCGCATCGTGACGGAGCTGGCGGCCGCAGCGCTGGTCGCCCGCCGCATCGACGTGCGCACCGTTCGCCTGCCGCAGGTGCACGACACGACCAGGGCCGGCCTGATCACGCCACTGATCGCAGAGGCCCGCCGTGCCGGGGCGGTGGCGTATCTCGGCGAAGGCAAGGCGCGCTGGGCTGCGGCGCATATCAGCGATGTCGCCAGGCTTTACGTGCTGGCTCTCGAAAGGGGCGAGCCGGGCGCGCGATACCATGCCTCGGCCGAGGAGGGCGTTGATGCACGCACGATTGCCGAGGCTATCGGCGAGGGAACCGGATTGCCGATATGTTCGATCGCAAACGGCGACATCGAGCGCTACTTCGGCTGGATGGCGCCGTTCGCTGGCCTTGATATGACGGCGTCGAGTGCCTGGACGCAGGCCCGGCTGGAATGGGAGCCCAACGGGCCCGGTCTGCTCGCGGACCTAGCCGCAATGGATTATTCGGAGCTCGTGAGCGGGTAAACGATCGTCGTTGCACGCCGGCCTGAGCAGGGTCCGGCTGGCCTGCAACGGCGCAACTACCGCCTTCCAGGCCTGCATCGTCCGTTCGCCAGTAACGTGCACGAGCGGCCGTTTTTGGTTAGCGGCTTAAAGCGCTCAACATCCAGTACTGGTCGTTGCCACCGTGCAGATGTCAGTCGACACTTACCTTACCCTGAGCATCCACCCGTTTTGAATAATATTCGGGTGATGGTCAGGTGTGCCCTAGTCGTCACGGGCATCGCCTAATTCATTCAACGGCAGGACGATCATCGAGCTGCCGAGTGATTCCATTGAAGGCAGCTGTACAGCCCTGCGAACGACCGATGTCGTGATCGGTAGCAGCCGAACTCCAGAACATGTCGAGCGGCCATCGTTCGGGGCAGTGGGTGAGCAGGCATCGCAGCGCCAACCGCACTTCGATCGTGTCGACCTTGGCCTTCCCTGATCGCGCAACTGCGGCCCGCAGTATGTGCAGCGACAGGTCGATGATGATCCGCTGATGGCGCGACATGAGTTCAGTGGAAGTCGCGCGACTTCACCCGCACGACATCCTCCGGATCCATACCTGTGCTGTGCGGCGGCCAGTAGCTGTCGCGCGGCCCCGGCTTCCAACCGGCATCGCCGCGGTCGGGTGAGCCGCCATGCCGCGCGCCGTCACCTCGCCCGGTCGCGTGCGGGAAGTCCATCTGCCCGACCTGTGCGAGCAACGGTCCGTGATCGATGATCCGGTCGCAGATGACATGGATTACCTGACCCTCCTTCTGCACACGACCCTTCATCCCAATCATCGCTGCCGACATGACGGTGCGGCGCTGCGCCTCGAAACGGTCGGGCCAGAGGATGCCATTGGCAATCCCTGTCTCGTCTTCGATGGTCAGGAAGAGGATGCCCTTGGCCGATCCTGGCTTCTGGCGAACGAGGATGATCCCGGCCACTTCGACATGGCGTCCGTCCTTGATGTTCGCGAGATCGGCGCATCGCACAATGCCACGGCGTGTCAGGTCCTGCCGCAGGAAGGTGAGTGGGTGGGCACGCAGTGAAAGCTGCAGCGCACGATAGTCTTCCACGACCTCCCGCCCGTCCGACAGCGCACGCAGGCTGACATCCGGCTCCAGCCCCTCCGGGCTGAACAGCGACTCCCGCTCGTCCGCGGCGGCGAAGAGGGGCAGGGGAGCGTCGCCCAGACCCTTGACCTTCCACAATCCCTGACGCCGATCTTCGCCTAGACTATGGAAGGCGTCCGCCTCGGCCAATCTCTCGATTGCCGCACGAGGTACGCCGGCACGGCGCCACACCTCCTCCACCGACCCGAACGGCGCCTCACCGCGTGCCGCTACAATCGCGGCGCCGTGCGCGTTGGCCAGCCCCCGCACCTGCCGAAGCCCCAACCGGACTGCTAGGTACCGTCCGCGGCCCGGCTCCAGCGTGCAGTGCCAGCGGCTGGCGTTGATGCATGCAGGTCGCACCTCGACACCATGATCGCGCGCATCCCGAACAACCTGCGCCGGTGCATAGAACCCCATCGGCTGAGCGTTGAGCAATGCAGCGCAGAACACATCGGGATGATGATGCTTCATCCAGCAGCTGGCGTAGGCGATCTTGGCGAAGCTGGCGGCGTGGCTCTCCGGAAAGCCGTAGGAGCCGAAGCCCTCGATCTGCTTGAAGGTGCGCTCGGCGAACTCACGCGGATAGCCGCGCTCGACCATGCCGCCGACCAGCTTGTCGAAGAAGTGGCTGACGCCGCCCGTGAACTTGAACGTCGCCATGGCCCGCCGGAGCTGGTCCGCCTCGGCGGGCGTGAAGCCGGCACCGACGATCGCGACCTTCATTGCCTGCTCCTGGAAGAGCGGCACGCCGAGTGTCTTCTCGAGGACGGCACGCAGCTCAGGACGAGGATAGTCCGGCTTTTCTCGCCCTTCGCGACGGCGCAGATAGGGGTGGACCATGTCACCCTGGATCGGTCCGGGTCGGACGATCGCCACCTCGATGACGAGGTCGTAGAACTCGCGCGGCTTCATCCGCGGCAGCATCGACATCTGCGCGCGGGATTCGATCTGGAAGGTGCCGAGCGTGTCAGCCTTCTGGATCATGGTGTAGACGTCGGGATCGTCGTCCTGCAGGTCGGCCATGCCGACCCGGATGCCCTTGATCTCCTCCAGCATGTTGAAGGCGCGGTTCATGCAGCCGAGCATGCCGAGGCCGAGCACGTCGACCTTCATGAACTTTAGAGCATCGATGTCATCCTTGTCCCACTCGATGACCTGCCGGTCGACCATCGCGGCGGGTTCGATAGGCACCAGATCGTCAAGCCGGTCGTGCGTCAGCACGAAACCGCCGGGATGCTGCGACAGGTGGCGGGGGGTGCCGATCAGCTTACGAGCGAGGTCCAGCGCCAGCCGCAGCCGGCGGTCCTCCATGTTGAGGTTGAGCTGGGCGACCTGCTTCTCGCCGACGCCCTCCTGGCTCCAGCCCCATACCAGTCCGGCGAGTGCCTTGGTGAGATCCTCGGGCAGACCCAACGCCTTGCCGACCTCACGTACGGCTCCGCGAGCACGGTAGCGGGTCACGACCGCGGTCAGCGCGGCATGGTTGCGGCCGTAGGTGTCGTAGATCCACTGGATGATCTCCTCCCGTCGCTCGTGCTCGAAGTCGACGTCGATGTCGGGCGGCTCACGGCGCTCGCCCGAGATGAAGCGTTCGAACAATAGCTCGTGCTTGATCGGGTCGATCGAGGTGATCCCGAGCATGAAGCAGACACAGCTGTTCGCTGCCGAGCCGCGCCCCTGGCACAGGATGCCGCGGCGCCGGCTCTCGGCGACGATGCTGTTCACGGTCAGGAAGTAAGGCGCGTATTCCAGCTCGGCGATCAGCCGCAGCTCGTGATCGATCTGTGTGCGGTATTGCTGCGGCACGCCGTGAGGGAAGCGGCGTTCAACAGCATCCTGCGTGAGCTGCTCCAGCGCCTGTTGCGCCGTCAGCCCTTCGACCACGCGCTCGTCAGGATATTGGTAGCTCAGCTCGCCAAGATCGAAGGTGCAGCGCCGCGCTATCTCGGCGGTCGCCTGGATCGCGTCGGGGAAGGCTGCGAAGCGGCGCTCCATCTCTTGCGGTGACTTCAAATGTCGGTCGGCATGCCGTTCGCGGCGGTAGCCCAGGGTGTCGACGGTGCACTTTTCGCGGATCGCGGTGACCACGTCCTGTAGCAGGCGCGCCTCTGACGCGTGATAGAGGATGTCGCCAACGGCTACGGTCGCGACATGAGCATCGGCAGCCTGCCGGGCGAGATCGTGCAGACGCATGGCATCGTCAGGCCGACGGCGGAACGCGAGCGCGCAATAGCCGCGGTCGCCAAATACCTCGTGCAAGTCGCCGAGGTCGCTACGCGTGACGTCGCCCGGCAGGTCGGGCAGCAGGATGGCGATCAGCCCTGCGCTCCAGACGACGACATCGTCCCATGCCAGCGCACAGCCGCCCTTGCCGGCGCGGGACTTGCCGAGCGTCAGCAGCCTCGTGAGGCGTGACCAGGCAGGCTTGTCCGTGGGGTAAAGGAGCAACATGCGACCGTCGTCGAGGCGCACTCGCGCGCCTGCGATCATCCGCACGCCGGTCGCCTTCTGTCCCTCCCAGCCCCGCACCAGTCCGGCGACGCTGCCGAGATCGGTCAGGCCTAGTGCGGTGTGACCCAGCAGTGCCGCTGCTGAGAACAGCTCCTCCGGGCTGGAGGCGCCGCGCAGGAAGGAGAAATGGCTGGTGACCTGAAGTTCGACATAGGTCGTCTGGGAAGCCATCAGCCGAACAGCCCGTGCAGATACCAGCTGAGGTCGCCCGTTGCGCCGTCGACACCGTCGCCGCGGCGGAACAGCCAGAAGCGCGCGCCGGTATCGTCCTCGACGCGGAAGTAATCGCGTACTGCCCAGATCTCGCCGTCGCGACGCCACCACTCGCCGTGGATGCGTTCGGGGCCGTCGCCGGCGACCACGGCATGAACCTGCCCACGCCAGGTGAAGCGGCGGGGTGGCGCGTCGGGCAGGAGCGCCAGCACGCCAACGATTGGTTCCGGACGCCGGAGTAGGCGCACCGGCCGACGCCATGCCGGCCAACCGGTCGGTGCGGCGAGCGGCGCATCACGACGAACCGCACGCTCGGGCACGTCGCTCTCGACGGGCGCGGCCGTGAACAGCGCATGGTCACCGACACGGCCGGCGATCTGGTCGACCAGCGTCGCGACATCCGGTGGTGCGTCGTCACCTGCAAGGCTTGCTGCAAGCGCGGTGGCTCCGAGCGGGTCGGTGCGAGTGGCGGCAAGCCGCATCGTCTCGATCCCGTCACCGGGATCGATCTTCTCGATCCTGAGGTGGAAGAGCCGCGCGAGATGCGCCGCATCGCGTGTCGGACGCGAGGTGCCGATGGCGAGGCGCTGCTCGCTGCCGTCGATCCGCTCGAGGATCAGCAGCAGCGTGCGTGCACCTGCTCCCTTCTCCTGAAGAAGCAGGATCATGTCAGTCAGCAGATCGCGGATGACCTGCTCGATGGCTTCTGCGGTGCCGATCGGTTCAAGTAAGCGGCGACGGGCCATCGGTGTCTCTTCGGGTACCACCGGCACGATCGGCTCGGGGACGCGCCCGAGCGCCTCGTCGAGCCGACGCACGCTGGCGAGGCCTAAGCGGCGCGACATGGGGCCGCGGGGCAGGGGCAGGAGGTCGGCGATGCGATCGAGACCAAAGCGCGCGGCAGCGGTCAGCGCCTCCGGCGTCAGGCGCAGCGCGGCGGGTGGCAGGCCGGCGAGTGCCTGCGCTTCGCCCCCGTTCGGGACCATGCTGATGACGGCCCGCCCGAACCGAGCCAGCGCATGCGCCGCTCCCGGCGTTCCTGCGACCGCGACCCGAGCGGTATAACCGAAGCGTCGGCAGAAGCGGATCAGGCGACGGCAGAACCGCTCTTCACCACCGTGGAGATGCGCAGCGCCGGTCAATTCGATCCAGAGCCCGTCCGCACCACTTGGCGATGCGGTCGGTGTCCAGTGTCGCACCGCATGCAGCGCCAGGCCGTCGAGCACCGCCCGGTCCGCAGCGACGTCAGCAGGCCGAATGTCCAGGTCTGGCACCAGAGCACGCGCCTGTGTCACCGCCATGCCGGGTGTGAGGCCGAGCGACGCCGCGGCAGGACAGGCGGACGTGATCACGTGCCGCTGCCCGGTCTGCTCCGCAAGGATCAGCGGCACTACGTTCTCGATCGGTGCCGGGATGTGTGCTGCTATGCGCGCACCAGTAATAGCTGGCGACTGCTTGAACGGATGCTCTGCTGCTTCCGAACGCCGGCCGAGTTCCCGCATGGTCGGCTGCTGGTGTAGCGGTAGCCCCGCTGCCTGCTCCTCGATCGCAGCGCGTGCGCCGTTGTCTTGCGCCCAGCGCGCGCCAGGACGCCAACCGCCGCCCCGCGGCACCGAGCAGGCGCCTGGGTCGTCATCGACCGGAAGCTGTGGTGCCCGCTGCGGTTCAGGCAGCGCGCGCGGTCGCTCTAACCGGCGCAATCGCTCGATGGCGAGGTGCGGCAGGTAGAGCGAGGCGACCCGTGTCATCACACGCCTCCAGTTCCAGGGTGAAAGGGGGTCCGCCGCGTTGACGCGCGAGCTCGACGGTCCAGCGCGCCCGGCCGACACCCGGTGCGGGCAGCCGATCGGACGGCGCGCAGGCGATGCGCCACCGCGTCATCGCAGCGGAGAGTTCATTGAGCGGGCTGACGCCCGCCTTGCGCCAGCGGCGCGCCAGCAGGGCAGGGGTGCCGCCGCTCATCGCGGCAAGTTGCAGACGGCGGGTTGCGACCATGTCGGCGCGCTTCACCTCGCCGACCACTGCGGCGAGCCCACCATGACGTAGCCCGTCCTCCATGACCGCGAGGACGTCTTTGTCGTCCTTGGCCTCGACGAAAAGCAGCGTGGCGGGATCGAGACCCGCCTGCTCCAGTCCCGGCGCATAGAGGTCGAAGCGGGTAAGGGCCCACAGCACACGGTGGCCGCTGCCCGCTGCTGCCCGGGCAGCGATGCCGACGGAGAAGAGCGTGGCTGCGGCATCATCGGTCAGTGTCGGCGTCGCAGCGGAGACCTCGTGTAGTCCGCCAAGCACCAAACCACCCTCTGCGAGTCGATCGTCCAGAGCATCGATCCCGAACGGGAGGACGGCCGTCTCACCCCCACGCACCTCGCCCATGCTCTCGCGAAGGAGGGCCAGGGCATCGTGGCGCTGGAGGTTAGTGGACATGGTTGCTGCGACTCATCTGTTCGCTATATGTTCCAGAATTGTTGACGAACGGTCAAGGCGTTGTGGAGCGGAGTCGATGAACCGAAACGGGATCGAAGCCGCCAACGACACGGGGCAGGCGATGTCAGCGAGCGCCGAGTACGACCACGTCGGACGGCGGCTTCGTTCGCTCGAACACTGCGCGCTTCACAAGCGGACGCTGCGGCTGACCTGCCCGCGATGCAGTCACGTGCGGGTGCTCGACGCGGTATGCCTTTGGTGGATGTTCACGCGACGAGGCTGGGACGGAAACCTTCCCGCGGCTTCATCCCGTCTGTGTTGCACCGTATGCAAGGCTCAGGGCACCACTATCCGCCCGCGCATCATAGTCGGTCGGGAAGCGCCGACGGGCGAGCCGCTGCCGTACCCTGACGAGGCGACATGGAAGAGGCTTGTCTCCCGCTATCGCTCGTGATCGAAGACGGGGATGTGCAATCTCTACAATCTCAAGGTCGACCCGCGCGGCTACTTCGATGCGCTCGCCGCGGTTGACGATGCCGCCAATGTACTTGCTGTCGAGAAGGATTATGCCGCACCCGGCAAGCCCGGGTACGTCGTACGATACGAGGACGACCAGCGGGTGCTCAGCACCATGCGCTGGGGGTTCCCGACACGGAAGCCCCGCAAGCGACCGGCGCGTGAGGGCGAACTGCCGTTCCTCTACGACTGGTGGACCAACGCGCGGAACATGCAGAGCAACATGTGGAAGCCGTGGCTGCTGCGTGCCGAGCATCGCTGCCTGGTGCCGTTCACCCGCTTTTCCGAACCCAAGGCGGTCGCGGACAGGCAGGGACCGGGCGACACCAACTGGTGGTTCACTGTCGAGGATCAGTCGGTGCCGTGCTTCGCGGGGCTTTGGAAGGTCGATGCTGATCACGACCGGGTCTACGCCTTCTGCACCACCGAGCCCAATCCGCTGGTCGCGCCAAAGCACCCGAAGGCGATGCCGGTGATCTTGCTGGCGGAGGATCAGGAACGCTGGCTGACAGCGCCGGTCGAAGAGGCGGTGACGCTGCTCACCACCTACCCGTCACAGCTGATGAGCGTCGCCTGATCATGGCATCCAACCGCTACTACGATGGCCCGCCGAGCGACCATTACGACGGCACCCGCTTCTTCAATCCGGGCCAGGAGAGCACGGATAGGGGCCTCCGCGCCATGCTGCGCTGGAAGCTCGCGGGAGCGGCCGCCAAATGGCCGAAGTCGGTGGCGGTCGTGTCGGCCAAGCCGGAGGCTCGGGTCGATGAGCTCTGCATCACCATGATCGGCCATGCCTCGCTGCTGATCCAGGCCGCGGGCATGAACATCCTTACCGATCCAGTCTGGTCGGAGCGGGCAAGCCCCTTCCGGCGCGTTGGACCGAAGCGGGTGACCGCGCCAGGCATTGCGTTCGACGACCTGCCGCCGATTGACGTCGTGTTGCTGAGCCACGGACACTATGACCATCTCGATGTCGATACGCTGCGGCGACTGCACGCTGTCCACGACCCGCTCATGGCGATGCCACATGGTAATGACGCCATCGTTCGTGCTGCGGTGCCGGCGGCACGTTGCGTCACGGGTGACTGGTGGGATCGGCTGCCGCTTGGATCGGAGATCGCGACGACGCTGACACCGGCCTATCATTGGTCGAACCGCTGGCCGAGCGATACGCGGATGATGCTGTGGAGCGGTCACTATCTGGACACGCGCGCGGGTTCGATCTGGTTCGTCGGCGACACCGGCTATGGTGACGGGCAGATCTTCGCCGACGTGCGGAGCCGCCTGGGAGCGCCCGGCGTCGCGTTGATCCCGATCGGCGCCTATGAGCCGCGCTGGTTCATGGCCGCGCAGCACGTCGATCCAGCAGAGGCGGTACGCATCTTCACCGACGTCGACGCGACGAGGGCGCTCGGTATCCATTGGGGCACGTTTCAGCTGACTGATGAGGCGCTCAGTGCGCCGGCGGAAGGGCTGGCGAAGGCATTGCTGGCGGCTGGTATCGCACCTGACCGCTTCGTCGCCGCGGAAGCGGGCGGCGTCTACAGCTTCGGCTAGAGCATCTCGAGCGGCATGCGACCTCTCGCACGCGGGTACAGTCCGTCGAGCCGCGCGAGTGTGTCCGGAGCGAGTGTAAGATCGGCAGCGGCACGATTGTCGTGGACGTGCGCGCTGCGGCCAGCTTTGGGAATGGCGATGACATTGTCCTGCGCGAGCAGCCATGCCAGCGCGACCTGCGCCGGTGTTGCGCCGAGATCGGCGGCAAGCGAACTTAGCTCTGCATCCGCGACGAGACGTCCTTGTTCGACCGGGCTGTACGCCATCACCGGGATGGTGTGCGTGGCGAGCCACGGCAGCAGGTCGTGCTCGGGTCCGCGTCGCGTCAAATTGTAGAGGATCTGGTCGGTCGCGCATGCCCTGCCGCCTGCGGCGATCAGCTCCTCCATATCGTCCGTGTCGAGGTTGCTGACGCCCCATCGCAGGATCTTGCCCGCATCGACCAGCCGTTCCATCGCCTCGACGGTCTCGGTGAGCGGAACGCCACCGCGCCAGTGTAGTAGGTAGAGATCTAGCCGGTCCGTACCCATGCGACGCAGGCTCGCCTCGCATGCCTGCGGCAGGCGCGTGCGTGAGGCATTCTGCGGATAGGCCTTGCTGACGAGGAACACGCTTTCCCGTCGCCCAGTGATCGCCTCACCGACGAGACGCTCGGACTCACCGTCGACATACATTTCTGCCGTGTCGATCAGCGTCATGCCAAGGTCGATCCCGGTGCGCAGCGCCGCGATCTCATCAGCGTGGCGATCGGCGTCCTCCGCCATCATCCATGTGCCTTGGCCGAGCGCGGGAACGGTCGTGCCGTCGGGTAGAGCGATCGTTTTCATGCTGCTGCAACGCGCAGCCTGAAGTTTGGGTCGCCGAACACGTGCTTGTGCTGCGGCGAACGCTACGAGATGATGCGTTGCTGGAGACCGCCATGACTGACGAAACGCCGCCCGACAGCAAGCTGACCCGCTCCAAGCAGCGTTGGGCAAGCGAGCACAAGTTCATTACCGGGGAGGCTAATCGAAGCGCGCATGAGCGCCTGCCGCCAGGACAGCATCTGGTGCGTGACTGGCCGGTGCTCGATCTCGGCCGCCAGCCCGATGTCGCGCCGGAACGCTGGGAACTGAAGATCGGTGGCCTCGTCGACAATCCGGTGACGCTCGACTGGACGGCGTTCATGGCGCTGCCGCAAACGCGGACGCGTTCGGACATGCACTGCGTGACGACCTGGTCGCGCTACGACAACGACTGGAAGGGGGTGGCGACACACGATCTGCTCGACCTCGTTCAACCCAAGGGCGAAGCGGCGTACGTCCTGCTCCATGGCTATGACGGCTACACGACAAACGTGCCGTTCGCAGACTTCGCGGCGGAGGCGGCGATGATCGTTCAGGCCTGGGACGGCAAGCCGCTGACACGTGCGCACGGAGGCCCGGCACGCGCACTGATCCCGCACCTCTACCTCTGGAAGAGCGCCAAATGGCTCAAGGGGATCGACTTTCTCGCCGCCGATCAGGCTGGTTTCTGGGAGGTCAACGGCTACCACATGCGCGGCGACCCTTGGGCGGAGGAGCGATACTCTTAGGCACTTCAGAGAACGTCGTCATCATGACGCACCGACCGGTGCGCCCTCATTACTGGGTAAACTTCGTGAGACGGCCTCCCAGTTCCGACAGACTCCGCAGTGTGATAGACCAGCGAGTCTGGGTCATGGCCGCGATGCTGTGCTCCCATCCGTGGCGGACCTCACCGGTGAGATGGTAGATGCCGCACGGAGACAAAGGCCATTCGAACCGTTCAAAACGATCGCCGATGCGACGGCGGAAGCGCAGCGTGGCCGGTGCGCCCAGCGAGATACCAACAACATGCTCGAAATGCGGCCGGTCGCGATGCCAGCCTATTCCTGCGCCGGTATCGTACCGGGTCAGCAGTGCCTGTATGAGTGTGCCGGGCTCCAGCGCTGCAAACGCCTCCGCTCGATCGCGGAACGGTGTCAGCCATTCAGGTAACGGCGTGGTGGTCGCCAGTGCGCCCCGATCAAAGTCGTAGTGCATGCCGTAGCTATGGGTCAGCCGCTTGCCCAGCCACCCCTGAAAGCGGAACGGCGCCAGATCCAACTCATCGATATGGCCGATGAGCATCCGCTCCTCGTCCGCCGAGACAAAGCCGTCAGCACCGTGCAGGCCCGAGATGGTAGGGCACCCAAACAGGTCACGCATGCTAGATTGCATAGCAGGACTCTATCGCACCCACGAAGCAGTCTCTGCCCGCCTCGTTGAGCTGTTAAGTATGCCATCCATGTTCGTCGGATCTGCCGCCTGGCGCCAGGAGATCTAGCGGCCATGGGCAAGCCATGCACGGCGTAGTTGTACCGCCAGCTTCGTCTCCCGCACTCGCTGTCTGACCTACTCCATGCACGCAATGAGATTATCGACAGACAGAGAGCCAAAGGCCGAGAAGCTGTCGGCGACGGCATAAGGCAGCAGCAGGGTACGGCCGCTGAGAAGCCCTCCGCAGCTGTAGACAACATTTGGCACGTACCCGTCCCGCTCATGCGGACTGGGAGCGAGCACCGGTCGCGGCGTCCGCGCCAGGAGCTTGGAGGGATCCTGCTTGTCGAGGAGGCAGGCGCCGATGCAGTAGTTGCGGACCGTCCCGACACCGTGGGTAAGAACCAGCCAGCCTTCGTTGATTTCGAGCGGTGAGCCGCAGTTGCCCATCTGCACGAACTCCCACGGGTATCGCGGTTCGACCAGCTTGGAACCGCTGTCCCAGTGAAGGAGGTCATCTGAGACGTTCAGCCAAATGTTCTTGTTGTCTTGGCGGCCGAGGGTCACGTAGCGGCCGTCGATCCGGCGTGGGAAGAGCGCCATACCCTTTGCGCTGGCGACCTCACCGGAAAGAGCCCGCATCTCGAACGACTTGAAGTCTCTCGTCGAGAGCAGTTCGGACCGAGCTTCGGCGCCACTAAATGCAGTGTAGGTGCCGTGATAGGTGACCTGTCCGTCATCTTCGATAAAGCGCACAAGGCGCATGTCTTCGATGCCCTGACGCTGGCTTGGGAGGGTCGGGAAGAGCACGGTCTCCGATATGCTTCTCGATCCGCCGCAGTCGAGATGGACCGCGCCATCGTCATCGTCGCGAGGCACGATGATCGGCGGCACCGACGTCGAGCCCGGATCGTCGATCGTGAGATCGCCACCCAGCGTCCAGACGCCCGTGCGGAAGGTAACCGAAGACACGTGGCCTTCACCGACACCGCGGAGAGAGAGGACGAGCCGCACGGCTCCGTCGGCAAGTCCCGACTGGTCGGGGTGCAGAACGGCGCTGGGGTTGAAGAGTGCTGCAGCCTCGTAGGCGTATTCCTGGCTGAAGTAGGCGCCGATGAGGCGCTGCTGCTCAGGTAAAAGGCTTGGCGCAGAAGGAATGCGGTCGGCCAGTTCGCCGAAGCGACGCATAAGCGTCGCATCCACGTCGCGGTGGTTCTCATCGAGAGATGCCGTGACCCCGGTGAGTTGGCGCTGAAGCTCCTCTTCATCAAGACTCACGATTAACTCGACGGTCTCGTCCGTCCGCGTTCGACCGCCGTCAAACCCGTTGGGGTAACCTGGCTCAAACGGTCGCACGACGGTGCGCGAGGGGTTGGGTTTGAGAAACGACGTCGTAGAAATCAACCTGAGCGCGCTCTGTCATTCGTCATCCTTGTTGCGCCGTGGAGACCGGCTTCGCTTCTTGGACGGCTGCTCGGCCGCAAGCCGTATCCAAGTCGGCGCATGATCGCTGGTCTTCTCCCAGCCACGCACGTGTCTGTCCACCTGCGCGTCTATCAGCCGTTCGGCGAGCGAGGGACTGAGCAGCAGATGATCGATGCGGAGACCCGCGTCCCGCCCATAGGCGTTGCGGAAATAGTCCCAGAAGGTGTAGATTGTATCCTCCGGGTGGAGCGTGCGGAGCGAGTCCGTCCATCCCTGGTCGACGAGCCGCGCATAGAGCGCCCGGACCTCGGGTGCGAAAAGAGCATCTTTGGTCCAGCGTTCCGGTTTGTAGACGTCGGCATCTGTCGGCATGACGTTGAAGTCGCCGGCGAGCACCACCGGTAGGCTGCTCTCCAGCAGTGTCGCCGCGTGCGCGATGAGCGTCTCGAACTAGGCGAGCTTGTAGTCGAACTTCGGACCGGGGCGCGGATTGCCGTTCGGCAGATAAAGGCCGGCGATGATTACGCCGTTCACAGCGGCCTCAATGTAGCGGCTCTGCGTCGGATCGGGGTCGTCCGGCAGGCCGCGCCGCGTCTCGTGGATCTCTCCGACACGGCTGAGGATGGCGACGCCGTTCCAGCTTTTTTGTCCGTGCCAGATCGCGCCATAGCCAAGGTCGCGAATGGCGGTCGCCGGAAACTTCTCCCGCGGCGCCTTCAGCTCCTGCAGGCATACGATTTCCGGCTGCTCCTCCTCCAGCCAGCGCAGCAGCACGGGCAGGCGACCGTTGACGCCGTTTACGTTGTAAGTGGCGATCTTCATGGGCGCTCCCGCTCATCCCTGGCCAGCCTGTCAGCTTTTCGGCATTGGCTGCCTGCCGGACTGTAGCGAGGCCAATAGAATCAAACAGGCGTAAGCTCAATCCGGTAGCGGTCAAGTAAGCTCAAAAATTCGAGGAGCGACCAGGCGCTCATTATCGCCTCCGTTCTGCTATGAACAACGTCAGAAAGCGCTCCAGATTAGAACTTAAAGCTCACCCCGGCGGTAAGGCGCCGGTCGGTTAGCCCTTGAAAGCACAACACCGCTCCATCGTTCACGCAGTAAAGTTTCTGATCGGATCGCGTTAGGTTGATGCCCTCTATGCCGATGTTGATGTTCTCACTGATGTCGTAGTTGATGCTGCCGTTCAGCTGGCCGCGCGCGCCTGCGATAATCGGCAAATTCCAGCGGAACGCCTGATCGCTCGCGCTCATCGCGTAGCTTGATCGCCACGTGTAGCGCAGACGGGCGTTCAGCCCGTACTTATCGTAGAACAAGGTGGCGTTGTAGGAAACCTTGGACAGGTTGGTGAGCGGCACAAGGTTAAGCAGTGACCCGCGCGCAAATCCGAGGCCGATGTCTGTCCGCCGGCCGACATCAAGTGCGCCGGCGTTGTACGACTTCGCGCCGCCCACACGCTGATGGGTGAAGTTGCCAATGAACCCGAAACCGGAAGCAAATCCCAGCGCGCTCTCATAGGCGGAAAGATCGTGCTGGAAGGCGATCTCGATACCCGTTTGCGTGGTCGAGCCGGGAACGTTGAAGGTGGACGACAATCCTTGGCAGATGCCGTTGCCAGCCGGCGTTGCGTAAAGATTCCGATCCGGCAGCGGGTTGTAGATGCCTCCGCCAGGACAGGTCGGATCTATCGAATATTGAGGGTTGCCGACGGCGCTGGTTCCGATTTGCGGTGCGGTCTGCACCGTGTCGGCAAACAGGTTGGTCCGGCTCTTGTGGAACACGCCAACGCTGAACAGACTGGACGGCGTGAAGTAGTATTCGCCGGAGAGATCGTATGACCACACGACCTCGGGCACCAGGTTCGGGTTACCACCCGACACCACGCCCGTCGCGGCATTGCCGTAAGAATAGGATGTCGATAGCGCATCGAAATCCGGGCGGCGGATATCGCGGGCGAAGCCCGTGCGGACGAGCACATTGCGCGCAGGCTCGAGTACCATGCTGACGCGGGGCAGAAGGAAATCGTAGCTGCTGCTCTTCACGACAGTGGTTACACCGCCACCATTGACCACGTTGTTGCCGGTCGAGGTCAGCTTCGTCTTGAGCCAACGTAGGCCGGCGTTACCGCGTGCATGGATGCCGAAGATGTCGGTCTCGCCGTTCATCTGGAAATAGGCCGCGTTGGTGGTCTCGCGGATCCGAAAAAAGCCGGAGGCCGACTCCGTCGGTGCGGAGAGGCGAGCGACCGCCGGATATTGCGGATTGGCGGCGTTGCTCGCCGTGATCGCGCCATTCAACGTGCTGAGCACCGCTGCCGGGTCATCGAAGGCTTTACCGCCATCGATGATGAGAAAGTCCGGGAAGTAGAGCGTCCGGCCGTCGGCCGCGTTGAAATTGCTTGGCGCAGCGACGAGCAGGTCCACGAAGCGGTCGCCACTCGGCCGGTTGAACGTATTACTGGCGAACCCCGCGCCGGTTGCGTTGCTGTTGAGGGTGATGTTGTTGACGACGTCTCCGTTGATCGCGGTATTCTGGTTCCAACGATAGCCGAAGTCGAACGAGTAGAAGATCGGGACGAAGTCGGACGTGTCGTACGTGAAGTCGAGACGTGCGGCCTTTTCCTTGTTGTCAGCCCGATTGGCGCTCTGCTGGACCTGATACAGACGGTAGTTGGCGGGATTGAGCAATTGCGCCGTCGTCGGCGCCAGCGGGTTGGAAGTGTCGATACCCGACTGCAGCCGCCCGCCGGTCAGGTCGAAGCGCACGGGTGTGCTGTTCCCGAGCGATCCGCGGCCGAACACAGGCTGGACCCCATTCGGGTTGATGAAGTCGAGCGTCGTGGAGAAGTTGGGATTGGTCGTCTTCGCGGTGGACAAGGCCGCTTCCGCCCGCGCCTTCAGCCTGCCGACCTCCCATTCCGCGCCGGCATCAAAGACCCGATTGTGCGTCAGCCGCGATCCCGTATCGCTCGACAGGCGCAGATTGGGAACGAGCGTCGATTTCGCGGCGCCGACCGCCCCGATCGTTCCGCCGAGCGTCGTCTGGATCGTCCCGAGGTCGATGGTTCCCGTCGGCGTCTTCAGCGACCCAAGGTCGACCGTTCCGAAGGAACTGTGGTTGGCGGCGTCGGCGGCGCCCGAGACGCCGGATACCTGCACCCGGTTGCCGGCCTGCGCCCGCTGCTGGTTGTTGAGCGTGACGTCCCCATAAAGGCGCAGGTTGCTTGCCGGCTTCCATTCCAGCGTGCCGGTCGCCGTCTTCGTCTCGTAGTTGAAGCGGTTCACTTCCTGCTGAAGGAATTGCACCTGCAGGTAGTTGAAGCCCTGGTTGGCGTTGCTGCCCGGAAGGTTCGGCGCCGTCGAAGCGAGGCGGACGTTGTCGCGGTCGATGCGCGGTGCAAAGTTCGCTACGTCGGTGCGGCTGTAGCTGCCGCTGACCACAACGCCGATTTCGCCGATGCCGGTGCTCCAGCTGTTGCCGAGAGTCGCGGAGATGCGTGGCAGAGTGGTGCGCGCTAGGTCGCTGCGTTCATATTGGACGCGGGCCGCGATCAGCGGCTTAGTAAGGCTGAGCGGACGCAGCGTGCGTAGATTGATCGTGCCGCCAACCGATCCCTCGATCGTCTTGGCCTCCGAAACCTTGGTCACCTCGACCGAAGCGATAATCGATGCCGGTATGTCTTCGAAGCTGATGCCGGACCGGCCAGCGCCCGACCCCACCGTGGAGACGCCGTTAATCTCGGTCCTGTTCGCATCAGTACCGCGGATCTGTACCGCAGTGCCGACCCCCGCCTGACGCGTGATCTGGACGCCCGATACGTTCTCCAGCACCTCGGCAAGGTTCTGGTCGGGTAGCTTTCCGATGTCCTGAGCCTGGATCACCTCCACCAAGTTGTCGGAACGACGCTTTTCGCCGAGCGCGCTCTGCAGAGAGGCGCGGATGCCGGTGACTACGATGTCTGCGTCCGTGTCGGGGTTGCCCCCCGCAACCGTCTCCTGCGGTTCCGTAGAGGACTCCTGCGCGACCGCAGGACTTGCGATCGCCACCCACGCCGTGCCTGCCAGCAATGCAGCGGTCGCACTGATCCTGCTACGAAAAGCCATATCGGCCACGTCCCTCTCCCATTTATTTTTGTTGCTTGGTTTTGCTTTGGGTTGACCAGTGTGTCAAGCCAAACCAGAAGACCAGTTGTTCAGTCAGGTTAGCGTCGAACGCCATCGTTGCGTGCCTGAGGAACAAGCATATTGGTTGACATAATGGTATGCGCAGCCGCATTACAACCGAACGGAACGGGCATTTCGCGGTGAATGCGGAAGCGGTTTCTGGAGGGATATACGTGCGTCCATCGATCATGCTGCTCGCAACGGCCGCGCTGGTGCAGGCAGGTCCCGCGTCCGCCCGGCGAACGCTGGTGCATAATCTGGCCGAGTTGATGGCAGCGACCGCGAAGCCTGCGCCGGGCGACTCGATAATCCTCGCCGACGGCGAGTGGCGCGATGCCGACATCGTGCTGCGCGGCGCGGCCGAAGCGACTGCGCCGATCACTCTCACCGCCGAACATCCGGGCAAGGCGATCCTCGTTGGCGCGTCACGCATCCGCATGGCGGGCCGCTATCTGGTCGTGTCCAATCTGGTGTTTCGTGACGGTCACGCACCGGGCGATGCGGTGATCGCGTTTCGCACCGACACGAAGCATTGGGCCGACCATAGCCGGGTGACGGGCGTGGTGATTGACCGCTTCAACAATCCCGACCGGCGTGCCGAAGACCATTGGGTGTCCATCTACGGCAGTGACAACCGCATCGATAATTCGCATTTCGAGGGCAAGGCGAACGCCGGCGCGATGATGATCGTAGTGCGGCAGAAGGGCATGCCGCTCGATAATCGCGCGCGGATAGACCATAATTATTTCGGCCCTCGTCCGCCGCTCGGCTCCAACGGCGGCGAAACCATCCGCATCGGGACGAGCGAGGAATCGGGCAGCGATTCTCACACGATCGTCGAGGACAATGTCTTCGAGCATTGCGATGGTGAGGTGGAGATCGTCTCGGTCAAATCGGGCGGCAACAGCGTGCGGCGCAACCTGTTCCGGCAATCCCAAGGCTCGGTGGTCCTGCGCCACGGCAACGGCAACATAGTCGAGGACAACGTCTTCCTAGGAGGCGGGCAGCCGCACACCGGTGGCATCCGCGTGATCAACGAACGCCAGGTGATCAGGAACAACTATCTGGAAGGGATGGGCGGAGTCGACTTCACGAGCGCGCTCGCGGTGATGAACGGCGTCCCCAATTCGCCGGTCAACCGCTACATGCCAGTCCGCCAGGCGTTGATCGAGCGGAACAGCTTTCTCGCGGTGACGCAGGTCACGATCGGCGCAGGAGCCGGTGGCGAACGGTCTCAGCCGCCGCAGGACACCCGGATCATCGGCAACCTTATCACGTCCGCCAAGGACGCGACCAACGTCCTGCGCTTCGATGCGGATGCAAGCGGCGTCACCTTCGCCGGGAACGTACTGGCTGGATCAGGTGCCGCTCGCGACGGTATCGAAATGCGGGAGGTTCCGCTCCGCCGGGCGAAGAACGGCTTGCTCTACCCGGTTGACCCGACACTGGCGGCCTTGGGTGTGTCCCGTACGTTGACGCCGACACGGCGCGAGGATGTGGGCGTTCGCTGGTATGGCACGCGGGCGGCGATCGCCCGAGCATCGGGCAAGATCGTGCGGATCGATCCGGGTAAGGCGATCAGTAGCCTGCCCCGGGCCGCAGTCATCGAACTGGCCCGCGGCACGTATGACGTCGCAGCGCCGCTGATCGTCGTCAGCCCGATGACGATCCGGTCGGTGCCGACGGGCGCTGCGACGCTGCGGATGCGTTCATCGACGCTGTTCCAGCTAGAGGACGGGGGATCGCTGACACTCGAAGGCGTGCGGATCGATGGACACGCGGCGGCGGGCGATGGTGTGGCGGTCATCCGCACGAGTGCACGCCCGACCCTCGGGAATTATCGGCTGCGGCTCGCCGGAGTCTCGGTGGTGGGCGTCGCCGGCGACGTGATCGCGACCACGCCCGGCACGCTCGCCGGGGCGATCACCGTAACCGACGGCCGCTATTCCGATGTGAAGGGCGCGGTGCTCGCGCTGGCGGCAGAGAAGGGCAAGCAGGGTTGGTATCCCGCCGAACAGGTTACGATAGCCGGCACGGACTTCGACCGGGTCGGCATGGTCGTCGACCTGCTTCGCGGCGGGACCGACGAGAGCACATTCGGTCCGCGCTTCAGCCTGACTGGCGCGACGATCCGCAACAGCGGGCCGGTGCGCCTGTCGGGGGTGCAGGAGGTGGCGATCACCGGCAACCACTTCGTCGACAGCGCAGGGGTGACGGTGGAGCACACCGTCGGCAGCCCGCATACGCGGATCTCCGGAAACCGGCTCCGCAACACGCCTGTGCCGCAGGTGCGCGAGACGAACTACACGGGGGCGCCGCGCGCGATCCTCAGCGACAATCGGGAAGGTTTGTGATGCGGATGCTGTCCATACTGCTCGGCGCCACCTTGCTCGCCGTACCAGTTCCGCTGCTGGGCAGGCCCCAGCAGCCGATAGGCGGCGCAGTGACGCCGGCGCTGTTCGATGGCGCGGGTTTGCAGGCGATGGCTGCCGACGCCGCACGCTATCCGCTGTTCGCCGCCGAACTGAAGCGGACGCGCGCCACTGTCGACAAGGCGATCCGCGCGGGTGTGAACGTCCCCGTTCCAAAAGATCCCGGCGGCGGCTTCACGCACGAACAGCACAAGCGCAACTATGTGGCGCTGTACGGTGCGGGGATGCTCTACCGGATCACCGGAGAGCGACAGTATCTCGATTTCGCACGGGCGCTGCTGCTGGACTACGCCAAGCTGTACCCGGCACTGGGGCCACATCCCGCCAAGGCGAACGAGTCCGCCGGGCGTCTGTTCTGGCAGAGCCTGAACGACAGCGTCTGGCTGGTCTATGGCATCCAGGGGTATGACGCGATCCGCGAGGCGCTGACCCCGACCGATCGCGCGACGATCGATGCGAACGTGTTTCATAAGATGGCGGATTTCCTGTCCGTGGGGAATGCGGCGAGCTTCAACCGCATCCATAACCACGCGACCTGGGCAGCGGCCGGCGTCGGCATGACAGGCTATGTGTTGCGCGACCCCGAACTGGTCGCCCGCGCGCTGAAGGGTACCGACAAGACCGGCAGATCAGGGTTCTTGGCGCAGGTCGACCAGCTGTTCTCTCCGGACGGCTATTATACCGAGGGACCCTATTACCAGCGGTACGCGCTGCAGCCCTTCGTCGTCTTCGCCGAGGCGATCGCTCGGAACGAGCCGAAGCTGGAGATCTGGCAACGCCGTGACGGCGTACTGTTGAAGGCGATACGCTCCACCATCCAGCTCACGTATGACGGCTATTTCTTCCCGCTCAACGATGCCATGCGCGACAAGAGCCTGCGCACCGCCGAACTCTACGACGCGGTGGCGATCGGGTACGGCGTGACGCGGGACCCCAGCTTTCTGTCGATCGCTCGCGAACAGGAGCGGGTGACGCTGTCACCCGGCGGGCTGGCGGTGGCGCGTGACGTGGCGGCGGGCAAGGCGACCCCGTTCGCCTTCACCTCGCAGCTGTTCCGTGACGGACCGAACGGCGACCAGGGCGCGCTTGCCGTCCTGAGATCGGGGGCGCAGGCGGATGCGCAGGTGCTGGTCGCCAAGAACAGCGCGATGGGCATGGGACACGGCCACTTCGATAAGCTGAACTGGATCCTCTACGACGGCGGACAGCCGATCGTCACCGATTATGGCGCCGCTCGCTTCCTCAACATCGAGAGCAAGGACGGTGGCCGCTACCTGCCGGAAAACGAAAGCTGGGCGAAGCATACGGTCGCACACAACACGCTGGTGGTGAACGAGACATCTGATTTCGGTGGCAAGTGGCGCGTCGGCGAAGAGCATGCACCGCGGCAGTTGTTCTTCTCCGGCGAGGGACCGATCCGGGCGAGCACAGCCGAAATGGTAGGGGCGTGGCCTGGCGTCACCTTTCGCCGTACATTGTTGCAATTGCCGTTCGGCAAAGGCAGCCCGCTCGTCGTCGATCTGTTGCGCGTCACCGGTGACAAGCCCGCGACCTATGACCTGCCGCTGCACTATAGCGGCCACATCACCGATGTCGGCTTTCCGCTCCGTGCGAACGTCGCGGCGCGGCCCGTTCTCGGCACCGCGAACGGATATCAGCACATCTGGGTGGACGGCACCGGCGCACCGACGGGTGATACGGGGACACTCACTTGGATCAACGGCGAACGCTTCTACACCTATCGCATGGTGGCGCCGCCCGGCACGCAGGTGATCCTGGGCGAGAGTGGCGCCAATGATCCGCGCTTCAATCTGCGCCGCGAGCCGCTGCTGCTCGAGCGGGTGACGGGTCAGAAGGACGCGACCTTCGTCAACCTGCTCGAACCGCACGGCGCCTACGACCCGTCTGCCGAGACGACGGTGGCGAGCGCCAGCCAGATCCGGTCATTACGTCATCTGCGCAGCCGCGACGCCGACATCGTCGTCATCACGCCCGTAACGGGAGCGGCGATCGTGCTTGGCATCGCCGACGACGTGACGGCGGGCAAGCCGCACAGTGCAACATTGGACGGGCGCAGCCTGACGTGGACAGGGCATCTCGCTCGGCTCGATGGGGCGGAGAGCAAGTGATGGACGGCACGCCCAAACGGACGGTCGGCGGTCTGCGCTGGTTCGTCGTCGGCCTCATCGGTCTGGCGACCGTCATCAACTACATCGATCGCAACGCGCTCGCCGTGATGTGGCCGGCAGTGTCGAAAGACATCGGCGCGGACAAGTCGGATTATGCGCTGCTCGTAACGGTCTTCATGATCGCCTATGCGCTCGGTCAGTCGCTGTTCGGTCGTATCCTCGACGTGATCGGCACGCGGTTGGGGTTCGTGGTGTCGATCGCGATCTGGTCGTTGTCCATCGCCGGGCACGCGGCTGTGCGCTCGCTTGGCATGCTGAGCCTGTTGCGTGTCACGCTCGGCCTGAGCGAAGCAGGCAATTGGCCGGGCGCGGTGAAGGCCAACGCCACCTGGTTTCCGGCGCCCGAGCGGGCGCTCGCGCAGGGCATCTTCAACTCGGGCGCGGCGATCGGGGCGATCATATCGGCGCCCCTGGTGGCGCTGCTCTACGAGGCGCTGGGATGGCGCGCGACGTTCCTGCTGGTCGGCGTGCTCGGCTTCCTCTGGCTGGTGCCGTGGCTGCTCGTCTATCGCGGCGATCCGGATTCCCATCCCTGGCTGAGCGCTGCCGAACGCGCACATATCGCGGGCGAGACTGCGGAGGGAGCGCCTCGGCATGAGACCGGCTACGCGCCCGGAATGGCGCAGCTGCTGCGCCATAAGGAAAGCTGGGCGATCCTCGTCAGCCGCTTCTTCCTTGATCCGGTCTGGTGGCTGTTCGTGTCCTGGCTGCCGATCTACCTCTCCGAAACCTTCGGGTTCGACGTGAAGCAGATTGGACTGTTCGCCTGGGTTCCGTTTGTCGGGGCGATGCTGGGCAGTCTGTCGGGTGGCTGGGTATCGGGCCTGCTGATCGGCCGCGGCTGGAGCGCGTTGCGGGCGCGGCAGGTGATCGTCACCATCGGCGGCGCGATCATGCTGCCTTCGCTGCTGATGACCGCGACCGCGTCCGATCCGTTGACCGCGGTGCTGCTGATTGCGGTCATCCTGTTCGGCTTTCAGGTCGCGATCAACAACATCCAGACCCTGCCCTCGGACTATTTCGCCGGCGGCGCGGTCGGATCGCTGGCTGGAATCGGCGGCACCGCCGCGGTTGCGGGAACCTTGGTCACCACCTGGCTGGTGCCTGCGATGACCACGCACGGCTACGCGCCGATCTTCATCCTCGCCGCGGTGATCGTGCCGCTCGGCGTCGCTGCCATCTGGCTGCTCGGCGGGCGCAGCGCGCCGGTCGCGCCGCCACAACCATCTTCCACTAAAGGGGCATAACATGCGTTTCGAGAACAAGGTCGCCATCGTCACTGGCGGCGGACGCGACATCGGCAAGTCGATTTCCGAGCGGCTTGCGCGAGAAGGCGCAAACGTCATCATCAACTATCGTAGCGACGAGGCCGCGGCACAGGCGACGGCAGACGCCATCACGGCGGCAGGCGGCACGGCGCTGCTTCACCGTGCCGACGTCACCAACGCTGACGAGGTGGCTGCGATGGTCGCGGTGACGGTGGAACGATTCGGGCAGCGTATCGACTTTCTCGTCAACTGCGCCGGCGGCATGGTCGCTCGCAAGACGCTCGCCGATATGGACGCGGACTTCTTCGACCATGTCATGGCGCTGAACTTCCGCTCCGCGTTCCTCGTCACCAAAGCGGTGCTGCCGCATCTGGGGCAGGGCAGCGCCATCGTGAACCTGTCCTCGCTCGCCGCACGCGACGGCGGCGGACCGGGTGCCACCGTCTATGCAGCGGCAAAGGGCGCGCTGACGACGCTGACCCGAGGCTGGGCAAAGGAATTCGGACCGCAAGGCATCCGCGTCAATGCTCTGTGTCCTGGCCTGATCGGCACCAGCTTCCACGACACCTTCTCCAAGCCCGAAGGCCGCGCCGCGACTGCCGGCAATACGCCGCTGCGCCGTGAAGGTCATCCGGACGAGGTGGCCGCGACGGTCGCGTACCTGCTGTCGGACGACGCTGCGTTCCTTACCGGCGTGAACCTCGACATCAACGGCGGCCTGTTCTTCTCGTAAGGAGTTATCCCATGCTGGACTTCATCGCTGCGCTCGCCCTCGCGAGCGCACCCGTCCTCGTGCAGGACTCGCCCGCGCATCCGCGGGCCGTCGGTGAAGTCCCAAAGCAGCGCACCGACGCGCCGCCGATCAAGGCGATCAAGCTCATCCTGGTGGGCGACAGCACGATGGCGCCCGGCAGCGGCTGGGCGTCGCTGTTCTGTGCCGAGCACGTGAAATCCACAGTCGCGTGCCTCAACATGGGGCGCGGCGGTCGGTCGACCCGCAGCTACCGCCAGGAAGGGTCGTGGGGGATCGTCCAGAACGAGATCAAGGTGACCGGCTACGGTGCAACCTATGTCCTGATCCAGTTCGGGCATAACGACCAATCCTCCGGACCGGAACGCTGGACGGATATGACGACCGAGTTTCCGGCGAATCTCACCCGCTACGTCGCCGAAGTCCGCGCGGCGGGTGCCGTCCCGGTGCTGCTGACCCCGCTCGCCCGGCGCGAATTCAAAGGCGGTAAGATCGATAATACGCTGGAGCCGTGGTCCGCACAGGTGCGGCGGGTCGCCGCTGCCACCAAGACGGCGCTGGTCGACCTCAATGCGGAAAGCGCGCGGCTGATCCAGCGGCTCGGTGCCGCCGAGGCGACCAAACTGGCGCAGGCCGAACCGCTTCCGGAAGAGCTCGCTGCGGCGAAAGCCGGTAACACGCTGAAGCCGCGACCAGCCGAACAGGCGCGGCTGCCCGACCTGCCGACCTCCCCTGACGGTCCGCGCGGCCAGAATGTCCGTAAATTCGACTATACGCATGTTGGCGATGCCGGAGCGCGAGTGTTCGCCAAGCAGGTTGCCGATGGTCTGGCACGCGCGCTGCCAGCGCTGAGGGGGCAGCTGGTCCCCTGATCAAACCAATCACTATACCAATTGGAATGCGTATCCGTCTTGACAGGATAGGTCGTCCGGAACAGTAAAGCGGCATAATAAACTAGGGGAGGAAGGCCATGAGCCTGCACAGCATCGATCATCGTCCGTCCGTCCTGCGCCTGCTTGCCGGTGGAGTCGCTTTATGGTGTCTCACGCTTGCGCAGGGTGCTGCGGCTCAGACCGCCGATCCGGCGGCACGTCCTGCGCCCGCCACGCCCGCGCCGGGTCAGCCTTCGACTCCGATCACGCCGGACAATCCGACCAGCAGCGGTCCGACCAGCGAAGTCCCGCAGAGCAGTGCTGCCGAGCCGGTCGACCAGACGTCGTCGGTGCAGGCCGCGGCAACGCCAGCCGTAGACGACGACATCGTCGTGACGGGTATCCGCCAGACGATCGAAACTTCGCTGGCGGTGAAGCGGCAGGAGAACGCCATCGTCGACGCCCTGTCCTCGCAGGATATCGGGGATCTGCCAGCGCTATCGATCGGCGAGGCGATCCAGACCATCACCGGTGCGACCAGTCATCAGGAGAAGGGCGGCGCGACGGAGATCTCGCTACGCGGTCTGGGCTCGTTCCTGGCAGCCACTACCTTCAACGGTCGCGAAGCCTCGAACGGTTCCGGCGACCGTGCCGTGAACTTCAATCAGTTCCCGTCCGAACTGATCAACGACATCAAGATCTACAAGTCGCAGCAGGCCAGCCTGATCGAGGGCGGCGTCGCGGGCACGATCGAGCTCGGCACCCTGCGTCCGCTCGATTACAAGAAGCGTTCGATCCAGGTAGAGGTGAAGGCCAACTTCAATCCCTATCAGGACAGGATCCGCGGGCAGGGCGCCTGGGGCTGGCGCGGTACCGCCAGCTATGTCGATCAGTTCGACCTCGGCAGCCTGGGGGACGTCGGCATCGCGCTCGGTTTCCAGCGCAATCAGGTCAACAACCCCGAGGAAACCTTCGCAGGAAGCAGTACGTACTACGCCTGCAACCCGGCGATCGTCACCAACGGCAATTGTACCGAGGTCACGCGCCAGCAGGGTGCGGCCGGCACGCCGTTCGTGCTGGTCCCCGGCTCCGTGACGTTCCGGCAGATCACCGAAGAGGACAAGCGCGACGCGTTCATCGGCTCCGTACAGTGGAAGCCGAGCAGCCGCGTCGATATCAACCTCGATCTCCAATATTCGAAGCGCAACTACACCGAGGATCGTCACGACCTGACACTGGCTGAAACGCGTTATGCACTGCGCAACCTCCAGTATGACGACCAGCATCGGCTGCTGTACGCGACCGGGGTCAGCTCGATCGATGCGATCGGCAACGTGCTCAATCGCAGCGAGGAATACCTCGGCGGTGGTGCTGCGATCAGCTGGAAGGCGACGGATCGGCTGACGATCAGCTCCGACGTGTCCTATTCGCAGACCAAGCGTTCGACGCTCCAGCGCAACACGCGCCTGCGCACCGATCCGTTCGATATCAACAACGTGCGCACCGCGATCAACAACCAGCGCATTCCCTACACCTACGATGCGCGCGACAGCTATGCGGTGGGCATCACGCTCGATCCGCGCTTCAACGCGAACGACTGGTCGCTGTTCAGCGACGACGCGCGCCTCCGCCGCGACGACGAATACAAGGAAGACAAGATCTTCGCCGCGCGAGTCGATGCAGGCTACGAGCTCGACGGGTTCCTGAAGAGGATCGATGCCGGCGGTCGCTACTCGCACCGCCGCTACCGGAACATCAACAGCCTGGTGGAAATCACGCAGGACAGCCAGGCAGTCGATCGGCGCGTCAATCAGGCCTGCCGCCAAGCCTTTCCACAAACGGATTACTTGAAGGACGCGCCCAATCGCTCGATCACCAGCTGGGCGACGTTCGACACGTTGTGTCAATTCCGCGAATACCTCGGCACCGAGGATCCCGGCGCCCCGGCTGACACTCGCTCGGTCGACAATGCCGACGTCACCGAGAAGGTTTGGGCGGGCTACGTCATGGGGTCGTACGAGAGCGATCTCGGCAACCTGCCGGTGCGCGGCAACTTCGGCGTGCGCGTCGTGCAGACCGACCTCACGTCGGTGGGCCTCAGGTCGGCGCTGAACGTCGTCAACAATCCCGACGGCACGATCCGGCTGGTCGCCGCCCCTGGTGCGTTCGAGACGCAGACGCTGGGCAACCGCTACTTCCGCGCGCTGCCGAGCGTGAACGCCAATTTCGAACTGTCTAGCGATGTCGTCGCGCGCGTTGCCGCCTATCGCGGCATGTCACGCCCCGCCCCGAGTGACCTTGCCGCGGGACGGACGATAACGCTGGAGGACGGCACCGCCTTCGCCAATGTCGCCGACGCGATCGGGCAGATCGTCGCCGACGGTTCTCCGCAGCTCAAGCCCATCATGTCGTGGAACGGTGACCTCGCTCTGGAATGGTATCCGAACAAGGACACGATCGTCGCCGGAACGATCTACTATAAGAGCTTCGGCGGCGGCTTCGTGCCGGTGCTGCTCAACGAACAGTTCACGATCGGCGGGCAGGACGTGACGGTGCCGGTCACGGCGCGACAGAATAGCGACGAGAAGAGCCGCATCTATGGCCTCGAGATGACGCTATCCAACCGCTTCTCGTGGTTGCCCGCACCGTTCGATGGCTTGGGCGCCAAGGTTGGCTACAATTACGCCAACTCGAACTTTCGCAATTACGACATACGGCTGGGAGACGTCGTCGATCCCGCAACCGGCGGCGTGACTCCAGGGATCATCCCGCCAGCGAACCTGTCCGGATCGTCGAAGCATACCGCGTCGGGGCAGCTCTACTATCAGTATAAGGGTCTGTCTCTGGAGGCGATCTATACCTATCGTTCGGCCTATTATCAGGATTTCGTCGGTGGCAACACGCAACTGCGGTTCGTCCGTCCGTCGGAGATCGTCAATCTGCGGGCGTCGTACAACATCAATCGTAACGTCTCGCTCCGGTTCGAGGCGCTGAACGTGCTCAACAACCCGAAGATCACCGACATGCCGGTTTACGGCAGCAGCCGGCAGTATCACTTCTATGGATCGAAATACTTCGTCGGTGCGCGCGTGCGTTTCTGATCAGGCTGGTCCTCGCACCGCTTGTGCGTCGTGCCGACCGGGTGGTAGGACAATCAACACGCAGATCGAGGGGATTGTTAGGCCAATGGCGGATCGTCGTCTTTTCCAGGATGTAGCGGACCAGATCGTCGCGCTGATCGAAGAGGGTGCGTTTCCGCCCGGCTCGCGCCTGCCCGGCGAGCGCGAACTGTCCGATCGGTTCGGCGTCAGCCGAGTGACGATTCGCGAGGCGGAGATCGCGTTGCAGGCGACCGGCAGGATTCGGATCAAGACCGGGTCCGGCGTCTATGTCGCAGACCCTGCCGACATGGCGCCGCCGTCGCGTCTGCCCGACGTTAGCGCTTTCGAGCTGACCGAAGCGCGCTCGTTGTTCGAATCTGAGGCCGCGGCATTGGCGGCGCCTATCATCTCGGCGGGCGATCTGGCGGCGCTCCGCGATCTGCTCGACCAGATGGCGCAAGACAGCCTCCCAGATGACGAAGTCACCGCCATAGATCGCCTGTTTCACCTGACGATCGCCGGGGCATCGGGCAACAAGGCGATTATTCACGTTATCGAAAACCTGTGGCGGCTGCGGACCGAACTGCCCGAGGTGCGCCGCACCCATGCGTCGGTATGCCATAGCGACGGCGCGGCGCGGCAGATGGAGCATGCCGCAATCGTGGAGGCGCTGGAACAGCACAATCCGCAGGCGGCGCGTGTGGCGATGCGCCAGCATTTCAGCCGCTTGTTGGGGGCGATGCTAGACGCGACCGAGCAGCGCGAAATTGAGGAGCTTCAACGTCGCACCGCTGAGAGTCGCGCCCGTTTTTTGATGAGTGCGCAACTCGGCTGATGGGGCGAGCGCCGCCTCGCCATCGCGCAATAGAGTAAGATGTAAGGGGTGTATGGGCAAGGTTCTGGCGTTCGGCGAAATCATGCTCCGGCTATCTTCTCCCGGCCGGGAGCAGCTTCTGCAAACCCCACGCTTCGATGTCTGGGTCGCGGGCGCGGAAGCCAATGTCTCCACGCAACTCGCCCGGCTGGGCCACGATGTCGCTATCGCCACGCGCGTTCCGGACAACGACCTTGGCCAGGCGGCGATCACCACTCTGCGTGGACACGGTGTCGATACCCGCAACATCCAGCGGGCAGGCGATAGGATGGGCCTGTATTTCGTTGCCTCTGGCGCCGGCCTGCGGGCGACCGAAGTCGTCTACGACCGTGCGCACTCCGCCTTCGCCGAGGCACCGTTGGATGCTTGGGACTGGGATGCTCTGTTGGTTGATGTCGATCGACTGCATCTGTCCGGTATCACGCCTGCTTTGGGTCCCGTACCGGCGCAAAGTGCGCTAGCTGCGGTCGAGGCCGCCGCCGCACGTGGCATTGCCATTTCGTTCGACGGCAACTGGCGTGGCAAGCTTTGGGAGCGGTGGGATAGCGATCCGCGCGAAATCCTTTCCGCTATCGTCGCCCATGCGGATCTGGTTTTCGGTAATCATCAGGACGTGGCACTGCTGCTCGGTCGCACCTTCACCAGCAGTGGCGAGACGCGTCGTCGTGAGGCCGCTGCCGCCGCGTTCGATAAATTTCCTAAGCTCCAGATGCTGGCTTCGACCTCGCGCCATGTAGAGCATGTTGATCTTAACCGCCTTTCCGCCCGGGTCGAAACGAGATTTGCGGTTGCGCAAACCGAAGTGGTGGAGATAGCCGGCATCGTTGATCGGATCGGTGGTGGCGACGCTTTTGCTGCGGGCGTGCTCCACGCGTTGCGCGCGGAGCAAAATATCGACGCCGTTGCTTGTGCCGGTCTTGCCGTAGCCGTTCTGAAGCATTCTCTTCCCGGTGACGCGGCACTTTTCAACCAAGCAGATATAGATGGCTTTTTGACCGGTGGGTTAGACGTACGCCGATAGTTCGTCGGTCCAGAGTGATGATGATCGACGCGGGCTCTGTCAGACCAAATGCACCGATCGTTAGGGGAGGATGCATAGGTGCGGCGAATGCCTCGCCCGCGTAAACCCACCAGCCCTTTTCGCTACTTCAACTCGTCGCCTGAGGTGATCCGACTGGTGGTGCTGATGTACGTTCGCTTCCCACTTTCGTTGCGGAACGTGGAGGATCTGCTGTTCGAGCGCGGCATCGACATTTGCCACGAGACGGTGCGGATGTGGTGGAACAGGTTCGGTCCGATGTTCGCAGGCGACATCCGTCGTCAGCGAGTCAACCGTATGGGAGGCTTCCGCCACTGGCGCTGGCACATGGACGAGGTGTACGTGAAGCTGAATGGCGAGATGGTGTACCTGTGGCGTGCTGTCGATCACGAGGGCGAGATACTTGAAAGCTACATCACCAAGACGCGCGACAAGGACGCAGCGCTCACCTTCATGAAGAAGGCGCTCAAGCGCCATGGCTCGCCTGACAAGATCACCACCGATGGGCTTCGCTCGTACCGCGCAGCGATGAAAGACCTGGGCAACGCCAACAAGCAGGAGGTGGGGCGCTGGGCGAACAACCGGGTGGAGAACAGCCACCTGCCGTTCCGACGACGAGAACGTGCGATGCAACGTTTCCGCCGGATGAAGACGCTACAAAAGTTCGCTTCCGTCCACGCCAACGTCCACAACCATTTCAGCCTCGAACGCCATCTCGTCGATCGACAGACCTACAAGGAACGCCGCTCATCCGCACTGGCCGAGTGGCGGATCCTTGCGAGCTAGGCCGCGCAACTCAAAGACCGAGGTGCATCGTGTGGAGAGCGGTTCGCATTAGACTGACAGCACCTTCCTGTGGCATGAAGTGAATACCTCGGCCTGTCTCGGACTTTCGCGAAAGGCGTTGATCGAGTTCAGAGAGATCGGACATGTCGCATCCCTCCTAGGTAGACCAGCGTCATTGGGAGGCTGGCCCTGGCGGCGAAATTGTCGTGTCGTTGCCCACTACGGACTTGTAGGTGCCGGTCTAAGGTGCTTTGCAAAGAAGTCACATGCCATTTTCCTCTCCCATGAGATTCCCATCCTCGGCCGTTCCTGTGGGTTTCGGCCAGGCGGTGGCGGAGCGGCGGGCGCAGATGGGCTGGTCGCAGGCGCGGTTGGCCCGTGAGACGGGACTGAGCCGCGAGACGATCGCACGCCTTGAGACGGGTCGCCGGACGCCGACGGCCGACAGCGTCTTCAGACTCCAGTCCGCGATGGACATGGAACCTGGCGAACTGGTGCCCGCGTGGCCGGAATGGAACCCGATCGGCCTCCCGACCTATGGCGCCCGGACCCGTCAGCGCAGGCGAGAGTTGAGACTTTCCCTGACCACCGTCGCCGCTGCCGCCGGGATCAGCGTGGCGACGCTCTCGCGCTTTGAACGTGAGCAGGGTCACCTGCACACCACGCTTCAGGAAGCTCACGCGCCTACGGGCGCGAAGGCTCATTTGGTGGAGCGCGGGCTTGCCCTTGCGCTGCACTTCGCAGACGCCGGATGCTATAGGAGGTACTGCCTCAGTGCCTTGGGACGATCGGGCGCGGGTCCGGTGCTTTAGGCGGGTTCCCAGTCGACCGTCGGACCGACGAGGCGTCCTTTCCCGGCAAGGACTTGGAAGAAGGAGGAGATCGATCCGGTGCCATCCTCGGAGACGTTAGGCATCGGGCAACGGTCAGCCTATAAAGACGAACGACATGTCCGCGCCTGAAGCTCTTCCGTCACCGTACCTCGCTGAGGACCCGCCAACCTCAAGCGGTCGGACCCTTCTCGCCACGGCGTTTGCTCATTACTGCGCATTGATGTGGGGGTATTCGCCGGAGGAGGTGGCACGGGCATTGTCCGACGAGATCGATGGTTCGTTGCGTGAGAGCAGGGAGATCAGGCTTGCGGCCCGGCTGATCGGAAGGGTCGTAGCTGATGGCAGCCTGCGGACCTTCGCGCGGCCGATCGGCGGGGGTGAGCCGATCTCGCTCAAGCCTTCCGTGTGGGAGCTCGACGACTTCACCGACCGTTTCGCGAGCAGCGCGATGGCTGTTTCGAAGCCCTTCGATCGGAGTGCCGAAACCACCCACTGGATCTTCGTCGAAACGGCTGACTTCGACGTCATGATCGACGCTGCGACGGCAGATCTACCCCGCAACGGGAGTAGGCGGATCCCGGTATCTGAAGCATCGATCAAGGGGGAGGAGCCATCCTCGGGACCGGACCGCCTGATCCGGTTGCCAGAGGTCATGCATCTCACCGGCATGTCGCGCAGTACGGTCTACGCACGGATGGGGCAGGGCCGCTTCCCTAATACGGTTTCCATGGTGGGCATCGCGGCATGGCGGGAGAGCGATGTCCGGGAGTGGCTGAACGGCCCGAGGTGATGTGATGATCCGCCGAGGGGCGGGGGCCTCCGGCGGACGAGATTCGCTAGGCCTTTCCTCGACGAGGACCATCCAGCAGCGTCGAAGCCGGATCCGCGTCCAGTAGAATGAGGTCAGCCCATTCGCAGGCGATCTCCCGGCGTCGGTCCATGTACGCGTGCCTGTTGTAGCGGAATTCGGTCTCGGACATTCCCGAGGGGCGATGGGCAAGCATCATGTCGATGATCAGCCGATCGATGACCAGCCGGTCGGCTCCGTGATAGAGACGTTCCACTCGTCCATTCATGATCGTGCTGAAGCTCGACCGCCATCCGTGCGGAACGTGTCGCCCCTTCCAGCCCTGTCGATTGTAGAGATAGCCGAGCGCGTTCTCGCTCTGCGGCTGTCGGGCGTCTCGGCCGCCGGGAAAGACGAGTGCCAGCTGCCCGCTTATCGAGCGCACGGCACGCAGTACCTCCACGGCCTGCGGCGCAAGGGGAACGGTATGCTCGAACGCGTCGTCCTCCCGCAGCGCGAGTTCCTGCTTCATCTTGTCGGCGGGCACGCACCAAAGCGCCCCCGAGACGTCACTGGAGGCATCGGACCAGTCGACCCCTTCGATCTCGCGCCACCTCATGTTGCGGACCATCCCCGGCCGTTGCGCCGTGAGGGCTAGAAACCGGGATGACAGCCGATTGACGGGCGAGGCGCCCGCTCGGTCGATGTCTCGGATCAGCGCCTTGATCTGCTCCACCTGCACCAAGGCCGGCCAGCGTCGCTTTGGCGGGACCTCGAGCAGGGCGTCCTTGACGTTCACGGCCGGGTTGGAGTTCGGAGATCCGGCACCGGCTGCAAACCTGAAGATCCGTTCGGCACGCTGACGCAGCCGATGGGCCGTCTCGATCGCGCCCCGCTTCTCGACCGGGCGGAGGGCGGCCAACATGAGACCTTCGTCGATTTGGCTCACCGGATACCCGCCGATCACCGGAAAGAGATCGCGCTCCATCGACGTGATCACATCGCTGGTGTGGACATCCCTCCACCTCGACTTCTGCGCCTCGTGCCATTCCCGGGCGAACTTCTCGAAGGTGTCCTCGTGTCCCGTCTTGCGCACTTGGGCGGCCCGTCGGCGTTCGAGCGCGGGATCTCGACCGATCCGCAACGCCGCCTTCGCCTCTTCGCGCATTTCGCGAGCCGTCCGCAGGCTGACGTCGGGATAGCTCCCGAGGATGAGTCGGCGCTCCTTGCCGCCGAACCGGTACTTCAGGCGCCACGACTTGTGGCCTTTGGTCGTCACGTAGAGGCTGAGACCACCTCCGTCCGCGACCTTGTAGTCCTTGTCCCGGGGCGCCGCGTTTCGCGCCTTCACGTCCGTTAGCATCGATGCCCCCACGGACCGTGCGCGGATGCCCCCATCATGCCCCCAGGACATGTCGGATGGATTAGGATGTTCTCGGACGTCATTGGACGGTCAGCTATATGCTGAGAGGCGTTTCTAAAACCCTGCCGGATAAGCCCGGACGCTCTCGGATAGCCGCTTGGCGGAGAGAGTGGGATTCGAACCCACGGTAGGCTTCCACCTACGGCGGTTTTCAAGACCGCTGCCTTAAACCACTCGGCCATCTCTCCGTGGTCGGCTCCGAATAGTCGCACCGCGGCTGCCCGTGCAAGCCCCGCGACGATAAGAGGTTCACGCCGCGGCCGCCCTGTGGCACCAACGATGGCATGTGGGGGCAACGACTGACACGCGGGCTGAAGGCCGGCATTCTCGCGACGACACTGACACTGGCGTCCGCCGGTCCGGCCGCGGCGCAGGACGAATCGGGTTTTCAGGCCTATCTTGCGACCCTGCGTCAGCAGGCGCAGGCAGAAGGCGTAACGCAGCGGACGATCGACGCGGTGTTCCCGACGCTGACGCTCAGCGAACGCACGATTCAGCTCGATCGCGCACAGCCCGGCAATCCCGGCAGCACCGCGACACCCCCTTTCGCGCCGTACAAGGCGAGCCATGTCGACGCCGCACGGATCGGCCGCGGACGCGCGACCTATCAGGCGCAGCGCGCACGTCTGTCGCGGGTCGAGCGGGAAACCGGCGTGCCCGAATCGATCATGGTCGCTATCTGGGGGCATGAGACCAACTACGGCGCCTACACTGGCAATTTCGATCTGCTCCGCAGCCTCGCCAGTCTTGCCTACGAGGGCCGCCGTCGCAGCCTGTTTGCCGGTGAATTTATCGCCGGCCTCAAGATCCTCGATCGCGGCATCCCGCGCGAACGTCTGGTCGGCAGTTGGGCGGGGGCGACCGGTAACCCTCAATTTTTGCCCTCGGTTTACCTCCGGCTGGCGCGCGATGGCGACGGCGACGGCCGCGCCGACATCTGGACCAGCCCGGCCGATACGCTGGCATCGATCGGCAATTACTTCGCCAACGCCGGCTGGCGACCGGGTCAGCCGTGGGGCATCGCGGTCAGCGTTCCCGCCGGCCTGAACCGTTCGGCCGTGACCAACCGGCTCGTGTCGCCCCGCTGCCCGCGCGTGTTCGAGCGGCACAGCCGCTGGCGGACGATGGCGGAATGGCGGAGCATGGGGCTGGTGCCACAGGGCAGGGGATGGCCCTCCGACACCGTGCAAGCGACGCTGATCGAACCTGACGGCCCAGGCGCCACCGCTTATCTGCTGACCAGCAATTACCGCGTCATCCTCGATTACAATTGCTCCAATTTCTATGCGCTGTCGGTCGGTTTGCTCGCGGATGCCGTAGAGGGCTGACGCAGCGACGGACTGCCGCTATGCCGTCATCCATTCCCGTTCCAAGTCCCGGAAAGTCAAAGACGCCGTCATGAAAACGCTGATCGCCGCTCCGCTTGCCATCGTCGCGCTTGCGATGCCTTCCGTTGCCGCGGCTCCGCAGTTTCAGGGCACCGCCCCGATCGCGTACATGGTGGACCTGTCCTCGGGCGCGGTGCTGTACCAGCGCGATGCCGATCGCCGGATGCCGCCGGCATCCATGGCGAAGATGATGACCGTCTATGTCGCGTTCGACATGATCAGGAAGGGCGAACTGAAGCTCGACCAGAATTTCACCGTCCGGCCCGAGACGTGGCAGCGATGGCACGGCCCGCAGGCCGGATCGACGATGTTCCTGTCGACCGGTGAGAACGTGAGCGTCGAAAACCTGCTGAAGGGCATCGTCACGCTGTCGGGCAACGACGCCTGCGTCGTGCTGGCGGAAGGAATTTCGGGGACCGAACAGACCTTTACCGACCGGATGAACCAGCAGGCAAAGAAGCTGGGGCTGACCAACAGCCACTTCGGCACATCGAACGGCTGGCCCGACAATGGCGTCACTTACGTCACCGCGCGCGATCTGGCGCATCTGGCGACCGCGACGATCAAGGACTTCCCGGATCTTTACAAGCGCTTCTACTCGCTGCGCAGCTTCACCTGGGGCAAGACGCTGGGCGCCGGTGCCGACATCACGCAGGCGAATCGCGATCCGCTGCTGGGCCGCGTCGCCGGTGCCGACGGGCTGAAGACCGGCCATACCGAAGAGGCCGGCTACGGCTTCACCGGATCGGCGGAGCAGAACAACCGCCGCCTCGTCATGGTCGTCGCCGGCCTGACCTCGTCCGGCGGCCGCGCCGAGGAATCGGTGCGCTTCATGGATTGGGGCTTTCGCGCATGGCAGGCGAAGCCGGTCGTGGCGCAGGGCAAGCAGGTGTCGACCGCCGAGGTGCAGATGGGGAGCTCCGGCAGCGTCGGCCTCGTCGCGCCGAAGCAGTTGACCGTCACGCTTCCTGCCGGTGCGGTGCCCCAGATGAGCGCAAAGGTCGTCTACGAAGGTCCGATCCGCGCTCCGATCAAGGCGGGTCAGCATATCGCCGATCTGGTCGTGAAATCGCCAGAGATGCCCGAACAGCGCCTGCCGCTCGTCGCCGCCGAGGATGTCGGTGAAGCCGGCTTTTTCGGGCGCGCATGGGCCGGGCTGACCTCGCTCTTCGGGTGATGCCAGCGGACAAGTCCGACTTGTTCTTGCACGCTGTCCCATGACCGAATTGTTTGGTCAGGCCGATGCGCAGGCAGCCTTCATCGCCGCCCTGCGCAGCGGCGCATTGCATCACGCCTGGTTGCTCGTCGGCCCGCAGGGCGTCGGCAAAGCGAGCTTCGCGCATACCGCCGCCCTGCGCATGCTTGCCGAGGCGAGCGCCACCGGCGTCACCGCACCCGCTCTCGTCGTACCGGATAGCCACCCCACGCGGTCGCTGATCGACGCCGGATCGCACCCCGACCTGCGCATTCTCCAGCGTCTGCCCAAAGACGCTGAAAAGCCGGATCAGGACCTCGCCCGCAGCATCACGATCGCGCAGGTCCGCTCGCTGCAGCCGATGTTCGCAACGACCCCGTCGATGGGCGCGCGCCGCGTCGTCATCATCGACGCGGCCGACGATCTTGAGCGTAACGGCGCCAACGCGCTGCTCAAAAATCTGGAGGAGCCGCCCGTCGGCACGATCTTCCTGCTTGTCAGTCATGCACCGGGCCGGCTGCTGCCGACGATCCGCTCGCGCTGCCGCGTCTTGCGCTTCGCCACGCTCGACGAGGGCGACATGGCGAGGGCCTTGCGCGGTGCGCTGCCGGATGCCGACGACCATGAGCTCGCAGCGCTCATCCGGACCGGGGAGGGCGCACCCGGGCGTGCGATCCGTTACGCCGGGCTCGACATCGACGGACTCGACAGCGCCATCACCGGCATCGCGAGCGACGGAGACCCGATAAACGCCCGCCGCGCAGCACTGGCCAAGGCGCTCGCGGGGAAGGGCAATGCCGCGCGCTACGAAGCCTTCCTCGACCGCGTGCCTGCGATGATCGCGCGAGAGGCGCGCACCCGTTCCGGCCCACGGCTGAAGGCAGCGCTGGATGCGCAGGTCGCCGCGCGCGATCTCGCCGGTGCGGCGCTGGGCCTGTCGCTCGATGCGCAGGCGACGGTGTTCGAGATGGCGGCGATCGTCGCGACGCTGCGCTGACCCCGCTTCACCTCGCGGGATCGATCGACTAGGACGCGGCCATGGCCGATCCTTATTACATCACGACCGCGATCCACTACCCGAACGGGCGCCCGCATATCGGCCACGCCTATGAGATGATCGCCGCCGACGCGATCGCGCGTTTTCAGCGGCAGGCGGGCCGCGACGTACGCTTCCAGACCGGCACCGACGAGCACGGGCTGAAGATGGCACAGACGGCTCGTGCCCGCGGGATCGATGTCCGCGAATTCGCCGACGAAATGTCCGCCCATTTCAGTGGAATGGCCGACACACTCAACATCTCGTATGATCGTTTCATCCGCACCGTGGAGCCGGCGCATTACGCCGCCAGTCAAGCCATATGGCAGGCGATGCGCGACAAGGGCGACCTGTATCTCGATCGGTACGAGGGCTGGTATTCGGTTCGCGACGAAGCCTTTTACGACGAAAAGGAACTGGTCGACGGGGAAGGGGGGCAGCGCCTTTCGCCGCAGGGAACGCCGGTGGAATGGACCGCGGAGGAAACGTGGTTCTTCCGCCTGTCGAAATACCAGCAGCCGCTCCTCGATCTATACGCCGCCAACCCCGACTTCATCCGACCCGAGACGCGCCGGAACGAGGTGATGCGCTTCGTCGAGGGAGGACTGTCCGACCTGTCGGTCTCGCGCACCAGTTTCGATTGGGGTGTTCCGGTGCCGGACAGCCCCGGCCATGTCATGTACGTCTGGGTCGACGCGCTCACCAATTACCTCACCGGCGCGGGCTATCCCGACGATGCGGAAGCGATGGCGCGTTTCTGGCCGGCTGATCTGCACCTGATCGGCAAGGACATTACCCGGTTCCACACGGTCTACTGGCCGGCGTTCCTGATGTCGGCGAACCTGCCGCTGCCGAAGCAGGTGTTCGCACACGGTTTCGTGCTCCATCGCGGCGAGAAGATGTCGAAGTCGGTCGGCAATGTCGTCAGCCCTGACGAATTGACCGACGCATTCGGCGTCGACGCGGTACGCTATTTCCTGCTCCGCGACGTCAGCTTCGGACAGGACGGCAGCTATTCGGCCGAGGCGATCGTGACGCGCGTCAACGCCGAACTCGCCAACAGCTTCGGCAATCTGGCACAGCGGACCCTGTCGTTCATCGCCAAAAATCTGGGCGGGGCATTTCCGGAGGGCGGCAGGTCCGACCCCGCCGACGCCATGCTGATCGAGGAGATCGTCGTCGCCTGCGCCGGCTTCAAATCGGCGTTCGGAGACCTGATGCTCAATCAGGGGATCGAGGCCTGGATGCGCGGCGTCTTCGCCTGCAACCAGTATATCGATGCGCAGGCGCCATGGGCGTTGCGCAAGACCGATCCCGACCGGATGAACGCAGTGCTGAACACGCTTGTTCGCGCAATCCGTATGCTGGCGATTGCGATTATCCCGGTGGTGCCGGATTCGGCGGCCAAGGTTCTCGACCAGATCGGTGCACAAGAACGCGATCACGCCGCGATCGACGATGACGACTGGTATGCCCGTCAGGCAGCATCCGGTTTCGTCATCGCTCCGCCGTCGCCCGTGTTCCCGCGGCTCGACATGCCGGCGGTGGTGGAGGCGTGATGTTCGCCGACAGCCACTGCCACCTGAACTACAAGGGTGTGTTCGAACAGCAGGCCGACGTGCTTGCGCGCGCACGAGCCCGTGGGGTGGGGGCCATGCTCAACATCTCGACCCGCGAGAGCGAATGGGACGCGGTGGTGGCCACGGCGGAGCGTGAACCCGACGTCTGGGCCTCGATCGGTATTCACCCGCACGAGGCGGACCAGCACCAGGATGTCGACAAGGCCAAGCTCGTCGAACGGGCCGCGCACCCGCGGGTCGTCGGGATCGGCGAGTCCGGCCTCGATTATTATTACGATCATTCGGACCGGGCGCGCCAGCAGGCAAGTTTCCGTACCCATATCGCTGCCTGCCGCGAAACCGGACTACCGCTGATCGTTCACACGCGCGATGCGGAAGACGATACGTTGGCGATCCTGCGCGATGAAATGGAGAAGGGGGCCTACAAAGGGGTAATCCATTGCTTCACTGCCAGTGGTGTCTTCGCCGATGCCGCCCTTGCGCTGGGGTTCTACATCTCCATCTCGGGCATCGTAACGTTCAGGAACGCACGTGATCTGCAGGATACCGCGGCGCGATTGCCGATCGATCGCCTGTTGATCGAAACGGATGCGCCATTCCTTGCGCCGGTGCCAAACCGCGGCAAACAGGGGGAACCGGCTTTCGTCGCCGACACCGCTGCCTTCCTCGCCGATCTACGGGGCGAGTCGATCGAGCAACTCGCTGCAAAGACCAGGGATAACTTCTTTACCTTGTTCGACAAAGCGTCCAAGACCGCGGCGCGAGATACGGCACGGTGAAGGTCCGCATTCTCGGCTCCGGCACATCGTCCGGCGTGCCGCGGATCGGCAATGACTGGGGCGTCTGTGACCCCGCGGAGCCGCGCAACCGTCGGACGCGCGCATCGTTGCTGGTCGAGCATGACGGCACGCGCATCCTGATCGATACCGGCCCTGACATGCGCGAACAGTTGCTGGCCGCTGACGTGGCCGCGGTCGACGCGATCATCTGGACCCACGATCACGCAGATCACTGTCACGGCATCGACGACGTCCGCCAGATTTTCCACGCCCTTGGCCGTCCGGTCCCCGGCTTCGCGAGGCGGGCGACGCTCGACGCGCTGAAGGAGCGGTTCACCTACGTCTTTGCCGGTCGGCAGGGGTATCCGCCGACTGTGGATGCGGCATGTCTACCCGACCGGCTGGTCATCGGCGGGATCACGATCGACGTCGTCGATCAGCCGCACGGACGCATAACCTCGGCTGGTCTGCGGTTTTCGGTGGCGGGTGCCGCCGTCGGTTATGCGACCGATTTTCATGCGCTGACCCCGGCGATGCGCGACCTGTATACCGGGCTGGACGTCTGGATCGTCGATGCATTGCGCTATGCGCCCCACCCGACCCACCCTGACGTGCCGACCGTCCTCGACTGGATCGCGCAGCTGCGTCCCGGCCGGTCAGCGTTCATACACATGGATCACAGTATGGATTATGCGACGCTGGTGGCGGATCTGCCGCCGGGCGTCGAACCAGGCTACGATGGACTGGAATTCACGCCATGATCCCTGATGTGGGCGGCCATGCGCTGCTCTATCTGTTGCTGCTTCTGCTGCCGGTCTCGGCGCTGATCGCTCGCCGTGTCCCGATTCTCCGGGTGCTGTTCTCGCTGGCGAGCTGGGCGGTCATCGCCGGCTTGCTGTTGCTGGTCGTAAGCCAACGCGAACAGTTCGATCCGTACATCCAGCGTGTCGCCCGGCTGTTGAAGCTGGAGGACCAGAACGTCGTCGGCAAGGAAACACGCATCCGCATGGCGCCGGACGGACATTTCTGGGCGCGCGTGACGCTGGATGGCGTTTCCAGGCGGATGCTGGTGGATAGCGGGGCGACGGTGACGGCGCTATCGACCCGAACCGCGCAGGCTGCGGCGCTCGACGTTCGCAAGAGCTTGATCCCGATGGTGCTCAACACCGCCAACGGTCAGATCAATGCCCAGACCGCCACCGTGCGGGAGTTGCGGCTGGGTGATATCGCCGCACGGGATCTTGGCGTCGTGGTGTCACCGGCATTCGGCGATACCGATGTGCTCGGCATGAATTTTCTGTCGAAGCTGAAGTCGTGGCGGGTCGAGGGCAACACGCTGATCCTCGAACCGCATCACCACCAAGACTTTACATAATGGATATTATCGATCTGGCCAACGGGCCGGCTGGAGGGGGGCTTTCATGATCGAACGTCTGGTCGCCATCATGGCTCGACTGCGCGATCCGCAGCGCGGTTGCGAATGGGACGTGGCGCAAACCTGGGCGACGATCGCTCCCTATACGATCGAGGAAGCCTATGAAGTGGCCGACGCGATCATGCGCAACGACGCCGACGACGTGAAGGATGAACTGGGCGATCTGCTGCTTCAGGTCGTTTTCCACAGCCGTATTGCCGAAGAAGCTGGCGCGTTTACGTTTGCCGATGTCGTCGGGTCGATCAGCGACAAGATGGAACGCCGGCATCCGCACATCTTCGGCGCCGTGACGGCCAGTCCCGGCTGGGAGGAACTGAAGGCTGCCGAGCGGGCCGGAAAGGACGATACGAGTGCTCTGGCCGGTGTCGCTGCCGGCCTGCCTGCGCTGATGCGCGCAGTCAAATTGCAGAAACGTGCCGCGCGCGTCGGGTTTGACTGGCCCGACACGGATGGTCCCCGAGCGAAGGTACACGAGGAGATTGATGAGGTCGTCGCAGCATCCGCAGACGAGATCCATGAAGAGGTCGGCGATCTTCTCTTTGCCGTGGTAAACTGGGCCCGCCATCTGGGCATCGATCCCGAAGCCGCGTTACGTGCCGGCAACGCCAAGTTTGAACGTCGCTTCCGCGCGATGGAAGAAGCCGCCGGCGATGCCTTTCCGGCGATGGCGCTCGATGAACAGGAAGCGCTTTGGCAGCAGGTGAAGCGGGGCTGACCCGCTGGTTCACCGCTGCTGAAAGCGTTCATAGTCCCGTTCGGCGAGACGCACTTCATACTGCGTCTCAAGTCCCTCGCTGATCTGGCCGAGGACTTCGCCATGTGCATGCAGCCATGCCGCGCCCGCTCCGTCGCCGGCTTCCAGCGTGATCCAGTAGCGGCGATGTGCAGCGGTCAACTTCGCGGCAACCTGTTCGATCAGGGCGCCCACCCCTTCCCCGCTCAACGCCGACAACGCCACCACGTCGTCCCGCCGATCGGCTTCGGCAAGCATGACGTCATGGCGTTCGGTATCGAGCAGGTCGAGCTTGTTCCACGCCTCGAACCGCGGTGTCATCTCCGACACACCGATTTCCGACAGCACCGCTTCAACGTCCGATCGCTGCGCTTCGGTATCGGGATGTGCGATATCGCGGACATGAATGAGCAGGTCTGCGGACACCACTTCTTCCAGCGTCGCCTTGAATGCAGCGACCAGTTGTGTCGGCAGGTCGGATACGAAGCCAACCGTGTCGGACAGGATCGCCTTGTCGATGCCGGGCAGTGAAATCTGGCGCAGTGTCGGATCAAGCGTCGCGAAAAGCAGGTTTTCCGCCATCACGTCCGCGCCCGTCAGCCGGTTAAATAGCGTCGATTTGCCTGCATTGGTGTAGCCGACCAGCGCGATCACCGGCCATGGTGCGCGCTGCCGCCGCTCGCGATGCAATCCGCGCGTGCGGCTGACCTGCTCCAGTTCGCGACGCAGGCGCGCCATACGATCCCTGATCAGTCTGCGGTCGGCCTCGATCTGTGTTTCGCCTGGGCCGCCAAGGAAGCCGAAGCCGCCCCGCTGGCGTTCGAGGTGGGTCCAGCTGCGTACCAGCCGTCCGCCCTGATAATCCAGATGCGCCAACTCGACCTGCAATCGCCCTTCGGCGGTCGCCGCGCGTTCGCCGAAGATTTCGAGGATCAGACCCGTGCGATCGATCACCTTGGCTTCGAGGGCGGTTTCCAGATTGCGCTGCTGCACCGGCGTCAGGCTGGCGTCGAACACGACGAGATCCGCTTCGTCCTGCCGCACCTGCACCGCGAGTTGCTCCACCTGTCCGCTGCCGATCAGGGTCGCCGGCTTGGGCGCACGCACCCGCACCGCGACCTTGTCCGTCACGACCAGCCCGATCGCTGCGGCAAGGCCAGCCGTTTCGTCGAGCCGGGCATCGGCATCACGATGCGCATCGCCCTGATCCGGCAGGACGATCAGCACTCGCCCGCCCCGGGCAAACTCGTCACGATCGCGGTTGAAACCCGTGCTCATCGCTTATTCTTCCGTCTCGCCCTCGTCGGCGAGGTTCAACGCACGGGCAGGCTGAATGGTCGATACGGCGTGCTTGTATACGAGCTGCGCCATGCCTTCGCGCTGTAGCAGCATGCAGAACAGGTCGAAGCCGGCGATATGACCCTGCAGCATGACCCCGTTGATCAGGAACATCGTTACCGAGTCCTCGGATTTACGCACGGCGTTCAAAAAGATTTCCTGCAGCAACGGCTGCTTGCGCTGCGCTTCACCGACCGAATCGACGATAGCGGCGACATCCATCGGGCCCGATGGCATGATCGTCGAAATGGCGTGCTTGTAGATCAGCTGCGACTGGCCGTCGCGGCGCAATAGCACCGAGAAATTGTCGAACCAGGTGACGATGCCCTGCAGCTTGACGCCCTTCACCAGGAACATGGTGACCGGGGTCTTGGAGCGGCGGAGAGCGTTGAGGAACAGGTCCTGGAGAGACCCTTGCTTGTCGGCCATGATGAGCCTTTCGTATTATTGGCGAGCCGTTAGCCCGCTAGTGCGCCGTTTCCCGGCGTCGGATGCCGACCGGATCGGTCGGCGATGCACATCTATGAACGATGGGTGCAAACGTCCAGCGCTCAATCCTCGCGCATGTCGGTGATGCCCAGCAACTTCAGTTTCCGATGCAGTGCCGATCGCTCCATGCCGATAAAGCTCGCGGTGCGGCTGATGTTGCCGGAAAAGCGCCGGATCTGGACGCGGAGATATTCGCGTTCGAACGTCTCGCGGGCCTCGCGCAGCGGCGCCCCCATGATCGCCCCGCCCCCGCCGCTGCCGATATCGCCTTGATCGCCCAGCACTTCGGCCGGCAACAGATCGAGGTCGATCCGGCCGATCCGGTCGCCCGGGGCGAGAATGATGGTCCGCTCGACGACGTTGCGCAGCTGACGGACGTTCCCCGGCCAGTCGTAGGATTGCAGCGCGACCATCGCGTCGGCGGCGATCTCCGGCGTGGGTACGCGCCGTTCGGCAGCGTAATGCGCCATGAAATGCTCGACCAGCGCCGGGATATCCTCGCGCCGTTCCGACAGCGCCGGGATAAGCACGGGCACGACGTTGAGGCGGTAGTACAGGTCTTCGCGAAAACGCCCCTCCGTGATCTCATGCGCCAGGTCCCGCGATGTCGCGGATACGACGCGGACGTCGACCTTGACGATACGGGTGCCGCCGATCCGGCTGAAGCTCTGGTCGGTGAGCACGCGCAATATCCGCGCCTGTGTCGCCACCGGCATATCAGCGATCTCGTCGAGGAACAGCGTACCACCGTGCGCCTGTTCGAGCAGGCCGGGGCGGACGAGGTCTCCCCCCTCCTCCACACCGAACAATTCCTCCTCGACGCGTTCGGGCGTCATCCGCGCCGCGCTGACGATGACGAACGGCGCCTGCGCGCGGTTGCTCCAGCCATGCAGCAGCCGCGCGGCAACCTCCTTCCCGACACCGGCCGGGCCCATGATCAGGACACGGCTGCCGGTAGCGGCAACACGTTTCAACGTCGCGCGCACGCCGTTGATCGCCCCGGAGCTTCCGGTGAGATCACTCTCGCGACCGGCCGAAACGCGCAGGCTCGCCACTTCGCGGCGTAGCCGTTCCGTCTCCGTCGCCCGTTCGACGAGCAACAGCAGGCGCTCCGCCTCGAACGGCTTTTCGATGAAATCGGACGCACCCCGGCGGATCGCCGCCACCGCCGTGTCGAGGTTGCCGTGGCCGGATATGACCAGCACCGGCAGCGAAGGATCGCGGCGCTTGATCTCGTCGAGCAATTCGAGTCCGTCGAGCCGCGATCCCTGCAGCCAGACGTCGAGCAGCACCAGCGACGGCCGCCGCGTCGCGATCGCCTCCAGCGTCGCATCGCTATCCGCGGCGGTGCGCGTCTCGTAGCCTTCGTCTTCGAGGACGCCGGCGACGAGTTCGCGGATGTCGTGTTCGTCGTCGACGACGAGGATGTCGAGCGCCATGGTCTAATTCCGATTGCGTGTGAGTGCGGCGAGTTGGCCGTCTTTGGTAGGTTCGAGCGCATCTGCGCCCTGATCGAGGGCGGCCAGCGCCGCCGCATCGAAGGTGATGCGGACGATCGTGCCACCGCCCTCGCGATCGGCGAAGGTCATGGTACCATGATGCTCCTCGACGATCTTCTTGACGATCGCGAGGCCAAGTCCGGTCCCCCTCGCGCGCGTGGTCATATAGGGTTCGACGATCCGGTCGCGTTCCGGCGGCAGGCCGATCCCCGTGTCCGCCACCTCTACGGTGACGACGTCGCCGTCGGCGCCGACCGCGATGAGGACGGATCCACCATCGTCGCCTTTGCTCTCAATGGCTTCCACAGCGTTCTTGACGATGTTTGTGAAGGCCTGCCCCAGCTGCCTGCGGTCGCAGACGAGCGATGGCGCGGGGCTGCCGTGATCGAGTTCGAAGTGAATGGCGGGATGCGCAACCTCGTGCAGGAACATGGCCTGACGCGCGATGTCGACCAGCGATTCCTCGCGGAACACCGGCTTCGGCATGCGGGCGAACGACGAGAATTCATCGACCATCCGGCGAAGGTCGCCGACCTGTCGCACGATGGTGTCCGTCAGGCGTGCAAAGGTCGTATCCTCGGCATCGATCTTGCTGCCGTAGCGGCGCTGGAGGCGTTCGGCGGCAAGCTGGATCGGAGTCAGCGGGTTCTTGATCTCATGCGCGATCCGGCGTGCCACGTCGGACCATGCGGCGCGGCGCTGGTCGAGCAATTGCTGGGTGATGTCGTCGAAGGTGAGGATGGGGCCGGAGTCGGTTCGCGCGATACGTACCGCCAACGTCTTGGTCTCGCCGTTGCGAATGACCTGAACGATCGCCTCGCGCTCCCGCCCCTCGACGAGCGCAGACAGTTCGGGCGACACGCTGGCAAGCGGCCGTCCGACGAGGCCATCGGCACCCATCCCGATCAATTCCGTGGCCGATCGATTGGCGATCCGAATGGTGCCGTCGTCCGCCGTCGCCAACACGCCGGCGGACACGCCGGCCATCACCGCCTCGATCAGCGCCCGGCGGCTGTCGAGCTGATCGTTGGCGGTGACCAGTGCGTTGTTCTGCTCCTGTAGCCGACCGGTCATCTGGTTGAAGGCGTTGGCCAGCGTTCCGACCTCATCCTTGCGGCGCGGGTCGGCGACGCGCGCGGTGAGGTCGCCGGTCGCGACCTTGCGCGCCGCGCCAACCAGTTCCGCCACGGGGCGCACGAGACGGTCGGCGACCGCAAGCGCGGCCCAGACGGCGATCCCGACGATCAGCAGCGAAACCAGAAGCAGCGCGGCGTTGAATTTAAGCTGCAACGCGCGCGATCGGCTTTGCAGCGTCTGGTAATCCCGCACGATCGCATCGCCACGGCGAATCTGGCTGGCGAGTTGTGGATCGAAGATCCGGGCCGAATACAGATAGGCGCCCTTGCCGTAGTCGATCGGCACGACGGCGCCGATCCGGTCGTCGCTGCGCACGATAACGAACGGCTGGCCGTCATCCAGCGCCTTCTCGATCGCGGGCGTAACGAGGTTCTGGAGCGGCCGATCATAGGGGTTGAGCACGATCAGGGGATCGGTCTCGCCCCGGCGAATGATCATGCCTTCGGACTGTTCGCGGCGATAGGTCTGCACCAGCAGGAGTTGCTGAAAGAACGGACTGTCGACCGCGTGGGTCTTCAACTCCGCGGACAGGTCGCCACTCATCGCCTGCACCTGCGCAACGACCCGATCCACCTCGCGCTGGTAATTTTGGCCCACGAGCGTGCGCGCATTCTCGAGCATGCCACTCGCCCGGTCGGACGACCAGAATTCGACGCCGATCTGGAACAGGAGCGACGCGAAGATGGTGACGAGCAGCGCCGGAACCGCCGCGATGATCGAGAAGATGGCGACCAGCCGAACGTGCAGCACGCCCTCACCACCGACGAGAGACGCGGCTGCCCGCTTACGGGCGATCCGGCGGCCCAGCAGCATCAGCAAGGCGATGCCCGGCACCAGATTGGCGACCAGCAACAATGCTATCGTCGGCGGAGATAGTGGCGTCTGCGGCGTGCTGCTGCCGGCAATGATGAAATAAGTCGCAGTCGCGATCGCGATGGCCAGCGCCAGCACCAGCCCTTCGACGGCGGGCGTGATGCGCAACCGGCGAACCGGCGTCTCGTCCATCAGATCGGGCGTAAGGGCCGCGTCCATCCCGGCCTCCGTACAACGTGGATTGTTGCACGGAAACCACATAATTCAGTTTGGCGATGGTTTGTGGTGACAGTCAGCCGGATCGTGACGGCACCACGTGCCGATGACGGCATGACGGCGAATGACGGCCTATTCCTCCCCGCGAGCGCTGATCCCCAGCGTATCGAGGCGTTTGCGTAACGTATTGCGATTGAGCCCCAGCGCCCGCGCGGCGCGAAGCTGGTTGCCGGCATGTCGCGCCAGCATGGTTTCGATCAACGGCCGTTCCACCTCGCCGATGACGCGATCGTACAACGTCCCGTCGTCCAGCGCGTCGGGTCGTTCGCGGGCGATGCGTTCGACAAGGTAGCGCACAGCCTCGGCGATGCCCGGATCGGCAGCCTCGGCGAGTGTGCCGGGAGCGCCGAGCAGGTCGCGAATCGTCGGCGCATCGATCAGTTCGTCGCGGGCGAGGACCGCGAGCCGGCGCATGAGGTTCTCCAGTTCGCGGACATTGCCGGGCCAGTCGTGTGCCGTCAGGGCTGCCTGCGCCTGTTCGCCGAGCTGCCGGCGGGGAAGCCCCTGCGCTGCCGCGTTTTCCAGGAAATGGCGGGCGAGCAGCGGAATGTCCTGCCGCCTGTCCCGGAGCGCTGGCAGGGTGACCGGCACGACGTTGAGGCGGTAGAACAGATCCTCGCGAAACTGGCCGGAGGCGACCTGCTGGGTCAGGTCCCGGTTTGTGGCGGCGACGACGCGAACGTCCGCGCGCATCGTGCGTGCGCCGCCGACGGTGGTGAACTCGCCCGATTGCAGGACCCGGAGCAAGCGCGTCTGCGCCTCCATCGGCATGTCGCCGATCTCGTCGAGGAACAACGTCCCGCCCGCCGCCTGTTCGAAACGGCCGGCGTTGCGGACCGCGGCTCCCGTAAAGGCACCGCGTTCGTGGCCGAACAGCTCTGCCTCGATCAGCTCGCGCGGGATCGCCGCCATATTGATGGCGACGAACGGGGCCGCGCGGCGCGCGCCGAGATCGTGGATCGCACGGGCGACCAGTTCCTTGCCCGTCCCCGATTCGCCGGAGATCAGCACGGTGAGATCGTTGGATAATACGCGGGCGATGATGCGGTAGACGTCCTGCATTGCCGGCGATCGCCCGATCAGCGGCAACGTGGGGTCCTCTCCCGCCTCCGGCTGCGGCATCACGGCGCCCCGCGCCAGGGCACCGGTAACGGCACGGGTCAGATCGTCGAGGTCGAAGGGCTTCGGCAGATATTCATAGGCGCCGACTTCCGCTGCGCGCACTGCCGTGGTCAGCGTGTTCTGTGCCGACAGGATGATGATCGGCAGTTGCGGCAGACGCTGGCCGATTTCCTTGACCCGTTCGATGCCGTCACCATCGGGCAGGATGACGTCCGTCACCAGTACGTCAGGCACGCGCGTCGCCAGAATGCGGTCGAGCTGCGCGAGCGTTTCGGCGGTCTGCACTTCGTGGCCGGCACGACGCAGAGCCTGCGCGACGACGGTGCGGATCGCGGCGTCGTCGTCGACGACCAGGATGCGCGTCATGACGCCGCCCTCGGCAGCAGCAGGCGGAGCGTCGTCATCTCTGGGCTTCCTTCGCGCGCATACTGAACGATGCCGCCCATATCTCGCATCAGCTTGTCGACCAGCGCGAGGCCGAGCCCCTGCCCCTCCGGACGTCCGGAGACGAATGGATCGAACAGGTTGTCGGCGATATCGGCGGGCGCGCCCGGGCCGTTGTCGAGCACGCAGATCTCGATCGGCAGAGGCACCCTCGGCCTGCCGGCCGCCGCCGCGACGGACATGCCATGGCGGTAGGCGGTGGTGATGACGATCCGGGGTTTGCGTTCCAGACGAGACGCTTCGTGGGCGTTCTTCAACAGGTTTATGAGAATTTGCAACAACGCGTCGCGATTGATCGCCGCGGAGGGGAGCGACGGGTCGAACCGCTCGTCGATCACGACGCCGCGCGCGAAGCCGGCGAGCGCGAGCCGGCGGGCGTGGCCGATCAGCGGATAGATGTTTTCCGCCGCGATCTCCAGCGGGCGGGTGTCGCTGAAATCCTGCATCCGGTCGATCAGCGCCGCGATCCGGTCGACCTCGGTGACGATCAGCGTCGTCAGTTCGCCCGCACCGAGCAACTGCGCAGCGCCGCGGATGCCAGACAGCGGGTTCTTGATTTCGTGCGCCAGCATCGCCGCCGCGCCGCTCGCCGCGCGCGCGCTCGCCCCACGTGCGCTCGGGCCAAGCCCGCGGGTACTGGCAGCGGGATGCAATGTGATCGCCCGCCACCCGGCATGATCGGCGACTGCCGCCTCGACGAAATCCACCCTGATGCGGGGGCCGTGAGGGGTCGCGATCTCGGTATCGTAAAAGGCCATCCCCTGCCCTTCGCGTCGGTCCCCGGCGGCGGGCGGCGGCAGGATCGCCGCGATGGGCTGGCCGCGCATCACGCGTTCGGACAGGTTGAGCAACTGTTCTGCGAGCGCATTGGCGTGCGCTATCCGGTCGTCGGGATCGACGATCAAGACGGCCACGGGGAGCGCGGCGAACAGCTCGGCAAACCCCGGACGACCGGCCATGATGCCGTCAGGCAGCCTGCTGGACGGGTGGCTGGTCGCGGAACGGTGCGTAGAAGTCGGCGAGCATGCGCTTGACCGTCTTCGCGTCGGGCTGCTGGTTCACGGCGTTGCGGAATTCCGCGGAGCCGTTGAGGCCCTTGGTGTACCAGCCGATGTGCTTGCGCGCCATGTTGACGCCGGTGATGTCGCCATAATGATCGAGCATCGCGTCGTAATGTTCGATGATGACGCGATATTGTTCGTCGAGCGATGGATCGGGCCGGCGGGTGCCGTTCTCCAGATACTCCATCACCTGACCCAGCACCCATGGCCGCCCATAGGCACCGCGGCCTATCATGATGCCGTCCGCTCCCGATTGGTCGAGAGCCGCGATCGCATCGTCGATCGTGCAGATATCGCCGTTCGCGATCACCGGGATCGTCACCGCGTCCTTCACGGTGCGGATGAAGCGCCAGTCGGCCGACCCCTTGTACATCTGGTTGCGGGTCCGGCCGTGAACCGTGATCAGCCGGACGCCGAGGTCCTGCGCGATGCGGGAGAGTTCCGGGGCATTGAGGCTGTCGAGATCCCAGCCCATCCGCATCTTGAGCGTCACCGGCGCCTTCACCGCCTTGACCACGCTGTCGACCAACTGGGCTGCAAGCTTCAAATCGCGCATCAGTGCCGACCCTGCATCGCCGTTGGTCACCTTCCGCACCGGGCAGCCCATATTGATGTCGATGATCGCCGCACCACGATCCTCGGCAAGCTTTGCCGCTTCCGCCATCTCGTAGGGCGTGCAGCCGACGAGCTGCATCGATACCGGCTCCTCGGATAGGTGCCATGCTGCCTTCTGGATCGATTGCCGCGTTTCGCGGATCGCCGCCTGGCTCGCGATCATCTCGGTGACGTTGAGGCCCGAGCCGTAGCGCCGGACGAGCGTCCGGAACGGCATGTCGGTGACGCCGGTCATCGGCGCCAGCACGACGGGGCTGTCGATCCGCACGGGACCGATCTGGATGGGCGTAAGGTGAGCCATGATCTGCCTGAAAATTGGGCAACATCTACCGTCTCGAGGCCGCTCTGGCAAGGGGGACGTGGGTGCGCTAGGCGACGGCGATGACGGATCGACCACGCACGGTGGCGCTGATCGTCGCGGCGGGCAGCGGCTCGCGCGCGGGCGGCGCGATTCCCAAACAATATGCGAAGGTGGCCGGCAAGCCGCTGATCGCGCACGCCTATGCCGCCTTCGTGGGGCATCCGGCGGTGGACGAGGTCTTGGTGGTGATAGCTGCGGATGCCGGGGATCTGGCGGCAGCGGCGCTGGGGCCGGTACGAACGGTGACCGGCGGCGCATCGCGGCGCACGTCGGTGGCGTTGGGACTCGCCGCGATCGAGGCGGACCGCGTCCTCATCCACGATGCTGCCCGGCCATTCGTACCGGCGGATGCGATCGATCGGGTGCTGTCCGCACTCGATAGCCACGACGGCGCAATGCCGGTTCTCGCGGTGGCGGATACGCTGGTGCGGGACGGCGTGGTCGTACCCCGCGACGGCCTGTCCCGCGTGCAGACGCCGCAGGGTTTCCGCGTCGAGGCGCTGCGTGCCGCCCACCGGGACTGGCCTGCAGGCGAGGATGCGACGGACGACGCGCAGATGGTACGACGACTTGGCGGGAGCATCGCTTTGGTGCAGGGCGACATCATGCTCGATAAGGTCACGCATCCAGAGGATTTTGCCGCGGCGAACGCCAGGGTGGCATGGGAGACGCGGAGTGCGTCCGGCTTCGACGTTCACCGGCTGGAGGCTGGCGAGGAATTGTGGCTCGGCGGCGTGCTGATCCCGCACGACAAGGGATTGTCGGGTCACAGCGACGCCGACGTCGGCCTTCACGCGCTGACCGACGCCTTGCTCGGCACGATTGCAGCGGGCGATATCGGCACGCATTTCCCACCCAGCGATCCACAGTGGAAGGGTGCGGACTCGGCGCAATTCCTGCAACATGCCGCAAAGCTGATCGCCGACAAGGGCGGGCGGATCGATTTCGTTGACCTGACCCTCATCTGCGAAGCCCCCAAGATCGGGCCGCACCGGGCAGCGATGCAGGCGCGGATCGCAACGCTGCTCGGGCTCGGCGAGGATCGGGTGAGCATCAAGGCGACCACCACCGAACGACTGGGCTTCACCGGCCGGGGCGAAGGCATCGCGGCACAGGCTATGGCAACCGTGAGCCTGCCGCGATGAAGGCGGCTCTCGCCATCGTCGCGCTCCTGTCCGCCTCGCAGGCCGAGGCGCAGACACGCTGCATCACCACGCCCGAGGCGGAGGCGATGGCGCTCGTCGCCTTGCCCGACATCATCCAGCAAACCGGGATCGTCTGTTCCAGCCGCCTGCCCGCCAACAGTCTGGTGCGGCGGACGGACAGCGACTTCCTCGATCGATATCGACAGGCGGCGGATCGCGCCTGGCCGAACGCCCGTGCGGCGATCGTCAAGCTGTCCGATCCGATGATCGATTCGCTGCTGCAATCCGAATTCGCGCGGCCGCTGCTGACGGCGGCGTTGGCACCCGTGCTGGTCGGCCGGATCAACCCCGCCGATTGCGGTACGATCGACCGGTTCGTGACGCAGCTTGCCCCCCTGCCCCCGGCCAACACCGCGGGGGTGATCGTCACCACATTGCGTTATTTCAAGGCGGAGAAGGCGAAGGGGAAGGCGATCAACGTTCCCGACTTGCCGCTCTGCACGGAGGCCGGGCGATGACGGACACGTTGCTGCCTGCGGAGCTGCTCGCCGCCGCGGAACGCGTGGTGGAGGCGAACCGCGCAGCGGGCCGGACGATCGCGCTCGCCGAAAGCTGCACCGGCGGACTCGTCGCCGCGGCGATCACCGAAATCCCCGGGTCATCGGATGTGTTCGGTGCCGGCTTCGTCACCTATTCGAACGAAGCCAAGATGAAGCTGCTGAAGGTCAATTCCGACGTGCTGGAAACGTTCGGCGCGGTGTCGATCGCGGTGGCGTGGAGCATGGCGCAGGGTGCGCTCGCCAACAGCGGCGCCGACGTCGCCGTGGCGATTACGGGTATCGCCGGGCCGGGTGGCGGATCGGAGAAGAAGCCGGTCGGCACCGTCGTATTCGCGCGCGCGGAAAAGGGTGGCGATCCAAGCGACGTTCACGCCGATCGCAAGATGTTCGGCGATCTGGGTCGCGGCGGCATCCGCCTTCAGGCGGCGCTGGTCGCGCTGGAATTGCTGCTGCCGTAAAGCACCTTCGCGCGATCCTCGAACGCGCCGATCATCCGGCGCAGCGCGACCCCGAACACCTGCCCCGCCAGCATTTCGAACATCCGGTTCTTGAACTGGAAATCGACCGTGAAATCGACCGCGCAGCCGCCCTCCTCGGCACGGAAGCGCCAGTCGTTGTGCAGGTATTTCAGCGGTCCATCTATATATTCGACGTGGATGTGCTCGGGCCGCGTCTTCTCCACCTTCGACGTGAAGGTTTCGCGCAGCCCCTTGAACCCGACGATCATGTCCGCAAGCGTCGCGGTGTCGCTATCCTGCCGGACGCGCATCGCGCTGACCCAGGGCAGAAACTCCGGATAGCGCTTCACGTCGGCCACCATGTCGAACATCTGCTCCGGCGTGTAGGGCAGATGGCGTGTCTCGCTGTGCTTAGGCACGTGCAGCCAACTTCGCCTCGCGGTTCACGCGCATCTTCGCGAAATCGTCCCCGGCATGATAGCTCGACCGCGTCAACGGCGATGATGCGACCAGCAGGAACCCCTTGGCGCGCGCGATCGCGGCATAGCTGTCGAACGCCTTGGGCGTAACGAATTCCTCGACCCTGGCATGCCGCGGCGTCGGCTGAAGATACTGACCCATCGTCAGGAAATCGATGTCGGCCGAGCGCATGTCGTCCATTACCTGATGCACCTCGAGCCGCTGTTCGCCGAGCCCGAGCATCACGCCGGATTTGGTGAAGATCGACGGGTCGAGCTTCTTGACGCTCTCCAGCAGCCGGATCGATGCGTAGTAGCGTGCGCCGGGCCGGATCGTCGGATACAGCCGCGGCACGGTTTCGAGATTGTGGTTGTAGACGTCCGGCCGCGCCGCGACGATCGCCTCGACCGCGGCCTCGTGCTTGTTGCGGAAATCCGGCGTCAGGATTTCGATCGTCGTCCGCGGATTGGACCGGCGGATCGCCTCGATCACCTTCACAAACTGCTTTGCCCCGCCATCCGGCAGATCGTCGCGATCGACCGAGGTGACGACGATATGCTCCAGCCCCATCTGTGCCGCGGCGTCGGCGACGTTGTTCGGCTCCATCGGGTCGACCGCGCGCGGCATGCCGGTCTTGACGTTGCAGAAAGCGCAGGCGCGGGTGCAGGTGTCGCCCAGGATCATGACGGTCGCATGCTTCTTGGACCAGCATTCGCCGATGTTCGGACAGGCCGCTTCTTCGCAGACGGTCGTCAGGCTCTTCGACCGCATCAGCTCGCGCGTCGCGGCGAAGCCGGCGCTGGTCGGCGCTTTCACGCGGATCCAGTCGGGCTTGCGCAGACGGGGTTCGGACCCGGAAAGCGGGACTTTGGCGAGCGGCGTCATCTCGTTCATGACCGCGAGATAGCGATCAACCCGGTCCCGAACAACCTTTGTGGCGCAGCGCGATCACATGGCCGTTTTGCGCCATTGTAAAGCTTTGTGGCTGGGTGGCCGAGCCGTGGGACAACCGGCATTTTAGCGCGTTATAGCCGAAGACAGGACATATTACGGAGGCAGAATGACCGACTTCAGCGACATGATCGAGGGCTATGGCCGGTTTCGCGAGCAGGCTTGGGTAGAACAGCGCGAACGCTGGGAAGAGCTTGGACGGGGCCAGAGCCCCAAGGTCATGGTGATCGCCTGTTCCGACAGCCGCGTCGATCCCATGCAGATCTTCGATGTCGCGCCGGGCGAGATCTTCGCGGTACGCAACGTCGCCAATCTGGTGCCGCCATTCGAAACGACGCAGGGCTATCACGGTGTGTCGGCGGCGATCGAATTCGCGGTGACACAGCTGGAGGTGCCGGAGGTCGTGGTGATGGGTCACGGATCGTGCGGCGGCTGTGCAGCGGCACTGTCCGGCGGCTTCAAGGACGCCGAACCCGGTCATGGCGGCTTTATCTCCGACTGGGTCGGACTGCTCGACGACGCGAGCGAGCGCGTGAAGGCGAAGTTCGGCGACGGCCCGGATGCGAAGCGCGAGATGGAGCATGAGGCGGTACGCGTCAGCCTTGCCAACCTGCGCACCTTCCCGTTCATCACGGAGCGGGAGGCTGCGGGCAAGCTGAAGCTGCGCGGCGCCTATTTCGCGATTGCGGACGGCGTACTGCACGTCATGGACGACGACGGGGTGTTCGCACCCGCACGCTGATGTGTCGACGGGGCGATGTCAGATACGGCGTCGCCCCCGATCTTCAGATCGACATGGCGTAGATGACGTCGTCGCACAGCATATTACCGACCTGATACTGACGCCGTCCCGCGACTGTGAAGCCGCGCCGTTCGTAGAACCGCCTCGCATGCGTATTCCTCCCGAGAACGCCGAGCAGCAGCCGCGTCTTGCCGAGCGCGCGCGCGTCATCGATCGCCTGCGTCATCAACCGGGTGCCGAGGCCTGTGCCTTGCGCGATCGTGAGCGTGTAGATGCGGCGGAGTTCGATATCGTCCCTGCCCGTCGCGATCGGGAAATCGGGCATGGTCATCAGCGTGTAGCCGACCGGCGCGCCGCCGTCGGGATGCTCGGCGATCGTGACGATGCTGTCAGGGGCATCGCTCCAGGCGGCGAATTTCCCGGCCGAGCTGTTCCTCATGACGTGCGCGACGATGTCCGCGCCGTCCAATATGCCGGCGAAGGTGCCGAGGAAACTCGCACCCGCGACCAGCGCGACCGCGGGCGCATCCTCGCTGGACGCACGCCGCAGCCGCCACCGCGTCATCAGCCGACGATTTCGTTCGGCTGGAAGAAATAGGCGATCTCGATCTCGGCATTCTCGTCCGAATCCGAACCGTGCACGGTGTTCGCCTCGATCGATTCGGCCAGCTCCTTGCGGATCGTGCCGGGCTCGGCGTTCGCCGGGTTGGTCGCGCCCATGATCTCGCGATTACGCTGCATCGCGTTCTCGCCTTCCAGCACCTGCACGACGACCGGACCGGAGATCATGAACGTGACGAGGTCGTTGAAGAACGGACGCTCGCGGTGCACGTCGTAGAAGCCCTCGGCCTGCTCACGGGTCATCTGGATGCGCTTGGAGGCGACGACGCGCAGGCCGGCTTCCTCGAGCATCTTGGTGACCGCACCGGTCAGGTTGCGGCGGGTGGCATCGGGTTTGATGATCGAAAAGGTACGGTTCGCGGCCATGATGGTCACGGGCTCCTGTGGTTTTGTTGCAATTCTCGAAGTGGCGCCGCCCTAGTCGGGGGTGGTCCGGTTTGCAACCGGTTCGGATGGTGGCGGCCCGCGGCGCACCGTCCGCCCCCGCCGTCATCCCGGCGAACGGAGGGATCAATGGGAAGCAATCAGGCAGCGATGACGCTCAACCTCGCAACCTGTGCATCCATGGGGTCCCGGCGTTCGCCGGGATGACGGGTCAGGCGCGCGAGGTCACGCCGCCTGTTCCCAGCGGCCGGCGTCGTTCTGCTTCCAGTAACGCCGCTCGACACCCTCGCGTCCGTTCAAATCGCGCCACGCCTTGCGAGCCGGCTGGATGTGAGCGTCCTCGAAGAAATGAAATGCCCGGTCGAAATCGAGCGCGTCATCCCGCCATTCGCCATCGACGAGGGCGATATGGCGAGCCGCATTCGCCGCGTTCACGTCGGCCGCGATCAGGATCGGCTGCAGCGTGTCGTCGCCCATGCCGATCTGGCCATGCGGCAGGAAGCTGTCGGCGCGATACGTCCACAGCAGCCGGTCGAGGTCCGCGCGCTGGTCGTCTCGGGCGCTGACGATCAGCAGGCGGGCGCCCGATTCCACGACCTTCGCCGCGATCTGCGGCAGGGCGCGGTCGAGCGGGGTGGCGGTGAGATGATAGAAATCGACCTGCATCGCCAGATCCTATCCCACACGCGCCACCCGCTCCAGTGTTCGCTCAGCGTTCGAAATTGTCGGCGATCACCCGGTCGAGCAGCTTGACGCCATAGCCCGTCGCGCCCTTGTCATAGGTCGTGCCGGGCTTGTCGCTCCACACCATGCCGGCGATGTCGAGGTGGGCCCATTGCACCCCGCTGTCGACGTAACGCTGGATGAACTGCGCCGCGGTGATCGATCCTGCGCCGCGCGGCCCGACGTTCTTCATGTCGGCGATCGGCGAATCGATCAGCTTGTCGTATGTGTCCGACAGCGGGAAGCGCCACAGCTTGTCGCCGGTCGCGATGCCGGCGGCCAGCAGCTTGTCCGCCAGCGCATCGTCGTTCGCGAACAATCCGCCATATTCGTTGCCGAGGCTGACGATCATCGCACCCGTCAGCGTGGCGAGATCGATGATCGTCTTCGGCCGGAACGTCTTCTGCGTCCACGTGATGGCATCGGCCAGCACCAGTCGCCCCTCGGCATCGGTATTGAGGATCTCGATGGTCTGGCCCGACATCGACGTCACCACGTCACCGGGCCGCTGCGCGTTCGCGTCCGGCATGTTCTCGACCAGACCCATTACACCGACGACGTTGATCTTCGCCTTGCGCGCGGCGAGTGCCTTCATCGTGCCGGCGACGGCACCCGCGCCGCCCATATCCCACTTCATGTCTTCCATGCCGGCACCCGGCTTCAGCGAGATGCCGCCGCTGTCGAAGGTGACGCCCTTGCCGACCAGCGCCAGCGAGGGGTCGCCTTCCCCTGCGCCGTTCCACTTCAACGCAAGGATGCGGGCCTCGCGCACCGAACCCTGGCTGACGCCGAGCAGCGCGCCCATGCCGTGCTCCGCCATCTCCGCCTCGTCGACGACGATGATCTCGAGCCCAAGTCCCTCGACGTCCTTGCGGACCTGCTCGACGAAGCTTTCAGGATACAGGATGTTCGGCGGCGCAGCGACCAGGTTACGGGTGAGTTCGAGCCCCTTCGTCAGAGCATCCTGTGCCGCCCATGCGGCGTCCGTACCGTCCGGCGCACCCGCGACCGTGAGCGTGGCGAGTGTCGGCTTCTGCTTGTCCTTCAGCCGCGTGCGATAATGATCGTAGCGCCAAGCACGCTGCGCGGCGGCGCCGGCGAAGCGCGCGGCAGCCTTGGCCGTGGGCGCGGCTGCGGACAGGTCGACCGTCACGTCGGTCGCGCCGGAGGTCAGCAGCTTCGCGACGAGCGCACCGCCCGCCTTTTCCCAGTCCGCCTCGCCACCCGCGCCGACGCCCAGCAACAGCACGCGACGGGTCGCATCGCCCTCCGCCAGGAACAGGTCGACGATCGCGCCTGCCTCGCCCTCGAAGCGCGCCGCCGCCGCCGCCGCGCTGGCGATGACCTGATGCCCGTCGCCGAGGCCCGGCCAACCGGCGCGTCCGGCGATATCCTTTTCCACCGGCAGCGCGAGGATCGCGGGGGCGGCAGCGACGGTGGGGGAAAACGCGATCTGCATGAAAGGCAACTTCCTGGCACTGAAAACAGGCGCTTGATCTAGGGTCGGCGAGCGGGAAGCACAACGATTGCAGCGATGCCCCGGTGATGCGATAGGCACGGGCGAGGCGTCGTTCAGGGCGGCGCCGGTCACGCCAAAGGGTGTCCGGATCATCGTGTTGCGTTTCGACCTTCTCGCCGGTTGTGCCCTAGCCGCGGCTCTCGCCACCGCTCCGGCGGCGGCGACCGCCACGCCGGCGATCGCGCCATCGCCGCAGGATCTGCAGGACCGCGGCGTCGCGCCGCCTCCGGCCAGCGATCCGGCGATCACCGCACCCGCCGCTGACGACCAGGTGCAGTTCAGCGCGGGCAGCCTCGAATACGACACCAACTCCGACGTCGTCACGGCCCTGACCGAGGTCCGGATGTTCCGGCAGGGCGATCGCCTGCGCGCGGACCGGGTCGTGTGGAACCGCAAGACCGGCAAGGTCGTCGCCACCGGCAACATCGCGATCACCAATCCGCAGGGCGACATCGCCTATGGCGATTCGATCGAGCTGACCGATTCGCTGAAGGACGGTATGGTCGACAATATGCTCGTCGTCCTCGAACAGGGCGGCCGCATGGCGGCGGCACGGGGTACGCGGCTGCCCGACGGAACGATGCAGCTCGACAAGGCCGCCTACACGCCCTGCGCGGTCACCACGTCCGAGGGATGTCCGAAGGAGCCGTCGTGGAAGATCACGGCGATCCGCATCACATACCGGCCGGATCGCGAGCGCGTGTTCTTCGGCGGTGGTCGCTTCCACCTGTTCGGCCTGCCCGCCCTGCCGCTGCCAGCCTTCTCGATGCCGGTCGGTGGCGGATCGGAAAGCGGGTTCCTGACGCCCGATTTTCAGCTCGATCGCGTCAACGGGCTCGAGTTCGTCACCCCCTATTATTTCCGTCTCGCCCCCAACAAGGGGCTGATACTGACGCCGCACGTCTTCACCGAAGTCCTGCCGATGATGCAGGCGCAATATGATGCGCTGGGGACGCATGGCGCCTTCCGCGTCACGGCCTATGCGACCGAAAGCCGCCGCAGCGACGATCTCAACACCAGCACGCCGACCGATACGAAACGGGCGTTCCGCGGCTATCTGGATGGCGTCGCCCGGTATCAGCTGTCGCCGTACTGGAGCATTGCGGGGTCGGCGCGGCTGACCACCGATCGCACGTTCCTGCGCCGGTATGACATATCGCGCGACGACCGGCTGCGAACCACGGCATCGCTGGAGCGGATCGACCCGAACACCTATTTTGCGCTGACCGGCTGGTACGTGCAGACGCTGCGGGTCAACGACCCGCAAGGGTCGCAGCCGATCGCCTTGCCCGAGCTGGACTTCCGCAAGCGGATCGACCTCGGTGGCGGCAAGCTGCAATTGCAGGCCAACACGCTGGCGATCACCCGGACGCAAGGGCAGGATACGCAGCGTGCCTTCGTCGCCGGGCAATGGGATCTGCGCAGGCTGACCAACTGGGGTCAGGAGGTGACGCTGACCGCCTACGCCCGCGCCGACGCCTACAACACCAATGATTCGCTGCTGACGAACGTCGTGAGTTATCGCGGCGTCGACGGGTTCCAGACCCGTGCGATCGGCGCGCTGGCGGTCGACGTCAAATGGCCGTTCGTGGGCGAATTCCTCGGCGGGACGCAGCGGCTGACCCCTCGGCTGCAGATCGTCGCATCCCCGAAGGTCGCGAACCTCGACGTGCCGAACGAGGATGCGCGCGCCGTCGATCTGGAGGATTCGAACCTGTTCGCGCTCAATCGCTTCGCCGGCTACGATCGCTTCGAGGACAGCAGCCGCGCCACCTATGGCGCCGAATGGGCCGTCGCGTTGCCGGGCATCACCGTCAATACGGTGATCGGGCAGAGCTATCGCTTGTCGACGCGACCGACGATCCTGCCGGACGGCACCGGCCTGAGCGACCGTTTCTCGGATTACGTCGGCCGCACGACCGTGCGTGTCCGCGATTTCGTGTCGTTCACGCACCGCTATCGCCTCGACAAGGATGGTTTCGCGGTTCGGCGTAACGAGGTCGATGCGACGATCGGATCGCGATCGACCTACGTGCTGGCCGGATACCTGCGGCTCAACCGCAATATCGTGCCCGCGATCGAGGATTTGCAGGACCGCGAGGAAGCACGCGTCGCCGGCCGCGTGCAATTCGCGCGGTTCTGGTCCGTATTCGGGTCCGCCATCGTCGACCTGACCGACCGGCGCGAAGACCCGCAGTCGTTCTCGGACGGCTTCGACCCCATTCGTCATCGGCTTGGCGTGCAATATGAGGACGATTGTCTGCGTCTGGGCGCGACATGGCGACGCGATTATCAGGATACCGGCGACGCCCGCTCCGGCAACAGCTTCCTGTTGACGCTGGCGTTGACCAATCTCGGCCGCTAAGCCGCAGTTCAGCTGGATCGGGGCAAGACCGGGACAAGGAGTTGCGCCGTCGTGCGCAGCCGAGCTTTGGGGTAACGGAACAACGTGACGCACAACAATCGACGGGCCGCGCGGATCGGCCGCACCTTGGGTTGGGTCGCGCTGGCGGCGTTAGGCACCGGCGCGGTCGCGCAGACGGTGCAGGACAGCCAGGTGCCGGAAACGAACCTCAACATCCCGGCCAATCTGCAGATCTTCGGCAAGCTGGATCCCAACGTCCGCAAGCCGACCGCGATCGTCAACGACACGGTCATCACCGGTACCGACGTCGACCAGCGACTGGCGCTCACCGTCTTCAACAACGGTGGCCGCGGCCCCGCGCCCGAACAGGTCGACGAATTCAAGCTGCAGATCCTGCGCCAGCTGATCGATGAAACGCTCCAGATCCAGGAAGCGAAAACGTCCGAGGTCACCGTGACCGCGGCGGAACTCGACCAGAGCGAGGCGGGTCTGGCGAAGCGGTTCAACATGACCCAGCCGCAGTTTCGCGAGGCACTGCGCAAGGCGGGATCGTCCGAACGCTCGTTGCGCCGGGCGATTGAGGGCGAACTGGCGTGGAACCGCTATCTGCGTCGCAAGATCGAACCGTTCGTCAACGTCGGTGACGAAGAGGTCGAGGCGATTCGCAAGCGTATCGAGGCATCGCGCGGCACCGAGGAATACAATCTCCGCGAAATCTATCTGAGCGCGAACGACGGCAACCGTGCCGAGGTGTTCGCCAAGGCCAAGCAGATCATCGCCGAAATCCAGAAGGCGCAGCAGCCGTTCGAGCTGTTCGCACGCAACTATTCCGAAGCGTCGACCAAGGGCGTCGGTGGCGATCTGGGCTGGATTCGCCTCGTGACGCTGCCGCAGTCGCTGGCCGATGCGACGCAGCAGATGCAGGTCGGTCAGGTCGCAGGGCCGGTCGAGACGCCGGGCGGCTTCTCGATCCTGTACCTCACCGACAAGCGCACGATCGGCGCGGCGGACCCGCGCGACGCCAAGCTGAGCCTGAAGCAGCTGACCGTCTCGTTCCCGGCCGGCACGACGCAGGCGCAGGCCCAGTCGCGCGCCGCTGTTTTCGCCAAGACGGTGCAGTCGATCCAGGGTTGCGGCACGGTCGAAAAGGTCGCGGCGACGATCAACGCCGAGGTGGTCGACAACGATTCGATCCGTATTCGCGACCTGCCCGCGCCGTTGCAGGACATCATGGTCAAGCTTCAGGTCGGGCAGGCGACGCCCCCGTTCGGTTCACCCGCCGAAGGTGTTCGCGCCCTCGTTCTATGCGGTCGCGACGATCCGCAGCAGTCCGTCGTACCGGGTGCAGCGCAGATTCAGGGACAGCTCGAACAGCAACGCGTAAACCTGCGTGCGCAAAGCAAGCTGCGCGATCTGCGACGCGATGCGGTGATCGAGTATCGCTGACATGATGAAGTCCGCTCCCTCTGCGGCCCCCCTCGCCATCGCGATGGGCGATCCCGCCGGGGTCGGGCCGGAGATCATCGGGAAAAGCTGGGCGGTGCGTTCGCTGCGTAGCCTGCCTCCGTTCGCCGCGATCGGCGATCCGGCGGCGATCGCGCGTGTGTGGAGCGGTCCGGTGGAGGCGATCGACACGATCGATGATGCACCGGCGGTATTCGATCGGGCGCTGCCGGTGCTGGCCGTCGCCGATGCCGGACCGGTAACGCCGGGCGAGCCGAGCATCGCCGGTGCCCGTGCGGCGTTCGAGGCGCTGGAGCGCTCGATCGCGCTCGTCCGCAATGCCGATGCCCGCGCGCTGGTGACCGGCCCCGTGTCGAAGGCGCAGCTTTACGGCATCGGCTTCAATCATCCCGGCCAGACCGAATTCGTTGCCGAACGCTGCGGCGTCGCCGGCGACGATGCGGTGATGATGCTCGCCGGGCCTTCGCTGCGGGTCGTGCCGATCACGGTTCATGTGCCGCTGGCGCAGGTGACCTCGCTGCTGTCGGTGGATCTGATTGTCGCAAAGGGTCGGGCGGCTGCGGCCGGGCTGACCCGCGACTTCGGCATCGCCACACCGCGGCTCGCCTTTGCCGGGATCAACCCGCATGCCGGGGAAGGCGGCGCGATCGGTCGTGAAGAGATTGACCTGCTCACACCCGCGATCGCCCGGCTGCGGGCCGAGGGCATCGACGCCACCGGACCCTTCGCTGCCGATACGCTGTTCCACGCCCGCGCTCGCACCGGCTATGATGTCGTGCTGTGCTGCTATCACGATCAGGCGCTGGTGCCGATCAAGACGCTGCATTTCGACGAAGGCGTCAACGTGACGCTCGGTCTGCCGATCGTGCGGACGTCCCCCGATCATGGCACCGCGTTCGGCATCGCCGGCCGCGATCAGGCGCATCCCGGCGCGATGATCGCCGCCATCGCCATGGCAGGACAGGCGGCGGATCGCCGCGCAGCGGCATGAGCGAGGCACCTGTGGGCGGCAAGCTGCCGCCGCTGCGCGAGGTGATCGCCAAATATGGCCTCAACGCCAGCAAGGCGCTGGGCCAGAACTTCCTGTTCGATGGACAGCTGCTCGCGCGCATCGCTGCGGTGCCCGGCGATCTGCGGGATGCCGAGGTGCTGGAGGTCGGTCCGGGACCGGGCGGCCTGACACGGGCGCTGCTGGCCGCCGGTGCGCGGGTTACCGCGATCGAACGCGACCGCCGCTGCATCCCCGCGCTTGCCGAACTCGGCGAAGCCTGGCCGGGAAAGCTCCGCGTGATCGAGGGGGATGCGCTGGACGTGGATGCGCCGTCGCTGTTTGAAGGGCGGCCGCACATCGTTTCGAACCTGCCCTACAATGTCGGCACCGCCCTGCTCGTCGGCTGGCTCACCGCGGCGTGGCAGCCGTGGTGGCAATCCTGCACCTTGATGTTCCAGAAAGAGGTTGCCGACCGCATCGTCGCTGCCGCGAACGACGACGCCTATGGCCGGCTTGCCGTCCTCAGCCAGTGGCGTTCGTCCGCCCGCATTGCGATGCCGGTCCACCGTTCCGCCTTCACCCCGCCGCCGAAGGTGATGTCCGCCGTCGTCCACCTCGTACCCGTGGAGGCACCGGCCGGCGTGGACGTGAAGGTGCTGGAACGCCTCACCGCCGCCGCCTTCGGTCAACGCCGCAAGATGCTTCGCCAAAGTCTGAAGGGCGTTCCCGGGGCTCTCGATGCGCTGGAGCGGATCGGGGTCAAAGCGACCAGGCGCGCCGAAACGGTCAGCGTGGCGGAGTTCGTCGATCTGGCGAGGGAAGTATCACGCCCCTCCCTCTAGGGAAGGAGAGCAGCCGCCATCAGTTCTGAGCGGCGACCGGCTTGGCCTCCGGCGCTTTGGTTTCGACCTGCGCCGTCGTCAGCGGAGGTCCCTTGGCGATCACCGCGGCCAGCTGGTTCGCCTCCGGGCAGGCGCCCTTGCACAGGGTTTTGATCTTGGCGAGGTTGCCCCGCGCAACCGCTACCGCCCCCTTGGCCACCAGCGCCTCGCCCTGCCCGCGTAACGCGGCGATGTCGTTCGGCTCCAGCGTCAGCGCCTCGCGGTACAGGCGGATCGCCTTGCCCGGCAGGCCCCGCGTTTCAGCGACTTCCGCGAGGACGATGAACGCCTGACGATTGCGCGGATCGACTGCCAGCGCGGTTTCGATCAGGTCGGTCGCCCCGTCGAGATTGCCGGCGGTGCGCGCCGCACGACCCTCGGCCAGCAATTGCAGCGAACGCGCGTCGATCTGGTCGTCGGGGCGCTGGCCGCTCAGCGATGTCGAGACGCATACCAGGGTCAGCGCAGCGGCAAGGGCGACGGACGTAACGCGCATGAAGGTCTCCACTCGGGGCATTGTGCCCGAGATTAGCAGGGGCGGACCAGCCGTGCGACAAAAAAGCCGTCGGTGTTGTCGCTCGCCGGATCGAGCCGCAGTCCCTGCCCACGTGCTGCGCCTGCCGGAAGATCGAGCGGCTCGGCAGACCATCCCGGATGATCGTCGAGGAATGCCTCGACCTGCCCTGCACCCTCGGCGTCGAGCAGCGAACAGACGATATAGACCAGCGCGCCGCCCGGCCGGACGAGGCTCGCGCCGACCTCCATCACATGCCGCTGCTGGCTGGCAAATTTGCCGAGCCGGTCCGGCGTCAGCCGCCAGCGTGCCTCGGGGTTGCGTCGCCACGTGCCAGTGCCCGAACACGGCGCATCGATCAGCACGCAATCCGCGGTATCGGACCAATCGGTCAGCGCCTCGACCTCCCGGTTCGGATCGAGCAACCGGGTTTCGACGATCGTCACGCCCGCCTTCGCGGCCCGCGGAGCCAATCGCGACAGCCGCCCGCGATCGATATCGGTCGCCAGTATGCGTCCTTCGTTCGCCATCGCCGCGGCGAGCGCCAGCGTCTTGCCGCCGCCACCCGCGCACAGGTCCACCACCGCCTGCCCGGGCTGCGCACGCGCCGCCAGACTGACGATCTGGCTACCGGCATCCTGCACCTCGATCCGACCGCCCAGCGCATCGACGTTCGTCCCGCTGGGCAGCCGCATCGCATCCGGCAGTCCGGCGATCGGCTCACCGCCAAGCTGATCGATGGCCGCCGCATCCGCGGTCAGCCGATTGATCCGCACATCCAGCGGCGCGCGCGCGATCAACGCCGCCTGCTGCTGCGTCGATACGCCGGATTCCGCCAGTGCATCGGCCAGCCAGCCCGGCATGACCCCGCTCGCCGCCGCCTGTTCGCCAGCGTCGATCGGCGCCGGTCCGTGCGTCGAGCCATCGAACGTCACTGCGACGGCCTCATCATCGATCGCAACTGCCAGCATCGCCGCGCGACCCGATGCCGGCACCTCGCCGGCTCGTCGGATCGCAGCGTAGACCAGCTCGCGCACCGCGCGGCGATCCTTCGACCCGGCATAGCGGCGCGTGGCGAAATAGCGGGATATCAGGGTATCCGCTGCGGCACCGCCGCCCCGTGCGGCGGCGATCACCTCATCGAGTAATTCGATGGCGGCCTGTGTGCGGGCGGCGGGGGTCACTGGGCGGACGACGACATGCAGTTGATCCAATTCGATCGTTCGCCCCGGGCGCTTCGCAGGGCGTGAGGCTCAATGGGCTTCGACTGGCCCGGCATGCACGGACGCAAGGCGGCAGCGCGTGTCCGGATCAGCGCGTCGGATAATTCGGCGCTTCCCGCGTGATCGTCACGTCGTGCACGTGGCTTTCCTTCAGCCCCGCACCGGTGATCTGGACGTACTCGGCCCGCTTTTGGAGATCGGGGATCGTCGCCGATCCGGTATAGCCCATCGCCGCCTTGATGCCGCCGACGAGCTGGTGGATCACGTCCCGGGCCGGTCCCTTATAGGCGACCTGCCCCTCGATACCCTCCGGCACCAGCTTCATCTGGTCCTTGATATCGCCCTGGAAATACCGATCCGCGGATCCGCGCCCCATCGCGCCGACCGATCCCATCCCGCGATACGACTTGTACGCCCGCCCCTGGTACAGGAACGTCTCGCCCGGCGCCTCTTCGGTGCCGGCGAGCAGCGATCCGACCATGCACGTCGATGCCCCCGCCGCCAACGCCTTGGCGAGGTCGCCCGACGTACGCAGCCCGCCATCGGCAATGATCGGCACGCCATGCTTGGCGGCTGCCTCCGCGCAATCCATCACCGCGGTCAGCTGCGGCACGCCGACGCCCGCGACGACGCGCGTGGTGCAGATCGACCCCGGCCCGATGCCGACCTTGATCCCGTCAGCGCCCGCATCGATCAGCGCACGCGTCGCCGCGCCGGTCGCGACGTTGCCCGCCACCACCTGCACCGAATTGCTGAGCTTCTTCACCCGCTCGACCGCGCGCGCGACGTCGCGATTGTGGCCGTGCGCCGTGTCGATCACGATCAGGTCGCATTCCGCGTCGACCAGCGCCTCGGTCCGCTCGAACCCCTTGTCGCCGACCGTCGTCGCCGACGCGACCCGCAGCCGTCCCGCCGCATCCTTGGTAGCGGTCGGATAGGTCACCGCCTTCTCGATATCCTTCACCGTGATCAGCCCGACGCAGCGATACGCCTCGTCCACCACCAGCAGCTTCTCGATCCGCCGCTGGTGCAGCAGCACGCGCGCTTCCTCCTGCCCGACGTCGGTGGTGACGGTGGCGAGGTTCTCGTGCGTCATCAGCTCGGCGACCGGCTGCTTCGGATTGCCCGCAAAGCGCACGTCGCGGTTGGTGAGGATGCCGACCAGCTTGCCGTCGCGCTCCACCACCGGGATGCCGCTGATCTTGTGATGCGCCATCAGCGCCTGCGCCTCGGCCAGCGTCGCGGTCGGCGCGATCGTGATCGGGTTGACCACCATCCCCGATTCGAACCGCTTGACCTGTCGCACCGCCGCCACCTGTTCCTCGATCGACAGGTTGCGGTGGAGCACGCCGATGCCACCGAGCTGCGCCATGACGATCGCCATGTCCGCCTCGGTCACCGTGTCCATCGCCGACGAAAGGATCGGGATGTTGAGCGCGATGCCGCGCGTCAACTGCGTCCGCGTGTCGGCGGTGCTCGGCAGGATGTCCGACTCAGCCGGTACGAGCAGCACGTCGTCGAAGGTGAGGCCGAGCCGGATGTTCAAGATGCCGTTCCTCGCGGGAGGGGAGAAGTGGCGGGCCATGTAACCGCAGTGCGGCATTCGCGCTAGAGGGCGGCGAGATGGGCGCTCACGTAATCGGTGACGACGCCGACCAGCGACCCGCCGAACCGCGGGTTCACCTCCAACAGGCGCAGCGCACCATCCTCCAGCTTGTAGTTGAAGCAGCACGTCCCCTCATATCCCATGACGTCGAGGATATCGGCGCACGCGCCAAGCACATCGCCCGGATCGACCGGCTCGATGCTCGCCGGCCGATCGACCTCCCCGCGCACCCCCAGCGGCTGCCCCATGTCGTAGCGATAGCCGACATGGAAGCGGATACGCCCGCCGATCCGCAGCAGGTGCAGGACGTATTCGTGCGCCCCCGGAACCGCGCGCTGGCGGAACACGTCGGGATCGTCGCTCCCGTCGTCCTCGCCGGGACCGCGGATCATCCGGCACCCGATCCCGAAATCCCCCCGCCGCGTCTTGCGGATGTACGGATAGACGCCCGGTTCCACCCCCAGCAGCTCCGGCACCACGTCGCCGAAGCCCCGCTCGATCAGCCAGAGGTTCAGCGCCAGCTTGTCGTCGCACAGCGCCACCAGCTCGGGCGTCGGCAGCACCGCCCGCCCCCGCGCCACCGCTGGCCGCGCCGCCTCGATCTGGTCGACCCGCAGCGGAACGACCAGATCGAACCGCGCGACATCCACCGCATCCAGCGGCGCGAAGCTCGCCTCGTACCGCGCGTGGTCGATGTACCGCGCGATCGCCGGCATCTGCGTCGGATGGTTGCCGAAGAGGATACGCTGCATGGTGACCTTTGTAGAGCTCGCGACTGTGCTATCAACGCGCCACGGCGCGCGGGAGTCGCACCGCCGGGAGGGATGTCATGGGTTTATCGATCGCCGCGTTCGCACTGGTCCTCGTGCTCTTCTATCTCTTCACCAGCATCAAGATCGTCCGCCAGGGCTATCAATATACGATCGAACATTTCGGCCGCTACACCAACACCGCCAGCCCCGGCTTCAACTTCTACCCCGCCTTTTTCTATCGCGTCGGTCGCAAGGTGAACATGATGGAGCAGGTGATCGAGATCCCCGGTCAGGAGATCATCACCAAGGACAATGCGATCGTCTCGACCGACGGCGTCGTCTTCTTTCAGGTGCTCGATGCGCCAAAGGCGGCCTATGAGGTGTCGGACCTGTACGTCGCGCTGCTCCAGCTGACGACGACCAACCTGCGCACGGTGATGGGTTCGATGGACCTCGACGAGACGCTGTCGAAGCGCGACGAGATCAACGCGCGCCTGCTGTCCGTGGTCGATCACGCGACGGTGCCATGGGGCGTCAAGATCACCCGCGTCGAGATCAAGGACATCCGCCCGCCCGCCGATATCGTCACCGCGATGGGTCGCCAGATGAAGGCCGAACGCGAAAAGCGCGCGAACATCCTCGAAGCCGAAGGCACCCGCGCCTCGGAAATCCTCCGCGCCGAGGGCCAGAAACAGGCCCGCATCCTCGAATCGGAAGGCCGCAAGGAATCGGCCTACCGGGACTCCGAGGCCCGCGAACGCGCCGCCGAGGCGGAGGCCAAGGCGACCCGCGTCGTCTCCGAGGCGATCGAACAGGGCGGCACGCAGGCGATCAACTATTTCGTCGCCCAGAAATACGTCGAGGCGATCGGCAAATTCGCCACCAGCCCCAATGCCAAGACGATCCTGTTCCCGGTCGAAGCGACGCAGCTGATGGGGACGCTCGGCGGGATCGGCGAACTCGCCAAGGAAGCGCTTTCGTCCACCCAGGCATCGCCCAAACCCGAACCGAAGCGCGGGCCGTTCGAACTGCCCAGGCAATGACCCTCGATTCGATCGGCGGCGCCGGCGGTGCATGGCTGATCGCCGCGCTGCTGCTCGGGCTCGCCGAATTGCTCATCCCCGGCGTCTTCGCGATCTTCCTCGCGATCGCCGCGGGAATCGTCGGCGTCGCCACCCTCGCGCTGCCGCTGCCGCTAGAGGCGCAGATCGCCGCCTTCGCGGTCTGGAGCGTGGTCACGGTGCTGATCGGCAAGCGCTGGTACGTGGATTTCCCGGTCGCCAGCAGCGATCCGCAACTGAACGATCGTGCCGCGCGGATGATCGGCCAGACGGTGGTGGTAGAGGTGCCGATCGACGCCGACGGCGGCCGCGTCCACATCGGCGACGGTTCGTGGCCCGCGCGCGGCACCCCCGCCGCGGCCGGCACGCGCGTCCGTATCGCCGAGGTGCGCGGCGGCCTCGTCATCGTCGAGCCGCTCGACGTTTAATTCGTCGCGCCCGCCGCTTGGTAGCTGTCAGTTCACCACTGATCTGCTATATAAGACGGGTGACGCAGAGCATTCCCCACCTTTACCCGATCGGCATCGATCCGACCGACATCGACTTCATGGGCCACGTCAACAACGCGAGCTATCTGAAGTGGGTGCAGGATGCGGTCGTCAGCCATTGGCAGAAGCTGGCACCGGCCGAAGCGGTGGCCGCGCACCTCTGGGTCGCGCTGAAGCACGAGATCACCTATCGCAAGCCGACCTTTCTCGGCGACGACGTGATCGCCACCGTGCTGCTCGAAAAGGTTCAGGGCGCACGCGCCTTCTACGAAACGGTGATCCGCCGCGGCGAAGACGTACTTGCCGAGGTAAAGTCGAGCTGGTGCTGCCTCGACGCAGAAACGCTGAAGCCTGCCCGGCTGGCGCGCGACATCGTCGAACAATTCTTTCAGCGCGGCGATGGGCCGATGCCCGCGACAGGGCTCGTCGAACGCTAGGTCGCTCGGAGCGCGGCGAAAGCGGCAGGAGTATCGCCTCGAACACACCGTTACCCCGGACCTGGTCCGGTGTTCACGAGGCGGCATAGCGAATAGCCGAAGCGCCTTGTCTGCTCGTGGTGAGGGCGTGGCCCCCGGATCCGATCCGGGGGTAAAGGGGCGAGCCTTCGATAGCCACCCCCCCCCAAAAAAAATCGGTCAGGCGGGTTCCGGTGCTTTCACGCGAGGAGCGGACTGGCGAACGCCTTCGTCGACGTGCTCGGCGAATTGCGCGAAGTTTTCCACGAACAGATCGATCAGCTTGGCCGCGGCGGCGTCATATTCCGCCGGGTTCGCCCATGTCCCGCGCGGGTCGAGGATCGTCGCGTCGACGCCCGGCACCGCGACCGGCACGGCGAAACCGAAGTTGGGATCGACCCGGAATTCGGCATCCTTCAGGCTGCCGTCGAGCGCGGCGTTGAGCAAGGCACGGGTCGCCTTGATCGGCATGCGATGGCCGACCCCGTATTTGCCGCCGGTCCAGCCGGTGTTGACCAGCCAGCAATCGACTTCGCCCCTTGCGATCCGCTCTTTCAGCAGATTGCCGTATACCGACGGGTGCCGCGGCATGAACGGTGCCCCGAAGCAGGTCGAAAACGTCGCATCCGGCTCGGTGACGCCGATCTCCGTACCGGCGACCCGCGCGGTATAGCCGGACAGGAAATGGTACATCGCCTGATCCGGCGTCAGCTTCGCGATCGGTGGCAGGATGCCATAGGCGTCCGCGGTCAGCATCACGATGTTCTTCGGTACCCCGCCCATATTGTCGGCGGACGCGTTCGGAATGAAATCGATCGGATAGGCCCCGCGACTGTTCTCGGCGAGGCTGTTGTCGTCGAGGTCGAGCTGACGCGTGATCGGATCCATCACCACGTTTTCCAGCACGGTGCCGAACCGCTTGGTGGTCGCGAAGATCTCCGGCTCGGCATCGCGCGACAGGCGGATCATCTTGGCGTAGCAGCCGCCCTCGAAATTGAAGACGGCCGTGTCCGACCAGCCATGCTCGTCGTCGCCGATCAGCGTGCGGCTGGCATCGGCGCTCAGCGTGGTCTTGCCGGTGCCGGAAAGCCCGAAGAACACCGCGGTCGATCCGTCGGCGCCCATGTTCGCGGAGCAATGCATCGGCATCACGCCGCTCGTCGGCAGAAGATAGTTGAGCAGACCGAACACCGACTTCTTCATTTCGCCGGCGTATTTGGTGCCGCCGATCAGGATCAGCTTGTCGGTGAAGTTCACCGCGATCACCGTTTCGCTGCGGGTGCCGTGCCGGGCCGGATCGGCGCGAAAGCTCGGCAGGTCGATGATCGTATATTCCGCTTCGAACTGCTTCAGCTCATGCTCCTGCGGACGGACGAGCATCGTGCGGATGAAAAGATTGTGCCATGCGAGCTCGTTGACGACGCGGACGCGGACGCGATTCTCGGGCTGCGATCCGCCGTACAGATCCTGAACGAACAAATGCTCCTTTTCACGCAATGCGGCGAAGAAATCCGCCTTGAGTGCTGCGAAATGGGCCGGTGTCATGCCCTTGTTCGATTTGCCCCACCAGACGCTGGTCTCCGTCTCAGCGTCGCGTACGATGAACTTGTCCTGCGCCGAGCGGCCGGTGTGGCGTCCGGTTTCGACGACCAGCGGGCCGTCGGCACTCAGCCGACCTTCGCTGCGTGCCACCGACGTTTCGATCAGGCGCGCCGTCACCAGGTTCCAATGAATATCGGCACGGGTCTCGATACCCTGCGCGGCAAGGCCCGCGTGCGGAATACGCTCGTTCACAATCATCCTCCCATTCGTCGCCACCTGCGCGCGCATCCTGGGGAGGGGGCTGTGCGCGTGCTGGTCTATGCGCTTCGCATAAGCGGCGCGTGGCAGGCGGTCAAACGGCACGCGGTCGTCCGTCCGTTCACGGGTCGGCGGCATGTGGTTGAGCGCGGTCGCGCTTTGCCGTACCGCGGGTCGATGGCCCCGAGGTTCCTTTCCGCATGACGGCGACGATCGCGCTGGTCGACGACGACCGCAATATCCTGACGTCGGTGTCGATCGCCCTCCAGACAGAGGGGTTCCTGACCCGCGTCTATTCGGATGGCGAGACCGCATTGAAGGCGCTGACCGACAATCCGCCGGATCTCGCCATCTTCGACATCAAGATGCCGCGGATGGACGGACTGGAACTGCTCCGCCGTCTCCGCGAGAAGAGCCACATCCCGGTGATCTTCCTCACCAGCAAGGACGACGAGCTGGACGAGGCGCTGGGCCTGGCGATGGGTGCGGACGATTATATCGCCAAGCCCTTCAGCCAGCGGCTGCTGATCGCGCGCATCCGGGCGATCCTGCGTCGCACCGAACTGGCGACATCCCCGATCGAGGAGGATGCGGCGACGGGGGCCGGACCGCTGGTCCGCGGACGCCTGTCGATGGACCCCGCCCGGCATCGGACGACGTGGGGCGACGAGCCCGTGACGCTGACCGTCACCGAGTTTCTGATTCTTGAGACACTGGCACAGCGGCCCGGCATCGTGAAGACGCGCAACCAGTTGATGGATGCCGCCTATCACGACGATATCTATGTCGACGATCGCACCATCGACAGCCACATCAAGCGTCTGCGCCGTAAATTCCGGCAGGTCGATCCGACCTTCGACGCGATCGAGACATTGTATGGCGCCGGCTACCGATTCTCCGAGGAGTGATCTGCGGCCGGAAGGTGGCGATCTCGCGCTGCGCTGGTCGGGGCAGATTTCGCTCACCCGGCGTATTCTGGCGGTCAACATCTTCGCATTGCTGCTGCTCGCGGGTGGCTTCTTCTACCTCGACTCGTATCGCAGCCGCATCGTCGACGGTCGCGTCGCGCAGGCAAGCCGCGAGGCACGGTTGATCGGGGAGGCGCTGGCGATGGTCGGGACGGATCAGCGCAATGCGCTGATGATGCGGCTCGCGCGGGATACCGGTGCGCGATTGCGGTTGATCGATGGCGCCGGGCAGACGGTGGCCGACAGCCGCGATCTGGGCGTGCGCAATGTGACCCTGCTCGATCCCGACAAGCAGGCATGGGACCAGACGATCGCGCGGTTTCTCGACGCCGGAATCGATACGGTGGTGAGTGCCGCCCGCCCTCCCCTCTATCGCGAGCGCGTCGACGGGCGCGAATGGCCGGACGTCCGGGCGATCCGTCATGGGAAAGTCGCGTCGGCCAGTGTGTGGCGCGCGCCCGATCGGACGCCGGTGGTCACGGCCGCGGCACCCGTGCCGGGTGGCCCGATCGTCATGACGACGGTCAATGCGCGCGACATCACGCAGACAGTCCGGATCGAGCGATTTCGGCTGAGCCTCGTCCTGCTGGTGGTGACGATCGTATCGGTGCTGTTGTCGCTGTTCCTCGCCCGGACGATCGTGCGGCCGCTCAGGCGGCTCGCGCGGGCGGCGGTGCGGGTTCGGCTGGGGCGCGCGCGCGAGGTGGTGGTCCCGCGGCTACCGTCACGGCGGGATGAGATCGGCAGCCTGGCTCGCGCCCTGTCGGACATGAGCCTGGCGCTGCGTGCCCGCATCGACGCGACCGAGGCGTTCGCCGCGGATGTCACGCACGAAATGAAGAACCCCCTCGCCTCGCTGCGATCCGCCGTCGAGGGGCTGGGCGCGGTGAAGGATCCCGACTTACAGGCCCGCCTGCTAAAAATAGTCAGAGACGACGTCCACCGCCTAAATCGATTGATTACCGATATCTCGGAAGCCTCTCGGCTGGATGCGCAACTGAGCCGCGCCAAGTTCGAGCCGCTGGATATAGCGGCCATGCTGCGCGCGCTGGTCGACCAGCGGATTGCCCGCGACGTGGAGCGTGGCGTGCGATTGCGCTTCGATCATCAAGGGGGGGCGCTAATCACACTTGGCGAGGGCGCGCGGCTGGAGCGCGTGTTCGACAACCTCATTGATAACGCCGTGTCCTTTTCGCCGGACGGCGGGCTGATCGCGATTGCGGCGGTGCGCGATGGAAGTGATCTGGTGGTCCGGATCGAGGACGAGGGACCGGGCGTGCCGGATGAAGCGCGTGAGTCGATTTTCCGACGCTTCCAGTCGATCCGGCCAGAGGGGGAGGAGTTCGGACAGCATTCGGGCCTCGGCCTCGCCATTGCACGAACCATCGTCGAAGCGCATCAGGGCGACATCGCCGTCGAATCACGCGAGGATCGGTTGAGTGGCGCCCGTTTTGTCGTCCGCTTGCCGCTCGCTGACGAACGATAGGCAACATCGAACGGAGCCATGGCCATTCTGTCATCGGAAATCTTGCATGCGACCAGCATTGCGATCGACGGACGCGCCGTATTGCTGGAGGGCGTATCGGGCACAGGCAAGTCCGACCTCGCACTGCGCCTGATCGACCGTGGTGCCATGCTGATCAGCGACGACCAGACGCTGCTGGTGCGTAAGGGCAAGGACCTGCTGGCACGCGCGCCCGGCACGATCCGCGGCCGGATGGAGGTGCGCGGCATTGGCATCGTGACGATGGAGCACGTCGAGGACATACCGGTGAACCTGATCGTACGACTTGGCGTCGAACCCATGCGAATGCCTGAGCGACGCCAGCGGCGTATCGCCGGCGTAATCGTGCGTGAAGTCGCCTTCGAGGCTTTTCATGCGTCGACCCCGATCAAGATCGAATGGACGCTCCGTCAGCCGGAGGCAACTCCCGCATGACCAAGGATATCCTGCTCGTCACCGGCCTGTCGGGAGCCGGTAAATCGACGGTACTCAAGACATTGGAAGATCTAGGCTGGGAGGTCGTCGACAACCTGCCGCTGGTCTTGCTCGACCGTCTGCTGGAAGCCCCGTTGGCGGCCGGGCACGCCGACGACGGTCATCCGCTGGCGATCGGGATTGGCACGCAGACGCGGGATTTTGATCCGGTGCGGATCGTCGAGCGCATTCGCGTCCTGCGCGATGTTCATGGCCTCGATATCGGCATGCTGTTCCTTGACTGTTCGGGATCGGAACTGGAACGGCGCTACTCAGAGACTCGCCGGCGGCATCCGCTGGCCCCCGACCGGCCGGCGGGCGACGGGATCGCGCGCGAGCGTGAATTGCTGCGGCCGCTCCGCGATTGGGCGAACCGACTGATCGACACCACGGATCTTACCGCCCATAGCTTGGCGCAGCAGGTTCGCGCGACCTTTGCCGATCGCGGCAACGACGCGCCCGTGCTGTCGGTCCAGTCGTTCGGCTTCGCGCGCGGATTGCCACGCAATGCCGATCTGGTGTTCGACATGCGGTTCCTGCGCAACCCGCACTGGAACCCCGAACTGCGGCCCGGGACCGGGCTGGACCCGAAGGTGGCGGCGTATGTCGCCGAAGACCCCGCCTATCCACTGGCTATGGAACAGATCGGCGCACTGCTCGAACTGCTGATTCCCCGCTATCGCGCCGAGGGTAAATCCTACTTGAGCGTCGCGATCGGATGTACCGGAGGGAGACATCGGTCGGTCCATGTCGCCGAGCACCTCGCTGCCCGGTTGCGCGCGGCAGGTTTTTCGCCCACCATCACGCATCGCGACCTGGAGGCCGCACCGCAGGACTCGCTCGAGGGGCCGCCGGCCAGCACATGAGTAACGTATCTGAGATGATTGGCCTCGTTCTGGTGACGCACGGGCGGCTCGCCGAGGAATTTGTGACCGCGATGGTCCACGTCGTCGGCCCGCAGGACCGTGTGGCGACGATCGCGATAGGTCCCGACGACGACATGGAGGAGCGGCGCGCCGATATCGCCGCTGCCATCGCCGCGGTCGATGTCGGCCGTGGTGTGATCGTGCTGACCGACCTGTTCGGGGGCACGCCATCCAACCTCGCGATATCGCTGATGGAGCGCGGACGGGTCGAGGTGATCGCGGGAATGAACCTGCCGATGCTGATCCGTCTGGGATCTGCGCGCAAGTCCATGAAGGTCGTCGAGGCAGTTGCCGCGGCGCGCGAGGCCGGCCGCAAGTATATCTCCGTGGCATCCGAGGTTCTGGGAGAGGCTGCGGCATGAGCGAAGTCACCCGCACCGTCCTGATTACCAACAAGCGCGGATTGCATGCGCGCGCGAGTGCGAAGTTCGTCACTCTTGCCTCCAGTCAGTCGTGCGAGGTGCATGTTCGCAAGGACGATGGTGCCGTGACCGGCACCTCGATCATGGGGCTGATGATGCTCGGCGCCGCCAAGGGCGACAAGATCACGATCAGCGCAGCCGGCGAGGGTGCGGAGGCGGCCGTCGGGGCGTTGGTCGATCTCGTTGAGGCCAAGTTCGGGGAAGATTAGGCTTGCACAGGCAGGGCTTCCTGCCGGAGGGGTAATCCATGCCCCGTGAGATTACCGCCTTTTCAAACCCTCTGGTAAAGTACGCGCGCGAGTTGCGCGACAAAAAGCATCGCAGGGGTTCGCGCCAGTTCATGGCGGAGGGATTGCGCATCCTGACGGAGGCGCGTGATACCGGGCGACTACCAAGCATCCTGTTCTACGCAGCGGGCAATGCCGACCATCCGCTGGTGCATGGCCTTTCGATCGAAGTGGAAATGGCGGGCGGCGAATCGATCCAGACCACGCCTGATATTCTGTCGAAGCTGTCGGGGAAGGATAATCCGCAAGCGGTCGTCGGCGTGTTTGACGAGTTTGCTGCCAAGCTCGAAGACCTTGATCGGGCATCGGCGGGAATATGGCTGGTGGCGGAGCGGCTGCGCGATCCCGGCAATCTGGGAACCATTCTGCGGACCGCCGATGCGGTCGGTGCCGGGGGGCTGATCCTGATCGGCGAATGCGTCGATCCGTTTTCGGTGGAGGCGGTGCGCGCGAGCATGGGCGCGCTGTTCACGGTGCCGGTGGTCAAGAGCGAGTGGCAGCCGTTCCTCGACTGGCTGCGGCAAGGGCCAGGACAGTTGGTGGGATTGAGCCTCGACACCGAACATGACTATCGCGGCGCGCGTTACGAGGCTCCAGCGTTCCTGCTGACCGGCAACGAGGCGCAGGGAATGCCCGCGGATTATTCCGAGGCGTGCGACCTGCTGGTCAAGATCCCAATGCTGGGCAAGGCCGATAGCCTGAACGCGGCGGTGGCGACCGCTGTCATGGCGTATGAAGTACTCGCGCAGCAGCGGGGCTGATCGAGCGCAAGAGCGATGACATTTCAGGCCTTGATCCGAGCCGCCAGTTTGCCCTCAGGTCGTCAAACGGCTCGTGTGTCGTCCGTCTTTATCTCTACTCTAGCGATAGACGAGCGAGATGTAAGCGCAGCCAGCTCGGTCTGATTTAGCCTCGAACCATACCCGATATGCGGACCTCGCCGCCGTGATCGATGATCCTACCGGATACCATGCCACTGATGTGGACGATTGCGCCGTCCTCGATAATCACATCGCCGGCCACCATGCCGCTGATGCGGACCTCACGGCCGGACCGGACGATCACATCACCGGCGATCATGCCCGATACACTGCCGTCCCGGTCCATGACCAAGTCGCCGTCATACATTTCGCGCATCGTATCGCCCCCTATTGCGCCGCGTCCGAGAGGCGTGGCGGCTGCTCGTCACCGTAGCGTGCGAGCGCCTCGACCGGTTCCAGTACGCTGATTTCGCGCGCGCCGGGTTCGATATTGAGGTCGCGGAACTTGCGCGCCGAAACCAGCGCCCGGCTTTCGAAGCTGGAGACGAAGCTGTTGTAATTGTTGACGGCCGTGGTGAGGCCGCTGCCGACCTTGCGAAGGTCCTCGCCGGCCTTGGCGAGACGATCGTAGAGCTCCTTGCCGAGGACACCGATGGCGCGAGCTTCGGTGGCGAGCTTTTCCTGACGCCAGACCGCAGCGACGGTGCGCGCGATGGCGACAAGGTTGGTCGGTGTCGCCAGAAGAACCCGCTTATCGAAAGCGAACTGCCAGATCTCGTGGTCGTGTTCGAGTGCCGCGGAAAGAAAATGCTCTCCCGGGATGAACATGATGACGTAATCCGGCGTATCGGCAAATTGCGACCAGTAGCTTTTCGCCGACAGACCGTTGACATGCGCCCGGATCGATGTGGCATGGGCGATGAGACCGGCCTTACGATCGGCCTCGTCTACGGCGCCAAACGCATCCTGATAGGCGTTGAGAGATACCTTGGCATCGATGATCAGCGACTTGCCGCCTGGTATGGTGACGATCGCGTCGGGGCGCAGGCGACCGCCCTCCCCGTCGGCCACGCTGACTTCCATCGCGAAATCGGTGTGCTCTGCAAGACCGCAGCTCTCCAGCACATTGCGCAATTGCTGTTCGCCCCAACGGCCCCGGGCCTTGGGGGCATTGCGGAGCGCGTTGACGAGCTTGGCGGCTTCGCCGGAGACGCGTTCCTGACCGAGGCGCATCTGTTCGATCTGGCCCTTGAGGTCGCCGAAGGCGTCGCGGCGTTCCGCCTCGACCTTGGCGACACCCTCTTCGTAGCGCAGCAGGCGATCGTTCACCGGCTGAAGCAGTGACTTGAGGTTGGTCCCGGCGAGTTCCTCGGACTGACGAAAGCGCGCTTCAGCACGCTCCAGGAACGCCTTTTGCGCGTCGGTCAGCGCCTTGTTAGCAAGATCGTTGAACTGGGTGGCCATCAGATCCTTCGCCTCGCGCATGTCGGCTAGGCGGGTTTCGAAGGCTTCGTGCTGCGCCTTCAGCGTGGCTAGGTCGGCTCGCGCAGCGTCGCGGTCGGCGCGGATGGTCGTCAGTTCAATGCGAAGCGATTCGGCGGTGGCGATGCGGTCTTCGGCCTGGGCGCGGAGGGCGGCAAGATCGCGGATCGCGTCGTTGCGTTCACGTTCGACGGCGTCGCGAGTCTGGCGGACCAGGTCGGCGTCGGCAGCCCTGCTCTGCGCTACCGCAAGATCGGCGGCCAGCGTGGCGGCTTTGCGGTTTGCGAGCAGCCACCCGATGACGAGGCCGACGACGAGGGCCAAAATGGCGATGATGAGCGACTGGTCCAACGACTGCGTTTCCCTTGTTGTGGCGGGAACATACGTCGAACGTGTGGTTGGCGACAGGGAAATTTACTATTGGCAAGAACCCGTTCCTGCACGGCCGGCGCCCCGGACGTGTTCGGGGATCAACCCGTCCACGACCAGCCCGCCCACGCCTCCTGCTTTTCTCCCATCCGCGAAGTGGCCCCGGAACACGTCGGGGATGACGGGGGAGGTGTGGCGGCTTTCCTATGGATCAGCCGCGGCGCATCTTGGTCAGCTTCTTCATCACCATGTCGCGCTTGAGGCGGCTGATGTGGTCGATGAACAATACGCCGTTCAGGTGATCGATCTCGTGCTGCATGCAGGTGGCGAGCAGGCCGGTGAGGTCTTCCTCATGCGTCGCGCCCTGTTCATCCTGCCAGCGAACGCGGCAGGCGGCGGGACGGGCGACGTCGGCGTATTGCTCCGGGATCGACAGGCAACCTTCGTTATACGTGCTCGTCTCTTCGCTGACCGAGAGGATTTCGGGGTTGATATACGCGTGAGGCGCCTTGATCGGCTTGTCGTCCTCGTCCTTTTCGTCCTGCAGATCGATGACGAGAATGCGGCTGTCGATTCCGACCTGTATCGCGGCAAGGCCGATGCCGTTGGCGGCGTACATCGTGTCGATCATGTCGGACACGAACGCGCGCGTGTCGTCAGTGATCGCCTCGACGGGCTTGGAGATGACGCGCAGGCGCGGATCGGGGACTTCGACGATAGGGAGGACTGCCATGAGGGGTGAGCTAGGTCGGTCGTCAGGATGCGTCAAGATTGTGGGGCGTCAGGCAACGGGACGTCGCGCTCGCAGCGCCTGCGCGAGGGTGCCTTCATCGAGGTAATCCAGTTCTCCCCCCACCGGCAGGCCATGGGCGAGCTGGGTGACGCGGACGGGCAAGCGTTCGATGCGCTCTGCGAGGTAATGCGCCGTGGTCTGGCCTTCGAGGGTAGCGTTCATCGCCAGCACGACCTCGTCGATGCCGCCGGCCTCGACGCGGGTGACGAGGGCGTCGATCGAAAGGTCTTCGGGGCGAACGCCTTCGAGCGCGGACAGGCGACCGCCGAGGACGTGGAACCGGCCAGGGAACAGACGCGAGCGTTCAAGCGCCCATAGGTCGGCGACTTCCTCGACCACGCAGAGCGAGCGCTGGTCGCGGCGCGGGTCGGCGCAGATCGCGCACGGGTTGGCGGTGTCGACGTTGCCGCAGGTGGCGCAGGTCTCAAGCCGTTCGTCGACCGCTTCCAGCGCGGCGCGCAACGGACCAAGCGCGGCTTCACGCTTCTTGAGCAGGTGAAGCACGGCGCGGCGGGCCGAGCGCGGGCCGAGGCCGGGAAGACGTGCCAGCGCCTGGGTCAGGGCTTCGATTTCGGGAGACGCCATAGCCAGAACAGATAGGGGGTTGCGCGCCCGCCCGCCAGCGCGTTGAAGGCGGCGATGCGGATCATCTTCATGGGAACTCCGGACTTCGCGGTGCCGACGCTGGAGGCGCTGGTGGATGCGGGCCACGATGTCGTCGCGGCGTACAGCCAGCCGCCGCGGCCGGGCGGTCGACGCGGGCGTGAAACGGTGACGTCTCCGGTGCAGAGCCGGGCGGAGGCGCTTGGCATTCCCGTTCGGCACCCGGTCAGTCTGAAGGGAGCGGAGGAACAGGCGGCGTTTGCCGACCTCGGCGCGGACGTGGCAATAGTAGCGGCCTACGGCCTGATCCTGCCGCGGGCCGTTCTGGACGCGCCGGTGCATGGCTGTCTGAACGTGCATGGATCGCTGTTGCCGCGCTGGCGTGGCGCGGCGCCGGTGCAGCGGGCGATCCTGGCCGGAGACGCCGAGACGGGGGTCGGCATCATGCAGATGGAAGCGGGACTCGATACCGGACCGGTTCGACTGGAGGGACGTGTCGCCGTCGAGGGCAAGACGGCTGGCGCGCTGACCCGGGAACTGGCGGCATTGGGCGCACGGCTGATGGTGGAGGTGCTGCGCGATCTCAAGGCGCATCCCGCCGTAGCGCAACCGGACGAGGGTGTGACCTATGCCAGCAAGATCGACAAGGCGGAGGCGCGGATCGACTTCACCCGGAGTGCGATAGAGGTCGAGCGGCTGGTGCGGGCGATGAACCCCGCCCCGGGCGCCTGGTTCGAGGTGGCTGGCGAGCGGGTGAAGGTGCTGGCAGCGGAGGTGTTGCCGTTCAGCTTCCCCGGCGGCGAGGGTACGACCGTCGATGCGGGGCTGACGATCGCATGCGGGGATGGCGCGATCCGACCGACGTCGGTGCAGCGCGCCGGGCGCGGGGTGACCAGCACGGCCGACCTGTTGCGCGGGTTTCCGGTACGATCGGGGACCCAACTTTGACGCGATTCGCGCTGACGGTGGAATATGATGGCCGGCCGTTCATGGGTTGGCAGCGGCAGAAGCATGGGCCGAGCGTGCAGGCGGCACTGGAAGAGGCGGTGTTCCTCGTGACCGGCGAGCGGACGGCGGTGCATGCGGCCGGGCGGACCGATGCGGGCGTGCATGGGCTTGGAATGCGGGCGCATGTCGATATCGTCAGGGCCATCACGCCATTCCGCTTGATGGAAGCGCTGAACGCGCGGGTGCGGCCGAACCCGGTTGCGGTCCTCGACTGCGTCGTAGTGGCGGACGATTGGCATGCGCGATTTTCGTGCCTGGGGCGCGCCTATGAGTATCGAATCGTCAATCGGCGCGCGCCGTTGACGTGGGAGGCCGGACTGGCATGGCAGGTGCCCCAACCACTGGATGATACCGCGATGGCGGCGGCGGCGGCGGTGCTCGTCGGGCGGCATGATTTCACGACGTTCCGGTCGGCGCACTGTCAGGCGGATTCTCCGGTCCGAACGCTGGATGTCCTGACTGTCGAGCGTTCAGGAGAGCGGATCGCCGTGCGGGCCGCTGCGCGGTCGTTCCTGCATCATCAGGTGCGGTCGATGGTCGGGTGTCTGGCGTTGGTGGGTATGGGGCGCTGGTCGGTGGATCAGGTCGCCGAGGCGTTGGACGCGCGGGATCGGGCGCAGCTGGGACTGAATGCGCCGCCCGATGGCTTGTTCTTCGTGGCCGCCACCTACCCTGTTTGAGGAGGCGCTGCCCTATCGAACGAAGCGCGCGGCCAGTTCTACATGGGTGGACCAACGGAACTGGCCGACGGGCTGAATCCAGTCGATGCGCCAGCCGCCCTCGATCAGGAGCTTGGCGTCACGGGCGAAGCTGCTGGGATTGCAGGAAACGTAGCCGATCACCTTCGACTGGCAAGCGGCGAGCGCTTCGGTCTGGTCGCGGGCACCGGCGCGGGGAGGATCGATGACGATCGCGTCGAAACGGTCGAGTTCGGGAACGGTCAGCGGACGACGGTAGAGGTCCCGGTGTTCCGTGAAGACCTGCATCTGGCGGATGCCTGCGGCGGCTTTCAGGGAGAATACGGCATCGCGTGCGCCCTCCGCAGCATAGACACGTGCGGGAAGTGCGAGAGTGAAGGTGCCGAGGCCGGCGAACAGGTCGGCGATCGTGGCCGCGCCCCTGGTCGCTTCCCGCATCGCGGCGACAAGCGCGTCCTCGCCTTCCTGCGTCGCCTGCAGAAAGGATGCCGGCGGCAGCGGGACCGGGATACCACCGAGCGTGATCGTCACCGGCTGCGGTTCCCAGCGTGTCTCCGGACCGTCGCCGCTGTCGAGCGTGAAGCGCGCGACGCCGTGACGTTCGCAGAAGTCGGTTATCCTCTCCGCAGCAGCGAGGCCGTCGGCGGTCAGGTTGGTGACCATCACGTCCGGGCCCTGGTCGGACAGCGTCAGGTGCACGTCGCCGCGGCGTTTGAAGCCGAGTTTTTGTAAAAGTGCTCTCAGGGGCGCGACGACGGCGAACAATTCGGGCGCGAGAACGTGGCATTCGCGCATGTCGACAATGTCATGGCTCTTTTCGGCGGTGAAGCCGAGCGTGACGCGACCGCCCTTCCCTTCCGCGTGCAGCGTAGCGCGACGGCGGGTGTTCGGTGGTGAAACGAGCGGCGGGCGCAGTGTTGCGGTCAGATCCTGCCCGTCGAGCGCGCTGGCGACGCGATCGGTGACGAAGGCGGCATAGGCTTCGTCGTCGAGGTGCTGGAGCTGGCAACCGCCGCATTCGGGGAAGTGGCGGCACGGTGCAACCTGGTGATGTGGACCAAACGTCAGCGTGCCATCGTCGCCCAGCAGGTCGCCGGGCGCGGCGAAGGCGGCGTGGCGACCGTCCCCGGTGACGCCATCGCCGCGGGCGGCGACGCGCAGGATCATGTTGTCGGATGTCATGCGCTGGCTCTGGCGGCGGTGAGCGCGTTTGCCAAGTCGTCGGCGATGAAGCTGTTGCCGCAAAACGCCGCGGCGCGGGCGTGGAGCCATGTGCCAGCGCTGGCGGCGGTGAGCGGATCGGCATTCGGATAAGCGAGCTGTGCCGCGATCGTGCCGGCGAGAACGTCGCCGGTGCCGGCGGTGGAAAGCCACGGATTGCCGCCAGGGTGGACGATCGTTCGGGTCGCGCTGGCGACGATCGTGGTGGGGCCTTTCAACACCACGATCGCATTGGCGCGGGTTGCAGCGATGCGGGCGTGATCGAGCAACGAGCCTTCGGGGGTGCCGAACAGGGCGTTGAACTCGCCTGCGTGGGGAGTGAGGATGACGGCGTTCTTACGCGCCCTCAGCGCGTCGGGGTCGAGGAGGTGGAGCGCGTCGCCATCGATGACGATCGGGTGACCGTCGGCTTCGATCAGGGCGGCCAGACAGGTACGGGCCCGATCGTCGCGACCGAGCCCCGGGCCGATGAGGATCGCGCCGATACGCGTGTCGGCCAGTGCTTCGGGATCGTAGGGGCGATGAACGATCGCGTCCGGGCTACCCTGTCCGGTGCCGCCGTAGAGCGCCACATAGCCGGCGCCGCTGCGCAGTGCGGCGACCGCTGCGAGACGGGCGGCGCCCTCCATCGCGCCGGCGACGATGGCAACCATACCGCGAGTGTATTTGTGCGATTCAGGGCTTGGCTGCGGAAGATCGGGTCTTGCAGCGATGGTGACGCCATCCGGGCGATCGATGCCGAGGTCGATGAGGCGGATGGCACCGCATGCCGCGGCGGCCGGGTGGAGGACATGGGCCGGCTTTGGCGCGCCGAGAGCGAGCGTCACGGTGGCGGGGGTTTGTCTTGCCCAGACGGGGGCTTCCGCAGTGTCGGCATTCGTGCCGCTCGGAAGATCCGCCGCGATCACGATGCGCGCCGCCCGGGCGAGACGTGCGAGGGCGGCATCGAGGTCGGGCGCGAGGGGACGTGTGAGGCCGCTGCCGAAGACACAGTCGATCAGGATCGGGGCTGGGCGGGTCTGGTCGAGCGGCTCGATAATGCCGGTCCAGCGGCTACGCGCACCGCGGGCGTTTTTGGTTCTCGGTTCAGCGTTTGCCGCTACGCGAACCGGAACGCCGGCGGCGTGCAGCGCCGCCGCGGCGAGATAGCCGTTGCCGCCATTATTGCCGGGGCCGCAGAGGATCAGGACGTCGGCTCCCGCGGCGAGGCGTCGGGCGGATTGTGCGATCCCTTGTCCCGCCCGGTTCATAAGCGTTTCGGCCGAGGTGCCCGCGGCGATGGCGGCGTCCTCGGCAGCGCGCATCCCGGCTGTCGTCAGGATGGGCTGGCCGTGGACGGTAATCACCCGCCGCTCTTGATCGTCGCGGGCAGGCGATAACGGCTACCGCCGATCGATACGTCGATCGACCCGGCGTCGGGGATGGTGACCTGCGCCGCCTCCGCGCCATCCGCTGCGATGACGCCGCGACCGTCCCTGGTAACCAACAGGCGGTGGAACCCGCCGTCGGAATGCCGCAGGGTGAGGATCAGGCCGTGCCGGCCTTGCACCTGTTCGATCGTGCAAGTGCGCTGCAAAGCGCCCTGACCCCGGGCGCAAAGAATGTTGCCGTCATCCTCGGCGGCCTTCGCCTGTTGTGCCTCTGCCTGCGCGAGGACGTTGGCGTTCGCGGTCTGTGTCGCGGGATTTCCGCATCCGGCGAGGAGCAGCAACGCTCCTGCCGCCAGTCCGCGATCAAATATCCGCATAGACGTGGGTTTCGGCTTTCGCGCCGGGGTGGGTAACGGCGCCTTGCCATGCGGGACCGACGTTCTGCGCATAGCGCCACAATGCGCCCGAGCCGTAATCGTTCACCCGCGGTTGCCATGCGGCACGGCGAGCCGCGAGCGTGGCGTCCTCGACGACGAGGTCGATGGTGCCGGCCTCGGCATCGATACGGATCGTGTCGCCGTCCTCGACCAGCGCGATCGGACCGCCCTCGGCGGCCTCGGGGCCGACGTGGCCGATGCAGAAACCGCGGGTGGCCCCGGAAAAGCGACCGTCGGTGATGAGCGCGACCTTTTCGCCCATGCCAAGGCCGTAGAGCGCGGCGGTGGTCGACAGCATCTCGCGCATGCCGGGGCCGCCCTTCGGCCCCTCATAGCGGATGATGAGGACTTCACCTTCGTTGATGCTGCGCGCCTCGACCGCGGCGAAGCAATCTTCCTCACAATCGAAAACGCGCGCCGGCCCTTCGAACTGGAGGCGGTGCATGCCGGCGACCTTCACGATCGCGCCATCGGGAGCCAGGCTGCCACGCAGGCCGACGACGCCGCCGGTCGGGCTCAGCGGGGTACTGACGTCATAGATGACCTTTTGGTCCGGGTTCCACGTCACCTGATCGATGTTCTCGCCCAAAGTCCTGCCCGTAACCGTCATGCAATTGCCGTCGAGCAGGCCGCCGTTCAGCATCGTCTTCATCAGCATGTAGACGCCGCCGGCCTCGTACATGTCCTTGGCGACATATTGCCCGCCGGGCTTGAGGTCGGCGATATAGGGCGTCGACTTGAATGCTTCGGCGACATCGAACAGGTCGAAGTCGATGCCTGCCTCGCTGGCCATCGCGGGCAGGTGGAGCGCGGCATTGGTCGATCCGCCGGTGGCGGCGACGACGCGGGCGGCGTTGATGAAGGCTTCGCGTGTGCAGATATCGCGTGGGCGCAGCTGCTTCGCGACCAGTTCCATCACCTGCGCGCCGGCTGCAACGGCGATCTGTTCGCGCGTGCTGTAGGGTGCGGGAACCATGTTGCTGTTGGGCAGGCTGAGCCCGATCGCCTCGCCGACGCAGGCCATGGTGTTGGCGGTGAACTGGCCGCCGCACGCGCCGTGACCGGGGCAGGCGACCTTTTCGAGCTCGTGCACTTCCGACAGCGGACAGGCGCCGGCGGCATATTTGCCGACGACTTCGAACACGTCGACGACGGTGACGTCCCGGTTATGGAAGCGGCCGGGCAGGATCGATCCGCCATAAACGAAGATCGACGGGATGTTGAGGCGCAGCATCGCCATCATCATGCCGGGGAGTGACTTGTCGCAGCCGGCGAAACCGACGAGCGCGTCGTAGCAATGGCCGCGGACGGACAGCTCGACCGAATCGGCGATCACCTCACGGCTGACCAGCGAGGCTTTCATGCCCTGATGGCCCATCGCGATGCCGTCGGTGACGGTGATCGTGTTGAACCGGCGCGGCATGCCGCCGCCGTTGATGACGCCCGCCTGCGCGGCATCGGCCTGCGCATCGAGCGTCGTATTGCACGGCGCCGAATTGTTGCCGGCACTGGCCAGCGCGACGAAGGGCTTGGCAATATCCTCTTCGGCGATCCCCATCGCGTAATAATAGCTACGATGCGGGGCGCGCTCTGGTCCTACCGAGACGTGGCGGCTCGGCAGGCGGGTCTTGTCGAACTGGGTCATGGCGACAGGCTATTGCGTCGAGCCAACCCGCGACGCAAGTCTGTTACGCTAAAATTAGCTCAGAGCGCGTCCAGAGCCTTCGCGACGCCGTCCATGGTGAAAGGCTTCTGCAACACGGGGCGGTCGCGGAACTGGGCATCCACGCTATCGTCACTGCCGCCGGTGGCGAATACGAACGGAATGTCGCGTGCGGCGAGCGCTTCGGCGACGGGCGTGCTCTTCTCGCCGCCCCGCAGGTTGACGTCGAGGATGGCGGCGTCGATGCCGCCGCCTTCGACGCGTGCAAGTGCGCTAGCGACACTATCGACGGTGCCGACGGCGGTCTTGTCCAGAACCTCGAGGAAATCCTCGAGCATCATCGCGATGAGCGGTTCATCCTCGACGATGAGGATCTGCATGGGGGAAGGCATGCATGGTCCTTACCCGCGGTTGTTGCGCAATGCCAACATGTTGTTTGCAAGAGCAGCCCGGGACGAAACCTGCCGCTCCACCCCTTTGCGATGCTGGGAAGGAATCACGTGGCGGCCAGCACGTCCCTTGCCGCTTCTGCCAGTTGTTGCACGCTGAAGGGTTTTGGCAGGAAGGCGACGTTGTCGAGGTCGATCGACTTGCGCAATTGCTCCTCGGCATAGCCGGACATGAAAATGATCGGCAGGTCCGGGTAGCGATCGCGCGCATGGCGGACCATCGTCGGGCCATCCATCGTCGGCATGACCACGTCGCTGATGAGCAGATCCGGTCGGCCGTTCCTGTCGAGCAGATCGAGTGCCGCCTCGCCATTTTCGGCGGTCATCACGGTGTATCCCTGTCGGGTCAGCGCGCGTTCGGCAACGGCCCGAACCATGTCTTCGTCCTCGACCAGCAGGATGGTGCCGGTGCCCCACATCTCGACCGGCTTCGCGGGTGCCCGGGTCGGAACGGGCGTGCGGGTGACCGTGCCGGCGGCATGGACGGGCAGATACATGGTAAAGGTTGCGCCCTGACCCGGCTTCGATTCGGCGAAGATCCAGCCGCCCGATTGTTTGACGATGCCATAGACGGTCGACAGGCCCAGGCCCGTGCCCTTCCCCACTTCCTTGGTGGTGAAGAAGGGTTCGAAGATCTTCGGCAGAATTTCGGGCGGGATGCCTGCACCGGTGTCACTGACGACGAGTGCGGTGTAATCCGCGACCGGCAGTATGTCGGACGCCATCGCACGAACCTCCGCTGCGGTCACCGCCTTGGTCTGGATCGTGAGCGTGCCGCCGCCGCGTGGATTGTGCGAGAGCATCGCGTCGCGGGCATTGACGGCGAGGTTGACGACCACCTGCTCCAGCTGGCCCGGATCGGCGCGTACTGCGCCAAGATTGCGGCCGTGCGTGACGTCGAGCGTGATCTGTTCGCCCATGAGCCGCTTGAGGAGATTGGAGACCTCGGCAACCACATCGGGCAATTGCAGGGTCTGCGGGCGCAGGGTTTGCTGCCGGCTGAACGCCAGCAGTTGGCGGGTCAAGCTGGCGGCGCGGTTGGAATTTGTACGAATCTGCTGGATGTCGTCATAGTCGCTGTCGCCAGGTGAATGGCGCATCATCATCAGGTCGCAATGCCCGATGATGGCGGTGAGGATGTTGTTGAAGTCGTGGGCGACGCCGCCGGCCAGCTGACCGACCGCCTGCATCTTCGTCGCCTGCGCGACCTCACGCTTCAAACGGCTTTCCTCGCTATTGTCCTTCAGGCTGAGCAGCACCGCGGCGTCGCCCAATCCCCGGGCACCGGCAATGGTCAGAGCGACGGGTTCTTCCGGGTGGCTCTTCAGCCGGACGGCCATGTCCGACGAGTGCGTCGCGCCGCCGGCGAAGCGTCGAATGGCGTCGGCAACCGCAGTCTTGTCCTCGCGCACGACGAGGTCTCCGGGGTAGAGCGGAGGTGCGTGCGGATCGACGCCGGCGGCACGGATGAAGGCGTCGTTCATCTGGAGGAAGCGCCCTTCGCGATCGACCAGTGCCATGCCGAACGGCATCAGGCTGACAAGGCTGCGGACATGAGCGGAGGCGCTCGCGCCGATCGCGGGAGCAGTATCCTCGTCGTCGAGCAGCGCGACGAGCACCGGGGCATCCTCCGCCTCCATGAACGGGATCTGGAGGACGCGGAGCGGTGTACCGTCGAGCCCTTCACGTTCGAAGCGGACGAGGCCACGGCTGTCGGTGATGAGCAGGCGGGCGAAATCCCGCCCCTCGATCGCGCCGATCCCGCCGAGTGCCCGCTGGGTGAGCACGCGGTTGGCGGCGCGGACCCGACCGTCGGGGCCGATCAGCGCGGCCATCACGCCTGCACCACCAAGGCGATCCCCGGTCGCGCCGCCGATGAGCGTCTCGGTCGAGGCAACGACGTCGTGCTTCTGAAGGACGACGAAGCGCCAGACGAGCATGTCGCCTTCGTCGCCGGAGCGGGTGATGTGCGCGCGAATGCGGTGCGCCCCGACATGCATGCCTGAAACGTCCGCCGAACCGTCCCGCCATGCGATCCGGCCCGCATTGCCGAGTTGGGCGACGCCATCGCCACCGAGGGGCAATCCGGGCGGCGTCGGAAAGCCGGCAAACAACGTCTCGTAGGCGTCGTTCGCGCAGACAAGGCGGCCGGCGCGGTCGGTGATCGCCACGGCGTCCCCGCTCGCTTGCGCGACGGTGCGCGTAAATTCCCAATCGACCGATTGCTGATCACGCACCGACGGCGTGGAAAGCAGGCGCCACGCGACGACGGCCCCACCCGCGATGATGCCGATCGCTGCGAATCCGGCGGCGGCAGCGACGCTGCCGACGAGGAGTAGCACGAGACCGGCGGCGGCGAGCGTGGCTATACCCGCGACCACGGCGGCAGCGCGGGTGGGATCAAGGCCTGCGGGGATCGGGTGGGACGCCATGTCGGCGATGTCATCGCGGGATGTGACGGGCGGCGTCAAGCGATTGGTTTGGCTGGGCCCAGGGAGAAGAGACGTGAAGACGTAACCGTGCGTCGAGTGCGGCTCGACCTTGGCAATGTCCGCTTGAGGTCAATGACAGTCCCTCCCCCGCCGGAGCGAGGGAGGGATGACGTTTACCAGATCCGGACGCGCTGTTCGGGCGTCAGTACCAGCTTCCCGGTGGGCGCCGGCTTGAAGGCCGGATACCAGGGATCCAGATTGCGGACGACCCAGGTGCGCTGTTGCGAGGGGCTGTGCGGATCGGTCATCAGCCGCTGCTTGAGGTTGGCCTCGCGGTAGTTGCGACGCCACACCTGCGCCCAGCCGAGGTAGAAGCGTTGATCGCCGGTCATGCCGCCGATCATCGGTGCCTCCTTGCCGTTCAGCGACTTCTTGTAGGCATCATAGGCCACCGACAGGCCGGCGAGGTCCGCGGTGTTCTCACCGAGCGTCAGCGCACCCTTCACGTGCAGACCGGGCAGCGGTTCGTACGCGTCATATTGCGCGACGAGCTTGCCGGTCAGTGCCTTGAACCGCTCGACATCCTGCTGCGTCCACCAGTCGGTCAACTGCCCCTTGGCGTCGTATTTCGAGCCCTGATCGTCGAAATGATGGCTGAGTTCGTGTCCGATCACCGCGCCGATGCCGCCATAGTTCACCGCCGGATCGGCATTGGGATCGAAGAACGGCGGCTGCAGGATCGCGGCGGGGAAGACGATCTCGACCATGCCGAAATTGGCATAGGCGTTCACCGTCATCGGGGTCATGCCCCATTCCCAGCGCTGCAACGGTTTGCCGAGATGACCGATGTTGTAGTTGTAGCGCCATTCCGCCGCGCGCCGTTCGTTGCCGAACGCATCGCCGGCGACGATCTTCAGCGCGGAATAGTCGCGCCAGCGGTCGGGATAGCCGATCTTCGGGGTGAAGGCCGCGAGCTTGGCATGCGCCTTCACCTTGGTTTCGGGCGCCATCCAGTCGAGCTTGTCGATGCGCGTTCCCATCGCGGCGAGCACGTTCTTGACGAGCGTGTCCGCTGCCGCCTTCGTTTCGGGCGGGAAATATTGCGCGACATAGACCTTGCTGACCTCGTCGGACAGCGCGCCGCTGGTGAAGCCGACCGCGCGCTTCCAGCGCTCCTCCTGCTGCGGCGTGCCTGACAGGAGCGTACCATAGAAGGCGAATTGCTCCTGATCGAAGACGGCAGGCAGCACGTCGGCATAATTGTCGAGGCTGCGGATCAGCAACTGGTCTTGCAACACGCCGATCGGTGCCTGCGCGATCAGTCTGGCGATGCCGGTGATCGCGGACGGCTGGCTGACGTTGAGGCTGTCGACCGGGGTGCCGAGCCCCTTCAGATAGGTGACGAAGTCGAAGCCCGGCGCGGCGCGCGTCAGATCGGCGACGGTCATCTTGTTGTACGTCTTGTTGGCGTCGCGGCTGTCGATGCGGGTCCAGCTGACCTGCGCGATCCGGGTTTCGAAATCGATGAGCGCCTTGGCGCGTGCGGCGGCGTTGGGCTCACCGGCCAGCGTGAACATCCTGGCGACATGCGCCTCGTAGCCTGCCTTCTCCTTGGCGTTCTTGGCTTCGAGGTAATAATCGCGATCGGGCAGACCGAGGCCGGACTGGCGAACGCCGACGATGTACACCTCCGGATTCTTTGCGTCCTGACCGACACCGGTGCCGAACGGGGTGCCGACGCCCTGCCGCGCTGCCTTGGCGATCAGCGCCGCGTAGTTCGCCTTGGTCGCCGATTTGATCTGCGTCATCCACGGTTTGAGCGGCGCGAGGCCCTTCTTCTCGATTTCCGTCGTGTCGAGATAGGTTGCGTAGGCAGTGCCGATCTTCGAACCCTTGTCCTTGGCGGCCGCTTCGAGGATGCCGCGGGTGCGGTCGCGCGAACGGTCGGCGAGCACGTCGAACGCGCCGAAGCTCGATTTGTCGGAGGGGATGGCGGTGCTCTTCGCCCAGGCGCCGTTGGCATAGTCGTAGAAGTCGTCGCCCGGTGCGGCGGCACGGTTCATGCCCGCCTCGTCGAAGCCATAGGTGCCCAGTTCGGGCTTGCCGGCGGTCGTGGCTGGTGCGGGCGCGGTTTGGGCGTGGACGATGCCGGCGAGCGCCGACGCGCCGAGCAGGCCGGCGATGAGGATGGTTTTCATGGCTACTCCAGACGAAACGAAAACCGCCGCCCGCCGGTCAAGGCGGACGGCGGTGAGATTATTCAAACTTCTAAGTGGGCTGCGACGCTTCCGAGCTTCCTACCGTCACCCCGGACTTGTTCCGGGGGCCACTGGTCCGCGAAGGAAAAGCTGGAGGCGCGAACGCCTCCCCCAGCCGCGAAGTGGACCCCGGAACCAGTCCGGGGTGACGGAGGATGTGGGACAGCCAAAGGTTCACAGACAGCCGAGGCTTACCAGATCTTGATGCGGTCGGCGGGCGCGAGATAGTATTTCTGACCCGGCTTCACGTCGAACGCCGGATACCAGGCGTCCATGTTGCGCACGACATAGGCACGCCACTGGCCCGGCGTGTGCGGATCGGTGGTCAGCTGGTTCTTGATCGACGCCTCGCGTGCCTTGGTCTGCCAGACCTGGCCGAAGCCCATGAAGAAGCGCTGGTCGCCGGTGAAGCCGTCGAGCACCGGTGCCTTCTTGCCCTTCAACGACAGCTTGTAGGCGTCATAGGCGACGTTGATGCCAGCGAGGTCGGCCATGTTCTCGCCCAGCGTCAGATTGCCGTTGACCTTGCTGCCGGGGATCGGTTCGTAGGCACCGTATTGCGCGACGACCTTGTCGGTCAGCGCACCGAAGCGCTTGACGTCCTCCGCCGTCCACCAGTCGGCGAAATTACCCTTCGGATCGAACTTGCGGCCCTGATCGTCGAAGTGATGGCTCAGCTCGTGGCCGATCACCGCGCCGATCGCGCCATAGTTCACCGCCGGATCGGCGTTGGGGTCGAAGAACGGCGGCTGCAGGATCGCGGCCGGGAAAACGACCTCGTTCATCAGCGGATTGGCGTAGGCGTTGACCGTCTGCGGAGTCATGAACCATTCGGCGCGATCGACCGGCCTGCCGATCTTGTCGAGCTGACGCTTGTATTCGAACTCCGCGACGCGGTCGGCGTTGCCGAGCACGTCGCCCTTCACCACGCGCAGGTTGGTATAGTCGCGGAACTTGTCGGGGTAGCCGATCTTGGGCGTGAACGCCGCCAGCTTCGCGCGCGCCTTCACCTTGGTTTCGGGGGCCATCCATTCCAGCTTGGCGAGACGGGCATCCATCGCGCTGATCAGGTTGCGGACCAGCTCGTCGGCCTTCGCCTTGGCCTCGGGCGGGAAATACTTCTGGACGTAGACCTGGCCGACCGCCTCACCCAGACTGCCGTTGACCAGGTCGACGCCGCGCTTCCAGCGCTCCTTCAACTGCGGCGTGCCCGACAGGGTCGTGCCGTAGAACGCGAACTGCGTGTTGACGAAATTCGACGACAGCAATGGTGCGGCGTTCGAGATGGTGTGGAACGCCAGATATTCCTTCCACACCGGTAGCGGCGTGGCGGCGACGATCTTGGCGGTCGCGGTCAGCGTCGAAGGCTGGCCGACGATCACGCGCGTCTGCGCGCCGAGGCCCTGCGCGGCGAGCATCGCCTTCCAGTCGAAGCCCGGCATCGCGGTGGCGAGCTGCGCCACCTCCATCGGGTTATAGCCCTTTTCGACCTGACGCAGTTCGGCGCGCTCCCAGTGCACCTGCGCGATGCTCTTCTCGAGGTCGAAGATGCGCTGTGCCGCGCCCTGTGAGTCGGGCTGGCCGGCCATGCGCAGCATGTCGGCGATGTAGGCGACGTATTTGGTGCGCGCCTCGGCGAACTTGGGATCGTCCTTCAGGAAGTAATCGCGGTCCGGCAGGCCGATGCCGCCCTGGCCAAGATAGACGGCGTAGACGGTGTTGTCCTTCAGGTCCTGCTGCACGCCGGCGCCGATCGGCACGTCGATGCCGTGCATCGTCGCTTCGCCGAACGCCTTGGCGAGATCGGCCTGCGTGTTGATCGCAGCGATCTTGGCAAGATACGGCTTCAGCGGCGCGGCGCCGGCAGCCTCGATCTTGGCGACGTCCATGAAGCTGGCGTAGGTATCGCCGATCTTGGCCGACACCGGATCGCCGCCGGGATTGGCGGCCGAGCCTTCGATCACCGCGCGGGTCCGTTCGTCGGACAGGTTGCGCAGGATCGCGAAGCCGCCCCAGCTGGAACGCTCGGCAGGAATCTCGGTGCGGGCCATCCACGCGCCGTTGACGTAATTGTAGAAGTCGTTGCCGGGCAGGACAGCCTTGTCCATCGCGGTCAGATCGACACCGAAGTCACCGAGCTGCGGCTTGCCGGGGACCGGCGCGGCCGTCGTGGCTGCGGTCTGGGCGTAGACGGCGCCGGTTGCGGCGGAGGCGAGCAGAAGAGCGGCGATAACCGTATTGCGCATCGAGTATCCTTGGGAAAACGACTCTGGATGCGCGGTGTTGTAATCAGTTAAAACGGCTCGTCAAATATGGTTTCCGTTGTGACGATGTCGCCACTTGCGCGCGATCCACAGCCGCCAGCCGAGTGCCGTCAGCGCGTAGCCCAGCACAGCGCAGACGGTGGTGAGGACGATCAGGCCCAGCCCGAACGCCGGCCCCTGCGACCAGAGCCAGTCGAGCGCTCCGGTGAGCCATTGGAGCCAGCCGGTAGCCGCCTGTGTGACCGGCTGGGTAATCGCGGGCGCGTCGCTCCGCAGCAGCCACGTGCCGATACGGTATGCAACATACCAGAGGAACGGCGTCGTCAGCGGGTTGGTGATGAAGGTCGTCAGTGCCGCGACCGGCACGTTCGCCCGGAACGGCAACGCGAACAGCGCGGCGATGGCGATCTGCGCGACCGGGAACAGGAAGCCCGCGACCATCCCGAGCGCCACGCCGCGCGGAACAGAGCGGCGATTGAAGCGCCACAGGCCGGGTTCCATCACGCGATGCGCGACGGGACGCAGCAAGCGGTTTGATTCCATCGATTCGCGCGTCGGCATGTTGCGCCGGCACCATGCGATACTCTTGTGGAACATGCCCGGCGCTGTGGCGACCATCAGCCCCGGTCGCGCATGATGCGACCGGCTTCGCGCTTCCACTCGCGCTCCTTGATCGCGGCGCGCTTGTCGTGATCCTTGCGACCCTTGGCCAATGCCAGTTCCACCTTCGCGCGCCCTCGCCCGTTAAAATAAACACTAAGCGGCACAAGGGTCATCCCCTCGCGCGCGACGGCGCCGTGGAGCTTGCTTATCTCGCGTTCGTGAAGCAGCAATTTACGGGGACGCTTCGCTTCGTGATTGAAACGGTTGCCGTGACTGAATTCGGGGACGTTGGCGTTGACCAGCCAGACGATGCCATCGCGCACCTCGGCATAGCTCTCGGCGATGCTGCCCTCGCCGAAGCGGAGCGACTTCACCTCGGTGCCGGTGAGCGCGATCCCCGCCTCGTAGACGGTGTCGATGGTGTATTCGAACCGCGCCTTGCGGTTCTCGGCGACGATCTTCTTCTTGTCGAAGGTGGCGGGTTTGGGACGCGACATGTGGGGGCGATGTAGGGGGTGATGGGGGGCAAGGGAAGCGGGAGGCGGTTATTCCTGCCAGAGGCAGATCGTGACAGACATTCCTCCCCCGCAAGGGGGGAAGGACTTGGTCAGATCAGGCCGGCATGTGCCAGCGCCGCTTCTACTGCCGCACGCGAGCTTTCGGAGGGCCACGTCATCGGCAGGCGGATACCCTTGGGAAAATCGGCCCGTACGCGGGTCATGGCGTATTTCACCGGACCGGGCGATGCGTCGGTGAAGAGCGCGTCGTGCAGGGGGTAGAGCCTGTCCTGCAATGCCAATGCCTTCTTGAAATCTCCCGACTGACAGGCAACCTGAAACTCTGCGCACAGGCGGGGCGCGACGTTGGCGGAGACGGAGATGCAGCCCCTGCCCCCCATCGCGTTGAAGGCCAGCGCCATGTCGTCGTTGCCCGACAGCTGTATGAAGTCGGGGCCGCACGCCTCGCGGTGGGCGGAGACCCGCGCGATCGCCCCGCTGGCGTCCTTCACCGCGACGAATACCTTGGGAAAGGCATTGACGATCCGAGCCATCGTGGCGGGCTGGATATCGGTCACTGTGCGTGCCGGCACGTTGTAGAGGACGATCGGGAGTTCGGCGGTTTCCGCCAGTCGGGCGAAGTGCTGGTAGATGCCGTCCTGGCTCGGCCGATTATAATAGGGGGGGACCATCAGCGCGGCGTCGGCACCGGCGTCGCGGGCGCGGGCAATATTGGCGGCGGCGACGACCGTGTCGTTCGATCCTGCCCCGGCGATCACCGGCACGCGGCCCGCCGCCTGATCGACGCACACCCGGACGATGCCGAAATGCTCGTCGGCGGTGAGCGTCGCCGCTTCTCCGGTGGTGCCGCAGGGAACGAGCGCCGACGATCCTTCGGCAATCTGCCAGTCGACCAGCGCGCGGTAAGCAGCCTCGTCGAACATGCCGTCATCGGCGAATGGCGTGACGAGGGCGGGGATGGAACCTGAAAACATGAGGTAATTCGCGCTCCTGCTGCGCCGGGACGGGTTTTCGTTCAGGACAGATACGGGTGGAGGCCGTATGATGTCCACATGCACCCAGCCACGCTTCCGATCGGCCTCCTTCTCGCCACCTTCGCCAGCGTCACCGCGGCTCCCGTCCAGATGCAGGTTCAGCCCGTTCCGCAAGCCGCGGATCAGGATCAGCTGGACCGCTATCGTACGCAGATGGCGAACATGTCGCCGCGGGCGCCACAGAACCCCGCCGATGGCGCGATCGCCGCATCGATCGCGCAGTGGAAGGCGATCGGGCAGACCGATGCGCTGCCGTTCGACAGCTATGCCGGGTTCCTGATGGCGCATCCCGGCTGGCCGAGCGAAGCCGCCAACCGGCGCGCGGCGGAGCGGCAGGCGGCGAACGCTTCGCCGGCCAATGCCATCGCCTATTTCACCCGCTTCCCCCCGCTCGGCGGTGCCGGCCTGGTCGCGCAGGCGCGGGCGTTTCAGGCGGTCGGACGCATGCCGGAGGCGCAGGCCGCGGCGCGGGCTTCGTGGCGCAAGGGCGGGTTGTCGGCGAACGACGAGGCGACTGTGCTGAGCGGCTTTGCGGGCGCGCTGACCCCTGACGATCACGATGCGCGAATGGATGCGCTGCTCTGGCAGAGCGCGACCGGCGTCGCCGGGCGGCAGATCGCATACACCAGCCCCGCACGCCGTCCGATATTCGAGGCGCGGCTGGCGTTCCGGACCAACGCGGCGAACGCTGCCGACCTCGCGATGCGCACGCAGGATCAGTATGCTAATGATCCGGGCTATGTCGCCGATCGGGCGATATGGCTGCGGAATTCCGGCGCTTCGCCGACGGCGCGGTCGTGGCTGGCGCGGCCGCGGGCGCTCGCCAATCGACCCGGCGATGTCGAGAAATGGTATGAGGTGCTGCTGATCAATGCGCGCGGTGCGCAGGCGGACAGCCAGTATCAGGTCGCCTACGATATCGCGCGACAGGTCGACGACGCCTACCCCGCCGGCACCGACGTATCGACCAAGCCCTATGGCGAGCGCGACGATTACACGAGCCTCGTCTGGCTCGCCGGGCAGGTCGCGATGAAGCAGTTGGGTCGACCGGCGGACGCGATGGTGATGTTCGAGCGCTACGGCCGCGGCAGCCAAGCGCCGCAGACGCGGGCGAAGGGATTCTATTGGGCGGGCCGCGCGGCGGAGGCAGCGAACAAGTCGGCGGAGGCGGCGAATTACTACGCTCGCGCCGGGGGCTATCGCGACCAATTCTACGGTCAGCTGGCGCTGGAACGGACCGGCAAAGCGCTGGTGGCACCGCCGACGATCGGCGCGCCGGCGATCGCGCCTGCGGTGCGACAGGCGTTCGCCAACCGCGAGACGGTGCGGGCAGTACGGTTCCTGGGGCAGATCGGCAGCTGGCAGGACCAGACGGCCTTCGTCCGCCAGATCGCGGCGCAGGCGACGAGCGACACCGATCACCTGCTCGCCGCCGAACTGTCGCGCGAGATCAACCGGCCCGATCTGGGCGTGATGGTCGGCCGCAGCGCGATGCAGAATGGGCTGAGCGACTATTCTGCGGCGGGCTTTCCGACTGTGAGCGTGCCGGCCGGGTATGAGGACAATTGGACGCTGATCCACGCCATCGCGCGGCAGGAGAGCCAATTCGACAAGACCGCGGTCAGCCATGCCGGTGCGCGTGGGCTGATGCAGCTGATGCCTGCCACTGCGCGCGAACAATCGGGCAAGATTGGCATTTCCTACAATCCGTCGGCACTCACGAGCGATCCCAATTTGTCGATTATGCTGGGGTCGAGCTATTTTCAGCGGATCTTCGGCATCTATGGCAGTTATCCGCTGGCCATCGCTGCTTACAACGCCGGTGGTGGCAACGTGAACAAGTGGCTGCGCGCCAATGGCGATCCGCGCACTGGCGGGGTCGACATGGTCGACTGGATAGAGGCGATTCCCTATATGGAGACGCGAAACTACGTGCAGCGCGTGCTGGAAAATGCGGTGGTCTACGACCTCATCAATCCGGGCCGCGCGAAGAGCCGGGGGCCGGCGAACCTCAGCTGGTATCTGGGCAAGCGTCCGGGCTGATCGGTGGAACAACGGCCGAATTACATCACGCCGGCGGGTTATGCGACGCTGAGCGCCGAATACCAGCAGCTGTTCGGCACCGAGCGCCCGGCTCTGGTCGAAACGATCGCCTGGGCAGCGGGCAACGGCGACCGGTCCGAGAACGGCGACTATATCTACGGCCGCAAGCGATTGCGCGAGATCGACCGGCGACTGGGCTGGCTGTCCAGGCGAATGAAGGCGGCCAAAGTCGTCGATCCTGCAAAGTCACAGGACCGCAATCGGGTGTGGTTCGGCGCGACGGTGACGATCGCGGACGAGGACAACAACCAGCGCGTGCTGACTCTCGTCGGCGACGACGAGGCTGAGGCCGGTTCGGGTCGGATCGGATGGAATGCCCCGATCGCACGGGCATTGCGCGGGTCAACCGCGGGCGACCTGCGGCGGGTGGTACTGCCCGCGGGCGAGAAGGAATATGAGGTGATTGCCATAACTTACCCGGCGGAGTGAGGAACGCTGAGCCCCTCTGCCCGGTTATTGACGGCAGAAGGAGAGCGATCATGGCCGAGACTCCACGCACCGAGACTGCCCGCGACAACGACGACACCGATCTGATCGAGGGCATGATCCCGGCCGGCGATGCCGTGGCCGGATCGAGCGGCGGCAGGCTGGCGCAGGACGTCGGCAGCAAGGACGACCTGACTCGCTCAATCGACGATCCGGAAGCACACGAGCGGGTCACCAAACAGGACGACGTGAACCACGGTCAGGCACGTCCGGCGGATCGCGGGCCGAACCGCTGACGCAGAACGCTTAGCGGTTGACCGGATGCGCCCGGCCCGCGAGGTTCGCGCGCATGGAAGACAACAACCGCAACATCGCCCTGCTGATCGACGCCGACAATGCGTCGTGGCACGCGATCGATCCCGTCCTAACGGTGCTGGCAGAGCTTGGCACCGTCAACATTCGCCGGGTCTACGGCAATTGGTCGAAGCCTGCGCTGAAGGGCTGGCGAGACATGACGGTAAAGCACGGTATCGAGCCGCAGCAGCAGTTCGACCTGACCAAAGGCAAGAACGCCACCGACATGAAGATGACGATCGACGCGATGGACCTGCTGTTCCGCGGGCGGATCGGCGGTTTCGGCATCATGTCGTCGGACAGCGACTTCATGCCGCTGGCGATGCGGATCCGGCAGGATGGCATCCCGGTATACGGCTTCGGCAATGCCAAGACGCCCGAGGCGTTCAAGCATGCGTGCACCCGCTTCATCGATGTCGGCGCGCTGGTGAGCGAGGCGAAGGCGGAAATCGTGGTGGCTGCGCCTGCCAGACCGGCGAGCGTCGACGTGCCGATCGGCGATTCGCTGCCGCCGTCGATCGCCGTCGCCAAGACGAAGAAGCCGATCGATCCCGAGCTGATCGCCCTGCTGATCGATGCCTATCAATCGGTGAAGCGCGACGAGAAGGGCTATGTCAGCGTTTCCAAAATGGGCCAGCTAGCCGGCAACCGGTCGAGCTTCGACACCCGGAATTACGGTTATCAGCGGTTGTCGGACCTGATCCTTGCGGTGCCGAACTTCCAGTCCGAGCGGCGGCCCGACGGGGTGTACGTCAAGCGGGTGCGCTAGGCTGGTCTGTGGTGGCGTGATAGGGTGATCGCATGACGGAGATGAGTCCTTTGGTAACCGCTCCCGAGAGGGTCAAGTTGCGCGTCGAGGACTATCGGCGGCTGGATGAGGCTGGGGCGTTCAAGGCATATGGCAAGACCGAGTTGCTTGACGGCGATATTGTTTACATGAATGCGCAATATCGCCCCCACGCGCGTATTAAATCGCGGTTGCATGTGCGTATTTCGCAAGCGCTGTCCCGTATTGGAAGTTCGTTCGAGGCGCTGGTCGAGAGCTCGGTAGCGATGCCGCCCAACAACGTGCCCGAACCTGATATCGCCCTGACCGCCGAACCCGAGGGTGACGGTCTGATCCCCCTCGCCTCCCTCGCCATCGTGGTCGAGGTGGCGGATTCGACGCTGGAGAACGACCTCGGCCGCAAGCAGGCGATCTATGCCGAGGCTGCGGTGCCGGAATATTGGGTCGTGGATGTCCAAGGCGAGGTGATCCACCAACTATGGCAGCCTGCGGGCACCGCCTATACGGAAGGTCGGCAGATCACATTCGGCGATCCCATCACCTCCATGGCGATCCCCGGCCTGACCGTGGCAACCGACCGGCTGTAATCAGCCTGACCGCGGATCGGGCATCACCAGCAGGGCGCAGGTGCCGGGGGCGGCATCCTCATAGACCAGTTCGCCGCGCAGCTGGCGTGACAGACTGGCGATCATCCGCATACCAAGGCTCTGCCGCGACGCCGATTTAAGGTCGAAGCCTTCGGGCAGGCCGTGGCCATTGTCTCGAACCGTGAGGTGCAATTCCTGTGCCCTGTCGACGATCGCGACGTGGATCTCGCCGCCTTCGTCATAAGCGTATTTGATCGCGTTGGTGACCAGTTCCGTCACCAGCAAGCCGATCGGTATGGCCGAATCCGCACTGATGTGGATGCGTGCGACATCGCAGGCGATGGTGTGGAGCGGCGCCTGTTCGCGCAATTGTTCGACGATGCCGCCGATCAGATCGTCCAGAGCGACGATGCCGACCTGTTCACCACGCCACAAACGGTCGTGTGCCTGCGCTATTGCGGTGATCCGCGCCTGAGCATCGCCAAGCAGTCGGGTGATCCGTTCGTCGGGATCGGCCTGCATCTGGAGGTTGAGCAGACCCGATACCATCGCCAAGCTGTTCTTGACGCGGTGGCTCGCCTCGCGCGTCAGCAGCTCCTGATGCTCGAGCGCGTGGTTAAGCCGGCGCTCGGCCTCCTGTCGCTCGATCGCGACGCCGATCAAATTGGCAAACCCCTGCATGAAGGCGAGGTCGGATGCTTCGAACTTGCCCTCGTCCGGACTGTCGACCTCGAGCACGCCGAAGCGGCGGCCGCTCGCCTCCACCAGCACGTTGATCGCGCGGCGGATGTGGTGATCGGCCATGAACGAGGGGGTGCGGAAGCGCGTCTCGTTCTCGAGATGGTTCGAGATCACCGCCTCACCGGTGTGGTAGGCATAACCGGCGGGTGAACCGAGATCGGCGCGCATCTCGGTGCCACCGACCACGCCCTCGCGCCAGCCGACTCCGTTGCGGACGAGCAGCACGTTTTCATCGGCGCAATGTTCGAGGAATTTGCAATAGCGCGAGCGCATGCCCTCGGCGCACAGTTCGACTGCGCGCTGCAGCATCGGTTGCAGGTCGCGGGCGCGCAACGCCTCGATACCGAACTTCGCCAGCACCGATTGCTGTTGCAGCCGGTATTGCAGCTCACCGGCGCCCGGCGCTTGATCCCCGCCGGGTGATTCCTCGACCACCGCCAATCCTTCGCATCTCCTTGGACGGGCTGCTGCCCGATCGCCTCTCGCCCGACGCCAAGTACATCGGATGCGACCGTTTTCAACCCGGTTCGGGCTGGATCGTGGCTTATGAACGGGGCGGCGCGCCATCGCCGCCCCGCGTCGGGGTCAGCGCGTCAGCTTCTTGTAGGCCAGACGCGTAGGACGGTCGGCGGCGTCGCCCAGGCGGCGACGCTTGTCCTCTTCATAACTTTCGTAATTGCCTTCGAACCATTCGACGTGGCTGTCGCCTTCGAACGCCAGGATGTGGGTGGCCAGACGATCGAGGAAGAAGCGATCGTGGCTGATGACCACCGCGCAACCGGCGAAGGTCTCCAGCGCCTCCTCAAGTGCACGCAGCGTCTCGACGTCGAGGTCGTTGGTCGGTTCGTCGAGCAGCAGAACGTTGCCGCCCTCCTTCAGCATCTTGGCCATGTGGACGCGGTTGCGTTCACCGCCCGACAGCTGACCGACCTTCTTCTGCTGATCCTGCCCGCGGAAATTGAACGCGCCGACATAGGCGCGCGTCCCCATCTCCTGCTTGCCGAAGCGAAAGACCTCCAGCTCGTCGGAGATTTCCTGCCAGACGTTCTTGTTGGGATCGAGGTGATCGCGGCTCTGGTCGACATAGCCGAGCTTGACGGTCGACCCGACCTCGATCGTGCCGCTGTCGGGCTGTTCCTGCCCGGTGATGAGCTTGAACAGCGTCGACTTGCCGGCGCCGTTCGGGCCGATGACGCCGACGATGCCGCCCGGCGGCAGCGTGAAGTCGAGACCGTCGAACAGCAATTTGTCGCCATAGGACTTGGTCAGCCCCTTGGCTTCGATCACCTTGCCGCCGAGGCGCGAGGGCAGCTGGATCAGGATTGCGGCCTTGCCGGCGACGCGATTTTCCTGCTTCTCCATCAGCTCGTCGAACGCGCGAATACGCGCCTTCGACTTGGTCTGGCGGGCCTTGGGGGTCTGGCGCATCCATGCCAGCTCGTCGGCGATCGCCTTTTGCTTGCCGGCCTCTTCGCGCTCTTCCTGGCTGAGGCGCTGCGCCTTCTTTTCCAGATAGCCCGAATAGTTGCTTTCATAGGTGTAGTAACGGCCGCGATCGAGTTCGAGCACCCAGTTGACGACATTGTCGAGGAAGTAACGGTCGTGCGTCACGAGGATGACGTTTCCGGTATATTCCTTGAGGTAGTTTTCCAGCCACGACACGCTTTCGGCATCGAGGTGGTTGGTCGGTTCGTCGAGCAGCAGGATCTGCGGCTTTTCGAGCAGCAACTTGCACAAGGCGACGCGGCGCTTTTCACCGCCGGACAGGTTTTCGACCGAGGCATCGCCGGGCGGGCAGCGCAGGGCCTCCATCGCCTGTTCGAGCTGGCTGTCGAGCGACCAGCCATCGACCGCGTCGATCTTGGCCTGAAGGTCGCCCATCTCTTCCATCAGCGCGTCGAAATCGGTGTCGTCCTTGGGATCGCCCATCTCGGCCGAGATCGCGTTGAAGCGATCGACCAGGTCGGCGATTGGACGCACACCGTCCTTGACGTTGCCCATCACGTCCTTGCTCGGATCGAGCTGCGGTTCCTGCGCCAGATAGCCGACGTTGATGCCCTCGGCGGCCCAGGCCTCGCCGGTGAAGTCGGGGTCCATACCCGCCATGATCTTCATCAGGGTGGACTTGCCCGACCCGTTGGGGCCGATGATCGCGATCTTCGCCGACGGGATGAATTGCAGGTGGATGTTGTTGAGGACCGGCTTGGCGGCACCGGGGAAGGTCTTGCTCAGACCCTTCATGACGTAGGTATACTGGACGGCCATGGTCGGCACGCGCTCCTGATCGATACGGACGGAATTTCTGCCGTGCGCATGTAGCGAGCGCAGTGGCCGGGTGCAAATCCGCGGTGCTTGTGCTGGCCGCCCGCTTCGCTCACACCGTCGTCATCGAAGAATGACAAGGGGATTGACCGAATGACCCGCCTGACGCTTGCGCTGCTCGCCCTCGCCGCTTCTACCGCCCTGCCGGACACCCTGGCGGCGCAGCGCGTCGCACCGCCTGCGCCTGCGGCGGTCGATCCGAAGGTTGCAGCGCTGCGCGACGCTGCGTTGAAGGACGATGTCGCCTACGACATCGTCGAGGGGCTGACCACGGAAGTCGGCCAGCGGCTGGCGGCGACGGAGGCCGAAGCGCGGGCCCGGACGTGGAGCGTCGCCAAGCTGAAAGCGCTGGGATTCAAGAACGTGCATGTCGAGACGTACCAGATGCCGGTCTGGCTGCGCGGCGAGGAAACCGCGGAGGTGCTCGCACCCTTCCCGCAGCAGCTGAAGCTGGTGGCGCTGGGCAATTCGGGCGCCACTCCGGCGGCAGGTCTGACCGCACAGGTCGCGGTGTTCCGCACCTATGGCGAACTCGCCAACGCCACCCCCGCAAGTGTCCGCGGCAAGATCGTCTATATCGGCAATGCCATGCAGCCGACGCAGGACGGATCGAGCTATGGCGCATACGGCCCTGCCCGCTTCGTCGGGCCGGCGCTGGCGGCGAAGCTGGGCGCGGCGGCGGTCGTGATCAAGTCGATCGGCACGGACCATCATCGTAACCCGCACACCGGCGGCACCAACTTTCCCGCCGGCGTCGCACCGATCCCTGCTGCGGCCCTGTCGGTGCCGGACGCGGAGCTGATCGAGCGGATGGCGGAGCGCGGCAAGCCGATCACGCTGAAGCTCGTGCTGACGCCGCGCTTCGCAGGCACCGGCACATCGGGCAACGTCATCGCCGAGGTACCCGGGACCGATCCCGGGGCGGGAATCGTGCTGATCGGCGGGCATCTCGACAGCTGGGACCTCGGCACCGGTGCGATCGACGACGCATCGGGCGTCGGCATCACGGCAGCGGCCGCGAAGCGACTGCTCGACGGGCCACGCCCGCGCCGTACGATCCGCGTCGTCTGGTTCGGTGCCGAGGAGCCGGGCGGCTATGGCGGCAAGGAATATGCCCGCGTCCATGGCGGCGAGCGGCACGCCACCGCCGGCGAGAGCGACTTCGGCGCGGATCGCGTCTGGCGGTTCGAGGTCAATCTGCCCGAGAGCGCGAAGGCGGTGGCGGATCGGCTGCAGAGCGCGCTGGCGCCGCTGGGGATCAGTCGCGGATCGGGCGTTGGCGGGGATGGCACCGACGTCGGCCCGACGATGGCGCTCGGCGTGGCGGCGATCGACCTGAACCAGGACGGCACGCGCTATTTCGATACGCACCATACACCCGACGACACGCTCGACCGGATCGACCCCGAACAGCTGCGCCAGAACGTCGCTGCGTGGACCACGATGCTGGCGATCGTGGCCAATGCGCCGGAGGAGATCGGGCCGGTCACGCCGCGCAAATGACGGGGTGCAGCGGGCTCCGACTGGCGCACACCTTTCCCCCGGATGAATTTGGTGATTGACCGGGGGGAGTCGCGCGGTATTTGGGCTGTCTCGCGACGGCGATCGGGCCGGCCGCGATTTTTGCTTTGCTTGGGAGCATTCGAATGAAGAAGATCGCTTTCGTTCTCGCTGCCGCCGGCCTGATGTCCGTCGCTGCCTGCTCGAAGTCGCCTGAAGCTGCTGCCGTTGAGAACAACGCGGACATGCTGGCGGACAACATGGAAATGCAGGCGGACAACATGGACGCCATGGCTGACAACACCGCAAACGGTGCAGCTGAAGCCGTTCTCGAGAACGCGGCCGACAACATCAACTCGGCAGCGGACAACGTCCGTGATGCAGCCGAGGAGAAGGCCGACAACATGTAATCGCGCTGCGCCGGGTGATACCCGGTGCGCCGGTCATGCTGTTGCACGATCCGAAAAGGGGCGTTTTCCGCGAGGGAAGCGCCCCTTTTTCTGTGCAAGACGACCCGCACCGGCTTTTTCTTTGCGTACGGTTGCGCTAGCGAGCGCCTTGCGTGTGGGCCTGTAGCTCAATGGTTAGAGCTGGCCGCTCATAACGGCTAGGTTGCGGGTTCGAGTCCTGCCGGGCCCACCACGTACGCCTGCGTCGGCGGCTCGATGAGCATGGTCCGTTGGTGATGATATTCCATGCTGGGTCGTGATCGATGGCGGCGTGGACCGCGAAACCGTCGGCAATCGTATCCGCTTTCTGAGGTGATCTCGCGGGCGGTGCGCTATGCCGGGCGGAATCATCGCTGGCGGTCGACGAAGGTGACACATTGGGTTGCCAGTAAGCGCTCGTCGGATTAGGAGCGGGTTGTTCGCACCCGATGAGCTCTGCGGAGCACTTATGGGTCGCCGGGCATGTCGGGGAGTGGCGCAGGCTGGTAGCGCACCTGGTTTGGGACCAGGGGGTCGCAGGTTCGAATCCTGTCTCCCCGACCATTTTATCTATCACATAGAACTTCCATGCAGTTTACGCCGCTCGGCAAGTGAGTTTTATCCACTGCGTCTGATGATGGCGACGTCGACGGGTCGTCCTCTTCGCTCGATCATCAACGGCTAATACCGTCGATACCGCCCAAGCTTATCCCATGAAAGCGATGCTGCGTATCGGAGAAGGCATCTTAGCTGGGCCTAGGCGCTGCCCACGATTGTCCGCCGGGCTTCCTGATAGGCTTCCGACAGATAATCTATCGCCTGCGCGACGCTGCCAGTCGTGACGGACGCCAGAATCAACAAGGGGAGCCGAAGCCCCCCTTGTCTAACCTGAATGATGTCCGACGAGCGTCTTGGGAACTCCGCCGGATATCGGCAGGTCTTAGTTGCTGTCGCTGTCGCTGTCGTCGGCGACGACCACGATGCCCACAACGACCGCAGCCGCCGCGATCAGCGCGATGATCAGACCGCCACCGGCGAGCTCGTTGCTCTTCTTCGAAACCGAACCGGTGCGAACCGACTTGGAAACCGACAGGCTCGCGGCGGGATTCGACGGAGCAGCCGCGGCGGGTGCCACGGCAAGGGCGGCTGCAGCTGCAGCCATCAGATACTTGGCAACCATAATGGTCCCCCCTCTCATATGGTGAGCGGCACCCATGGTCACATTCGTCGAGAAACGCAATAGAGTTTTTCGAATTCCGCAGAAGTATCTGTTTAATCGAAAGACCTTTTACATAAGACACTCCGCGTCATCTTGGCTCAGTGAAGATATCGAGTCGGATGGTTTTGCAAACGCAGGGATCGACGGCCGTATGACCGGGATCGTGCATGGTCGACAGGGAATGTCACACCGTTGTCATACGTATCTCGAATCGCGAATGTTGAAGAACGCGATAAAGCTAGCTGGAGCACACCAGATCGTCGAAGCAATCGATCAGTTCACTCAAGCCGATCGGGCGTACGTCCAGTCCCGCGAGTAATGACAACATGCGGTCCCACCAGACCCAGAAGTGCTTCAGATCATCCGGATCGCGTACATAAGGCGTATGGCCCGGATCCAGCGATGGCGAGTGGAAGGAAAAACTGAGCAAGCTCTGTCGCTCCTCAAGTACCGCAACCTTGACGGCGTCCAGAGCGGCTTCGATTGGCATATCCTCAGGTGTGAGCGCCACGCGTTGCAAAAGACCGGATCGGGCGCCGATGCCCCGTGCATGAGGTACATGCCCGAGCAGTGGATACAGCGGCTCGCCCCAGCGACGGAGCCTGCCGGTGAAGACCGTCGTCAACGGGACTTCGAGCAGCGTGCCGAGCCGGTATGACGCGTTGCCGATCGCGCTGAAGTCCGGCCCGCCATCGAAGCGGTAATCGTATCGGGCGCGGACGGACGTTTCCACCCGGTAGCCCCGGTTCGCGAGCAATGCGGCCGTATGGCGGCCGATCCCGTACCGGCCGGCCCGATACGCCTGCGGCCGGTGCCCGAACGCGCGATGCAGCGCATTGGTCAGCGTGTCGAGCTTGGCGGCCTCCAGATCTTGGGGAAGGTTTCCCGCGTAGCTGTCGCCCGGCTGCGGCCCGGTGAATGGCGGCGTGACCCAAGGGTGCAGTTGGGCGCCGATCGAGGATCGACCGTCGGCGAGGACGCCGCGCAGGATATCGATTGCAGCCGGATCGACGGCCACCGGGTGGTCGACCATGCACGCCAGTGCCACGCCGTGATCGACAAAGCGGGCGTGGGCGGAGGGCAGCGCCCGCATCGCTTGTACCGAACGGTTGGCGGCGCTTAACGGCGCAGACCAGTCGAATTCCTCTTCGACATCGACGAAGACGATGAAGCGGGTGCCAAAGTCGTCGGGCCAGCATATCCGGTCTTCCAACGCGGGCGCCGGCATCCGGTATGGGGCAGCGGCGCCGGTGGCCACGGTCAGGGGATCGCCCGCTCCGCTATGACGTCAGCAGCGGCGGGTAACCGCAAAGTCAGCAGGTGGTCGCCGAAGATCAGCTCGCCACCCAGCTCGATCGCCAGATTACGGGCAAGACGCAACGCGAACCCGGTACCGAGGAGAGGTGCGCCCTCCCCCTCCGTGCCGACCCCGTCTCCGTCGATACTGAGCAGCACGTCTTCCCCGCCAGTGCCGAGCGATACCGGCCGAGCGAAGCAGATCGCCACCTGCCCCGCCGGTGCCGGTGCCTCGGCGATGTCGATGCGCTCGCCGGATGCGGCCGCGGCCGTGAGTGCGGCAAGCAACCGCGACAACAGGCGTTCCATGTTGCGATCATCGGTCAGCGCCGCATGATCGCCCATCGGATGAACGTCGATAGCCGTGCCCCGCAACGTAGCGAGCGGTGCCAGATCGCGCGCGATCCTGTGCAGCATCGGTTCGATTGCGACCGGCCCCGGCCGAAGTTCGAGCGCCTTTCCCTCGATGCGGGCCGCCGTGTCGAGGTCCTCTATCGCGCCCAGCAAGCTGGCCGCCTGGCTGCGGATCGTCATCGCATGATCCCGATAGACGGGGGACACCGGCCCCAGCAGCTGTGCCTCGATCAGCTCGGCGAAACCGGCGATCGCATTGGTCGGCGTCCGAAGTTCATGCACGAGTTGCCGCAGCGAATCGGACGCTGCCTTGCCGGGCACCTGTGCTGCCTCTTCGTCGCTGCGCGGCCGACGGGCGATCGCCGCATAACCGGTGAACCGCCCGGTGGCGGCATCGAACTGCGGCGTACCGGCAACGCGCCACGACCCTGCGGCATCGGATCGTCCACCGACGTCCAGCCGCGCGCCGGCGAACCGCTGACGCTGACGCAGCGCACCGTTCATCACGGCATCCACCTTCACTTCACCCTGTGCAGCGCCGGACGCGAGAGACGCCCCGACCAGCGCACTTCGCGATACGCCCTCGACCGCGCAGATGATGCCCTGCCCGTCGGTGTCGAAGCGGAAGCAGGTCACCGGCTGATGCGGCTGCCTGGGATCCGGCGCGGCAAAGGCGGGCTCGCGCTGCCGTTGGAATGCGTCGATCCGTGCAACGAGATCGGCGATGTAAAAGCCACCCGCAGGCGTGGGTCGTAATTCGGGTGGTGAAGGCGGCGCTTCGATATCCACGATCGGATCGTCTTGCACGCTCGATACAACCGCCGGCGCCACGTCGGATTCCGCGACCGGACTGGCATCGACCGGGTCGTTGCCGTCATCCGGCGCGGTAACCGACACGTCCTGGTCGAGGTCGTTGGCGACGATCGGCGCGTCATAAGGCAGTATGAAATCGGCAGGTCCGAAGCTTTCCAGCCCCCGTGCCACCTCTGCCGGCAGATCGCGGCGATGGCGAAGCAGCGCGCGTCCTTGCGGATTCAGGCGAGGCAACAGGGAAACCCAGTCGGCCCCGGCCAGCTCCGCCGTCCGCAAGACGGGTGCCGCGACTGCAAGTTCGTCTTCTGCAAAAAGGCCGACGAGCGCCGCGGGTGGGGTAGCGAACGCCAGAGTCCGGGCGCTGGCGGCGCGAACGCCGAGCGGCACCGCCTGCCGCAACAGGCGCAGGCGAGCCAAGGCCGGTTCGTCCACCGCAATGCGGCCACGCCCCATCAGATCGACGAGCTGCCGCCACGCGGATTGCGCACCGAAGCCAGTCTCCATATCGGCAGAGAGCACTGTCTTGAGGCTGTCGTCGAAACGCACATCAACTCCCGGGAACCGCTCACCCGAAGGATGCGCGCGCCTATTTCTTAACGAGCCTGAGTCGCGGGGGGAACAGGTGATTTCGCGTCGTCGCATAGTGGGACAATTGCGTTGCGCCGCAATTTTCTTATGATTAGGGGAAGCCGCCGCGCGAGTTCGGCCTGTTTCCGGAGAGTAATACGCAATGTCCTTCGATCGGATCGATCGTCAGATTCTCGCCCACCTGCAACAGGACGGCAGGATGACCAATGTCGAGCTGGCCGAACGCGTCGGGCTGACTGCCCCGCCCTGCCTGCGCCGCGTCCGTGCGCTGGAAGAGGCAGGCGTCATCCGCGGCTATCACGCCGATCTTGATCCCGCCAGTCTGGGTTTCCCGATCACCGTCTTTGCGATGGTGTCGTTGCGCAGCCAGGCGGAGCACGATCTGGCCGCGTTCGAGGCGCATGTCGCCGATATCCCCGAAATACGGGAATGCCACATGCTCAACGGGGAAATCGATTTCATCCTGAAGATCGTCGCGAGCGACCTGAAGAGCTTTCAGGAAATCCTCACCACGCATCTGACGCCTGCCCCGAACGTGGCCAGCGTCAAGACATCGCTGACGATCCGTACCGCCAAGTCGACGTCGGGTATCCCGGTCACCATCGACTAACCCCCAAAAGGAAGGGGCGGACCGTCGCCGGACCGCCCCTTCTTATCAGCGGGTCTTGGATCAGGCCGCCGGAGCCGCCGCCGCCGCGGGTCCCGAACCAACCTGGGTCCACGTGGTCCATAGTGCGGCGATCCCGGCGCGCGGATTGCCGGTGACCGCACCGAATGCGGCCTGCGCCCCGGCCTTGTCGCCCGAACGTGCCAGCGCGATGCCGAGGCGGGTGTTCACCTCGTTCGCGTCGACGCCGCCCTTGCTGAGCGCGGCGCGGTACATCTCGACAGCCTTGGCGTAGTTGCTCTGGCCGAGATAGGCATCGCCGGTCGAAGACGCGATCTTGCCGTCTTTCGCGGCCAGCGCCTGCTTCTCGCTACCCGCCAGCGATCCTTCGCTCTTGATCGCCGTGTTAGCCGCCGTCAGCAGGCTCTTCGAAAAGCTGCTGCTCGCCGGGATCTTGCCGGATGCCATACCTTCCTTGAGCACCGCCGCCGCCTCGTAAGGATTGCCGCGATCGAAGACGTTCTTGGCGTATTCCTCATACATCGACTGGTCGGGCATCGCGCCCGCCGCACGCAGCAGGCGGAAGAGATCGACGTTCTGCGCCTTGTCCGGCATCGCGAGGCTGTTCTGCGCAAAGGCATATTGCAGGACCACGTCACGCCAGACCTTGGCGTTCGGATAGGCGGTGACGTATTTCTGCATCCATGCCAGCGTCTCCGGCGCCATCTTCTTGCCGTTGGCGGTTGCGATGCCGAAGCGATAATAGGCTTCGGGCACGGTCTGGCCGGCAGCCTTTTGCGCAGTCACGTAGCGATCGAGATCGGCAAGACCGCCGGCAACGTCACCTGCCTGTACCTTCACCTTGGCGAGTTGCAGATCGAAATCGCCGCTGGTGTAGCCGGCCTGCTTGGCCTGCGTGAAATATTGCGACGCCACCGGATATTGCTGGCTGTTGTAGGCGAGTTGACCGCGGCGGAAGAGGTACTTGCCGCGGTCGGCCGCCGGCGTGCTCTTGGCAGCGAGCAACGCGTCCAGCGGCTTTGCGAGGACGGTCTCGTCGAGCGGCGCCTTGGGGTTGGCGGCCTGCGCCAGCGCGAGCTTCGTATTCTCCAGATCGTAGCGCAGAGCGGCGGCGATGTACTTGTCGTCATCCGTCGTCGCGGCGGTTTCGATCTGTGCGACGATCGGCTCGGCAACCGCCGGGTTACGGGCCTTGATTGCTTCCTGCGCCTGGAACGCGACGGCCTGGACGGGCTTGCTGAGCTTGAAGCCGGGTGCCGCCTGTTCTTCCTTCTTGTCCTTGGCAGCCGCGGGCGCGACGATCGCCAGACCGCTCACGCCGGTGGCAAGTACCGCGGCCAGCGCGAGCTTCGACAGGGTCTTCATGCTAACTCTCTCTCCGACAAGTTGGGGGCATCGCTGCCGCTAACGTTCGCGGCGCTCTAACGGTCCGTCGCGGGCCGTTCAAGCAAAGCCATGACGCATCCGTTTGCCGTAGACCCGCTGAACGGTGATTGAACGCAGGGTCCGGCGCGGCTACCGGCACATGCGATGATCGCCGTCCTTTCCCCCGCCAAGACGCTCGACTATGAGTCTCCTTTGCCGGCGCTCACGCCGACCACGCCACGCTTCGCCACGGAGGCGACGACGCTTGCCGCGGCGGCATCGCACCTGACGCAGAAGAGGCTGTCGGAACTGATGCACATCTCGCCGGCGCTGGCGAAGCTGAATGCCGACCGCTTCCGCAATTTCGCCGATGCACCGGAGCGCCCGGCGATGTTCGCCTTCGACGGCGACGTCTACACCGGGCTGGATGCCAGGACGCTGGAGGACGAGGCGATCGCGTTCGCGCAGGATCATCTGCGCTTGCTGTCCGGTCTATATGGCCTGCTGCGGCCGCTGGACCTGATGCGTCCGTATCGTCTGGAGATGGGAACGCGGTGGGGGCCGCGCGTCAAGAAACTGACCGACTGGTGGGGGGATCGTATCGCGACGCTACTGGCTGCGGACGTAGCGCAGGATGGCAGCGACGTGGTGCTGAACCTGGCCAGTCAGGAATATTGGGCGGCGGTGGCGGCGCGATTGCCCGGCAGCGTACGCGTGGTCGCGGTCGATTTTCGCGACGGCGACCGCTTCGTGAGTTTCCACGCCAAGAAGGCACGCGGGTTGATGGCGCGCTGGATGATCGAACATCGCATCACCGATATCGACGCGATGCGGGGGTTCGACAGCGCCGGCTATGCATTCGATGCGAACGAGAGCACGGACGATCAATGGCGGTTCGCGCGATGAGCGCGGGCATGACGAGCGCCGTGGTAATCGGCAGTTCCGGCGGGATCGGCGCGGCGCTGGCCGACGCGATCGCCGACGAGGACGCGTTCGGCGTCGTCCACCGGCTGTCGCGATCGGGCGACGACCGGATCGACATCGCGAACGAGGTCAGCATCGCGGCCGCCGCCGCGCGGATTGCCGCCGGCCCGCCGCCGTCGCTGGTGATCGTCGCGACCGGCCTGCTTCACGACAACGCGCATGCTCCCGAGAAAAGCTATCGCGAGTTCGACCCCGCGTGGCTGGCGACTACGATGGCGGTCAACGCCATCGGGCCGGCGCTGGTGGCCAAGCATCTGTTGCCGCTCATGCCGAAGCAGGGCCGCAGCGTGTTCGCGTTCCTGTCCGCACGGATCGGCAGCATCTCCGACAATCGGCTGGGCGGATGGTACGGTTATCGCATGGCCAAGGCGGCGCTCAACCAGCTCGTGCGGACGCTGAGCATCGAGGAAAAGCGGCGCAACGATCGTTCGATCATCGTCGGGCTGCATCCGGGGACGGTCGATACGGCATTGTCCAAACCGTTTCAGGGCAACGTGCGTCCGGGTACGCTGTTCACGCCCGAGCGCGCGGCGTCGCAGCTGCTCGACGTGATAGACGGCCTGAAGGCGCCCGACAGCGGCAAGCTGTTCGACTTCGAGGGCAAGGAAGTCGCACCCTGAGACCGGCTGCGGAGGCGGCTCGCCAGACGCGGTCGAAAAGCCCTCGCGTACGTGCGCCTGCGTGCCTGCGCGCACGTGACTTTCCCGTCGCGGCGTCCTACATGATCGGCACACATCTGTAACAATCCGAAAGCGTATTGCCTTGGCCGACGAGACGACACTCGCCGAACCTACCCCCCATAACGGCGACATTTCGACGATCTCGATCGTCGACGAGATGAAGTCGAGCTATCTCGACTATGCCATGAGCGTGATCGTGGCGCGCGCACTGCCCGATGTGCGCGATGGCCTGAAGCCGGTGCACCGGCGCATCCTGTTCTCCGCGCAGGAGAACGGCTTCCTGTTCAACCGGCCGTACCGCAAATCCGCGCGCATCGTCGGTGACGTGATCGGTAAATATCACCCGCACGGCGACCAGTCGATCTACGACGCCTTGGCGCGCATGACCCAGGATTGGGCGATGCGGCTGCCGTTGATCGACGGTCAGGGCAACTTCGGCTCGATGGATCCCGATCCGCCTGCCGCGATGCGATACACCGAGGCGCGCCTCGCGCGGTCTGCCAGTTATCTAATGGACGATCTCGACAAGGATACCGTCGATTTCCAGCCGAACTACGATGCCAGCGAGCGCGAGCCGCAGGTGCTGCCCGCGCGTTTCCCCAATCTGCTGGTCAACGGTGCGGGCGGCATCGCGGTCGGCATGGCCACCAATATTCCGCCGCACAACCTGGGCGAGGTGGTCGACGCCTGCATTGCGTATATCGACAATCCGGCGATCACGATCGACGAGCTGATTGAAATCGTACCGGGTCCCGATTTCCCGACGGGTGCGATCATCCTCGGCAAGGCCGGGGCGCGATCGGCGTATCACACTGGTCGCGGCTCGATCATCGTGCGGTCGCGGCATATCGTCGAGGAAACGCGCGGCGACCGCCGGTCGATCGTGCTGACCGCCATCCCGTTCCAGCAGGGCAAGAATGCGCTGGTCGAGAAGATCGCCGAGGCCGCCAAGGACAAGCGGATCGAGGGCGTCAGCGACATCCGCGACGAATCGAACCGTGAAGGGGTGCGGATCGTCATCGACCTGAAGCGCGATGCGACGCCTGAGGTGGTGCTCAACCAATTGTGGCGGCACACGCCCGCGCAAGGCAGCTTCCCCGCCAATATGCTCGCGATCCGCGGTGGCCGCCCGGAAACGCTGAACCTCCGCGACATCATCCAAGCCTTCGTCCAGTTCCGCGAACAGGTCATCACCCGCCGCTCGAAGTTCGAGCTGAACAAGGCGCGAGACCGCGCGCACATCTTGCTGGGTCTGGTGATCGCGGTCACCAATCTCGACGAGGTGGTGCGGATCATCCGCGGGTCGGGCAGCCCGGCAGAAGCGCGCGCGGCACTGCTGGCGCGCGAATGGCCGATCGCCGAGATTGCACCCTATCTGAGCCTCGTGGAGGCGGTCGAGGGCACCCAGGTTGGTGACGGTTACAAGCTGTCCGATACGCAGGTCCGCGCGATCCTCGATCTGCGCCTGCATCGCCTGACCGCGTTGGGCCGCGACGAGATCGGTGACGAGCTGAAGGGCCTCGCCGATTCAATTGCTGCGCTGCTCGAAATCCTCGGCAATCGTGTCCGCCTGTACGAGGTGATGCGCGAGGAACTGGTCGATGTCCGCTCGATCTTCGCGACGCCGCGCCGGACTGAAATCGCCGCGGCCGCCGACGGCATCGACGACGAGGATCTGATCGAGCGCGAGGAGATGGTCGTCACCGTCACCGTGCAGGGTTATATCAAGCGCACGCCGCTCGATGCGTTCCGCGCGCAGAAGCGTGGCGGCAAGGGTCGCGCCGGCATGGCGACAAAGGAAGAGGATGCGATCACCTCGCTTTTCGTCACCTCGACACACACGCCGGTGCTGTTCTTTAGCAATCACGGCAAGGTCTATCGCAAGAAGGTCTGGCGCCTGCCCGAGGGCGGGCCGGCGACGCGCGGGCGGCCGATGATCAACCTGCTGCCGTTGGCGGAAGGCGAGACGATCTCCACCGTGCTGCCGCTGCCCGAGGACGAGACGCGCTGGGGCGACCTGCACGTCATGTTCGCGACCGCCAACGGCACGGTGCGGCGCAACGCGATGGATGCGTTCGCCAACATCCCGACCAACGGCAAGCTGGCGATGCGCTTCGACGAGGGGTCCGACGACAAGCTGATCGGCGTCGCGGTGCTGACCGAGACCGACGACGTGTTGCTGGCGACGCGCAACGGCAAGGCGATCCGCTTCTCCGCCACCGACGTGCGAGAATTCCAGAGCCGCACCTCGACCGGCGTGCGCGGCGTCAGCCTGATCGGCGACGACGAGGTGATCAGCCTGTCGATCCTGCGCGGCTTTGCGGCGACCGCCGAAGAGCGCGAACTATACCTGAAGGCGGCGAGCTGGAAGGAAGGCGAGCGCGAATCGACGCTCGATCCCGACCGCATGGCCGAATTCGCCGCGGCGGAGGAGTTCATCCTGACCGTCACCCAGAACGGCTATGGCAAGCGGACGTCGGCGTTTGAATATCGCCGCACCAACCGCGGTGGTCAGGGCATCACCAACATCGTCTCGGCGGGACGCAACGGCCCGGTGGTGGCGAGCTTCCCGGCGCATTCGGGCGAGCAGCTGATGCTGGTCACCGATCAGGCGAAGCTGATCCGCATGTCGGTCGGCGACGTTCGCGTCACCGGCCGCAACACGCAGGGCGTTACGCTGTTCAGCGTGGCGAAGGACGAGCATGTCGTCTCCGCCGCGCGGATCGACGAGGAGGAAGAGCCCGAGAACGAGGCCGAGGCGATCGTTGCCGGGGAATTGGGCGATGCTCCCGCCACGCCGAGCGGGGATGCGCTGATCGTCGACGACGGCACCGGACCGCAGACGATGGACGAGGCGGTCGACGAGACGGATGACGGCGACGCGGATGGCGGGGAGGACGAGGCGTGAGCGACCTCCCTACCACCGCGTACAAGGTCCTGACCGCGGAGCAGATGGCGGCGCTGGAACGCGACGGGACGTTCCCCGGGGCACCAGTCGACCTGACGGATGGCTACCTCCACATGTCGACCGCAGCGCAACTGACCGAAACCGTCGACAAGCATTTCGCCGGGCAGAGCGATCTGCACGTCGCCGCGGTCGATCTCGGCAGTTTCGGCGATTCGCTGAAATGGGAGGAATCGCGGGGCGGGCAGCTGTTCCCGCACCTCTACGGTCCACTGCTGCTGGAAACGGTCATCGCCTACTCGCCGCTGGAACGAGATGAGGACGGGACAGTCCGTTTGCCTGTAACCGGCTGATCCCGTTAGGCTCTCCGCTCGCCGACAAAGGCGGGCGGAACCGCATCGGACATACCATCGTTACCCTGTCACAACGACAGAAGATGGAGAATCCTCATGCGTACCCTAGCCCTGACGATCGGCAGCCTGATGATGGTGCCCGCCGCGGCTCTGGCACAGCAAGCCACACCCGGCCGTGCAGCGTTGCCCGCAAGCGCTCCGGCACAGGCCGCGACATCGGCCGATGCGACCGCCACCGCTCCGACCGTAGGCGCGACGATCTACGACAGCGCCGGCGTCGCGCTCGGCACCGTCGCGAGCATCACGCCACAGGCGATCGTGCTCAACACCGGTACCGCGCAGGTCCCCGTGCCGCCGACCTCGATCGGCAAGACCGACAAGGGCTTTGCAATGGCCATGACCAAGGCCGACCTCGATGCCGCGGTCGCCAGTTCGCAGGCGCAGGCGCAGGCGGCTGTGAAGGCGAAGCTGACGCCGGGCACCGCGGTCAGCGGGTTGAACGGCGCATCGCTGGGCACGATCAAGACGGCCGATGATCAGTTCGTTACGGTCACCACCGCCAAGGGCGATGTGAAGCTGCCGATCGCCGGCTTCTCGGCGGATGCGAGCGGCAAGGTGATCGTCGGTATCACGGCCGACCAGCTTGCCGCGGCAACGGCCGGCGCAAGTGCCGGTGCCGCCACGAGCGGTGCCGCACCGAAGTAATCGGTTCGGTCAACCAAAGTGAAACGGGGAGGGTTTACGCCCTCCCCGTTTTCATTTGGGCTTCGGAGCCCATGACGACCCGTATCGCCGTCTCCGGTTACCGAGATTTCTCTGTCCACCCGCGCGCGTTCTTAGGGCGACGAAGGGTATCAGATTGTCCCGGAGGGCTATTACGCTGCCAGTGCCTGCCGGACTGCGTCGACCGCATCTGCGGCTTTCGATCCGTCCGGGCCGCCGCCCTGCGCCATGTCGGGCCGGCCACCGCCGCCCTGTCCGCCGAGCACCGCCACCGCCTTGCGCAACAGGTCGACCGCGTTGAAGCGCGCGACCAGATCGTCGCTGACACCGACTGCGATCGAGGCACGGCCGTCGTTTACGGCGACCATCACCGCAATACCCGATCCATTCAGCCGCTGCCTGGCGTCGTCGACCGCGCCACGCAGACCCTTGGCCTCGAAGCCGTCGAGCACCTGCCCGATAAAGGCTACGCCGCCGATCTCTTCCGGTCCGGCAGCCGCGCCACCCGCACCGCCACCCATCGCGAGCGCTTTCTTGGCCTCGGCGAGTTCGCGCTCCAGCCGGCGCCGTTCGTCGAGCAATGCGACCACACGTGCCGGGACCTCGTCGGGCGTGGTCTTCAACGCGGTCGCGGCTTCGCGCAAGCGTTCGTCGCGTGCGGTGAGATAGGCGCGAGCCGCTTCGCCGGTCAGGGCCTCGACACGGCGGACGCCGGACGACACAGCGCCCTCGCCCACCACCTTGAACAGGCCGATATCGCCGAGCGCGTTGACGTGGGTGCCGCCGCAAAGCTCGATCGAATAGGTCTTGCCGCCGTCCTCCGTACCCATGCCGACGACACGCACCTCGTCACCATATTTCTCCCCGAACAGCGCCATCGCGCCTTCGGCAATCGCTTCGTCGGGGGTCATCAGGCGGGTGGTGACGGTTCCGTTACCGCGAATTTGCGCGTTCACCGCCGCCTCCGCATCGGCCAGCTCGTCCGCTGTCATCCCAACGGGATGTGACACATCGAAGCGCAGGCGTTCGGGCGCGACGAGTGAGCCCTTCTGGGCGACGTGCGTGCCGAGCCGCTGCCGCAGCGCTTCGTGCAACAGATGCGTCGCCGAATGGTTGGCGCGGATCTGCGCGCGGCGTGCCACGTCGATCTGGAGCTTCACCGGGTCGCCGACCGCGACCGTACCGGCCTCGACGGTGGCGTGATGGACGAAGATACGACCGAGCTGCTTCGACGTCTCGCTGACATGCGCACGCAGGCCGGCATCGGTGGAAATCGTGCCGGTGTCGCCGACCTGCCCGCCGCTTTCGCCATAGAAGGGCGTCTGGTTCACGATGATCGCAACGGTATCGCCCGCCGCGGCATGGTCGACGCGCGCGCCGTCCTTTACCAGCGCAACGACCTCGCCCTCGCCGACGTCGGCGGAATAGCCGATGAATTCGGTCGAACCGGATTCCTCGGCGATGTCGAACCACAGGTCGTCGGACGCCTTGGCGCCCGATCCCTTCCACGCGGCGCGGGCGGCGCGCTTCTGCTCGGCCATCGCGGCGTCGAAGCCGGCACGGTCGACGTGGAAGTCCTGCGCCCGTAGCGCGTCCTCGGTAAGGTCGTAGGGGAAGCCAAAGGTGTCGTAGAGCTTGAAGGCTGTTTCGCCGGCGAGCGTATCGCCGGGCTGCATGCCTGCGGTCGCCTCGTCGAGCAGTTTGAGACCGTTTTGCAGCGTCTTGCGGAACTGCGTCTCCTCCTGCCGCAGCGTCGCCTCGATCAGCGGCTGCGCGCGGACGAGCTCGGGATAGGCCGCGCCCATCTCTGCCACCAGCGCGGGCACCAGCCGGTGCATCAACGGCTCCTTCGCGCCGAGCAGGTGCGCGTGGCGCATCGCACGGCGCATGATCCGGCGCAGCACATAGCCGCGGCCTTCGTTGGCGGGCAGCACGCCGTCCGCGACGAGGAAGCCCGATGAACGCAGATGATCGGCAATGACGCGGTGCGAGGCTTTGCGCGGCCCCTCCGCATCGGTGCCGGTGAGCGAGGTCGAGGCGGCGATCAGCGCCTTGAACGTGTCCGTGTCGTAATTGTCGGTGACGCCCTGCAACACCGCGGCGATCCGCTCCAGCCCCATGCCGGTGTCGATCGACTTCTTGGGCAGCTCGCCGACGATCTCGTTCGCGTCCTGCTCGTACTGCATGAACACGAGGTTCCAGATCTCGACGAACCGGTCGCCGTCCTCATCCGGGCTGCCGGGAGGACCGCCAAAGATATGGTCGCCATGATCGTAGAAGATTTCCGAACACGGCCCGCACGGGCCGCTGTCGCCCATCGCCCAGAAATTGTCCTTGGTGGCGATGCGGATGATGCGTTCGTCGGGGAGGTATCTGGTCCAGAGCGCATGCGCCTCGTCATCGGTGTGGTAGACGGTGGCGGTCAGCTTTTCGGCGGGAATGCCCCAGACGTCGGTCAGCAGCGTCCACGCATGATGGATCGCCTGTTCCTTGAAATAGTCGCCGAACGAGAAATTGCCGAGCATTTCGAAAAAGGTGTGGTGGCGCGCGGTATAGCCGACATTGTCGAGGTCGTTGTGCTTGCCGCCGGCGCGGACCGACTTCTGGCTGCTGGTCGCGGTGACATATGGCCGGGATTCGAGCCCGGTGAAGACGTTCTTGAACGGCACCATGCCTGCGTTGACGAACATCAGCGTCGGATCGTTCTGCGGCACGAGCGGTGCGGACGGCACGATCGTGTGCCCCTGCGCGGCGAAATAGTCGAGAAAGCCGCGGCGGATGTCGTTGGTCGAGGTCATAGGGATAGCGACTTAGGCGAGAGCGCCCCTCCCCTCAAGCGGTCGTTACGCACCGCCGCACATGTGCTGCGCATCGGGTAAAGTCCATGATGCCATCGTGCGTAGGTTGGTGGTGGTATACCAGCGGCCGCGCTTGTCGCCGGGCGGGCAGTTCTTGGGCAATTGAACGAGGCAGGTCAGCGCGCGATCGCCCCGGCGGGACCGATCCACCGCGGGGATTTGGTCATAGGACACGCCATAGACACCGTTGGCGAGGGTCACTGCCGATCCGCTGTCCGGCACCGCCTTGCCCGCGCCGTCCTCCAGCCGCGACGACACGCTCCGGATCGTGGTCATCGCGCAGGCGCCGACGCGGGCCGGCATGCGGACGGGGGTCGCCGCCGTGAGAGGCGCTGCGGCAGCGAGCAGCAGCAGGATCGTACCGCAGGTGGTGGGCGTCATCATCGTTCCCTTCGTCATAGTGGCTGATCGATCGAAGCAGGTGGCGTACTGAACCAGACGGGGCCGTCGGCAGTCATGTGGAAGCAATCTTCCAGTCGGACGCCGAAGTGGCCGGGCAGGTAGAGGCCGGGTTCGTTCGAGAAGCACATGCCGGGCGCAAGCCGCGTTGTTTCGCCGCGCACAAGGTTGACCGGTTCGTGGCCATCCATGCCGATACCGTGGCCGGTGCGATGCGACAGGCCGGGAAGCCGGTAGTCGGGGCCGTAGCCGAGGCCGGTGTAGAAGGTACGGACCGCGTCGTCGACGCTGCCCGCGGTAGCCCCGACCTTCGCCGCGGCACGAGCGACCTGCTGGCCTTTGGCGACTTCGTCCCAGACCTTGCGTTGAACTATGGTGGCGCGGCCCTTCGGCACCCAGGTGCGGGAGACGTCGGACTGATAGCCCCGCACGGTGCAGCCGCAGTCCATCAGAAGGATTTCGTCGGGCGCGATGCGGTGCACGTCGCGGCTGCCGTGCGGCAGGGCAGCCGCCGGGCCGATGAGGGCGAGCGCGAATTCGGGGTCGCCGCCGAGCTTCGCGGTCGCTGCGTTCATCAGTGCGCCGATCTCCGCGCCGGTCAAGCCCGATTCGATGCGGGGGGCAAGCCAGCGGTACGCCGCCAGCGTCACGTCGGTCGCGGTCTGCATCAGCGCGAGTTCGGCGGGCGTCTTGATCATGCGACAGCCGCGGACGACCGGGTTGGCGCTGACCTGTCTGGCATCCGGCGCGGACCGGGCGAGTGCGGCGGGGATGAAGACGCGGGCCGTTTCCTCTATCCCGATCGGCAGACGGTCGAGGCGGCGCTCTTTCAGCCAGGCGGCGACGACGGCGAGCGCGTCGCCGTCCTCTTGCCAGACACGGACCTCGGCGGGAACCGCGAGCGACTGGCGAACCGATGGCTCCTCGAAGAACGGCGTGACGATCAGCGGCTGGCCCTCGCGGGGCAGGATCGCGAGGGTCGGGCGTTCGCTACGCCCCCAGCGGACGCCGGTGAAGTATATCATCGACGATCCGGGCTCGATCAGTACCGCGCCAAGGCCGTTCGCCCGCATCAGCGACTGCGCCCGGGACAGGCGGCGGGCGCGTTCGGCCGGGCCGATCGGGACCGTGCCGGTGGTAAGGTCCTTCAGCTCCGAAAGGTCGGGCTCGGCAGCGCGGAGGACACCGCTGGACAGCAGCGGCAGCGTGGCTAGACCGGCGAGGAGCGCGCGGCGGGAAGGCGTGACGACCATCATGGATCGATACGGCGCTTGACCCGGCGGCCGCAATCCCCTTCCCTGCCCGTAATTTCGGGAGTGCATGCATGGCCAAGCGGCTGACTGTGTTTATCGTGATCGGCCTGATACTCGGTATCGTCACGGGACTGGCGATCAACGGCTGGCTGGACGACGGCACGCCGGCCGCGACGGAAAGGTTGAAGGCGATCGCCGGCTATTTCTCGATCGGTACGACGATCTTCCTCCGCCTGATCAAGATGATCATAGCGCCTCTGGTGTTCGCGACCCTGGTGAGCGGCATCGCGCAGATGGGCGACACGGCGGCGCTGGGACGGGTCGGTGCGAAGGCGATCGGCTGGTTCGTCTGCGCCAGCCTGTTGTCGCTGGGGTTGGGGCTGATCCTGGTCAACGCGATCCAGCCGGGCGTCGGCATCGGGCTGGCGCTGCCACCGGTGACGGCGGATGCAGGCGTGTCGACCGAGGCGTTCAGCCTTGCCAAGTTCATCAGCCATATCGTCCCCGCATCGATGATCGAGGCTATGGCAACCAACGAAATCCTGCAGATCGTCGTCTTCTCGATCTTCGTCGGCGTGGCGATCACCGCGGTCGGCGAGCGCGCCGCGCCGATCGTGCGGGCGGTCGATGGACTGGTCGCGATCATGTTGCAGATCACCGACTACGTCATGCGGGTCGCACCGATCGCGGTATTCTGTGCGGTCACCGCGACGCTGGCCGAACGCGGTGCGGGGGTGATCGGGCAGTTGGCGTTCTTCATGGGCAGCTTCTACATTGCCCTGCTAATCCTGTGGGCGATCCTGCTGGGGATCGGCTTCCTGTTCATCGGACCGCGGATCGTGCAGCTGGTGCGCTATGTCCGCGAGCCGTTGCTCGTCGCCTTCACCACGGCGTCGTCCGAGGCCGCCTACCCGCGGATGCTGGAAGCGCTCGACCGGTTCGGTGTGCCGCCGAAGATCGCGAGCTTCGTGTTGCCGCTGGGCTATTCGTTCAACCTCGACGGATCGATGATGTACATGACGTTCGCGTCGGTGTTCATCGCCCAGGCCTATGGCATTGACATGCCGCTGGGGACGCAGATCGCGATGCTGCTGTTCCTGATGATCTCGTCCAAGGGCATCGCCGCGGTGCCGCGGGCCAGTCTGGTCGTGATTGCCGCCGTGCTGCCGGTGTTCGACATTCCGGAAGCTGGCCTGCTGCTGATCCTGGCGATCGACCACTTCCTCGACATGGGCCGGACTGCGACGAACGTGATCGGCAATGCGGTCGCAAGCGCCGTGGTGGCGAAATGGGAGGGCGGGTTCGATCCGCGCGAACCCGCCGAGATCGAACCGGCGCATGCCCCCGCGCACGTGCCGGAGCCGCCGGCACCGACCAGCTTCCGCCACTAGGCCGAGGCATCAGGCATACGCGTAGGGGCCGCCCTTCGCGAGGGCGGCCTGATAGGCCGGGCGGGCATGGACCTTGTCGAGCCATGCGATCGTCGCCGGGCGGGAATTATCGAGACCGGCCCGGCTGCGGGCCGCCTCGATCGGAAAACTCATCATGACGTCGGCCGCGGTCATCTCGGACCCGGCGAACCACGGGCGCTGCGCCAGCTCCGATTCGACATAGTCGAGGTGGACGTCGATCATCGGCTGGATGCGCTTGATCGCCGGCTTGCCCATCAGCGGGATACGGCCGAGCACCAGCTTGAGCAGAAGCGGCGGCATCATCGACCCCTCGGCATAATGCAGCCAAAAGCGGTAGCGGAGCGCGGCGTCGCGATGGGCGGGGGTGCCGAGCTTGCCGTCAGCCTTCTCGACCAGATATTCGACGATCGCGCCGGTTTCGGCGACGACGCGGCCACCGTCCGCGTCCAGATCCTCGATCACCGGCGACTTGCCGAGTGGATGGATCCGCTTGAGTTCGGGCGGCGCGAGCATCGTCTTTCGATCCCGTTCGTAGCGCTTGATCTGATAGTCCAGGCCGAGTTCCTCGAGCAGCCACAGCACGCGCTGCGAGCGGCTGTTTTCGAGATGGTGGACGATGATCATGCTTCTCTCCCCTTCGCGGCGCGCGCCCCCCATATCCAGGCCGATGCCGGGAAGGCGACGCTGCTGCCGGTGCTGTAACGTTCGAGCGCGGCTTTGAGCCGCGCGGTTGCGGCGGCAGGATCGGCGGCGGTCTTTAAAGCCGAGGCGAGCGGGCCGATGCGGCGGAAGAAGGCGACGGCGTCGTCGATCCGATCTTCGCCCGCGCCGGCGACATAGGTGAAGTCGACGCGGGCATAGCTATCCACGGACCAGCCGGCGGTTTCGAGGATCGCGGCGGTGTGTGCGGGATCGGCGAAAGCGAACGGACCCGGGGTGTAGCCGGAGGCGATCGGCGGACGGGAACCGGTGACCTGTTCGACGAGGTCGGATGCCCATGGATTGTCGGCACGGTCCCGGAAGCAGGAGAAGACGAGCCGGGCGTCCGACGCGGCGACGTCATGGAGGTCGGCGAAGACGGCCGCGGGATCGGCGAAGAACATGACGCCGTGACGCGATACGAACAGGTCGATGGGGGCAAGCTCCTGCGCTGCGACGGATGCGTCGCCCCGGCGGAAGGTGAGGTTCGGGTGCGCCACTCCTCGGGTCACCGCCACGGCGAGGAGTTCGGGGGAGAGGTCGACACCGACGACCTGCGCATCGGGGCGTGAGGTCGCGAGCGACAGGCTGGTGGAGCCGGCGCCGCAGCCGATGTCGATCGCGCGGAACGGCGCGTCCGGCGCCGCTGCGAGGACGGCGGCGTCGAGGTGACGGGCGAGATCGGCGAGTGAGCGGTCGGTGCGCTGCCATTCCGCGGCCCAGGTTTGGCCGACGCGGCCGGTCCAGTCTGCGGTGGTGGTCATGATGGGATCCTCGGAGTGCGGGGCGGTGTCATCGCAGCCTTGCGCTCCTGCCGAGGCGGGAGCGCGGTGCTGGATGCCCACCTTCGCGGAGACACGGCGGATGGGTTCGAACCGGAATCGACAGGGTTGCAGGACGGGCTCCGGCCTTCGCCGGGAAACCGGATTCCATCGTTTCCGTGGAAGCGCCGGGGGCTCCGGGCTCCGTCACTTGCAGGAGTATCGGACGCGGACGTTGTCGAAGTTGACGGTACGGTGCGGTTGGAATGCGACCAACCGAAAAGGGCCCGCCGTTGCCGGCGAGCCCTTCGTGCATCCTGATCGGATGACGGTGCATCAGATGTCGTCGTCGGCTTCCGGGCCGGTCATCATCTCTTCGGCGACCTTTTCGGTGCGCTGGCGGATCGCCTTTTCGAGGCGGTCGGCCATTTCGGGATGTTCGCGCAGATAGGTCTTCGAATTCTCGCGACCCTGACCGATGCGGACGCTGTCGTAGCTGAACCACGCGCCCGATTTCTCAACGAGGCCGGCCTTCACGCCGAGATCGAGGATCTCGCCGATCTTGGAGATGCCCTCGCCGTACATGATGTCAAATTCGACCTGCTTGAACGGCGGTGCGACCTTGTTCTTGACGACCTTCACGCGGGTGGCGTTGCCGGTCACCTCTTCCTTGTCCTTGATCGCGCCGGTGCGGCGGATGTCGAGGCGGACGGAGGCGTAGAACTTCAGCGCGTTGCCGCCCGTCGTCGTCTCCGGATTGCCGTACATCACGCCGATCTTCATGCGCAGCTGGTTGATGAAGATCACCATGCAGCGCGAGCGGCTGATCGAACCGGTCAGCTTGCGCAGCGACTGCGACATCAGGCGGGCCTGAAGGCCGACGTGGCTGTCGCCCATCTCGCCCTCGATCTCGGCGCGCGGCACGAGTGCGGCGACCGAGTCGACGACGAGCACGTCGATCGCGTTGGAGCGAACGAGCGTGTCGACGATCTCGAGCGCCTGCTCGCCCGTATCCGGCTGCGAGACGATCAGTTCGTCGATGTTGACGCCCAGCTTCTTGGCATAGACCGGGTCGAGCGCGTGTTCGGCGTCGACAAAAGCGGCGGTGCCGCCACCCTTTTGCGCTTCGGCGATGACGTGCAGCGCGAGCGTGGTCTTGCCTGACGATTCAGGACCATAGACCTCGATCACGCGGCCGCGCGGCAGGCCGCCGACGCCGAGTGCGATATCGAGACCGAGCGATCCGGTGGAGATCGTCTCGACCTCCATCGACTGCTTGGCGCCGAGCTTCATTGCCGAGCCCTTGCCGAAGGCGCGGTCGATCTGGGCAAGAGCGGCGTCGAGCGCCTTCTGCCGGTCGGTGGTTGCGGTTGCCATGCCGGTGTCGATCACTTTCAGATTGGCGGCCATCGGGAGGTTCCTCGCTAGAGCAAGCGCGCGCACGGGGCAACGCATCTGTTCCGTATGTACGATGTTTGTTCCTGTGGAACAAGAGGGGAACTTCGCTGATTTTTGCGGGGTTTGCGGATTTCTTGCGTTACGTTGCAGTGGTCTCTTCGGGAAGCGCGTCCCCCGCCCCCGCTAAAGCGAGGGAGGAATTTAAAGTAAGGTTGTGGCCAGCGCCCAATGCTGCGGCATCGTCCTGGCGGCCGCGTCTCGGGCAGGTTCGTTTTCGAACAACGCGAAGCATGTCGCGCCGCTGCCGGACATGCGGGACAAGAGGACGCCTTCGGATCCCGCCAGCGCCGACAGCACGTCGGCGATCACGGGGGCGAGTTCCAGAGCGGCTGGTTGCAGGTCGTTGCGGCCGGCGATGGCGCGGGCGAGGAGGTCGCCTTCGGTGGCGATGCCGCCGCGGTCGTGGCCGTCCCAACGGGCGAAGACCGCGCCGGTGGAGACCGCGACGCCCGGATTGACCAGCAGCAGCGGGGTTCCGGCAAGCCCGTGCACCGGGATAAGCGCCTCGCCCTTGCCGGTGCCCAATGTGGTGCGGCCGAGCAGGCAGGCGGGCACGTCGGCGCCGAGCGCTTCGGCGATGACGAACAGGCGGGGGTCTTCGGGTGCGATGGCATGGAGCCGGGCGAGCGCGCGCAACGTGGCTGCGGCATCCGCCGAGCCGCCGCCGATACCGGAGGCGACTGGCAAGTGCTTGTCTAGGGTGATCGCGTGCGCCTGTTCGATGCCGAAGGTGTCGCGGAAGGCGAAGGCAGCCCGCTCGACGAGGTTCGGCGTAACAGGCTCCCCTGCCCGTTCCGCCGACGCGGCCAGCGCCGCCGCGAACGGGCCGGTGATGGCGAAGCTGTCCGCCGTCGCAGGCACCACGGTCACCGTGTCACCGTCGGCGGCGAAGGCGAACAGCGTTTCCAGTTCGTGATAGCCGTCGGGGCGGCGATGGCGGATGTGGAGGGCGAGGTTGATCTTGGCGGGCGCGCGTTCGACGATCACTTGGCGGGTAATCCCTGGACGATTCTGGTGGAGAGACGCGCCTGATCCGCGGCGGGCGCGGTGAGCGCGGCGGCGCGCCATGCGTAGCGCGCCTCGTAGTGGCGGCCGATCGTCCAGTACAGGTCGCCGAGGTGTTCGCCGATCTCCGCATTGATCGGATCGCTCGCTGCGGCCCGTTCCAGCAGCGGCAGCGCGCGCGCCATGTCGCCGTTGATGAAATAGGCCCAGCCCAGCGAATCGGTGATCGACCCGTCGTCCGGCTTCAATGCGTGCGCCCGCTGCAGCATCGCCGTCGACGCCGCGACGTCGATCCCGCGCTGCGCCTGCGCATAGCCCAGATAATTGAGCGCCAGCGGTTCGCTCGGGGCGAGTTCGACCGCCTTTTGCAACGCCTTGCGCCCGGCGGGCCAATCGCCGGACTGCTCGAGCGCACCGCCGTATTGCAACCATGCGGTCCATTCGTCCGGATCGGTATCTCGAATCCGGCGATACCACGGGACCGCCTCGGCATGCCGGCCCGCTGCGGTGAGCCGGTCGGCGTAGGTCTGCCAGTCGCCGGTGCCCGCTCCGGAACCCTCCGCGCCCTGTCGCGCGAGCGCCAGCGCGTCGGCTTCGCGGCCTGCGCCGGCCAGGATCGCGATGCGCGCGGCGAGCGCGGTCGGCGCGAAGGGACTGTCCGGCGGCATGGCGTCGAGCGTCGCCAGCGCGCGATCGGGGGCATCGTCCTTCGCCAGCGCCGACGCGAGCAACAGCCGGGCGCGGTCGTTGGCGGGGTTGGCGATCAGCGCGGTGCGCGACAGCGCGATCGACAGCGTCGCGGCGTCCTGTTCCGCAAGGTCGCTGGCAATCCGGCCGAGCAGGCGGGACACACCGAAACCCAGTGTCGCCTTTGCCGGCGTGCCACGGCGCAACGCGGCAAACACCGGATCGCCCCCCGCCAGCAATCCACGCGCCGCATCCGCGTGACCGTTGCCGAACAACAATTGCGCGGCGGACAGGCGCAGATCGATCGGCGATCCCGTCTCGCGCAGGGTCTGTACGGTGGCGAGCCCCTTATCGACATCGCCGCGGGCGATCTGGAGCAATGCCGCAGTCTCGGCAGCGAGGCGCTGGGTGACGGCGTCCTTGCCCGTGGCGACCATGCCGATCCGCGCCGCCGGATCCTCGCCACGCACGAACGCCGTCCAGGCGCGGAGCGATGGCGCCATGACGCCGAGTGGTGTCGACGCCAGAGCCTTCGTCGCGGCCTCGACCCCGACGGGATCGTTTCGCGCCGCCGCAAGTGCGAGGGGGAGCAACGGCAGGTCGGCGGGTGCGTCGGCGCTGGCACGCAGCACGGCTGCGGCACGGCTGGCCAGCGCGATGTCGCCGGTCGCCAGAGCCTCGCGATAGGCCCGTACCGCCACGACGGGGCTGGCGGGCATGTCGTCCAGCGCGCTGGCATAGCCCGCCACAGCAAGCGCGCTGTTGCCGTCGGCATCGGCGGCACGCGCCTTTACATAATCGGCGATACGGGACGTATCGGCCCCGGCCGGCGCGATGGCGCCAAGGCTGAGGACCGATGCGAGGAACAGACGCTTACATATTGGGATAGTTCGGGCCTCCACCGCCCTCGGGTACGACCCAGTTGATGTTCTGGGTCGGGTCCTTGATGTCGCAGGTCTTGCAGTGGACGCAATTCTGCGCGTTGATGACGAACTTGGGGTCGCCGGTTTCCTGTCCGACGATCTCGTAAACACCGGCCGGGCAATAGCGTTGCGCCGGCTCGTCGTACATCGGCAGGTCGTATTCGACCGGCACGTTCGGGTCGCGCAGCGTCAGGTGGACCGGCTGGTCCTCCTCGTGGTTGGTGTTCGACAGGAACACCGACGACAGGCGGTCGAAGGTGAGCACGCCGTCCGCCTTCGGGTAGACCGGCGGCTTCACCATGTCCTTGCGCCACAGCGACTCATGGTCGGGGTGATGCTTCATGGTGAAGGGCATCTTGATGCCGAAATGCTCGAGCCACATCGTGATGCCCGACAGGCCGGAGCCGACGAAATCGCCGAACTTCTTGACCAGCGGCACGACGTTGCGGACGATCGACAGCTCCTTCTTCACCCACGAATTCTCGAAGGCTTCAGGATAGGCGGTCAGCTCGTCATGCTCGCGCTGCGACAGGATCGCGTCGGCGGCGGCTTCGGCGGCCATCATGCCGCTCTTCATCGCGGTGTGCGTGCCCTTGATGCGGGGCACGTTGAGGAAGCCCGCCGAACAGCCGATCAGCGCGCCGCCGGGGAAGACGAGCTTGGGGATCGACTGGAGGCCGCCGTCGCTGATCGCGCGGGCGCCGTAGGACACACGCTTGGCCCCCTTCAGGATCGCGGCGATCTCCGGATGCGTCTTCCACTTCTGCATTTCCGAGAAGGGCGAGAGATAGGGGTTGCTGTAGTTGAGCCATGTCACGAAGCCGAGGCTGACCTGCCCGTTCGCCTGATGGTACAGCCAGCCGCCGCCATTGGCGTCGTCGCCCAGGGGCCAGCCCTGCGTGTGGATAACACGGCCGGGCTTGTGGAGTTCGGGATCGATGTCCCACAATTCCTTGACGCCGAGGCCGTAGACCTGCGGCTGCGCGTCCTTCGCGAGGTCGAAGGTGCGGATGATCTCCTTCGACAGGTGACCGCGCACGCCCTCCGCGAAGAAGGTATATTTGGCGTGGAGTTCGAGGCCGGGGGTGTAATCGCCCTTGTGCGTGCCGTCGCGGGCGACGCCCATGTCGCCGGTGGCGACGCCCTTCACGCGGCCCTGCTCGTCGAACAGGATCTCGGCGGCGGCGAAACCGGGGAAGATCTCGACGCCCAACTCCTCCGCCTTGCCCGCGAGCCAGCGGCAGAGGTTGCCGAGGCTGCCGGTGTAGGTCCCCTTGTTGTGCAGGAACGGCGGCGTCCAGAGGTGGGGGAGCGTCACCTTCTTCTTCGGCGAGAGGACCCAGTGCAGGTTCTCGGTCACCGGCACTTCGGCGAGCGGGCAGTCGTCGCGCCAGTCGGGCAGCAGCTCGTCGAGGCTGCGCGGGTCGATCACCGCGCCCGACAGGATGTGCGCGCCGACCTCGGACCCCTTTTCGAGCACGCAGACGCTGAGGTCCGCGCCCTTCTCCGCCGCGACCTGTTTGAAACGGATCGCCGCCGACAGGCCCGCGGGGCCCGCGCCGACGATCACCACGTCATAAGGCATCGATTCTCTTTGGGATTCGCGTGTCGTCATCTCATCCACTCCCGGATACGGTTGCGGTTGTCGGCGCCGGGGGATAGCGGTCAGGCGCAGGCCGACAACGTCTCGTCTCCGAACCGCGATCGGACAAGTTGACGGAAACGTCAACCTTACAGAGAAGGAAATGCGTGGGGGCCGATCAACATCTCGACTGGATGAGCAGCGCGGCGAGCGCGCTCGACTGGTGGCAGGAGGCGGGCGTCGACGTGCTCGTCGACGACGCCCCACGGGACTGGCTGGCCGAACCGATGGCGGCCCCGGTGGCGTTCGTCGCCCCTGCCGCTCCGGTGCACATCCCTGCCGCCTTGCCCGAGACGCTGGCGGATTTCATCGCGTGGCGGATGGGTGATGCGGTGCCGGAGGTCGAATGGCGCGGCGTGTCGATCACCGCTGCCGGACCGCCAGAGGCGCAGGTGATGGTGCTGGTCGATTGCCCCGACAAGGACGACGGCGCAGCGGGGATGCTGATGACCGGCCCGACCGGCGCGCTGTTCGACCGGATGCTCGCCGCGATCGGGCTGTCGCGCGAGACGATCCACCTTGCCGCGGTGTGCGCAAAGCGACCGGTGGCGGGCCGGATGCCGCGCGAGGTCGAGGCGCGGCTGGCGGAAATTTCGAAGCACCATATCGGGCTGGTCGCGCCGAAACGGCTGCTGCTGCTCGGCAATGCGGCGAGCCGTGCCATTCTGGGGGCGGAAATGCCCGGGACGCGCGGGTCTTTACACCGGTTTAACCATAAGCGTGGTGAGACCGAGGTGGTCGCCAGCTTTCATCCGCGCTTTCTCATCGAGAAGCCCGCGGCGAAGGCCGAGGCGTGGAAGGATCTGCAATTGCTGATGGGGGGAGTATCCGCGTGACCCGCAAGCTGGCGCTGACGATTGGAACCGCCGCATGCCTGATGGCGGCGGCACCCGCCTGGGCGGATAGCGGACCCGAGCCAGCCGGCGAGGCCAAACTCGCGGCGATCGGCGGCGCGGATCGCATTCCGGACCAGCTCGATGCCGGCCAGCGCGAAGGCTATCGCGCAGTGTTTCAGGCGATCCGCGACGGTAAATGGCAGGATGCGCAGATCGGACTCGACGCGATGAAGCCCGGGCCGCTGCATGCGATTGCGCGGGCCGAGCTGTACACCGCCAAGGGATCGCCGCGGATCGAGCTGGAGCCGCTGATGGCGGTGCTCAACGAAGCGCCCGAACTGCCGCAGGCGGCGGACCTCGCCCGACTGGCGAAGGCGCGCGGGGCGAGCGAACTCCCGCCCCTGCCCCTCGCGCAGCGGTTGATCTGGCAAGACGGTGCGCCCCGGCGGGTACGCGCGAAGGCGACGAAGAGCGACGAAATCGCAGCCGATCTGGCGACCAGGATGCAGCCGTTCGTCAAGGCGGACATGGCGACGGATGCGCAGGCGTTGCTGGAGATCACGCAGGGGCTGACGCCCGAGGCGCAGACCGAATGGCAGGCGAAGGTCGCCTGGATGTACTTCCTGACCGGCGACGACGCCAACGCACGCAGCATGGCGGTGAAGGCGGCGAATGGCGTGGGCGACTGGGCGGTACAGGGCCGCTGGACCGGATCGCTGTCGGCGTGGCGGCAGAACGACTGCGCCGCGGCCGAGACGGGATTCGAGGGCGTGGCGGCACGCGCCACCGACGTCGATCTGCGCGCGGCGGCGCTCTATTGGGCGTCGCGCGCCGACATGGTGTGCGGCCGGCCCGACAAGGTGCAGGCGCGGCTGCAATCGGCGGCGCAGTTTTCCGAAAGCTTCTACGGCCAGTTGTCGCGGCAGGCGCTGTTGATCAAGGACAAGGGCAAGCCGTCGACTCAGGTGGTCGCGGCGGACTGGGCACGGCTCGACAAGCGGCCGAACCTCCGCGTCGCGGCGGCGCTGGCCGAGATCGGCGAAACCGATCTGGCCGACGGCGTCATCCGGCAACAGGCACGGATCGGCGATCCGTCCGAATTCGGCAGCCTGGTGCGCGTCGCCGAGGCGCTGAGCCTGCCCGCCACCACCGTCTGGCTGGCCCACAATTGTCCGCAGGGCGTCGTCGCGACCGCAGAGGCGCGCTATCCGACGCCGAACTGGACGCCATCGAGCGGCTGGCGCGTCGACAAGGCGCTGGTTTACGCCCACACGCTGGAAGAGAGCGGGTTCCGCAACAAGGTCGTCAGCCCCGCCGGCGCCTATGGTCTGATGCAGATCATGCCTGCCGCTGCGACCGATTATTCGCGTGAGAAGGGCCTGCCGCTCGACAAGAGCGCGTTGACCAGACCGGCGACCAATATGGATATCGGCCAGCGCCACCTCGAACGGCTGCGCGACATGGCGGGCGTGACCGGCGGTCTGCTGCCCAAGGTGATCGCGGCCTATAACGCCGGCCCGCGTCCCGTCGGCGACTGGAACGCGATCGTGCACGATGGCGGCGATCCCTTGCTGTATATCGAGAGCATTCCGTATTGGGAGACGCGCGGCTACGTCACGACGGTGCTGCGCAACTACTGGATGTACGAGGCGCAGGGCGGACGGAAGGCATCGGCCAGCCGGTCGGCGCTGGCGCAGGGCATGTGGCCGCGCTTCCCCGGCCTGCCCGGCGCGGCAGCGGTACGGATGAATGCGCGGCCGAATGCGACCGCGATCGCGGTGAACGGACGGGTCTCGCCGCAATCGACGACGGTGTCGAAGGATTGAGAATAGCGGACGGCGCAGACCATCGTCGCTCGCCGTCGTTTCGGACCGGGTCCGATTAGGTCGCCGGGCGCCTCGGGTACACCCTCGTCGTATGGCACCCGCCCGTTGCCGGGTGCCGGGGAGCAAACGACGATGATCTATCCGTTCAGATCGAGACTGATGCGCGGCTTCAACAAGCAAGACATGCCTCAGCAGCTGGAATCGCTCTTCGCGAATTACTGGAACAAGGAACTGCCCGACCTGCTGGTCGCCCTCCAAATGACCACGCTGTTCCTCGAGGACCTCAACGGATTTCTCGCCACCGCAGAGGATGAGAACAAGACGTCGGCCGAATCGTTCAAATCGATCGCGGGCACCTGCTCCCGGATGGTGGGTTCAGCCGACCCGTCATGGCTTAAGGCGCTGTACGACTTGGCGCCGGATCTGGTCGGAACCGCGCTCGTCGGCTGTATGCGCATCATCAACCGCCAGACGCACGATGCTGGAATGCTGAAGGCATTCAAGACGTTGTTCGATTCCCTCGGAATTCGAATCGAGGGACCATGGGACAAATGCGTACTGACGGCGAACTTCGGCAGTACCTCGTTCCATGCCGGTACGCTGACCGTCACATCCTGAGCGTCGACGCCCGGCGCCCTGTTGGGGATTGCGCCGATCCGGACGGGTATTATGCTCGTTCAAAAGGCGCGAACGCAGCGCCGGATGATCGAGAGGATGACGAATGCTCGGCGGAATGCAGGATTTCGAACTTCGGGTATCGACGCTGATCGATCATGCCGCGCGTGAATATGGTGACCGGGAGGTCGTGACGCGCTGGGCCGATGGTAGCGAGACGCGCAGCGACTGGCACGGGATTGCGCATGATGCGCGGCGACTGGCGCAGGCACTGGAACGGCTGGGAATGACCCGTGGCGATCGCGTGGCGACGATGGCGATGAACCACGGGCATCATCTGGCCGCGTGGTATGGCACGATCGGCATGGGCGGCGTGATCCACACGATCAACCCGCGGCTGTTCGACGATCAGCTGGCCTATATCGCCAATCACGCCGGCGATCGCGTGCTGCTCTACGATCGCGCGTTCCAGCCGATCGTCGATCGGTTGCGCGACCGGTGGACGACGATCGAACATTATGTCGTGATGGACGGCGACGGCCCCGGCACGCTCCGCGCGCTGATCGAGGGCGAAGATGGCGATTATGTCTGGGCCACCGGCGGCGAGCGCGAGCCGTGCATGCTCTGCTACACCAGCGGCACCACCGGCAATCCCAAGGGGGTATTGTACGAACATCGTTCGACCCTGCTGCACGCGATGCTGGTGGTGTCGCCTGCGGTGCTGTCGCTGTCGTCGGCCGCGGTGTTGCTGCCGGTTGTGCCGATGTTCCATGCCGCGGCCTGGGGCACGCCGTTCGCGGCGCCGCTGGCGGGCGCGAAACTGGTGTTCTCCGCGATCAACGATGCGAGGACCCTGTGCGAGCTGATGAACCGCGAGAAGGTGACGATATCGTCCGGCGTCCCGACGGTGTGGCTGGCGACCTTCGCCCATCTGGATGCTTCGGGCGACACGCTGCCGCATCTCAGGATGGCGACGATCGGCGGATCGGCCGCGCCGCGCGCGATGATCGAGCGGCTGATGGACATGGGGGTCGAGGTCAAACACCTGTGGGGCATGACCGAAACGTCGCCTGTGGCGACCGCGGGCGCACCGCCGGTCGGCTGGGCGGACTGGCCAAAAGATCGCAAGCTCGATTTCCTGACCAAGCAAGGGCAGATTCCGTTCGGCGTCGAACTGACGGTGATCGACGACGAGAACGTCCATTTGCCGCGTGACGGTACGTCCGCCGGGCGGCTGCACATCCGCGGGCCGTGGGTGGTGAAGCGCTATTTCGGGGCGGATGCGGATGCGATCGATGCGGACGGCTGGTTCGACACCGGCGACGTCGCGGTCATCCATCCCGACGGTACGATGCAGATCACCGACCGGTCGAAGGACGTCATCAAGTCGGGCGGCGAATGGATCAGCTCGGTCGATCTGGAGAATGCCGCAATTGGGTGCCCGGGCGTAGCGGAGGCGGCAGCGATCGGCATCGCTCATCCCAAATGGGACGAGCGGCCGTTGCTGATCGTGGTGCGCAAGCCCGACAGCGATGTGACCGAACACGCCATCGTCGCTCACCTGTCGGGCGTGGTCGCGAAATGGTGGCTGCCCGATGCGGTGGTGTTCGTCGACGCGCTGCCGCACACGGCAACGGGCAAGCTGCTGAAGACGGCGCTGCGGGAACAGTTCAAGGATTACCGTCTGGCGGCCTGAGGGCGACGGGCGGGCGGGCCGGCCACCTCACGGCTACATCGTCTCCCGACCGGACATGCTCCATCGCCCGGAACACGTCCGGGATGATGGAGGATGCCGGCTGATCGCGGCGTGGCATGGGCCAGGCTCCGGTTTCCCGGTCCGTGCGGATCAAGGGCTGACTTTTGGTTCCCGACCCCTCTAAGGTCCGTGCATGGCGATCGGACTGGAAAATGCGGGCTTCAGCGATGCGCTGGTAATTCTGGGCGCGGCGGGGCTGGTGATCCCCGCCTTTGCGCGGTTCCGGGTCAGCCCGGTCATCGGGTTCATCCTGGTGGGCATGCTGGTCGGGCCGTTCGGGCTGGGGCAGCTGACCGATCGGGCGCCGTGGCTTTATTACCTGACGATATCCAACCCGCATTCGATCGAGCCGTTCGCCGAATTCGGCATCATCCTGCTGCTGTTCTCGATCGGGCTGGAACTGTCGTTCAAGCGATTGTGGTCGATGCGCGCGCAGGTATTCGGCACAGGGCCTGCCGAGCTGATCGGATCGGCGGCGCTCATCGCGATCGCGGTCCATATGCTGGGACAGGAATGGGCCGGATCGGCGGGGCTTGGCCTTGCGCTCGCGCTGTCCTCGACCGCACTGGTGCTGCCGCTGGTGGGCACGACCAGCCCGGTCGGGCGGGGCGCGTTCGCGATGCTGCTGTTCGAGGATCTGGCGCTGGTGCCGATCATCTTCGCGCTCGGAGCGATGGCGCCGACCGCCAGCGACGAAGGCTGGGTCGGGATTGCCGGCGTCGCGCTGCGCGGCGGGGCGACCGTGGTCGTCATGTATCTCGGCGGGCGGCTGGTGCTGCCGCGCCTGTTCGCACAGGCGGCGCGGACGAAGAGCCCGGAGCTGTTCCTCGCCGCGTCGCTGCTGGTCGTCATCGTCGCCAGCGTGGCGACGACCGCGGCGGGCTTGTCGCCGATCGTCGGCGCGCTGCTCGCCGGACTGCTGATCGCGGAAACCGAATATCATACCGAGGTCGAGGTGATGACCGCGCCGTTCAAGGGGCTGGCGCTGGGCGTGTTCCTGATCACCGTCGGCATGAGCGTCAATCTGGCGGAGGTGCTGGCGAACTGGTCGTCGCTGCTGATCGCGGTCGTCGCGGTGGTGGGCGTGAAGGCCGTCGTCACCTTCCTGCTGTTGCGCGTCGCGCAGACGGCGCGCGGCACCGCGGCGGAGACGGGGCTGCTGATGGGCAGCCCGTCCGAAACGACGCTGATCGTGCTGGCGACCGCGGCGCAGGCGCAGCTGATCCTGCCATCCACCGCCGCTTTCTGGCAGACGGTGACCGCGATCGGGCTGACGATCACGCCGCTGCTGGCAAAGGCGGGCAATCTCTTGTCACGCGGGATCGAACGCGGGGCGGTGGGCGACGACCTGCCGATCGACGATACCGGCGAAGGACCCGGCGCGGTGGTGATCGGCTTCGGACGCGTCGGCCAGATGGTCGCGGACCTGCTCGCGGTGCACGGCCAGCGCTATATCGCGGTGGAGGCAGATATCGACACCGTGGCGATCGCGCGGCGCGACGGTTATCCGGTGCTGTTCGGCGACATCGCCCGGGCGGAGCTGGTCGATCGGCTCGACCTCGCGCGTGCCCGCGCGCTGATCCTGACGATGGACGATCCGGTTCTGACGGTGCGGCTGGCCCGCCGGATGCGCGCGCTGGCGCCCGAGTTGCCGATCATCGCCCGCGCACGCGATCCGCGTCACGCGGCCGAGCTGTATCGCGCCGGCGTCACGGATGCCGTTCCTGAGACGCTGGAAAGCTCCCTGCAACTGTCCGAAGCTGTGCTGGTCGACCTCGGGGTGGCGATGGGGCCGGTGATCGCGTCGATCCACGAGAAGCGCGACGAATTGCGCCGGTCGATCCGGGCGGAAGCGGAGATCGACCGCGAGCCGCGCATCCGCCGGGTGCGCCGGCTGAGCGACGCGGTGCAATCCCCCCCTCAGGTGTAGAGATGCACGATCTCCACGCCCTCACCCACCGCGTCGAGCAGCAGGGTGCGGTGGCAATGCGCCGGTTCGCGTTCATAGCACAGCAGCGCGCTCGGGCGCTCGGCGGCCAGATCGAGCATGATCGCGGCGGCGGCCTGCGCTTCGGGTAACGCGAGCTGATCGTCGTACACCGCGTGCAGCGTGGCGACATCGCCCTTCTTCGCGGCATCGCGGCCGCGCTTGGGCGTACCGAGCGCCTTCAGATGGGCGTAGTCGATTCCCGCTTCCGCAAGGCTGGCGGCAAGCGACGTCTTGGAGAACCCCGGGCGGCGCGACAATGGCAGCGCCCGCACGTCGACGACGCGCCGGACACCGGCCGCAGAGAGCGCCGCGATGAAGTCCGCCATCGTGCTCGCCTCGTAACCGATGGTGTAGATGCGCGTCATGCAAACCGATGTAGTGCCTGACGCGCCCCGGTCATAGGCCGCTTGCGGTGTTGCAGTTCCGCTTGGCCGGAAAGCGGCTGTCGGGAGTGGGCGTGGTGAAGTCCTTGTTGCGCGCCCGGAACATCGCGCCGCGGGTGAAGCTGGTCGGCAGCGTCAGCCAGCGGAACGGCAGGGAGCTGAAGATCGGCTGATAGCGGTAGCTGACCTGCACGTGGAACAGGATTTCGTCCCGGATCAGCTGCCTGTTCTGCGGCAGCGTCGCGACCGCAGTCGTCATCGCGCAACCGAGCAACGGCGGCGTGACGAAATCGCCGTCGAACCGCTGCCACAGAATGCGGTTCTCGACCGTCCCGTCGTTGTCGTTGTCCGTCCCCTGCACCCCGGTGATCACCACCCGGCCGAACCGGCGCAGATCGAACGGGCGTGCCGTGAGATCCAGCGCGCTGAACAGGTCGTAGATCTGCCCTTCGGCCACACCGATCTGCCCCGTACCGCTTTGTGCGACCAGATCGGCACTCATCGCCGCCAGCCGCTGCACGCGGTTGTTCGCCATGACGTAATTGGCGAATTCGATGCCCGTCAGCGCAAACCCCAGAAACAGGGGCAGCATCAGCCCGAATTCCAGGATGGACACGCCGCGGCGATCGCGACGCAGCCGATGCCACAGCGCCGCGATCAACTGCGCACCACGGCTTCGTTGCGGACGACGGTCGTGGCGGACAGTGGCAGGACACCGTTGGCACGCCCGACGAAGCGGCCGACGAAACCGAACAGCAGCCGCTTGGGATAGCGCGCGGTATAGCTGACGACGTCGCCGGGACCGCCCAGCGTCCCCGTCTTGGCGGTCGCATTGTCCCACTGTCCGTTGCGGTTGCGATCGACATAGGGTTCGCCCGCATCGAAGCGGTTGTTGCCGTTCGTGTCGGTGTAGGTTTCCGGATAGGCGGAGCTGAAGTCGGCATAGACCCGCGTCTGGATGTCGATCGCCTGCCCCGGCGCCCTGGGGAACGACGCCATCGAACTGGTGATGCTGGCGATCATGATGGCGCGTCGATCCGCCTCGCCCGTCTCCATGCTCGCCGTCGCCTTGCGGGCGGCATCGACCACGGCACCCTCCAGCACCTGTCGGGCGAGAATCATGTGCCCCATCTCGACCGTGCCGCAGATCAGCGTCAGCATCGCCGGCAGGATGATCGCGAATTCGACGATGGTGACGCCGCGGGCGTCGCGGATCAGGCGGTTCATCCTCACTGTACCAGATGGAGGTCGACGAGCTCCGCCGCGATATCGTTGAAGGCCGCGGTCAGCGTCGCCGCGTCGGAGGTGCGATAGACGTGGCCCGGTGCACAGCGTTCGAACATGCTCAGCGTATTCGCGTCCGTCGTCGTCAGCGCCACGATATAGACCGTCGGCGGATTGCGTTCGGCCTGCAGCGACGCGCAGGTCTTGGAGAACCGGCGTTCCGACTGGCTGGTCAGATTCCCCATCGATGCGGAAATCGGCTTGTCCGCATAATTGCCGTAGAACGTCCAGGTCCGGTCGTTATACCCGTTCTGGGTGGCGCCCAGCGCGGTTTCACCATCGGTCATGAAGACCAGCGCCCGCTTCGGCGCCTCCCGCGTCGGATTGGTCCGGCGGAACACATCGTCCCGGACCAGCAGGCGATACCCCCACAACAGGCCGGCGTGATGCAGCGTGCCGTTCGCCGGATAGATGGCGGCATTCTTGTTATCGATGATCCCGGTGTAGAAACTCTTGTCGCGGCCATAGCCCACCGGCACCGCCTCTTCCGGGCATTGCCAGTTCGGCGACGGCCATTCGGTCTTGTTCTTGTTGCCGTCGCTGGTGCTGCCGCCAAGCGGATTGACGGTATATTCAGTCGCGACCTTCCAGTCGGAATTGAACCGCGGAATGCGGGAATAATTCACCTTGAACGGCGTGCCCGTGCGGGTGTTGAAATCCCATGGAGAGGCCGCGGGATCGTAATAGCTGCCATCCATACGCGTGATGACGTCGTTGCCGGCACTGGCGGCACCATCGTTCAACCCGATGTACATCATGTACATCCAGCGACGGTAGGGATTGTTGGCGAAGTTGTTCGCATAAACATCGAGGTTCAGCATGTAGTCGGCATAATTCTCATCCAGCCGGTACAGGTTGTTGTTGGGTTCGATGTTCGCGACCTTGTAGTATTTTCCGTTATCCGCTGCCCGATCCGCGGCAGTCACCGATCCGGCTTCCATTTCCGGCACGTACATCGGCGGAATGAAATACGGGCTGACGGGCGGATGCGCGCCCTCCCCCGGCAAGCTACGATCGATGTCCCACGCACCGTCTTCCTTGAAGGTCAACGTACTGTTGAGGTCCTTCACGCTGTCGTCGTTGAAGACGCAGCCTTTCCACGCGAGGTGATTGTTCGGCCAGCTGCCGCCATAGGCCGTCATGTACACGTCGTTGAAGCCGAACTGCTGGCGCACCACGGTCGGCGATTGCCAGTTGGGCAGCAGTTTGCCGACGTTGACGGTGATGTCGTACATCACGAAGCCCATCGCCAGATCGGCACGGGTGTTGCCGCCCTGATACAGCACGTCGAGGAAGCTTTTCGATGCGTCCTTCAACGCGGTGATCCGCGTCTTGACGACGTTGTTCACATCCTTCGGCAGGTTCGCCTTCAGCGATCCGGTGTTATCGAGCACCATCATCACCTCCAGCGGGTGCGGCTGGATCTCGGCGCGCGCGACCGCGGCGACGGTCTGCTGCTGAAAGCCGAACGCGCGCATGAACGACATCGGCACCGTCGCGGTCGCGCGGACGGTCGTGTTGTTGCGCCCGGCGATCGTCGCGAACGTCGGCGTGACGGTCAGGTTCGCCGTGCCCATATAGCCGTTGGGGAAATTGCCCCGGAAATAGGCGAGCGCCTGCGCATTCCGCCCCGCCGGTGTCGGGTTGTCCAGTTCGTACGCGCGCGCGCCGGCCAGCGCCGCGGCATCGACCCCTGCCTGCAACTGCGACTTGACGACATAGACCCGGCCGGCATCGATCGCCGATCCCAGCGCGGCGATGCCGGGGATCAACCCCGCCACCATCATCGAGATCGCCGATCCCCGCCGATCGCGCCAGACGCGACGCATACGGGCCACACCTCCGCCCAATCCCCTGACCATTCTCATAACCCCTTGTTCCGAAGAGGCTTAAAGTGGGAATGGTAAACAATACGGTACTAATTTCGCGATGGTTGATTTGGGTGGGTCGAATTTTGCTCGGGCGCCGGGCCGACGCTGCTAGGCCGACGCTGCCGGTATGAACGCTGCGGGTATGTTCGATACCGCTACCCGGTTATAGCGGCGGCAGTCCCCTCTCCCTTTTCTCGACACGGCGATCCGTTATGACCACGCACAATATCCACATCATCGGCGGCGGCCTCGCCGGGTCGGAGGCCGCATGGCAGCTGGCCGAGGCCGGTTTCCATGTCCGCCTGTCCGAAATGCGCGGTAGCGGCGAAGGCACACCGGCGCATCATACCGACAGCCTGGCCGAACTGGTGTGCTCGAACAGCTTCCGCTCCGACGATGCCGAAAGCAATGCGGTCGGGCTGTTGCATCAGGAAATGCGGCGACTGGGATCGCTGATCATGACGCAGGGCGACCTGCACAAGGTGCCGGCGGGATCGGCGCTGGCGGTCGATCGCGACGGCTTCGCCGCGGGCGTCACCGCGGCGCTGGAAGCGCATCCGAACATCACGATCGTGCGCGAGCGGATCGACGCGCTGCCCGACGGCCCCGCGATCGTCGCGACCGGCCCCCTGACCGCATCGGGACTGGCCGGCGCAATCGGTGCCGCGACCGGCAGCGATGCGCTCGCCTTCTTCGATGCGATCGCGCCGATCGTGCATCGTGACAGCATCGACATGGACACGGCGTGGTTCCAGTCGCGCTGGAACAAGGGTGATGGCCACGATTACATCAACTGCCCGATGAACAAGGACGAATACCTCGCCTTCCATGCAGGACTGGTCGGTGGCGAGAAGACCGAGTTCAAGGAATGGGAAAAGGACACGCCCTATTTCGAAGGCTGCATGCCGATCGAGGTCATGGCGGAACGCGGCGTCGATACGTTGCGCTACGGCCCGATGAAGCCCGTCGGCCTCGACGATCCGCGCACCGGCCGCTGGCCCTATGCGGTCGTGCAGTTGCGCCAGGACAATGCGCAAGGAACCCTGTGGAACATCGTCGGCTTCCAGACCAAGCTGAAGCATGCGGAGCAGGTTCGGCTGTTCCGGACGATACCGGGTTTGCAGAATGCGGAATTCGCCCGGCTCGGCGGACTGCATCGCAACACCTTCATTCGCTCGCCCGAGCTACTCGATCCGACGCTGCGGCTGAAGAACAAGCCGAACATCCGGTTCGCCGGCCAGATTACCGGCTGCGAAGGCTATATCGAAAGCGCCGCGATCGGGCTGATGGCCGGCCGCTTCGCCGCTGCGGAGCTGTCGGGTGAAACCCTGACGCCGCCGCCGGTCATGACGGCGCTCGGCGCGCTGCTGCACCACATTACCGGCGCAGCGGTGGCGGAGACGTATCAGCCGATGAACGTCAACTTCGGGCTGATGCCGCCGATCGAGGGCCGCACGAAAAAGGCGGACCGCAAGCGCATGTATACCGATCGCGCCCGTGCCGCATTCGCCGACTGGATCACCCCTCTTCCGCCGGTAGCGGAGGACATTTCGGACGAGACGCTGGCTTCCGCTTGACCGCGGTGGTCGCGAATTCGGCGGCATTCATCGCCCCGGACCGGTCGCGGTCCGCGGCGGCGAACTTCGTGGTCGCCTTGACCGCCCATTCGTCGAAGCTCAGCCGACCATCGCCGTCTACATCCAGCTTCGCATAGGCCTTGCGTCGCGCGACGAGATATTCGTCGCGCGTGACGGATGCGTCGCGATCCTTGTCGTAACGGTTGAACCGCTTCTGCTCGCGCGTGGCCGGCGACGCCTCCGGCACGCGCTCGTCCGCTATCGGCGTGTCGGCCGTGACGGCCTGATCCGGACGGGGCGGCAGGATGGCGGTCGACGGCGTACCGCCACTGGTCATCATCATCACCGCTGCACCGCCCGCCGCCAATACGGCACCACCGCCTGCCAGATATCGCCACATCGCCCTGCCCTCCATCGAAGTGCAGGCTAGCGATCAATCCGCAACGGGCAAGTGTTCAGCGACCGACCAGCCAGAACCGCGTCAATGCGACGTAACCACGAACCGCGGTCAGCCCGCGTAATCGAAGATGTTGCAACAGGGCAAGGGTGCCGATCGCCCGTGATGATCTTGGCCAAGACCTTGAGAATGCTTGGTTCAGTGCTTCGGTAGCACGTGCGTCGGCATGGACGACGCCATCCGGCAGGCTCAGATGCGTGGCGAGATCGGCTGCCGCCCAGCCTCGTCCGGCCTCGTGCAGCGCCGTCGCGTCCCCCGGCATCAGGCGACCCGCCATCGCGAACAGCCGCCCTCCGCGCAGATTCGCATGACGATCGATCACCTCCGCGTCGACGGGGTCCAGCAACGCCTCCCATCCCTCGACCAGTTCCGCCAGCTCCGCACCGGCGATCCCGTGCTGCAGGACGTGGTCCTGCAGTTCGCGAAGCAATGGTTCGGCTGGTGCGGGCGCCGTGTCCAGACGGACGAGCGCCTCATACCACCACGTCAGTCGCATCTGGCCGACCATCGGTTCACGCGTCGCGCGCACGATCTGGCCGAACCGTTCGTCGAGCGCGAGCAGCGCCGCGAACGCCGCCCGGACATCGACGGGCGCATGGTCGATCGCGAGCTGGCGATCGGTGGGTCGGGCATCGCTCATTCCGACCCGCTGCCAAGAACGACGGCGCGGCGCAAGGTGGTCCGGCGGTGCCGCCGGCAAAGCTTACTGCCACGTTAGGCACATTTCTTGAGACTGCGTGGGCAAGCCGGCGCGCACGGGAGATCACGGACGAAGCGCGCGAATCGTTAAGGGATAGAATGGGTTACGACGCGAATATGTCAGGATCGGTCATACCAGTCGTGCTGCGTCGGCTGCGCCGCGACCGGCGAGGCAACATCCTGGCGATGTCGGCCGCCGCGCTGGTGCCGATGATGGCGATGCTGGGCGGCGCGATCGATCTCAGCCGGCTCTACATGACCCAGACCCGGTTGCAGCAGGCTTGCGACGCAGGCGCTCTGGCGGGACGCCGGACGATGGCCGACGTCAACACGCTGTCCGCGTCGGAGCGCGCCACCGCGTTGAACTATTTCCGGTTCAACTTCCCCAACAACACCTATTCCGCCGGGACGCCCACGGCCAGCTACGCGCGCGGCGCCGTTGGCACCGTCGTCGGCACAGCCTCGCTCGCCGTGCCGATGACCATCATGAAGATGTTCGGATACAGCACCGTCACGCTCAACGTGTCGTGCGAATCGACGTTGGTCATCCCGAACACCGACGTCATGTTCGTGCTCGACGTCACCGGGTCGATGGACCAGACTCCGTTCGGCGACATCCAGAGCAAGATATCGGGCCTCAAACAGGCGGTGAAGGACTTCTATGCCGCGCTCGGGCCGGGAACGGCGAGCGGGCCGGGGCGCATCCGCTATGGCTTCGTGCCCTATTCCAGCAACGTCAACGTCGGCAAGATCGTCTACGGGTTGAACCCGGGTTACATCGTCGGCGGCAACGGGTCGGAGGAGTGGACCTACCGGTCGCGCATCGCCCAGACGTTGACCGAACGCGTCCCGAACTATGGCACGGAATCGACCCAGAACCAGACGTCGGCCTCCGTCACCGCTACGGTGTACGGCGCCTATGTCACAGATTCACTGCTCTTCGACCTGACGAGCGCGCAATGCAGCGCGAAGGTGCCGGCGGACAGCGACATCGTGACGTCGACGAACACGTCCCTGCGGACGGACGAGAACCCGCCGGCCTATCCGGACACGGTCCGCAACCGCACCTACCAGACGGTCGAACAGCACAGGGTCGCCGACAACGACATGCAGTGGCTGCGCACATCCGGATCGGGCACCAGCGCGAAGGGGATCTGTCAGGTCCGTCATCGCGACGGCACCTATACCCGGACGATACAGTCGGCGACGACGACCCCGACCACCTGGACCGAGCGCGAAAAGTTCGTGTCCTGGCGCTACGTCCCGCGCGCCATCGACGTCGCCCAGATCGTCCAGAACGGCATCCGCAACGCCAGCGCGCCCAATCCCACATACTGGACCGGCTATGCCCCTGATACGACACCCAATCTCAACAACGGCTATTACTACTCCAACACCACCCCCGAAACCATCACCTGGAGCGGCTGTATCGAGGAAGCCAGTACAGACAACACGATCACCGCGTCGTCGGCGCTAAGCGTGCCGTCCGGCGCGAACGACCTGAATATCGACCTGATCCCGAACGATACGCAGACGCGCTGGAAGCCGTATCTGCCCGGCGTGCAATTCGACAATTACGGCTATTGGCTGGGCCGCAACGCCGAATGGATCGACAACGGCTTTGCTGCCTGTCCGCGTGAAGCATCGGCGCTGACACCGTATCAGGCCGACTACGTCGCCGGCACCAAATCGTCGCCGACCTTCAACACCTACGTCGATTCGCTCAGCGCCGTAGGCGGCACTTATCATGACATCGGCCTGATCTGGGGCGCGCGATTCCTGTCGCAGAGCGGCATCTTCTCGGCCACGAATGCGGACAGCACCGGGCCCGGCGGGTTTCAGATCTCGCGGCACATCGTGTTCATGACCGACGGTGCGCTCGATACCCGCGGCGGTGCCAACGATCCTTGGGGCATCAACAATCTGCAGGGTCGCATCGCACCGGCCGGGACGAGCGACGATGGCCTGAACGACATCCACAAAAGGCGCACCAGCATCATCTGCAACGCGATGAAGGGCAAGGGCTTCACCATCTGGGTCGTCGGCTTCGGCATCAGCACCATGCCGCAAGAATTGCAGGATTGCGCCAGCGACTCCGCACACTGGTCGTTATCGTCCAATTCCGCGCAATTGCGCACCCGGTTCCAGCAGATCGCGCAGACGATCGGCGGATTGCGTCTCTCCCAATGATGGGTGTTCGGATCGTGTGCGCGCTGTTCGGCCGACTACGGGGATCGCGGCGCGGCGCTGCGCTGCCCGAATTCGCCTTTGTCGCGGTGCCGTTCTTGGTACTGGTAATGGGGTCGCTCGATCTCGGCTATCAGGGCTATGTACGGGCCACCGTGACCGGCGCGCTGGAAAAGGCGGCGCGCAAGGCGACAGTCGGCAACCGTACGCGCGATCAGATTGTCGCACTGATTAATACCGAGGTCCGCGGCGTTCTTCCGAACACGTCGCGCTCCGATCCTGCTGCCGTTACGGTGACACCGCAAAGCTATTTTAACTTTTCCACGGTCGGCGGAGGTGAGCGGATCACCGGGGATACCGCACCGGTCGGAGTCTACAATGCGACCGATTGCTACGAAGATCGCAACGGTAACGGCCGCTACGATACCACAGGCGGCGGTGGCGACAATCTGGGTACGGCGGACGACATCGTCTTCTACACAGTGTCGGTCAACGTGCCGAGGCTCTTCCCGATCTGGCGATATGTCGGCTGGAGCGGCGAAACCAGCGCGACTGCGAAGACGCTGATCCGCAACCAGCCCTATGGCGCGCAACAGGTGGTGGTCCGATGCTCGTGAGATCGCTGGCTTCCACCCGCGTTGCCGCCATGGCGAGCCGGCTCCTGCGGGAGCGCACGGGCCTCGCGATGATCGAGTTCGCCTATGCCCTACCCCTGCTCGCCACCGTTGGCCTTGCCGGGACGGAAGCCGCAAACCTCGCCCTGGTGACGCTGCGGATCAACCAGATGGCGATGCTCGCCGCC